>CAMVSV010000031.1 GCA_947170265.1 uncultured Prevotella sp.
AACAACAACATTAAAGAAAATTAACTAAATTTGTTTGCAGAAAATCATAGGAAGCTGGGTGACAAACGCCATGAAGCCACTTCAATATTGGCAAGATTATCTATGATTGCTAATCCTTATATTCAAGGGAAATCTTTCTACCGCTCATGATTGCAAATTCTGCTCGACCACAACTTCTTAATATAAGAAACTTTCGCTCGCTTATTCGTACCTTTAGAGAAGGTACTTTCGCTTGGAAAAGAAAGGAAAAACGAGTTTTCCCTTTGCTTTTCGCTCGCTTATTCGTACCTTTGCCGAAAGAAACGAGTTGTATGGGAATATTGAATAAATTTCTTGATTGGTATTTTACCAAGAATGCACTGCCATATTGGTGCATACTCATTGCAGATCTGCTGATTTGCTATTTTTCAGGTATCTTCGTGTTTTGGCTTTATTATCATGGGGCAGTGACACTCGCAAACCTCCCTTTGCTCACCAAGACCATTTCCCTCTATCTACTTTTTAACCTAATAGGTTTCCGCATCTTTAAGACATATTCTGGAATTCTGAGATACTCTTCATTCGTAGATCTTCAGAAAGTGGGTTATGCCATGGCATTCTCATGCTTCTTTGCCCTTGTGGCTCACTATTTCGTCAACCCGGAGTATCAAAGACTGCATTTCGTGCCATTGCAGGGAAGGCAGATAATAGCTATGTATATAGTAGCCACTGTGCTGATGTGGGCTATGAGGGTGATGGTGAAGGTACTCTATGAGATATCCTTTCAGTCGGATACAGGGGTGAAGACGCTTATCTATGGTGTGAAAGATGGTGGCATTGGCTTGGCAAAGAATCTTCGTAACCAAAAACCCTCACGCTTCCTGCTAAAAGGCTTCATATCACATGAACCGGCATCCTATGAGGGACGCAGTTTGTTGGGACTAATGGTTTATGAGGTTAACGATAAACTTGAAGAGAAGCTCAAGGAGCTTGATATAAAGGCTGTTATGGTATCACCATTGCAGAACGACCGTTTCCGTCAGGAAAAGGAGCTTCAAGACTTGCTGATATCACTCGGTATAAAAATCTATATGATGTCGCCTAAGGTGTGGGAAGACAGGACATCGTCGGAAGCTGACGGTAGTGTAGATGACATTGTTAGCTCGCTGAAGGAGGTTAGCGTGGAGGACCTGCTTCCCCGTGACCAGATTGAGGTTGACATGAATGCTATCGGTTCACTGCTTCGTGGAAAAAAGATACTCATCACCGGTAGTGCCGGAAGCATCGGCAGCGAGATGGTGCGGCAGATTGCTGTATATGAGCCTTCTGACCTTATACTCATAGATCAGGCTGAGACACCCCAGCATGACATTCGTTTGATGATGAACAAGCAGTGGAAGAACATTAAATGTGAGACAATAGTAGCTTCGATAACCAACAAGCACAAGATGGAAAAGATTTTCCAGGCTACGAAGCCAGACTATGTGTTTCATGCTGCTGCATATAAGCATGTGCCCATGATGGAAAACAATCCTTCGGAGAGCATACACAACAATGTGTATGGTACGAAAGTCATTGCCGACCTGAGTGCAAAGTATGGAGTGAAGAAATTCGTGATGATCTCTACCGATAAGGCTGTTAACCCCACCAACGTGATGGGCTGCTCAAAGCGAATATGTGAGATTTATGTGCAGTCGCTCAACAAAAACGTTGACACGCAGTTTGTCACTACTCGTTTCGGAAATGTGCTGGGCAGCAACGGTTCTGTGATACCATTGTTTGAGAAACAGATCAAAGCCGGCGGTCCCGTTACAGTTACCGACCCCAACATTATCCGTTTCTTCATGCTCATACCCGAAGCGTGTAAGCTTGTGCTTGAAGCCGGTACCCACGGCAGGGGAGGCGAGATTTTCGTCTTTGACATGGGAAAACCCGTGAAGATTGCTGATTTGGCAAAGCGAATGATACTGCTCAGCGGAGCAAAGAATGTGAAAATCGAGTATACTGGGTTGAGGGCTGGAGAGAAGTTATATGAGGAGGTACTCTCAAACACAGAAAACACCATGCCCAGCTTCCATGAGAAGATACGCATTGCTAAGGTGCGGGAGTATGATTTTGATACGATTTCGCGAGAGGTTGAGGAGTTGTTTGATATAGCTGAAAACTTTGATGATATGGCTACCGTGAAAAAGATGAAAGAGATTGTTCCGGAGTTCATTTCAAATAATTCCAAATACTCCTTGTTAGACAAAAAGAGTAATTAGTGGAAAAGCATGACGATGGCTGAATGAGAGTGAGAAGCCAGATTACAATTAGCCGAATAAAAAACGCTTGAAGATGCAGATGCTTCTTCAAGCGTTTTTTATAATTATTGAGTTTGCAAATTTAAAACTGCCACCATTTCTTCTTGTGTTGTTTGACATTATTGTCCTGATAGTGGTGATTGGAATTGCTGTAGCGCGAGAATGGATTTCCGGATTTTATCATGTGATAGATCTCTCCCCAGTCGGGCAACCCACCAATGTTTCGGTCGTCAATCCATATGTCAGCCTTGAGCTTGCGTGAGAAGGAGCTGTTGCTCTTCTCGCCATTCTCTTCCGGATAGTCGCGGTTCACGGCATAGAACTCTACACCGCGCTTGCGACACCATTCCACAGCCTCTTCAAGGAGCTCACCTTCACGCACTGACCAGAGTATCAGCTTATGCTGATCACGAATGAGCATCTTCAGTGTTTCCGTGGCAAATGGAAGCTCCTCGCCAATCTTTGGATATTTATGCTCAACAATAGTGCCGTCGAAGTCAACTGCTATAACCATATTCTTTGTTTATACCTTATTATATATATAATATGCCAGCATGAGGAAAGATCCTATGCTGGCATATTTGTTTAGTTATCTCTTCACCGAGGTGTCGTTCTTCTTGCCATAGTGGCTGTTGGCATAGTCGCCGTAGGAACCGTAGTTGCCATAGGAGCGGCTGGTGTATTTTCCGTAGCGACCGTATCGACCATACTTGCCATAGCGACCGTAGCCATAGTAGTAGCCATACTTCTTCTTCGACATGTCGATGCCGTTGATTACCACAGACATATTGGGGAGCTTGTTCTCGTTGGCAAGGCTGTTGATCATATCGAAGCTTGCCTTTGGTGTATAGTCAGCTCTACACATGTAAATGGTTACATCACAAACACGACCAATCTGCAGAGTGTCGGTAACAAGACCTACAGGAGCGGTATCGACGAGGACATAGTCGTAGGCCTCTCTGAGATATTTGAAGATTATATCCAGGCTTGGGCGTGCCATGAGCTCGGCAGGGTTTGGAGGAATAGGTCCTGCCATGAGCAGGTCAAGGTTGTTGTTGATGCCCGATGGTAGTATCTGTGACTCTATCAGCTCGCTGGTCGGTGCTTCGTGGGTGAGCAGTGGCGTGATGCCATGGTGATGGTCGTTGATTTCAAAGAGCTCAGCCAGACGTGGCTTTCTGATGTCAAGACCAACAATAATCACCTTCTTGCCAAGCAGTGCGAAGCTCACGGCAAGGTTGGCACAGTTGAAGGTCTTACCCTCACCTGAGGTGCTGGAGGTGAACATTATTACCTTTTGGTTGTCTTTGAGCATGAACTGAAGGTTAGTACGCATGGATCGGAAAATCTCTTCCATCTGGTTGTTCTGGTTCTCATGCACAACGATGTCTGCCTTCGTTTTTGCGGTCTCGCTTGCCACAGCTACATCGGCGAGGATGGGCAGCTTGGTGAGCGATGCCACGTCTTCATGACCTTCAATCCTGTAACGGAAGAAACGAGCGAGGAAGATGAGTATCGTAGGTATTGCAAGACCGACGAGCAGTCCAATGAGCATCACTATCGACGACTTGGGACTTACCTTGCCAGAATACTGCGGTTCGTCAATGAGCTTTCCTTTGTCGGCGGTGGCAGCAAGAGAAATAGAGTTCTCCTCGCGTTTCTGAAGGAGCATCAGGTAGAGTCCCGATTTTACCTCCTGCTGTCTGCCAATCTGTGTGAGCATGCGTTCCTGTTGCGGGGTCTGTGCAATCTCGGCGTTGTATTTGTTGTACTGCGACATTATGCCGTTGCGCTTGATCTCCAGTCCGCGACGTGCCTGGCTGATGGCTCTGCGAATGTTGCGGTTGAGGTCTATAATCTGATCGGTTATCGGTTCAACAACAGGTGAGTTTTCCGATGCGCTGCGCAGCAGTCTGTTGCGCTCAAGCACCAGTTCGTTGTATTTGACGATGAGCTGTGTGCTCGATTGGTCGGTAAGACCAACGTTGGTGGGCAGTACCTGATAGGTTGAGCCTGACTCATTCATGAAGTCGGCGATGCTGTTGAGAAGTGCTATCTGTGTGTCCATCTCCGATAGCTCCTGCTCATACCTGTTCTGGTTGCCCATGCTCTGAGTGGCATTGAGCTTGAGCTCAACCATGTCGTTCTGCTGTTTGAAGTTCTGGAGTTCGCCTTCGGTTGCACCAAGTTCGTTGTTTATTTTCTCCAGACGGCTGTTGATGAACTTCTCTGTGCGCAGGGCTATGATGTTCTTGTCTTCATTGGCTTGACGGTTATAAACCACCACGAGTTGTTTGAGGTAGTCAATGGCACGCAAGGGGATGGGGTCAATGAACTGCAGCTGGGCTATCGTAGTAGACTTTGATGTCGGTGCTATTGACAATCCTGCCATATATTTGTAGGCTGCATTCTTTGGTGACTGTATGGTAACATACTCAGTCTGTCCGTTTGCCAGGACCCGTGTGTTATTTGCCGACAGGGTGATGATACCGGCGCGTGTGGAAATGGTGGCTGGCAGTGTGGCAAACTTCTTGTTGATGGTGAAGGGTCCTTCGTTGCCATTTACATCGGTTGGCACATAGTATGTTCCCTCCACTTCGTATGTCTGTCCTTCCTTGGTAATGGAGAGTGTTATTGGTGCATTGAGCTTCTCAAGGTGAGCAGCGTCAACATCTACGTTCACCGGCTGATCTTTATAATACAAAAGCTTCTTTATACGTCCTTTGGTAGAATAGTCTGCATAGAGCTTCAGGTCTCTCACCGTCTGTGTTGCTATGGAGTGAGACTTGAGTATCTCCATCTCGTTGTCTATACCTGCAGAGTTTGAGATGATACCGAGGTCGGTCATGTTTTGCAATGACCTGCCTCCACGTCTGTTGTTTTCTTCATCCTTGATGAGGAACTTTGAATATGCGCTGTAGGTGGGTGTCGTGTAGCGCAGATAGAGAGAAGCTGCCCCCAAGCAGATTATCAGGGACAGGACGAACCAAGGCCAGTTCAGGATAATCGCCTTGTAGATGGCTTGAAAGTCAAATGATGACTTCTCGTCTTCTATGGATGCGTTGTCCAATTCTAATTTTTTGTTTTCTTCCATAATTATATTTAGTTTTTTGTTTTATTTCCGAGTCTTTGCAAGTTCACGCTCTGCTTTCTGGAGCAGGTATTTTCCATAATCATTCTTTGCCATTGGCTGGGCAATGGTCTTAAGTTGTTCGGCTGTAATCCAACCTCGCTTGTAAGCAATTTCCTCAAGGCATGCAATCTTGAGGCCCTGTCGTTTTTCAATCACCTCAATGAAGGTGCTGGCTTCAGAAAGGCTGTCGTGGGTGCCGGTGTCTAACCATGCAAAACCACGTTGCAGCGTCTGAACCTTCAGCTGTTTCTTCGCGAGATATTCCTGATTTACAGTGGTAATCTCCAGTTCTCCACGGGCACTGGGCTTGATGTTCTTGGCAATCTCTACCACACTGTTCGGATAGAAATAAAGTCCTACAACGGCATAGTTGCTCTTGGGGTGTTGAGGTTTTTCCTCAATGCTCAAACAGTTGCCTTGTTCGTCAAACTCCGCCACACCATATCTCTCTGGGTCGTTGACGAAATATCCGAAGACAGTGGCTTTGTTCTCACGCTCGGCAGAGGCTACGCTCTCACGCAACATTCCGGTGAACCCTGCACCATAGAAGATGTTGTCGCCCAAAACAAGGCACACGCTGTCGTTGCCGATAAACTCTTCGCCAATGATGAACGCCTGTGCAAGACCATCGGGTGATGGTTGCTCGGCATAGGAGAAGTTAACCCCCCAGTCCTTGCCGTCGCCTAAGAGTCGTTTGAAGCCGGGTAGGTCGTAGGGCGTAGAAATGATGAGAATGTCACGAATACCAGCCAACATCAAAACCGATATGGGATAATAAATCATTGGTTTGTCGAATATGGGAATCAGCTGCTTGCTAATTCCTTTTGTGATTGGGTAGAGTCTGGTGCCCGACCCTCCGGCTAATACGATTCCTTTCATGTCTTTTGATTATGGTTATGTTCTTGTTTTACTGATGTCGTTTCAATATGCTTTACTGTCTTTCCTTAACATGTTGACAATGGTGAGGAATATTATTCTGATATCCAGCCCCAATGTCCAGTTCTCTATGTACCAGATGTCGCGTTTTATGCGTTCCTCCATCTGCCACAGTTCCTTGGTCTCGCCTCTGTAGCCAGTTACCTGAGCCCAGCCCGTGATACCAGGTTTGTAGAAATGGCGAACCATGTATTTCTCTATTATCTCTGAATATACGCTGGTATGGTGAAGCATGTGGGGACGTGGTCCCACCACGCTCATGTTGCCAATCAACACATTGAAGAACTGAGGCAGTTCGTCAATGTTATATTTGCGCATGAAATCACCAAATGGAAATTTCCTCGGGTCGTTGATGGTGGCTTGGAGTGTGTCGGCACGCTCATTTACATGCATTGACCGGAATTTATAGCAGTTGAAGGTCTTACCATTCAATCCTGTTCTATGCTGTTTGAAGAATATCGGTCCGGGACTCTGCCTTTTTGTAGTCAATGCAATAATTGGGATAATGGGTATCATGAAAACACATGCGATGAAGGAAAAAACAATATCGAATGTTCGTTTCATGATACGATTTATGGGATCGGATAGGGGTTCGGTGTGATTGGTGTATAAATCCATGTTGCCAAAACGCTCGGCTTTTAGGTTGAGGCGGTAATTGCCAAGCATGCGGGGCACATAGTAAAAACGTATTATGTGCTGGTCGCAGAAACGCATGATGCCCATTATTTCCTCAGAAAGGTCGTGGCTCATGCTGCAAAACACTTCATCAATATCAATTTCATCGTTTGGGGTGTTCTTCATGTATGCAAACCAATCTGCCATGTTGCCAAGTCGGGTCATTCCCTCTGGGCTCTCAGCGTAGGGTACATCACCATAGTAGCCCTTCACCCTATATCCTGCTGATGCCTCAGACATCATCTCTTCATATACCAGGATGTTGGCTGGGTCGCTGCCGATGAACACCACCTTACGGGTGTTGCCACCTCTCTTGCGATATAAATTTATTATATACCTTTCTACAATCCTTGCTGCAAATAGTATGACGAATAATGTAGGCGCATAATAGAACATGAACTTAAACATTCCGCCATTATTGTAGAGAAACCTTATGAATACGAAAGCAAAGATTGTCTGACATACCACAAGCTTGAGCACTTTGGAAAAGAAGCTTCCAAGGTGCATGTGCCTGCTGTCAATGTCTGAATGGAAATAATACTGCGCTATAGCCATCGCCACATTGCAGATGAATATGAATGTGCGAGACTTGACATCCAGTACGGGTGGTATGAGATTGGGAAAGAACTTGATGAATAACAATATGACAGCGTTGAGCAATATGAAATCACCCAACACCACCATCCAGCGTATTGCCGTATTTCCATTGTGATTCTTCATCAGTTCCTTAGAATGCACTTTAATTATAATGGTGCAAAGTTAATAAAAAAACTGAAGTAATGTCTATGCCACTGACTATTTTTGTGTTTTTAGATAACTTTTCCTTTTGTGTTTTAACTAAAATTGTTAACTTTGTATGCCCTTATTGGGTGTGAATAATAGTAATAAACATAAAATCATAAATCAAGAATGGGATTTTTTTTAAATCTTTTTGGAAAAAAGAATGCAGAAGAAAAGAAAGCAGGCGGCATGGAAGACTACATGACGCTTGTTAGAGTATATTTTCAGGCATCGTTGGCAGAACGGTTGGGTATCAATAATTTATCTGCACTGCCAGACCTTAGGACTTTCAAGACTACACTTCATGTGCCAACGGTTAACAACAAGCTTGGGGTAGGAGAGAAAACACGCTGCAAGAAGATGATGAAAGAAATATACAACACCAATGACAACTTCTTCGCAGAAATCGATGCAAGTATAAAGAAAAACTGTAGGAAGCTGCAGGATATGCAGACCTATCTGTACCAGTTCCAGGGATTCTCCCAAGATCTGATGATGCTTTTAGGTAATCTGATGAAGTTCAAGCTTCGTGTGCCAGGTTTCTTTAAAAAAGCCATCTATACAATGACAGAAAAGACAGTTGACGATATTTTCCACAAAAATACCTATAGTGATGCTGGCGTGATTAAGGCTGTCATGGCAGTTAGACAATACAACAACAAGCTCGGGTTCTCCCAGCGTTGGGTGACCGATTTTGTTTATCAGGTAGTGATGCTTGCAAAGAAAGAACCACGGAAAACTGAAGAAAATTCCAAGTAACGGAAAAAATCAATCGCGATATTTGGTCGTTTGAATTTATTCAACTAATTTTGTAGGCAAAAGACATAAGTATATGACTGCGAACGAGAAAACATTAAATACGTTTACCACTCGCGTGAGGCAGATGATTCTGAATTACAAGGAAGTGAAAAAAGAGAACAATGACCTCTATGCCATGGTGGATGCGCGCGATGCAGAGATTAAACGGCTGCAGCAACAGCTCTCTCAGGCGCAGTCTGACTATAACTCTTTGAAGATGGCCAAGATGCTTACCATCACCGACGGTGATATGGAGTCGGCACAGAAGCGGATGGCTAAGCTGATAAGGGATGTAAACAAATGTATAACACTCTTAGGTGAGAAGTAGAGAACGATATGGCTGATGACAAACTCCATATAAAGTTGCATATCTATGATACCGACATCTCCGTGAATATTCCTCGCGAGGATGAAGGGTATTATCGTAATGCATCAAAGACAATTAATGAAACCATAAACACCTATGCTAACCTCTACAGAGGAAAGAAAAGCGACAAGGAGGTGCTATATATGGCTCTCATTGACATTGGTCTACGCTATGAGATGGAACGTGACCGAAACGACACGGCTCCTTTCAGCAGTATTCTCGGAAAGCTCACTTCAGAAATAGAAGATGCATTAAAGTGAACGAGAATATAAACAATCATCAAACAATAAATAAATGGTAGCAATAGCAATCTTAGTTGTGGTGAGCCTTATAGTGGGTTGTGCCGCAGGCTATTCCCTGTTTCGCTATGTGGCAAAAGGGAAATATAATCAAGTGTTGGAGGCAGCAGAGCGTGATGCCGAGAAAATAACAAAAGACGCTGAAGTGCTCAAAGAAAAAAAGCTTCTTGAGGTGAAAGAGAAATTCCTCAACAAGAAGAGTGAGCTGGAGAAAGAGGTGCAGCAGCGCAATCAGCGCATACAGCAGAGCGAGAACCGTCTGAAGCAGCGCGAAATATCCTTAAATCAACGACAAGAAGACCTCAATAGGCGTAAACAAGACGTTGAGCAACAGCAGGTACGCATTGACAACGAAAAGAAACTGATGCAAGTTAAGCAGGCTGAGCTTGAGAAGATGCAAAGTCAGGAGAGGGCAAAGCTTGAGGAACTGTCAGGCTTGAGTGCCGAAGAGGCAAAGTCACGGCTTATTGAAAGCCTCAAGGACGAGGCTCGCACTGATGCCGCAAGCTATATAAATGAGATAATTGATGAAGCAAAGCTCAATGCCAACCAGCAAGCCAAGAAAATAGTGATCCAGACCATACAACGTGTGGCAACAGAGACGGCTGTGGAAAACTCTGTCAGCGTGTTCCATATTGACAACGACGAGGTGAAAGGACGTATCATTGGTCGTGAGGGACGCAACATCAGAGCCCTGGAGGCAGCATGTGGTGTGGAAATTGTTGTAGATGACACACCGGAGGCAATAGTTATCTCAGGTTTTGACCCTGTGCGTAGGGAGATATGTAGACTTGCGCTCCATCAGCTCGTTGCTGACGGTCGTATTCATCCGGCACGAATAGAGGAGGTAGTGGCAAAGGTGAAGAAACAGTTGGACAATGAAATAATTGAGACAGGTAAGCGTACTGCCATCGACCTTGGCATTCACGGACTCCATCCTGAGCTCGTGAGGATTGTCGGAAAAATGAAATACCGTTCATCCTATGGCCAGAACTTGCTGCAACATGCCCGCGAAACAGCGAACCTCTGTGCTGTGATGGCATCTGAGTTGGGCTTAAATCCCAAGAAGGCAAAGCGTGCCGGTCTGCTTCACGACATAGGTAAGGTGCCTGATGAGGAAAGTGAGTTGCCTCATGCCATCTATGGAGCGAAGATTGCCGAGAAATACAAGGAGAAGGCAGACATATGCAACGCCATTGGTGCTCATCATGACGAGATGGAGATGAATACCCTTCTTGCGCCTATTGTTCAGGTTTGCGATGCCATCTCTGGTGCACGTCCGGGAGCACGCCGCGAGATAGTAGAAGCATATATTAAGCGTCTTAACGACCTTGAGGCCATCGCCATGAGCTATCCTGGTGTGACAAAGACCTATGCCATTCAGGCAGGTAGGGAGCTCCGCGTCATTGTTGGTGCCGACAAGATGGATGACAATGAGACAGCAAAACTCTCAGGAGAGATAGCAACGAAGATACAGAATGAGATGACCTATCCCGGTCAGGTGAAGATTACCGTGATACGCGAGACGCGTTCGGTGGCATACGCAAAGTAAATGAGATGATGAAAAAGTTTATTTATTCATTTCTCCTTCTTGCCTTTTTGCTTTCAGCGTCATCATGTTCGACGAAGCAACAGGCCATAGGTAAGCTTGAAAAGTTTTCAACAGAGATTGAAGCCAATTCCAAGCACTACAGCTTGAAAGACTGGAAAGAGGCGGGAGAGCGTTTCAACAAAATCAACGAGAAGCTTGGCAAGTATGACTATACTTTAAAAGAGAAGAAAGATATAGCCATGACGGAACTCAAGATTGTCAATGCCATCAAGGAGGGTTTGAAAGAAAGCCTTCCGAACATTTTGTTTGACACCATAGCTGACTGGGACAGCTTCTATGAAGAACTTAAATCAACGTTAGGTTTTTAAGTTCATCCTACACGATAAGCCCCTCAACGTTATCATATAATAATAGTTGAGGGGCTTATTGGTTTTAGGTGTCATGATGCCCCCGAATGCACAACGAATGTACCGCGAGAATAATAAATTGATAGTCGTTGTGTGTGATTTTCTTAGTTAATTAAACTTAAGGAAAAGGGAAATGACGATTATCTTGAGGTATTTTTGTTATATTTGCGAGTGAATGGGCTATAAAGTAGACATTATAACAAAAAGTGAGCACCTTCCGCTTCTCGACGAGAGCGATTTCTTCCACAGCTCAGAACTTTTCCGAATACAGGAGAAGGTGTCTGGTATGATGCCGTATATGGTTGTGGTAAGCTCTGACGAAGGAAAGGTCTTGTCTCATATGCTCGCCACTCTGCGTAGAAGGGGAGTGTGGTTTCCACCATATCTGTTTTCCCAAGGGCGTGTCTATGGTGAGGGTGTCTATGCCGATGGTGTTGACCGTGAGGAGCTGTTTTCCATGATGCTTGAAGGCATAACAAAGATTTTTCACAAGCGCATGTGCCTGTATGTGGAATTCAGTAACTTGAGTCGCAAGATGTTTGGTTATCGTGCATTCAGAACCAACGGCTATTTTCCGGTAGCGTGGATGAATATCCATAACTCGCTTCATAGTGTAGAGCCCGAGCTGCGACTGGATGAGAAAGACCTGCAAGTGCTCGGAAAGAGCAGGGAGGCTGGAGTATCAACACGTCAGACCCTTGACAGCAAGGACATTCATGCATTCTACAAGCTTCTTAAATCATACTATCGTTTTCGTCCACAGAGGTATGTCCCCGCTGAACGTTTCTTCCATGAGCTGGTGAAGAGCGAAAAGGGCATTGTTCATGTCACGGAATATAAAGGTAGGATAGTAGGAGGCACGGCTTTGGCTTATTCTCTCAATGATGCTTTCCTATGGTTTGAAACCTACAGGAAGAAACGTTATCCACTTCTGAATATTGATTTCATTACTGTTTGGCATGCCATAAGACACGCCTTTGACATGAAACGCAATCATATATACTTTCTTAATGTGGGCTTGCCTTTCTCAAAGAGCCACTACCGCGACTTTATCTTGAAATTCGGTGGCAAGCCCGTAAGCACCTTTCGTTGGTTCCATTTCACTTTCGGATGGATAAACCGTATCCTTTCATGGGTGTATAGCTTTTGAGCGTTTGGACTCCAGGTGGTTTGCCTATTTGTTTAAAAGTTGTATTGTGAAGTGGTTGAGCACCTGTCTAAGCAGATAGTTGCGAGTGTTTCCTCCATATATGCTGTGATTGCGGTTGGTGAACAGCAATTGTCGATAGTCCTTGTCAGCCTGAACGAGAGCCTCGGTATATTCAAAGGTGTTTTGTGGATGAACGTTGTCATCAGCCAAACCGTGGCAAAGGAGTAATGCCCCGTGGAGTTCTTTTGCCCTGTTTATGGGGTTTGTGTCGTATCCGTCAGCGTTCTCTGCTGGTGTGCGCATGTAGCGTTCGGTGTATATCGTGTCATAGAAGCGCCAATCGGTGGGAGGTGCTATAGCCACTCCTGCCTTGAATACCGGTCTTCCCTCACTCATTGCCATGAGAGTGTTGAACCCACCATAGCTCCATCCCCATATGCCTATTCGCTCTTTATCGATGAATGGCATATTGCCGAGCCATAACGCTGCTTCCACCTGATCGACAGATTCTTTCTTTCCCAATTCCAGATATGTGCATTTCTCAAAGTCTGAGCCTCTGCCTCCTGTGCCTCTACCGTCGACACATGCCACGATGAAGCCGTGTTGAGCGAGCAATTGATCAAAGAGTGCACCTTGTCCCATGCTACCTATGCGCCACGAGTCAACAACTTGCTGGCTGCCAGGACCGCTGTATTGGTGCATGATAAGCGGGTATTTGTTTTTTTCATTGAAATCAGAGGGCTTGAGTATCCATCCGTTGAGTTTGATGCCTTCCGAGGTGGTGAATGTGAAAAATTCTTTTTCCGGTAGATTGTATTCCGAGAGTTTTTCCCTTAGCTCTGTGTTTGTAGTCAAGGCACGCAATTCATTGCCTTTGTTGTCACATATCGTTACTTGGTAGGGTGTTTCTTTATCGCTCCATGTCTTGATGAAATAGTTGAAGTTATTTGAATAAACTGCACTGTTCCAGCCATTTGTGTCCTTTGATAATAGATGAATCTTCCCTTTACTATCTACTCTCATCAATGCTCGGTTCATTGGGGTGGGGTAGGCGGCCTGAAAATATGTGTTACCGGTTTTTTCATCGTAACCATAGACGTCTGCCACTTCGTGACCTCCTTTGTCAATCTGTTTGAGTAGTTGACCTTGGTGAGTGTAGAGGTATAGATGTGTATGTCCATTGCGGTCGCTTGGTATCAGGATGTGGTGTGGTGTTATGCAGATGTTTTCTATGATTTCTTCTCGAACATAACGCTGGTCTGTTTCTTCCATCACCATTGTTGATGCGCCAGTGAGAGGACTTGCATTGTAGAGGCGTAGGGTATCTTGGTGACGATTCATGGTAAACACCAGAATGTTATTGCTGTTGTTGGGAATCGTCTTTATGCGCGGCATGTAGCTGTCGGTATCTGAAGGTATGTTTAGTTTGTGTGTCTTTGCCGTAGATGTGTCGTAGCTCCATGCTGTCACGATGGCGTTTCGTTCGCCGGCTTTTGGATATTTATATGAATATTCGCCTGGGTAGGTGGCGTAGTCGTAATGCTCTGGCTTCATGCCTTTGAAGAGTTGCAAGGTATACGACTCGACATTGCTTTCGTCGTAGCGCAGCCAGCATAGCATACGGCTGTCGTTGCTCCATGCCATGGCATTGCTGAATCCGAATTCTTCTTCGTTGACCCAGTCTGGAATACCGTTTATCACTTTGTTGAATTCTCCATCTGTGGTTATTTTACTTTCATTTTTTCCGTCCGTTATGAATATATTATTATCCCTAACAAATGCAATTTTCTCCCCATTGGGAGAGAAAGTGGGTTCTTGTTGTGGACCATTTTCAGATAGTTGTGTTATACTGTTTGTCTGAGTGTCCCAGATGTAGTATTCGGCAATGAAAGACCGCCTGTAAATCTTTTGTGTGTTTGTTTGTATAATCACTTTGCGTGCATCTGGGGAGAGGATATAATCGTCAATGCTGATGACTGTACCGTTTATGGTATGCTGTTCGGTATCAAAGATTACTGATTGTTTCTCACCTGTGCGGAACGAGTATTTCTCAATTCTTTTACCGTCATCGCTGATGCGAGTATAGCTGTCGGTATTGCCAATGGCTCTGATGTCGGCTGCATAGTGGGCAGAAAATGTTCCGTTGGTAATATCTTTTACTGTCAATGGTTCAGAAGCCTGCATGCTTATGGTGCCAATAGCAGATAATAGTGTCATGACAAATCTCTTCATTTCTTTATTTTTAATTCTTGTATGATGTGGGTTTATTTAACCAAGATAATGATTTCCTTGTTTTAATTCCTATTTGTTTGTGCGCAATTCCCAAAATGCAACGGCAGCTGCTGAGGCAACGTTGAGCGAATCAACATTGTGTGACATTGGTATTCTCACCACATAGTCTGCATCTGCAATTACGCTTTGAGGCAAGCCGTCGCCTTCTGTTCCCATGACAACGGCGAGTCGGGGTATGCTTTTCAGAATGGGGTTGTCAAGGAGAATGGAGTTTTTTGTAAGTGCCATTGCTGCTGTCTTGAACCCATAATCGTGGAGTGATGACAGATCTTCAGTCATCCATGTCCAAGGAACAAGGAACACAGAGCCCATAGATACTCTTACGGCTCTTCTGTTTAGAGGGTCGCACGAGTTGGGAGTTAGAAGTATTCCGTCAATGCCGAGTGCTGCTGCTGCGCGGAATATAGCACCGATATTCGTTGTGTCTACTACTCCGTTGATGACCACAAGACGTTGTGCATTGTGGCAAATCTGTTCCATTGGTTTGGACTCTTGTCTGCGCATCGCGCAAAGCACTCCTCTGGTGAGGGTGTAGCCCGTGAGTTTACTCAAAATCTCCCTCTTGCCGGTATATACAGGAAAAGAACAACCATCCTCTTTGGCAATACTTTCGCATTTGTCGATTATTTCTGAAGCATCACCATGGATGTGTTTCTCTTCACATAGCATGGCAACAGGTGTGTAGCCACTGTTGAGTGCTACATCAATCACTTTCGGACTTTCAACGATGAATAGCCCTTTCTCTGGTTCAAGTTTATTTCTCAGCTGTGCTTCGGTCAGCGAGCTGAATATGCTCACTCTTTCATCATTGAGGGAGCAGATATTTATTACTGGCATTTGATATTCCTCTTTTTATATGCGGCTTACCTGTTTTACGCCTTTTACCGTGCGTAGTCTCTTTATCAGTTTCTCGAGTTTGGAAGTGTCGTCAAGCATTACCTCGATATTTCCAGAGAAGAGACCATCGTGAGAGTCGATGTTAATGCTTCGCATGACCAGTTTCTCGTCTTTTGAGATAATGTTGGTGATGTTGCTTACAATTCCAATGTCGTCGTTGCCGATGACCCTCAAGGTTATGGCATATTGCGACGAGCCCTTACCACTCCATCTTGCTTTGACTATACGGTATCCGAATCGTTTGCGTAGCTCGTTGGCATTGGGACAGTCCAAACGATGGATCTTTATTCCTCCACTTACTGTCACGAACCCGAAGACAGGATCTCCGTATATGGGGTGGCAGCATTTTGACAACGTAAAGTCAATGCCCTTGAGGTTTCTGTCTATGACCAAGACATCGTCGTTGGCTCTTGCTATTTGTTCGTCGGGATTTGAATACTCAAATGTCTGCGCACTTTGTGCCGGACGTTGCGGGTTTATGTTTTGGTCGTGGTTTCTAACCTCTATATATTTCTCAATGATTTCGTTAGGGTCTAATTTCCCGTCTGCAATTTGTTTATAGAAATCGCTCACCTCTTTGTACCCGAGTCGTTTTATGAGGTGCATCATCACAGACTCTTCAAGTTCAACCTTCTTGTTTTTGAACCTTCGTTCAAGCAACTCTTTTGCAAACAGTCCATCCTTAGCTTGTGACTCTTTGAGTGCCAACCTGATCTTTGACTTTGCCCGTGAACTTTTCACAATGTTGAGCCACTCCCTTTTAGGGGTCTGGTTGCTTGATGTCAATACTTCAATGGTGTCTCCGCTTTTGATGGTGTATCTAAAAGTTACATTCCTGCCGTTGACGCGTGCACCAACACATTGACTGCCCACCTTAGAATGGATGTGATAGGCGAAATCGAGCACCGTGGCTCCTTTGGGAAACCTTAGCAAGTCGCCTTTGGGTGTGAATACATAAACTTCATCTTCATTGAGGGAGGTCTTGAAGGAGTCCATTACCTGAAGGTCATCGCCAGCCTCGAGAGCCGACCTTATGTTTGCCAACCATTCGTCAGCTCCTCCTTCGCTTGTCTTAATGCCCTTGTATCTCCAGTGGGCAGCAAGACCATGTTCGGCAATCTCATCCATTCGTTCTGTTCGGATCTGAACTTCTACCCATTTCTGTTCTGGTCCCATAACGGTTGCGTGTAAGCTCTCATATCCGTTTGACTTTGGCACACTTAGCCAGTCGCGCAGACGTTTAGGATTGTGGGTATACATGTCGGTGACAATGCTGAACACCTGCCAACACTGCATCTTTTCCTGTTCCTTAAGTTTTCGTAGTGCTTCGTCGGAAAGAGTCTGGTAGTCTTTAGGTGTTTCAAGGATAATCCTTATGGCGAAAAGGTCGTAAATACCTTCAAATCCACATTTCTGCTTCTTCATTTTTTGCCAAATGGAATGTATGCTCTTGGTGCGTCCTTTCATGTGGAACCGAAGTCCTGCCTTTTTGAGCTTCTCGTCAATAGGTTTTATGAAGTTGCTGATATATGTGTCCCGTGCACGCTTTGTGGCATTGAGCTTTTCTTTTATCATGTAGTATGCGTCGTGCTCTAGATATTTGAGTGAAAGGTCTTCAAGCTCACTCTTCAGTTTGTATAACCCCAGCTTGTGTGCCAACGGAGCATAGAGGTAAGATGCTTCTTCAGATACTTGTTGCTTGGCTTCTGTATTCTTACTGTCGCGTATTTGTCGCATGAGATTCACCCTGTCGGCTATCATGATGAGTATGACTCTCATGTCTTCTGCAAACGACAGCAACAGGTTTCTGAAATTCTCGTTCTCTATTACAGGATTTTTCTTGTATAGGTCTTGTATTCTCACCAAACCGTTTATAATAGTGGCGACGCTCTCACCGAAAGCCTCTCTCGTCTGTTCGATGGTGAATATGTTGCTGAGCACCATATTGTATATAAGTATGGCAATTACACCGTCGCGTCCCAAACCAATCTCTTCGGTGGCAATGTGGGCAGTCTGAAGACTGAGAAGTATTGGGTTCAGGTCGAAAGCATCGCGTGAGATATTGTCGCTGTTGACAGCCTCCGACATGACCTTGTCCAATTCTTTCTGGTCATTGACAGAGAATGATGTGCCCATCTCTTTTTTTATGGATGAATACAAATCTGAATATACCTTTAATTCATTTTCTTTGAATAATATGCTGGCCATTGTCGGTTGTGATAATAATGAAGGGTGTGATTGACTATTGTCGTGTTTTGAAATTGTTTATGCAAAGTTATTAAAAAGTTGTTCATATTTTTCGCTTTTCAACAAAAATCAAGTATTTTTGTACGAAAATACCATAACATGATTAAATAAAACAACTATGCTTTCACAACAAGACCTTAAACAACTTTCGGAGAAAGGCATTTCTGAGGAAATGCTTTATAAACAATTAGAATCATTCGAGAAAGGATTTCCATTCCTGAAAATCGAAGCTGCCGCCGCTGTGGGGCACGGCATAGTGAAACCCGATGATGGCGAGAGAAAATCTTTTATAGACGCATGGAACGACTACAAGTCAGCTGGCCACCGTATCGTGAAGTTCGTACCAGCTTCAGGCGCAGCCAGTCGTATGTTCAAAGATATGTTTGCATTTCTAAATGCCGCCTATGATGTGCCAACTACCGATTTTGAAAAAGAATTCTTTGAAAATATAAAGAAATTTGCGTTCAAGGAGGAACTATGCTCAAAATGCAAGGACAATGAAGGCAAGAAAATAATGCAGCTCATAGCCGAAGGGAATTACAAGGCTGTCGTTGCCAATATGCTTGAAGCAAAGGGACTCAACTATGGTCAGTTGCCAAAGGGATTGCTCTTGTTCCACAACTATGACGATGGTGCCCGTACACCCATGGAAGAGCACCTCGTGGAAGCTGCGCTCTATGCATCGAGCAATAACGAGGCAAATGTTCACTTCACTGTTTCTCATGAACATCTTCAGCTGTTTAAACAGAAAGTGGCAGAGAAAGTTGAGAAATACAGCAAAATATATGGAATAAAATATAATGTTGATTTCTCGGAACAAAAGCCGAGTACCGATACTGTTGCTGCCAATCCCGACAACTCGCCATTCCGCAACGATGATGGCACAATGCTCTTCCGACCAGGCGGCCATGGTGCTCTGATTGAAAATCTTAATGAGATTGATGCTGATGTCATTTTCGTTAAGAATATAGATAATGTGGTACCCGACAGGCTGAAAGGAGAGACAGTGGAATATAAACAGCTGTTGGCAGGTGTGCTTGTTACTCTACAAGAGAAAGCACACCGATATCTCAGACAACTTGACACTGGCTCATACAGTCATCAAGACCTTGAGGAAATTATCAGATTTGTACAGCGAGACTTGTGCTGCCGCCGCACAGATATTAAAGAGCTTGAGGATGCAGACCTCGTGATATACCTTCGAAGCAAACTCAACAGACCAATCAGGGTTTGTGGTATGGTAAAGAATGTGGGTGAGCCTGGGGGCGGTCCCTTTCTTACATATAACGCTGATGGAACAATAAGCGCCCAGATACTTGAATCGTCGCAGATAGATAAAAGTAATTCCGACTACATGAGAATGTTTAAGGAGGGTACGCATTTCAATCCTGTAGATCTCGTATGTGCGGTTAAAGACTACAAGCAGAGACCTTTTGACCTGACAAAGTATGTAGACAAATCAACAGGCTTCATATCATCGAAGTCAAAGAACGGCAAAGAACTGAAAGCCCTCGAACTGCCAGGATTGTGGAATGGTGCCATGAGCGACTGGAATACAGTGTTCGTTGAAGTGCCGCTTTCAACCTTTAATCCGGTAAAGACGGTAAACGACCTGTTGAGAGAGCAACACCAATAGCATTTATTCATACAACTATATCAGATAGTATAAAGGGCGTTCGTCGTTGCGAACGCCCTTTATATGCCTTGTTGGTATGAGTTTTTTAGCATATAAATAGCTTAATTATTGCGACATATTAAAAAATATCGTAAATTTGCAAAACATAAACACTTTAAAATCTATTTGTTGGTGACACTATCGTAAACTAAAAAAATAATGAAAGAGTTTGTCAAGTATGTTTTTGCCACGGTATTGGGCATCTTCCTGTTTTTAGGCATAATTGTGCTGTTTGGAGTGATGAGTATAATTGGAATGGTGGCTTCTGGAGAGCAGACCAAGGGTGTTGATGATAATTCCGTATTGGTTATGAAGCTTTCCGGTATGATGGAAGAACGTGGTACTTCAGATTTCTTGAGTGCATTGACGGGTCAGGCAACCGATGCCTATGGTCTTGACCAGATGATTAGTGCCGTTAAGAAAGCTAAGGACAATGATGAAATAAAGGGTATTTACATTGAAGCAGGTGCTTTTGCTCCAGATTCTTATGCTTCTTTGCAGGAGTTGAGACGAGAGCTGGCTGATTTTCGTAAAAGTGGGAAGTGGATTGTGGCATATGGTGATATGTATACTCAGCCCACATACTATCTTGCTTCAGTTGCCAACAAGGTTTGGCTTAATCCTCAGGGGCAGGTTGACTGGCATGGTTTGGCTGCAGAAAAACAGTATATCAAAGGGCTTCTCGAGAAGTTTGGTGTGAAGATGCAAGTTGCAAAGGTCGGGTCATACAAAAGCGCTGTGGAAATGTTCTCGGGAGAGAAGATGAGCGACGCTGACCGCGAACAGACCCAGGCCTATATTGATGGTATATGGCAAAACGTTACTCGTGATGTGGCAGCGAGTCGCAAGATTTCTGTCGATAGACTCAATATACTTGCTGATAGTCTGATAACCTTTGCTACTCCAGAAGATTTGCTCAGAGAGCACATGGTTGACGCATTGATCTATACCGACCAAGTAAAAGCGGAAGTTAAGAAAATGCTTAAAATAGATTCTGATGAGGATATAAGCCAATTGACTATTGCCGATATGAACAATGTGAAAGGAAAGAAGAAACGTGGCGATCAAGTGGCTGTGTATTATGCCTGTGGCGACATCGTGGATGGTGCTGTTGGAAATTTGCTGAATAAAGAGAACGTCATTGATGCACAGAAGGTTTGTAAAGACCTTGAAAAACTGATGAATGATGACGATGTAAAAGCTGTGGTGTTGAGAGTGAATTCCGGTGGAGGTAGCGCATATGCCTCCGAACAGATATGGCACCAGATGATGGAGTTGAAAGCCAAGAAACCAGTTGTCGTGTCTATGGGAGGAATGGCGGCCTCAGGTGGATACTATATAAGTGCCCCTGCCGACTGGATTGTAGCTGAGCCAACAACACTGACTGGCAGCATTGGTATTTTTGGAATGTTTCCTGACATGAGTGGATTGCTTACAGAGAAGCTTGGCATCAAGTTTGATGAAGTGAAAACAAACAAACATAGTGCCTTTGGAACGCAGGCACGTCCTTTCACAGATGAAGAAATGAAATATCTTGAAGCATATATAGAGAGAGGATATAAGCTGTTCCGTAATCGTGTGGCAAGCGGTAGACCGCTTACTGTGGAACAAGTTGAAGCTGTGGCTCAAGGTCATGTGTGGCTTGGACAAGATGCTCTGAAGATAAAGCTTGTAGATCAACTTGGCAATCTTGATGATGCCATAAGTAAAGCTGCCACACTTGCAAAGCTTAAGGAATATCACAGCGAAGCATATCCTGCACCGGCTGACTGGACTGAACAACTACTTAGTAAAGTCCAGGGTGGTAGCTATCTGGATGATCAGATGCGGTTGGCACTTGGCGATTACTACGCACCATTAATGTTCATAAAAACTATTAATAACCAAAGTGCGATACAGGCGCGCATACCTTATTTTATTCATGTAAAGTAAAATCTCTTATGGTTTAAACAACTAATATATACGATAAAGAGATATGGAAGGCGACTTCATAAAGATAAACGAATGGCTGACACCATTGAGTTGGATATATGGAATGGCAGTGGGATTGAGGAACCAGTGTTTTGAACTTGGTATCTTGAAAAGTCGTAGCTTTGATACTCCTGTGATTTCAGTAGGCAATATCACGGTAGGAGGAGCGGGCAAGACCCCACATGTTGAGTATCTCATACGGCTTCTCCAGGACAAAGTGAAAGTGGCGGTGCTGAGCCGAGGATATAAGCGAAAGAGTCGTGGCTTTCTGCTTGCTGATGATGAGACACCGGTTGAACAGATTGGTGACGAACCCTTCCAGATGAAACAGAAATTTGAAAACGTTTATGTAGCTGTTGATAGGGACAGGTGTAGAGGTATAGAGATGTTGACACAGAACGAGACAACAAAAGATACTGATGTTATACTTCTCGATGATGCCTTCCAACACAGATATGTAAAACCTGGAGTTAATATTCTGTTGATTGACTATCACCGTTTGATTATCTATGACAAATTGTTGCCAGCTGGCAGACTACGTGAAAAGAAAGAAGAAAAGTCAAGAGCAGATGTAGTGATAATAACAAAATGTCCGAATGATTTAAAAGCCATTGACTACCGTGTGCTTACCAAGGCAATGAACCTGTATCCTTACCAAGACTTGTTCTTCACAACCCTTGAGTATTGTAATCTCAGGCAACTGTTTGGTGATAATGTATTACAGTTAGACGCTCTTGCTGACAAAAACATATTGCTTCTCACCGGCATTGCATCGCCAAAACAAATGGAAGTTGACTTGAAGCCGAAGTGCAAGACAATAAACTCAATGGCTTACCCTGATCACCACAGGTACAGCAAGGTGGATGTCAGAAAGATTAACGAGGCGTTTTGTAATCTACAGGCACCTAAGATTATTGTCACGACGGAGAAAGATGCAACACGGTTGCAAGCAACAGAAGGACTTTCAGAAGAAGTTAAAGAAAACCTTTACATACTTCCTATAAGAATTAAGTTCATGCTTGATCAGGAAGAAACGTTTAACGAAAAAATCTTAAGCTATGTACGCAAAAATTCAAGAAACAGCATCCTGGTTAAAGGAAAGGATGAGCACAAACCCCAAAACAGCAATAATACTGGGAACAGGCCTCGGACAATTAGCTTCAGAAATCATTGATACATACGAATTCCCGTATAGTGAAATTCCAAATTTCCCAGTGTCGACGGTAGAAGGCCATTCCGGTAAGTTGATAATGGGAAAACTCGGAGGAAAGGATATTCTTGCCATGCAGGGACGTTTTCACTATTATGAGGGATATTCAATGAAAGAGGTGACTTTTCCCATTAGGGTCATGTATGAGCTCGGGATTGAGACGTTGTTTGTTAGCAATGCGGCTGGGGGAATGAATCCAGAATTTAGTATTGGGGATCTGATGATAATCACAGACCATATAAACTTGCAGCCGGAACATCCCCTTCGTGGTAAGAATTTCCCAACAGGACCTCGCTTTCCTGACATGCATGAAACCTATGACAATAATCTCATATCTCTTGCCGATTACATAGCTTCGGAGAAGAATATAAAAATTCAGCATGGTGTGTATGTAGGAGTACAAGGACCAACTTTTGAAACACCGGCAGAATATAGAATGTATCGTATGCTTGGAGGTGATGCCGTTGGTATGAGCACCGTTCCGGAGGTTATAGTAGCTCACCATTGTGGCATAAAGACCTTCGGCATAAGCATTATCACCGACCTTGGTGGCTTTGACGTGCCCGTAGCTGTGAGTCATGAAGAGGTACAAGTCGCTGCCAATGCTGCCCAGCCATTAATGACAGAGATAATGAGGGAGATGATTCGTAGGTCGTGATGCTTTCTAATTTATTCATACATTGAAATAGAGATGACAGAAATAAAAACATTAGGCGAGTTCGGACTCATTGACAGATTAACTAATGACATCAAATGCAAGAATGCTTCTACCAAGCGTGGGGTAGGTGATGATTGTGCCGTTCTTTCATATCCGCAGAACGAAATTCTTGTAACCTCAGACATGCTAATGGAGGGCGTTCATTTTGACCTTACTTATATAACCATGCGAAATCTTGGATATAAGGCTGCAATGGTCAATATCAGTGATATATTCGCAATGAACGGTTATCCACGACAAATGGTTGTAAGCATAGCCCTCGGCAAACGTTTCGTTGTAGAAGACTTGGATGAGTTCTATTCAGGGTTGCGAGAGGCATGTGACAAATGGAATATCGACATAGTGGGAGGAGATACAACATCTTCATTCACGGGATTGGCCATAAGTATAACGTGCATTGGTGAGGCAAGAAAAGAAGATATTGTCTATCGTAGTGGTGCAAAAGAAACCGATTTGATTTGTGTATCGGGTGACCTCGGTGCTGCATACATGGGTCTTCAGATTCTTGAGCGCGAGAAGATGGTATATTACCAAATGTTGAAGGAAGCTAAAGAAAAGGGAAAAGGTCAGAATGTTGACTTCCAACCTGACTTCTCGGGAAAAGAATATATCATAGACCGACAACTTAAGCCTGAGGCTCGAGGAGATATCATAAGAAAGCTTCATGAGGCTAACATCCATCCGACTTCGATGATGGATATCAGCGATGGATTAAGCAGTGAGTTGCTTCATATCTGTAAGCAAAGCCAGTGTGGGTGTAGGATTTATGAGAAAAACATTCCGATAGACTACCAGACAGCAGTAGCGTGCGAAGAGTTCAATATGAATGTTACTACAGCTGCTCTCAATGGTGGAGAGGACTATGAACTTTTGTTCACAGTTCCAATTGGTGACCATGAGAAGATTGAAGCAATGGAGGATATACATCTTATTGGTCATGTGACGAAAAAGGAGTTGGGATGTGCACTCATCAGTCGCGATGGTAATGAATTTGAACTGAAAGCGCAGGGATGGAATCCTTTGAAGGTATAGTACAATTGGTTGAATAATAAATAAGGAAGAGTCCTGCCGTAATAGTGGCAGGACTCTTCCTTTATGTTTATGTTTACAAAAGCTATTGTTTATTCTTGAGAATTTCCTTGATGTCGGCAAGTAACTCTTCTGTAGTTGGAGCAGCGGGAGCTTCAGGTTTTGGCTCTTCCTTCTTTTTCTTTAGTTTATTAATTGCCTTCACCACGCAGAATATACAGAATGCAATGATGAGGAAATCTATGATATTCTGAATAAATAGTCCATAATTTAACTTGGCATTTCCCAGTTCTACAATAAGACCTTCCTTAAAGTCTACTCCTCCAGTCAGGATACCAACGAGTGGCATAATGATGTCGTCAACAAGAGAGCTTACGATTTTTCCAAATGCACTACCGATGATTACACCAACAGCCATGTCCATAACATTGCCTTGAACGGCAAATTCCTTGAATTCTTTAATAAATCCCATAATATTTCTATTTTTTAAGTTTATTGAATTTAGTTACACAAAAAGTATCGCTCACAGAGCAAGTAAACAAATGTTTGTCTCCTATTTGCAAACTGAAAGTTACAATATAAGCAAGTTGTTGTTGCAATATGTTCTCTCAGCGTGGTTTTTATATTATTTAAGAAACAATTCTGATGCAAATTTAAAAAAATATTCGTAACTTTGCGCTCGGTAAATAAAAAAAATACCCATTTGTGTCCTTTTTCGTTATTTTGACGGCGGGAACAATGATGAATATGATGTAAAGCAATGACATTTATAAACCCTTTAAATTAAAAGTAAAATGACAAAAGTTGCAATTAACGGTTTCGGCCGTATCGGTCGCCTCGCTTTCCGTCAGATG
>CAMVSV010000032.1 GCA_947170265.1 uncultured Prevotella sp.
GTGTCGTGAACGAGGTTTCTCTTCTGCTTCTTTGTTTTCTTAGTCAGAATGTGACTGTGGTAAGCGTGTGCTCTCTTGATCTTACCTGTTCCGGTGAAGCGGAAGCGCTTCTTTGCACCGGAGTTTGTCTTCATTTTTGGCATTTTTTCTTTTGTTTAAATTGTTATTAATTATGGTGGCAACGCATATACCGGGCGTTACGCACCTTGTTTTCGCTTTATTCTGAAGCCATGGGGTTATGGGGTCAGTCGGTTTCCTGAAGTTTCTTCAGGATGTCGTCGCCTCCCTTGGCATTGGCAAAGAGTCCGTTCTTGGCTGCCTGCTCTTCCTGTTGTGCCTTGGCTGCCTCGCGTGCTTCAGCCTCACGGCGCTCGTTGTCACGCTTCTGCTGGCTCTTCTTCTGAATGCCGGCTTTCTTGGGTGCCATGTAGAGGAACATTTTCTTTCCCTCGAGCTTGGGCAGCTGTTCCACCTTGCCGTATTCCTCAAGGTCGTTGGCAAAACGCAGGAGAAGCACCTCGCCTTGTTCCTTGAACAATATGGAGCGACCTCGGAAGAACACATAGGCTCTCACTTTGTTGCCTTCCTCAAGGAACTCTATGGCGTGCTTGAGCTTGAACTGATAGTCGTGCTCATCGGTCTGAGGTCCGAAACGTATCTCCTTCACCTCTTGCTTGACCTGCTTTTGCTTGAGTTCCTTTTGTCTTTTCTTCTGCTGATAGAGGAACTTGCTGTAGTCGATGATGCGGCAAACTGGCGGCTGTGCATTGGGAGAGATCTCCACGAGGTCTATCCCCTGCTGGCGGGCAAGGTCTAAAGCCTTGCGTGTAGGCATCACTTCTGCGCCTTCATCGCTTACCACTCTTACTTCCCTAACGCGAATTTGCTCATTCACGCGGTACTGGTTCTTCATTTTGTCGTTCTTCATCAACTGGTTTTAATTGTACAATTTTTGCTAAACGGCTGCAAAGTTACGGATTTTGAGTGTATTAGCCAAACAAAATAGCTTTTTATTTTATAAAAAAACAGCCGCTCCACGACTGTGAAACGGCTGTTTTTTGTTTTATGTAGGGTTTATGGCTTAGTCGCGTGGTTTGAGGTTGGTGGCTTTGAGCATCTCTGCCACCTCGGCATTGATGCGTGCGGCAAACTCTTCCTTGGTCATGGTGGCTTGCTCGCCTCCGCCCTGCTTGCGCATGGACACGAGTCCCTCGGCGGCTTCCTTCTCTCCTACGATGACCATGTAGGGCACGCGCTTGAGCTCATTGTCGCGTATCTTCCTGCCAATCTTCTCGTTGCGGTCGTCAACGTTGGCTCTCACGCCCTGTGCGTCGAGGAAGTGCTGCACCTCATTGGCATAGTCGTTGTATTTCTCTGAGATGGGGAGGATGGCTACCTGATCGGGGGTGAGCCACAGCGGGAAGTGTCCGGCAGTGTGCTCTATGAGCACGGCAGTGAAGCGTTCCATGGAACCGAAGGGTGCACGGTGAACCATCACGGGAGTCTGCTTGGAGTTGTCCTCAGCGGTATATTCGAGCTTGAAACGCTGGGGCAGGTTGTAGTCAACCTGTATGGTGCCGAGCTGCCAGCGACGACCAATGGCGTCCTTGACCATGAAGTCGAGCTTGGGACCATAGAAGGCGGCTTCGCCATATTCCACCTTTGCCTCAAGGCCTTTCTCCTTGCATGCGTCGATGATGGCTTGCTCGCTCTCTGCCCATACCTCGTCGGAGCCAATGTATTTCACTTTATCGTTGGGGTCGCGCAGTGAGATCTGTGCTTCCACGTTGTCGAACTTGAATATTGAGAACACAGCCTGGATGATGTCCATCACGCGGAGGAACTCGCCTTTCACCTGGTCGGGACGACAGAAGATGTGGGCATCGTCCTGGGTGAACGAGCGCACGCGGGTGAGTCCGTGGAGCTCACCGCTCTTCTCGTAGCGGTAGACGGTGCCGAACTCTGCGATGCGCAGAGGCAGGTCTTTATATGAACGTGGCTTCCATGCGAACACTTCGCAGTGGTGGGGGCAGTTCATGGGCTTGAGCATATACTCCTCGCCCTCCTCGGGTGTGGTGATGGGGCGGAAGGCATCCTTGGAGTAGTGGGCATAGTGTCCGGAGGTTACATAGAGGTTCTTGCCTCCTATATGTGGTGTTATCACCTCCTGATAGCCGAAGTTCTTCTGTATCTTGCGGAGCATGTCCTGCAGGCGCAGACGCAGCTCGGTGCCTTTGGGCAGCCAGATGGGCAGTCCCTTGCCCACTCTCTCGGAGAACATGAAGAGCTCCATCTCCTTGCCAATCTTGCGGTGGTCGCGTTTCTTGGCTTCCTCGAGCATGGTGAGATATTCGTCGAGCATCTTTTTCTTCGGGAAGGAGATACCATAGATGCGCGTCATCTGCTCACGCTCGGCATCGCCGCGCCAGAAAGCTCCGGCAACGCTGGTTATCTTGACAGCCTTGATAAGTCCGGTGCTCACCAGGTGGGGACCACGGCAGAGGTCGGTGAAGGCACCCTGCGTATAGGTAGAGATAGTACCGTCTTCAAGGTCTTGGTCTATGTGTTCGCACTTATATGTCTGTCCGGCGGCGGCAAAGGCTTTCATGGCATCGGCCTTGGATATCTCCTTTCTCACCACGGGCTCGTTTTTCTTGGCGAGCTCCATCATCTTCGCCTCGATTTTCGGGAAGTCGTTTTCGCTTATTGCCACGCCATTGGCTGGCATCACATCGTAGAAGAACCCGTTTTCCACGGCAGGACCGAAGCCAAACTGTATGCCGGGATAGAGTTCCTGCAATGCCTCTGCGAGCAGGTGGGCTGAGGTATGCCAGAAGGTGTGCTTTCCTTCGTCGTCGTCGAACTTGTAGAGTGCTATTGTTGCATCTTCGTTGATTGGACGGTTGAGTTCCACTGTCTCGCCATTTACTCCGCAAGATACAACGTTGCGGGCGAGAGCCGGCGAGATGCTCTCGGCGATTTGAAAACCGGTGACGCCCTCTGCATATTCTCTTACAGAGCCGTCGGGAAATGTGATTTTAATCATGACAAATTGATATTTTTATTAATCAGGTGCAAAAGTATACATTTTTTCCGAGATTAATAATATGTGGGTATAAAGATTTGTGTTTTCCATGGTGTTTACTTGGAATAAATGACAAGCAGACACATGATGGCAACCATGATGATGCTATGGCATGGGGAGGTGGGGAGAGGGATGGGAGGGCGTGGTGGCTGATGGTGTGAGGCTAATCTTGTTCACCACGAAGAGTCGTCGGTGGCTGTCAATCCACTGTCCCTTGCCTCGCTGTGGCTGTCGGCCACTCTTCACCTCGCGCAGCAGGTTACGGGCTTGGCGAAAGTCTTTCCATCGGGCTACGATAAATTCCAGTTGCTGCAATGCCAACTGGCGTTGGTCGGAATAGTAGTAGCAATAGGCGCGGTTGTACCAGTAGTCGCGCTGGTCGGGATTGATTTCTATGGCATGGGTGTAGTCAACGGCGGCACTGTCATATTTCTCCTGCCGTATGCGGCTCATGGCTCTCAGGTCGAAGATGTCTGCCACATAGGGGTTGAGCTTCACCGCCTCGGTGCAATCGTGCTCGGCACCCAGATAGTCTTCAAGGTGATATTTGGACTTTCCCAGCAGATGCCATGCCTCGAACATATTTGGTTTGAGGGCCACAATGCGCTCGAAGTAGTGCATTGAGGCGACATAGAGTCCGGCAGAGAGGTTGGCTCTGCCCTCCTCCATCATCTTCTTGACGTTATACTGTGCGCTCACCGGTGTGATGCCATGCAATGACATCAACATCCACAGCAGCACCATGCGAAGGGCTGTGTGGCAGTGGGCACACTGCTTGAATGGCATTATTTCAGCGGTTTGGTGCGGTATGCACAACGGTAGCGACCCTTCAGCAGTGCTGCGAGCTTGTTTTTTATGAGCTGTTTGCGGAGTGGTTTAATGCGGTCTACAAACACTCTTCCGTCCAGATGGTCGAACTCATGCTGCATCACTCGTGCCAGATAGCCATCGACCCATTCGTCGTGGGCTTGCAGCTGCTCGTCAAGCCACTGCACACGGATGCGGGTGGGACGCTCCACCCTCTCGTGAATACCAGGAAGCGACAGACAGCCTTCCTCCATGACTTCGGTCTCGCTATCGTCAAACTCCACGATATGCGGGTTGATGTAAGCCCTTCGGAAATCCTTATACTCCGGCAGGTCGTCGCTCAGCACGTCAAGGTCAATGACAGCCAGACGTATGGGCTTTCCTATCTGGGGTGCAGCCAGTCCCACGCCTTCCGAGGCTGTGAGTGTTTCAAACATGTCTTTGATGAGCTCTGTCAGCCCCTCGTAGTCGGTGGAGATGTCTTGCGCCTCTTTGCGCAAAACAGGTTGTCCATATATATAAATAGGTAATATCACGGATATGTTATAATTGGAAATTGGTAATCAAACAGTTCGTTGCTATTTGTTCAATGAAGCAAAGCGCCTTGATTCCATATAGTCCTGTAGGATTATGGTAGCGCTAATCTCGTCGACAAGGGCTTTGTCTTGCCGTGTCTTCTTGCGCAGACCGCCTTGAAGCATTGCCTGATGTGCCAGCACGCTGGTGAAACGCTCGTCGTAGTATTCAATGGGCACGTCGGGAACAGCCTTGCGCCATCGGTTAACGAACTGCTCCACCCTCGACATATTCTCGCTGGGAGCACCATTGGGCTGACGTGGCTCACCAATGACAATCCTCTCGACAGGTTCCTTGGCAATATAGTTCTTCAGATAGTCGAAGAGCTCAGAGGTGGCAACAGTTGCCAACCCGCCGGCAATGAGCTGCAGCGGATCGGTAACTGCCAGTCCTGTACGTTTGCGACCGTAGTCAACAGATAGTATTCGCATGCACAAAGGTTATTGTGCGAACAAGAGCCATGCGTCGGGATAGGTTCCACGGAGCTGGTCGCGGCTGTTCACGGCATCAACCTTGCTGTCGTAGGTGGTGGCTATCACACGATACATGTTGCGGGCAGAGTTGTAGCCGAGCTGTGCACCATAGCCGGCTGACTTCAGACGCTGCTGCAGTCCCACTGCATTGGCTTTCACTGAGAACGAGCCTACTACCACGCTGTAGTTTTTCAGCCCTGCACCATCAACCACGGTAAGACTCTCCTGACGTACCACTGCGTTGTCGGTATTGTCAACCACACGAGTCTCGGTAACGGGAGTCTCTGTAACCACCGGCGTAACGGCAGGCGTATAGGTCTGCTGCTGTTCTACGGGGTCTACCGATGTCACATTGTTTCCGTTGGCTTTGGCTTTTTCATAAGCTTTCTTATAAGCGCTTTCGCTTGGTTTGCAACTGGTGAAAGCCATGGCAACACATACTGCTGCACTGAAAACCATCAATTTCTTCATAATTCCTTGTTTTATTAATAATTAAGATTATTCGGTTACTTTTCATTCTCTATCAGAGACGCACAGCTACTTGCAGCCACGCCTCCGCATTTACAACGTGCGAAGTTACAAATTATCAATCAAAATGCGAACAAAAAGGTAGATAAAGATTGTTAAATGACGAAATTACAGAGATTTTAACATAAAAAAGCCATGTCAGACATGGCGATATAAGAAACATTTGTTATCTTTGCCTTTGAGAAAAAGAGAAAACAATTATTACTCATTTAAACTATAATTATTATGAAAACATTAGGTTATATTGGAGCATTCCTCGGTGGTGCCATTGCCGGCGCAGCACTGGGACTGCTGATGGCACCGGAGAAGGGTGCCGACACCCGTACAAAGATTGCCGATGCCGTTGACGACTTCTGCAAGAAGCACGACATCAAGCTCTCTCGCAAGGAAATGGACGACTTTGTTGACGACATCAAAGACTCGGCAGAGGAAATCTAAGTCCCAACGACAACACAGGGAAGGGGGTGGTGACGAAGCAAGCACCACCTGCCTGCCCTGCTGATTATTGCACACACAAACAAAAAGACACAGAACCCATGTTTTCCAACGACAACAACGTTGAGACCATTGCTCAGCTTGCGGAAGTAGTAAAGCACTACATTGGCTTGCAGTCGGAATATGTCAAGCTCGACGTGATAGAAAAGGTGGTGAGGTTGCTCACGGTAATAACCATCACCGTGGTGCTGGCATTGCTGCTCATCATTTCGCTCATCTATTTCTCTTTTGCTGCGGCTTACGCTCTGGGCGACGTCATTGGCTTGCCATGGGCATTCTGCATCATAGGAGGAGTGTATTTCCTCATTCTTATCTTGTTCATTCTCCTGCGCAAGCAGATGATAGAAAAACCATTGGTGCGCTTCCTGGCAAGCCTCCTCATGTCTTAAACATCACATACCTATGTTCAGCTCATCAAACGACATCACGTCACCCGTATACAAGAACCTTGACGAGATACGCCTCCGCAAGGCTCAGCTGCTCACTGAGATAACCAAGGACAGCAACAAGATGAAAGACATGTGGACAGGACTGTTTCACAAGCCTAAGGACAATGTCACTCCCACCTCGCGTTTCTCTGGGTTCATGAAGACCGGTGCGGGTGTTGTCGACGGTCTCATCCTGGGGTGGAAGCTCTACAGGAAGTTCGGAGGAGGCTCAAAGAAAAGCAAGAACAAGTTCCTTGGACTCTTCTGATGCATGATTGGCAATTGCCAATTATTTATTATCAATTATTATCTCCTGCCCATCGTAAGCAAACTCAAAGCCTTCGGGAAGTCGTTTGTTTGCCTCGTCGTGGAAACCTATGTAATGAGTTAGATGAACAAGATAGGTATGCTTTGCACCTATCTTGCGCGAGAAAGCTATGGCATCGTCGACGAGCTGATGGGAATGATGTTCCTTTTCCCATCTCAGGGCATTCACCACAAGCACTTCCACACCTTCGAGATACTCCAGCTGGTCATCGGCAATGGTCTTCATGTCGGTGATGTATGCCAGTGGACCAAAGCGATAGCCGAGGATGGGCAGCTTGCCGTGCATCACCTCTATGGGCATCACGTCAACATCGCCTATGACAAACGGTTTGTTCCTTGTCACGGTATGCAGCTTCAGCAGCGGCACTCCAGGATAGAGTTCGTCGGTGAAGCAATAAGGCATGGTGACCTTCAGCTGTCGCTCGGTGGGCTCATCGGCATATATGTGCAGGTCACCAAACACGCAGAACCCCCGCAGGTCGTCCATACCTCCCACATGGTCGTAGTGGATATGCGTGAGCAGCACACCATCGATTGGTGCAAAGGGCAGCGGCATGAGCTGCATCCTTATGTCTGGTCCGCAATCAATGAGTATGCGTGTGCCGTTAACCTCCAGCAGCGCAGCCTGCCTGTAGCGCTTATCCTTTGGCGACGTGCTTCGGCACACTTCGCAGTTGCAGCCCAGCACGGGCACTCCTGCTGATGTTCCGGAACCGAGAATGGTTAACTTCATCATATCCTGTATACCTTATTATATTATATTGACCTCGGTTTTGATGTCAATATTGAATTTCCGCATCACGTCATGGCGCACAGCCTCACACAACGTCACGATGTCGGCACCCGTGGCACCACCCAGATTTACGAGTACCAGAGCCTGACGCTCATACACGCCAGCCCTGCCCAGGCTTCTGCCCTTCCATCCACACTGGTCGATGAGCCATCCGGCAGGTATCTTCTCGTGGTTTTCATCCACAGGGTAGTGCGGCATCTGAGGATATTGCTCCGCCAGTTGCAGGTATTTCTCCTTCTCTACGACAGGGTTCATGAAGAAGCTGCCGGCATTGCCCAGCACCAGAGGGTCGGGAAGCTTAGCCCTCCGTATGTCAATAATTAGCTGGCGTAGCTCTGCGAGCGTTGGGTTGCTTATCTCTCTTCTCTCCAACTCATGACGTATGTTGCCATAGTCAAGGTTAAGCGTTCCATGACTACGGAGTATGAACGTCACCTCGGTAATGAGATACTTGTTTTTCCATTCGTTTTTGAAACGGCTCTGGCGGTATCCGTAGCCACACTCACAGGAGGGAATGGAAACAATGCTGCCGGTAGCTATCTCCACGGCCTCAACACTTTCTATCAGGTCTTTAGCCTCCACGCCATAGGCTCCGATATTCTGTACGGCGCTGGCTCCCACATCACCGGGTATGAGCGAGAGGTTCTCGGCTCCATACCATCCGTGAGCCACACAGTATGCCACCACATCGTCAAACGTCTCACCGGAGGCTGCTACCACCCTAACGCTGCCATCATCGTTCACCGTGGCCGTGATGCCTTTCATTGCCGAGTGAACCACCGTGCCATGGTAATCGCCGGTAAGCAACAGGTTGCTTCCTCCACCTATTATCAACAACGGCATGTTGTCGCTGGCAATCATGTGTGCCGTTTCCACAGCCTCTTCCTTAGAGGAATATTCCAAGAAACGGTCACAACACGCATCTATGCCGAAGGTGTTATGCCTCAGGAGAGAGTAATTCTGCTTAATGTTCATTGCTCACAATTGTTTTATCCGGATAAAGCTTGGCTGCATTCCCTACAGGCTCATCTTCACCAGCATCCATCTGCCGCCTTGTTTCTTGAACTTCAGCTCAGTCTCCAAGCCGTTGGCAATGCCCTTGAAGAGGAAAATCTTCTCGTTGCCTTCCTCATATTTCTGTCCATAGAGTATGTTGTAAATCTGATCCTTCGGTATCTCTGGCACATACTCCGTCCAAGTGGAAGCGGGTATCTTCGTGTTTATATACTTGTCTTCCTCCTCACCGTTGGGATCGGGACCATAGTATGGCAGCGGACTCTTTACATTCTTCATCTGGAAGGCTTTGTCGGTAAAGAACCGTTGCAGGAATGCCAGAAACGATGCGTTCTTGCTCTGCGAAAGTCCTACGCTTCTGAGTTCAGTAAGCACCCACTTGCCTTCGGGGTGATTGAACACATACTGGTTTACCACACCTTGCTTCAGGTGTATCTTCTCCACCACCACCGTGTCAGCTTTCGTCTTTGCCACCGATGCCTTCTGCTTCTCGCTGTCGAAAATCTGAGTATAGTATTCCTGGTTCTGGTAGAACCGTTCCATCTTCCACGCCCCGCGTGCTATGCTTCCCACCTTGCCGTTGGCATCGACGGTCTTCAGCGGAAACTGTACTCTCGCCATCTGCACCTTCTTCTTGCTTATGAAGTCGAAGAAGAAGTCGGCAAACAACTTATCGGCAGCCTTTGGCATCGGAGCTGCCTCAACCACGCTGTCCACCATTGTGGTGTCAGCCATCATTGCTGCCGTACTGTCGGTGGAAGCAGAGTCGGCACCTTCTCCCTTGTTGTCGGTGCATCCCGTGGTGAAACAAAACATTGCCACGCACAGCACCACTACAATAATCCCAAACTTTTTCATTATTCTCTCTATTCTGTTTTCTTACTTTCCCTGTATCTCTTTCCTTGCTGATAGCGCAAGCCTTACATGCCTCTGTCGATGCGTTGCAAAATTACAACAATATTTTCAAACAATACGAAAGAAAGCAAAAAATGTAACTACTATTCCTTAGTCCCAGCCCATGCTCCCCTTCCCATCTTCGTCGCTCACAGCCTGTCTACCATTGTTTTTTGTCATAATTCCAAGTTTTTAGGTCAATCATTAAACCCCATCACAGAAAAAACGGCATACTTTTGTCGGCGAAACATCCAACATTCACATTTAACCATATAATCAAACAACAATCTAACACATGACCATAATGAAAAAGTTTTTCCCAATCATGCTCATGGCACTTTTTTCTGCCACTGTAAGCAATGCGGCAGAGTCGCTCACCCGCTACTATATCTTCCATGCCGGAGAGCTGGCAGCAACTGAAGCAACATGCATCGACTACTGTCCCGACATCATCAGCAGCACCGACATCTCATTCCCGGGGTTCTATCCCGAATGGAACGGCTGGCAGTATGTACCCACCATGAACCGTCAGGACAGTCAGGAGTCACTGTGGCTCAACAGTCAGAATGCCGACTACTGGGGAGCAGCATTCACCTCCACACAGCCCTTGAGCCTTAAAGGTACCAATGCCGACTGGACACTCCATCTACGAATGAAGACCAACTGCCCCAACACCATAAAGTTTGCGCTCAACAAAGACGAGCAAGAGGTGGCTTACTATGATTTCACCGCAGGCAACAGCAAATACAGCAACCAGCGCGACGGAGAGACATGGAACGACATTGCCATTCCCCTGAGCGAGTTCAAGAACATTGCCACTGCCGACTACGACGATGCCTTCACCGGAACATTCTTCTCCATAGCCGGAACAGGACAGACACTCCCAGAAACCAGCACCACCATCTTTGTGGCATTCGAAGAAATCTATCTGGAAGGAATGGCAGACCTAACAGTCCTTGAGAAAGAAGAACTTGAACTCGCCGACATCCTGACCCTCAACGAAGACAAGGCATTCACCACCCTTCGTCTCACCAGCCCATCGGCACAGCTCACTCTCGCCAACGGCATCAGCGTAACAGCCGATGAGGTCATTGCCGACATCGACATCGATGGCTCAGCACCACAGATAGTGCTCGGCGACGGTGCAAAGCTCACCGCCAAATCCTACATCGTGAACCGTAAGGTAAAAGGTGGACAATGGAACCTGCTTGCCTCTCCGGCACCATTTGCCGCCGGCGATGTTACGGCCACGGGTGCCGAGCTCACCAAGCTGCGTCACACCTCGGTGAAACACATTGACTACAACTCCGACGGCAACAGCATCTGGCAAGTTGCCAACGATGCCGACATGATATATCCTGCCGCCGACAGGGAGCGACAGCAACTCGAGTCCTATGCCATTGCCGTGAAAGCCGACAACGATGCCATCGTGGAGATACGCGGCGGCAAGACCGTGCTCACCGGCACCGACCACCTCATTGCCAACGCATGGCAGGATGGCAACGCCAACGTCCACAACTTCAATCTCGTGGCGCATCCCTACACCAGCAACTATTGCGGCATCTTCCGCAGCGACAGTGAAGAGGAAATCGACCCCAACGCGCAGCAGGGTGTCATCACATATATATATGATGCCGGCACCGACTGCTATAAAGCCAACCTCACCGTTGACCAGACACCAACATACCAACCCTACACCCCATTCTTCACTCAGTGCTATGCCTATCTCTCCGCACCACGACAGTCCATCACTGCCACACCTGCCGACTACACGCAGTTCAGCATCACCTTCGGCAACGACGAGGTGCGCTTCATTGAACAGCCCCAAAGCACCGACGGCTACGACGAGAACATTGATGCCGTGAAGCTCTTCGGCTTCAACAATGCCACTCCAGCCGTCTACGCCATCGACAACGACAACGTGCGCACTGCCGTGTCTGCCCATCCCTCATTGGAGAATGCCAGTCTGCGTTTCGGCATCAAGGTTCCCGAAGCAGGTACATACACTTTCACCTACCACGGTCCCGAAGGCTACCACCTCTCAGTCCAGGAGTCTAAAGCCAACAAGAATGTGGAGCTTCACGACGGCGACACCTATGAGTTCTCCTCAAACATCTCCGGTGTCCTTGACTACCGTTTCAATGCGACCTTCGCCGCCGATCAGCCTGTCGATGACACCACTGATGCCATCCTTTCCATAACCGCCTCCACCAAGTCTGCCACACCATCGGTCTACACCCTGAATGGTCAGAAGTTGCCCAACGCCGCAACTATGCAGAAAGGCGTGTATGTAATCAACGGCAAGCAAACCATGGTTCGCTGATACAGTCTCATCCGTTTAGACAAATTCTACCATAAAAATCATATCAACAATTCTTTTCATCGGTGAGGAGCTCCAGACGCGAAGTCCGGGGCTCCTTCTTGTTTCCATTAATGCCAAATGTAAAAGAAAACAAATCACTTTCTCAAGCCAGTCCTTTATGATTAAGCTTAATTTTGCACCAAATTTCTATATAAATCATTCATTAATATGAAAAAGGTATTATCAATTCTTGCTTTCGCCCTTTTATCCATAGGCATGGCGAAAGCCGACACACACAAGACTCGCTACTACATCTATACCAACGGCGAGATTTCTGCGGTTGCCAATACGGAAAACATTGAAACCTACAGGTATACCACAGGACAGGATAACATCACTTTCTTCACCAACGAGGACAACCACTCTGATGGCAGCACTAGCTGGACCACCTCTCAAGCCGAGATTGACGCTACAGAGACCAGCTCCCTCAAGGTGAGATGCCTCGGAGGCAACGACGAAGGCACAGACACATGGGTGTTTGGCTTTGCCAACAGCCAGCCCACCAGCTTCCCTTCCATGCATGGAGGATGGGATGTGCATGTGAGCATGATCACCAACAGCGAGAATGCCATTGAGATAAGACTGGGCGAGAACGCCGAGCAGGTGGGCAACTGTGCCAAATACACCATCCCTGCCGACGCTTCAAGAAGAGGAACAAGCGGAAAGAGAGTTGAAGTGACATGCACCATGAGCAATTTCTTCAGCTTTTCAGCATCAAGCTTCACAAACATCTCTGGTGAATATTGTGCAATCGCCGGAAATGGGAATAAAGACGGCGACAACAACGATGTGTTTGTCACCATTGAAGAAATCTATCTGGAACGCACCTATGGCGACGACTACACCGTGAGCACTCCCGAGACATGGAGTGCCGACAACTACTTTGCCACACTCACCATCAATGCCGACCTCACCATTGAGCAGGGAACGACCATCATTGCCGACAACGTGGTGGTGCCGGTGGCTGCCGACGGCACTGCACCGCAAATCATAGTCAGAAGCGGAGCCAAGCTCGTGGCAAACCAAAGCTATACCGTGAAGCGGCAGACCATTGCCAACCAGTGGGCATTGCTGTCCATGCCCTCGCCTTTCAACTTCAACACTGGGGTGAGCGCATCATGGGGTACCACCATTACCAAAAGGAGCCACACCCCTGCATCACACCACAACTACGAGAGCAATCCCGACAACATCTGGAACGGTGGTGTATGGGGTGACATCGTCTACACCGCACGCGACGGAAAGCGCGACTATGCCAACGGCAACAACACCAGCTTTGCCATTGCCTTCAAGACCGACAAAGACGACATCGTGACGATAGTAGGAGAAGGCACAACCATCGAAGGCAAGGACTACAGCCTGTCAAACCTCTGGGAGAGCGCATGGCAGTATGAAGAGAACTTCAACCTCATTGGTCAGCCCTTCACCAGCGACTATGCCGGAGTGTTCAAGAGTCCCAACGCCTCAGCACGCCCCAATGCCCAGAAAGGTGTAGTAACCTATCAATACGATGCTGCCAACGATATATTCGTGCCAAACCTCGTGATGGACAATGCAGCCACATACAAGCCCTATGAGGCTTTCTTCACCCAGAGCTATGAAAACCTCAGTGCCCCACTCACCCCAGTCACCACCACAGGCGAGACCTATGACGTGACCCAACGGTTCAGCCTCATGCTCGGCAACGACAAGGTGAGGTTCGTGGAGATGAGCACTGCCACCGAAGCGTTCTCACAGAACATCGATGCCGTGAAGCTCTTCGGACTCAACGACGACACCCCCGCCGTCTACACCTTCAAGGATGGTTCATGGAGAATGAGTGCCGCCGTGGTGCCATCCTTCAGCGGAAAGACATATAACATAGGTGTGAAGCTGCCTTCAGCAGGAAACTATTCACTCACCGCTGCTGACCTCACCTCTGACTACCGCCTGATAGTAACCGACAACGTGGAACACAAGACTGTGGTACTGAAAAACGGAGAGAGCTACACCTTCACCGCTGCTTCTGAACAGACAGGAAGAGTTGACGACCGCTTCACCGTGGAGTATGCTCCCAAGCTTGTCAACATCTCCGGCAGCACCACTCAGTTAGAGCTCCAAGGTGCCTTCCGTACTGACGACTTCAATGCCCTTGAGAAAGACATGGCTACCATGACATCGGCTGACATGACACAGGTGAAAGCCATCACCCTCGACGGCTTCACCAACGTGAAGGCTGCCATCAACCCCAACTGTCTCTACTACATGGCATCTACCGTGGCCGATGCCGTGAAACCCGTTGCCAACGTGGTGGTAACTGATGGTGAGAGCTACACTGCACAGGAGATTATACTCACCGACAAGAGAGATTTCTGCAACACCCATGCCTTCACCGCCGTGAAAGCCACCTACAACCGCACCTTCACTGCCGACAAGAAGGAGACCCTCTATCTGCCTTTCACCCCCGATGCCGCCAAAGGCAAGTATTACGGCTACACCGAGACTGCCGAGGTGGAGGGCGAGGATGTGCCCGTGGCTCGCTTCACCAGCACCACCACTCCTGCTGCCAACACTCCCTATCTGTTCATTGCCAACAGCGATGCCGCCGAGAGTGGCAAGATGGAAGCTGCCGATGTAATCATACCAGCTACGCCCCTTCAGGCTGAAACTGGATTTATTGGTATTCTCTGCCGACAGACCGTGCCCGACGGAGCCTTCGGTTTCCAAAACGACAAGTTCAATATCGTGAAGAGTGCCGATGCCGGAAACCCGGTGAAGATAAGTGCCTTCCGTGCCTACCTGCTCGAGCCGGCATCAGGCGAAGCCAAGACACTCAGAGTGGAATATTTTGAGGCCATGGAAGGACAGGAGCCTCAAAACAATCCCGACGACGAAGAGCCACTGCAAGCCACTGCCATCTCCCAGCTTCAAGCCGGAAGTGGTGCCATGGTCAGCATCTACACCCTCGACGGTACCCCCATTGGCAACCACAGCACCCGCGAGCGAGCACTTGCAGGCTTGTCCAAAGGCATATATATAATATGTGAAGGCTCACGCCGCACTAAGATTGCTGTAAAATAACTGCGAGACTATACAGGATGACAACACACTTATAAAATAGCATTAATCCATGAACACAAAGAACCAATATATCCAACCCGATACCAAAGTCTACAGAATAACACCATTCAAGCTGCTTGACACACAGTCGCTGCCGGAACGCAATAACGAACCCATCAGCGAGGGTGAGCTTGATGCCAAGGAGCATGACTTCGAACCGGAAACATGGCCTTCCTACAGCGTGTGGGACGACTGACATACTCAGGATAACAACAACGGGCGGCATCACTGAAATGCCGCCCTTTGGCATTTATGTCCACAGAAGTGCCATTCCTTGCCAGATTTTAAAGAAAGCCACATAAAACCATGTCTTTTGACACCAACTTTTCTGCTGCTTTTGGCACGGTGAAAAACCGAAAGAGCCACACTCATTTTGCAAAAGTGCCACTTTCGTCTTCCAAAAGAGCCTCTTTTACCTTCCAAAAGAGGCTCTTTTGTCGTGCAAAAGTGGCTCTTTTAAAATGCACTTTTCAACCATTTGACAATCAACGACTTACAAAGGCGGTTTTTCGACCCTTTTTCAGGTGATTTCCGTTACAAAATCGGTGACAGGAAAGCATGAAAAAACAATAAAAAATCAAAATGTCAGATTTTAAAGTTTTTGTATCATAAATTAATAGCAACCTATTCATTTTATCGCTATCTTTGCAACATAGAAATAAACAATCACTTAGCACAAGGTTATGCAATGCGCTTTAATTAGGATTTAGAGTTAGTTATTTTTTCCAGGTTATATCAAGTCAGCCCGTGAGGGTGAACTTGATATAGCTTTTTCAGTTAAACGAAGTTTCAATTCCGGAATAAAACAATATAGACTATGAAAAAGATTATCGCCATGACAGCATTCATGTTCTGCACCTCAGCAATTGGGGCTGCCGAGAACAACATGCCCATCCTCGGCAAGGAAACCGTCAGCAACATCGTGAAGGCACTCACGCTGGAAGAAAAGGTGAGACTGCTCGTGGGCACATGCCAGATGCAGCCGCAACCACCCTACCCCGCACCAGGCACTTTCGTCAGACAACCCAAGAGCGGTGCCAACACAGCCACTATCAAAGGCAGGGTAGCCGGCTCGGCAGGCGAGAGCTATGCCGTGGAACGCCTTGGCATACCGTCGCTGGTCTATGCCGACGGTCCCGCCGGCGTGCGCATCTCCCCCACCCGCGAGGGAACGACACAGCGGTTCAATGCCACGGCATTCCCCTCAGGCAGCATGCTCGCTTCCACATGGGACTATACCACCATTGAGCATGTGGGACAGTGCATAGGCAACGAAGCCAGGGAATATGGCGTTGACATTATGCTCACACCGGGAATGAACATTCAGCGCAACCCGCTATGCGGAAGAAACTTTGAATACTACTCAGAAGACCCGCTGCTGGCAGGCAAGACTGCCGCTGCCATGGTAAGAGGCATACAGAGCGAGGGTGTGGGAGCATCGGTGAAGCACTTTGCCGTGAACAACCAAGAAACCTTCCGCAATGGAATCAACGTGATTGTGAGCAACAGGGCGTTGCGTGAGATCTATCTCAAGGCATTCGAGATTGCCGTAAAGGAAGCACAGCCACTTACCATCATGTCATCATACAACAAAGTCAACGGCTCCTACGCCTCGGAGTCCTACCTGTTGCTCACCGACATCCTGCGCAACGAATGGGGATTTAAAGGTTTTGTGATGACCGACTGGTGGGCTGAACACAACCCCGTGGCACAGATGGCAGCCGGCAACGATCAGCTCATGCCTGGCACCGAAGACCAGATACAGGAGATTATCTCTGCCGTAAGCAGCGGAAAGCTCAGTGAGACCGTCATCGACCAGAACGTGGCACGCATACTCGAAGTCACCACACAGCTGCCAGCCTTCCGCCACTATGCCTACAGCAACAAACCCGACATGGAAGCCCACAGTCTTGCTGCCAGAGAGGCAGCAGCAGAAGGCATGGTGCTGCTAAAGAACGACTTCCAGACACTGCCGTTGAAGCGTCGTTGCCGTCCAGCCCTGTTCGGAGTGAGCAACTACGACCTCATAGCCGGCGGCAGCGGCAGCGGTTATGTACACAAGAGATATAAGGTGTCGCCAATGGAGGGTCTCACCGCTGCCGGAATGAAACCCTATGGCAAGCTCGCCGACATCTATTCGGCATACATAGCCGACACCAAGAGCCGACTGCCGGAAGAAACATTCTGGACTGTGCCCATAGTACCTGAGTGTGCCATCGAACCGAACGACATACAGCAGGCTGCCCACGATGCCGACGTGGCTATAGTAGCCATAGGACGGAGCTCCGGCGAGGGCACCGACCGACAGGTTTCCGAAGGCGACTATCTGCTCAACGCCACCGAGCGGGCTCTGCTCACCGAGGTATCGTCATGTTTCCACAGCCAAGGCAAGCGCGTGGTGGTGCTGCTCAACATCAGCAGCATCATCGAGATGACATCGTGGCAGCATCTGGCTGATGCCATTCTCCTGTGCTGGATGCCGGGACAGGAAGGTGGACATGCCATTGCCGACCTGCTCGCAGGAAAGAAGAGTCCGTCGGGACGACTGCCCATGACCATTCCTACCAGATATGAAGACACTCCATCTGCGGAAAACTTTCCACTCACCAACATGGGCACAAACGCAAAGGCACCGGCATGTGTGGTCTACGGTGAAGACATCTTTGTGGGCTACCGCTATTTCGACACCTTCGGAGTGGCTCCGGCATACCCCTTCGGCTACGGATTGTCATATACACAGTTCAACTATGCCGTAGGCGACTGTCATGCCAGTGGCACTGACAGCGCAGAGAACCTTGAGATAACCATCCCTGTTACGATTACCAACAGCGGCAAACATGCCGGACGCGAGGTGGTGCAGCTCTATGTGTCGGCACCCAAAGGACGATTGTCAAAACCCGCAGCTGAGCTTAAAGCCTTTGCCAAGACCGGCACGCTGAAGCCCGGCGAGAAGCAAACCGTCACCTTCACCCTGAAAGCCCGCGACCTGGCATCATGGGATGGCGACGAAGACCGATGGCTGTGCGAGGCTGGAGAATACACCTTCCACATAGGAGCCTCAAGCCGAGACTTCCGCGGCACCACATCTGTGATGCTTCAGGAAATGACAATAGAAAAGACAAACAAACAAAAATAACTGCAATATGAAGAAAATACTGTTAGGACTGCTGTTAGCAGCTGCTGCCGTGCCGGTGAATGCCACCGACGTATATGCCGGCACCCGCAAGGCATGGCTGGAGAAGGCTGAGGCCCTGAAGCCACAGCTCACCACCACCGAGGTGAAACCCATGTGTCTCGTCACACCGGTAAGAGATGCCTCGGCATACCAAGGATGGCGCTTCGAGAAAAGTGCCGAAATGAGTTCCTATTACTCGCAATCAATGAAAAACAACCCATCGGTGATTGTTGACTTCGGACGTCACATGACGGGTTACTACTCGTTCACCCTCACAACCACCTTCAGGGCACAAGATGCTCCGGTGAGAATAAAGTTCACCTTTGGAGAGGTGCCAGCCGAGCTCAACACTCCCTTCGACCCATTCCCCGGCACACTCAGCCGTGCATGGCTGCAGGACGAGGTGGTGACGGTGATGCAGGTAGACCGGGAGATAACCATCGACCGCCGCATGGCTTGCCGCTATGTGAAGATCGAGCTGCTCGGTGCCTCGCCCGATTTTGACTTCGCCATGACCGACATGCGCTTCAAGGCTCTCTCGTCGGCTCCCGATGTGGCCATGCCCGAACTTGCTTCTACCACCAGCCAGCGCATAAGCGACATTCAGAGGGTGTCGGTGGAGACTCTCAGGGAGTGCATGCAGACAGTATATGAGGATGGTCCCAAACGCGACCGACGCTTGTGGATTGGCGATGTGTATCTGGAGTCTATCGCCAACGCCTACTCGTTCAAGAACCACGACCTCACCAAGCGATGCCTCTACCTCCTTGCCGCCCTCGCCGCTGAGGACGGACGCCTGCACGCCAACGTGTTTGAGACACCTGAGCCCCATCCGCAATATGGTTCCCACTGTCTGGACTACAGCCTGCTCTACACCCTTGCCTTGCAAGAATATACCAAGGCTACAGGCGACATCTCTACGGCACGCGACCTGTGGCAGGTGTGCCGCCGCCAGGTGGAAGATGCCCTGAGCTATGTAGACCAGGAGACGATGCTCTTCAACCCCCAGAAAAAAGGCGACGGGCTATGGCTCTTCTTCGACTGGAAGGCTGGAATGAATCCCACCACCGCCATGCAGGGACTGCTCATCGCCGTATTGAATTCCAACTACGACTTCGCCAAGACTCTGGGATATGAAGCTGACGTGAAAGAGTGGCGCACCATAGCCAGGAAACTGGCAACGGCGGCACGCACGCATCTCTACGACAGCAAGCGAGGAGTGTTTGTCAGCGGTTCTGACAAGCAGGTGTCGCAGATGTCGCAGATTTGGATGACGCTCTCCGGAGTGATGAACAAGAAAGAGGCTCAGCGTGCACTCCGCTACGTCATGTCTCACGATGATGTAGTGGGACTGGGCGCACCCTATGCCCACCACTATCTCGTGGAAGCCTTGCTGCGCTGCGGCATGAACAAAGAGGCTCGCCAACATGTTGAGACTTACTGGGGTGGCATGGTCGACAAGCACGCCGACACCTTCTGGGAAGTATATGTACCTGAAGACGAGTATCTCTCGCCCTATAACTTCCACCCCATCAACAGCTACTGCCACGCATGGAGTTGCACACCGGTGTATTTCATACAGAAATATCCCGACATATTCCAGCGCTGATACCATTCAGTGATGATACATGGCATGGACTCCACGCCTGACAAGACAAGCAATCACTCCATAAACATGAAACAGCCATGACAAACAAGAACTTGAAATATCTTATTGAGAGCGCACAGGACAACCTGTGGGGACTCACCGTGAACTGTGTGGGACAGCAGCATGTGGGGACTGACGAACCCTATCCGCCACAGATACATCCATCGGCATACACCTTCACGCAAAACACCGGACGCATACTCGATGAATATCAGCTGGTGTATATAACCAGAGGACGCGGTACATTCCAGTCTGAGAGCTGCAAGGAATGTGAGGTGAAGGCCGGCGACATGTTCCTGTTGTTCCCGGGAGAGCGTCACTCCTACCACCCCACACCCTCCGTGGGCTGGGACGAATACTGGATAGGCTTCAAGGGCGAGAACATGGACAACCGTGTGAAGAACGCCTTCTTCCAACGAGAGTCACCAGTTTTCCATGTGGGCATGAACGAAGAGATTGTCAACATATACCAGAGAGCCATTACCACTGCCAATGAACAAGACATGGGCTATCAGCAGATGCTGGCTGGGCTGGTGAACCTGCTACTGGGACTCACCTACACCCTTGACAAGCGAACGCTCAACGACCACCATGGAGCCTTGGCACAGATAAACAAGGCGAAGGTGATAATGCTCGAGAACCTATCGGAGAACCTGCAGCCCGAGACAATAGCCTTTCAGGTGAACATGGGCTACAGCAGGTTCAGAAAGGTGTTCAAGGAGTTTACAGGCTATGCTCCTTTCCAGTATATCCAGGAGTTGAGGATACAGAAGAGCAAAGAACTGCTGGCACATACCAACATGCCACTCAGGGACATTGCCTACGAAGTGGGATATGACAATCCCGACTATTTTGCCACAGCTTTCAAGCGAGTGGTTCACACCACGCCGCTGACATACAGGAAACAAGGTAGTCAGAAATGGTCATGACAACCAATTCCCACGCATCATCACCCAACAAGAAATCAAACCATGAACAACGATTATTTCTTTGCGATAGACCTCGGGGCTACCAGCGGACGCACCATCGTCGGACGCATTAACGACGGAAAGGTGGAACAACAGGAGATAACACGCTTCCCCAACAACCTTACACGCCACGGTGGTCACGTCTACTGGAACATTCACGCACTCTATCTTGAGATAATAAAAGGACTGAAAGAGGTGGCACACCGAGGCATCACCATCACGTCGATAGGCATAGACACATGGGGCGTTGACTTCGTGTGCATAGGCGACGACGGAACCATACTCGGTGAACCGCGCGCCTACCGCGACCCATCCACGGCAGATGCCATGGACGACTATCTCAACAACGTGATGAGCCGTAGAGACATATACCGCATCACCGGCATTCAGATAATGAGCATCAACTCGCTGTTCCAGTTTCACGCCATGCGCAGACAGGGAAACAGCGCCCTGAAGGCGGCACGCCACATACTGTTCATTCCCGACGCACTGGCATGGATGCTCACCGGAGAGATGGTATGCGAATACACCATCGCCTCAACATCGCAGATGCTCGACTCCAATACCCGGGAGTTCAGCACCACGCTGCTTGACAGCATAGGGCTTGACAGGAAGATGTTTGGACGTATGGTGGAGCCTGGCACCACAATAGGCACGCTGTCGGCAGAGATACAGAGTATGACGGGACTGGGTGCGGTGCCGGTGATTGCCGTGGCGGGTCACGACACGGCATCGGCGGTGGCTGCCGTGCCGGCACAGGACAGGAGCTTTGCCTATCTGAGCAGCGGCACATGGAGTCTGATGGGCATTGAGACAGCCCATGCCATAGTCAACGACCGCAGCTACGAGCTGAACTTCACCAACGAGGGCGGCATTGAACATACCATCCGTTTCCTGAAAAACATCTGTGGCATGTGGCTCTACGAGAGTTGCAGAAGGGAATTCAACGAGAGCATGCGACAGCTCTCCCACACCGAGTTGCAAGTGATGGCACGGCAGGTGGAGCCCTTCAGAAGCATCATCTTCCCCGACGACACGCTGTTTGCCAATCCACAGAGCATGACAGATGCCATAAAGACCTATTGCCGCAACACCCATCAGCCCGTACCTGAGACACCGGCAGAGATATGCAGGTGCATATTCGACTCGCTGGCCCTGAGATACAGACAGGTGTTCGGCTACCTGAAAGAGTTGTCTGCTGCCACGACACCTGCAGAGAATGGCATTAAGGTGCTCAACATCATTGGCGGAGGATCGCTCAACACAATGCTCAACCAGTCGGCAGCCAATGCCTTGAACATTGAGGTGCTCGCCGGTCCGCAGGAATGCACCGCCATAGGCAACATCATGGTGCAAGCCAAGGCTGCCGGCATGGTAACCGACCGATGGCAGATGAGGCAAATCATTGCCAACAGCACCCAGCTGACAGCCTACCATCCCACCAACAGAGAGACATGGGATGCCGCCTATGACAAATACATGAACATAATAACTCAAAAGTAAAACCACCATGGCAAAACCATTAGTAGAGACAAAAGCAAGAATCGGAGTTTTCTCCATAGCACTGCAGGCTTATCTGCCGCAGTTCCCGCAACTCGTACCGGAGTTTGAGGCACAGTATGAAGCATTCAAGAAAACACTGCCAGAAACAATAGACATCATTGACGGCGGAATGGTGACAACCAAGGAACAGTCGATGGCTGCCGGCGACAAGTTCAGGGCTGCCGACGTAGACCTGGTGATTCTCCAGATGCTCACTTATTGCACATCATACAACATGCTGCCGGCAGTACGCGACCTTGACGTGCCGGTGGTGATAGTGAACCTCCAGAAGAAACTCGCACCCGACTATGCCAACACCGACATACCCACATGGCTTGGTGAGCTATATGCATGCGGAGCAACCGGCGAGATGGTTGCCGACTTAAACCGTGCCGGAAAACGGTCGGCGGTAATAACAGGCGTGGTGGAAGGCGGCGACAAACAATGCCAGGCAGAGATAGAAGACTGGTGCAGGGCGGCACAGGTAAGACGCCGCTTCCGCGACACTAACATTGCACAGATAGGACGACCCTATCCCGGCATGATGGACCTGTATATCGACGAGACCAACCTCTATCACCGCATGTCGGTCTATACCAAACAGTTTGATTGGGAACAGATGTGGGCTATAGCCGACAACGTGACCGACGACGAAGCCATACGCACCAAGGCACAAGACATCCTTGACACCTTTGACATTGAAGGTGGAGGAAGCATAGAAAAAGTGTGGGACATGGCTCGCTATGTGGTGGCTTTCGAACAATGGGTGAAAGAGGAACGACTCGGCATGATTGCCAGTCACTATGCCGGCTATGCGCAGGGCATTGCCGGAAAGCTCGACTCCATGCTCATTCCAGCCTTCTCCATGCTCATAAAACAACACACGGCATGCGCCGTGGAAGGCGACATGAAGGTGGCTATGGCAATGTCGATACTCAAGACCATCTCAGGTACAGGTACCCTGGCTGAGATGTATTCCATAGACTTCCCGAAAGACATTTGCATAATAGGACATTCGGGCTCAGGTGACTACGACATCTCGCAGGCAAGGAAACCAACGATGAAGATAGTGCCGGTATTCCATGGAAAGACAGGAGGAGGCTATCTCACACAGTTCTACCCTCCGGTGGGTGACGTAACCTATCTCGCCATAACACAAGACCGAAACGGCGTGTTCAAGTTTGTGGTGGCAGAAGGAGAGAATGAAGACGGTCCTATATTCACCTTCGGCGACACCAACATGCGCACACGGTTCTCGCTGTCATGCCGCGAGTTTGTGAACAAATGGAGTGAGGCTGGTCCAACCCACCACATGGCTGCCGCCATAGGACACCATGCCGACACCATTCTCAAGGTTGCCAAGATATTAAACATTGAGTGCGAGATAGTTTGTCGATGACAACAGCTACAGAATAAATAAGAATAGAATATGACAAAAGGTTCATTAAAGAGCACCCTCGCCGTGTCTCTCAACAATTATCTTGATGCCGGAGCCATAGTGGCTGGAGCAAGCGGGGTGACCCTGTGGCAGAACTACCTGGGGCTCACCGAGATGCACTTAGGTTGGCTCAACGCACTAAGTGCCAATGCACTGGGAGCAGCCATAGGTGCCATCATCGGAGGCTTTCTTGCCGACCGGTTCGGACGAAAATTCATCTTCACCTACAACCTGCTGGTATACATGACCGGCGTGCTCGCCATCATGCTGGCCATGAACTTCCCCATGCTCCTTGTGGGATTTCTCATCACGGGCATATCGGTGGGGATAGGTGTGCCGGCTTCATGGACATATATCTCCGAGAGCTCCGAGGTGAACAACCGTGGCAGAAACATCTGCATATCACAGATGTCGTGGGGAATAGGACCGATGTGCATACTGCTGTTCGGCATGCTGCTTGCTCCGGGCGGAGTGTGCTATGCTCCCGTGGAGTCGTTGGCACACAGCATCATTGGCAACGATGCCGGCAAGGCTGCCGTAGAGGTGTTCAGCTCACGAGTGGTGTTTCTCACACTATTCATAGTTGCATTCATTGCGTGGATGCTACAACGGCAGTTGGAGGAGAGCGAGGAGTTCACTGCAAGCAAGGCTACCGACAAAAGCAGCATAACAGACAATATAAAGCTGCTTTTCACCAACAACACGGCTGTGAAGACGGTAGCCTTCCTCGCCACAATATATCTCTCGTGGAACCTCGTGGCATCGGTAATGGGCTTTTTCATGCCCCACATCTATGAAACGGCGGGCGGACTGAGCAACGAGGCTGCAAACATGCTGAGCTGCGTGAGCTGGGTGATAGTGGTGGTTACCACTTTCATCATCTCATTCTATGTTGACAAGGTGGCTCACCGGCTGTTCTACATTTTCGGACTCACAGCCGCCCTCACGGCATGGTTGCTCGTCATTGGCGGAGGAGTGACGACCATAGCAGGGATATGGCTCTTCACCATACTATGGGGAGTAAACAACGGAAGCTCGGTGCAGGTGTTCTACGCGCTATGGGGCTCGGAGCTCTTTCCCGCGAAATTCCGCGCCGGAGCCCAAGGACTGATGTTCTTCATCGTGCGCGGACTGTCGGCAGTATGGGGACTGGTGTTCACCTACATCTATGGCGACAAGGGCGAGGGCTTCACCCTTGCAGCCTACTGCATGGTGGCGCTGCTGCTCATCTCACTCATTGTGGGACTGATGGGAATGCCCGACACCCGCGGCAAGGAACTCAGCCAGATAACACGCGAGCGCTATGGCGAAGACTAAGCTATGAGACATTTGCTATAGGCATTCATGAATAATGAGGTTATATTAGATAAACAGACGAAACCATTAGTGTCCCGTTAAAATCGGGATCAGTTAAATATTAATCAAATAACCCCG
>CAMVSV010000033.1 GCA_947170265.1 uncultured Prevotella sp.
AAATCCCCTTTTTGCCTCAAAGTGTTACCTCATCCTTTCTTTTCCCTACCTTTTTGAATCAATATGAACCAAAGATTACCTGTCTGGCGACACATAAACGTAACGCTGTTCTAACCTATTTCGCATCATAGATGTTTTTGGATCGCTCATTGACCTATGGTCGCTTGCCAGAAGCAAGAAATCCAACACAACTGACACAACTAAAATAGGGTACGACAAAGTGGTTTTTCTCGCGAAAATTCCCGTGAAACATTTTGTAAACAAATGCTAACAGGTGTGAAATTTCTGATAAATTCTTTAACATTTGGAGCTTAAAAAGGTTCTAATAATCACCCTTGTAACTCATTGATTATCAAACGGTTGAAAGGGGCATTTTAAAAGAGCCTCTTTTGGCGTGCAAAAGAGCCTCTTTTGGAAGGTAAAAGAGCCTCTTTTGGAACGCGAAAGTGGCACTTTCGTTTTCTCATTGTGCGGAGAATATTTTTCGTTCACATTTGTTAACTGTTTCACGGAATTGAAATTCTCCATAAATGTGGGATTTTTGACCGTATTGAAATTGCCTTACAGCCTGAGGTTGAGTTGGACTACCATCAATGCTTCAGTAACGGTAACCTGCCAATGGTTTTATCTGAGAGCCACATCACTACCACAGCTGAAAGATAGCTCACCACTACCAGATTAACCTTTTCCGAGTAACGACAGCAACCACAGAGTGAGTATTATCCTCGTGGGCAATGTCATAGGAAATTAAAGTGGAGACTAAAGAATAAAAAAAAGCCAGCTCCCCATGCAGGGAACCAGCTTTTTATGTATGAATGTGGGGATTTGTGTGTCAGTATACTCGTGGACCGAATATCTTTGTACCGATACGAACCATGTTGCTTCCGTGCCTGATAGCCACCGGATAGTCGTTGCTCATGCCCCAGCTTCGTATGCGGAAGTTGTTGTCGGAGGCGAAATACTGTGCCTTCATCTCGTCAAAGAAGCATGATGCCTTTTGAAATTCGCCAGCCACCTGCTGCATGTCATCGGTAAATGATGCCATCATCATCAAACCTACGATACGCACATGCTTCATTGTTCGCCATTCTCCCTGACTAATCAGCTCGCGACAAGCATCAAGCGTCAATCCATATTTGGTAGACTCTTCAGCGATATGGAGTTCAAGGAGTACGTCAATGATGCGGTTGTTCTTTTCTGCTTGTTTGTTTATCTCTCGCAACAGCTTGAGTGAGTCAACAGATTCTATTGTGTCGATATATGGCGCTATGTACTTCACTTTGTTAGTTTGCAGATGTCCTATGAAATGCCACTTTATGTCATTGGGAAGAGATGCCGCCTTTTGCCGCAGCTCTTGCTCATGGCTTTCCCCGAACGCCCTCTGTCCCTCTTCATAAGCACTCATAATATATTCATTAGGATGATATTTGCTTATTGCCACAAGTTCAACTCCATCGGGAAGAGAGCTTTGCACATCGTGTAAGTTTCCTTTTACGTCATACATATTGTCAGTAACCGTTATTGTTCGTATTCTGGTTTATCGTTGTCTTTTTCTTCTGATGATTTGAGCTTGTGCTCAAACACGTCCATTATCTGCGTCTCATTGATAGCTGCTATGACATAGTCAATCATGGTGCCACCCATTACTTCGTCAATGTTCTTGACAGCTGCATTAAGATTGGCAGCCTGAACGAGATAATAAACACTTGAACGTTTTTCCTTGTCTGTTTTCTCGTCGATGGTAATGAACTGAAGTTTCGTCTTATACCATCTGTCGTCATTGGCATTGTCAGAGAAGAATATCTCGCCATAGCTTGCGGGTGTGATTGCCTTCACATCAAACTCCCCGCTAATATATGCCGACATCTCCTCTGTGATGCGAGCCTCGGCTTCCGAAAACGAAAAGGCATCTACGACGTAGTTTTCAGACACTTTCTTCTGCTGACCATCTTCCATGGTCTTGTCGTAACGTATTTTGGTTTCAAACCAGTTAGCTGTTCTACTTCTCATTATTATTTGTTATTTAAATTATTTGTCCCTAAACATTTTCAAAAACCAGTTTCTCCTCCTCTTGGTTTTTCTTTACAAGTATCGTTGAGTCGGCATTCAGGCTGTCATTCAAGAGCAACTCGCACACTCCATCTTCTATGTAAGTCTGAATGGCCCTCTTCAGAGGACGGGCGCCATATTGCACATCATATCCCTTGGTGGCAACAAACTCTTTGGCTTCGTCGGTGACCTCAAGATGGTAGCCCAACTGCTCCACACGCTTGTAAAGTCCTCGCAGTTCGATGTCAATAATCTTCTTTATGGCATTCAAATCCAGCTGGTCGAAAGTCAAGATCTCGTCAAGGCGGTTCAAGAATTCTGGTGAGAACTGTTTGGACAAGGCTTTCTGTATTATTGAACGTGCATACTCCTTATCCTTTTCGTCGCGAGAGATGCTCAGCGTATTGCCAGCAGTGAAGCCCACACCCCTGCCAAACTCTTTAAGCTGTCGTGTACCGGCATTGGATGTCATTATTATTACGGTGTTTCTAAAGTCCACCAGTCTGCCGTTGCCATCGGTGAGTCTTCCTTCATCAAGCACCTGCAACAAAAGATTGAAAACATTGTTGTGAGCTTTTTCAATCTCGTCAAGAAGCACTATAGAGTATGGGTGACGCCTTACCTGCTCTGTGAGCTGACCACCTTCGTCATAGCCTACATAGCCCGGAGGAGCTCCTATCAGCCTTGACGTATTGAAGCTTTCTGTATATTCGCTCATGTCAACCCGTATAAGCGAGCTGGCAGAACCAAACATGTATTCAGCCAATTTCTTCGCAAGGTATGTCTTACCCACTCCAGTGGGTCCTAAGAACATGAACGCTCCAATGGGGTGATTAGGGTCTTTAAGCCCTACCCTGTTGCGCTGGATGGCTTTCACCATTTTGTCGATGACAGCATCCTGTGCTATGACCTCTGATTTTATCTGTGAAGCCATGCCTCTGAGTCTTTTACCCTCAGCCTCCTTCATACGTTGAACGGGAACGCCGGTAATCATCGATACCACGTCAGCCACATGGTCTTCGGTGACCTCTTCTCTTCCTTCACCAGAGCCTTTCATCCACTGCTCATTGAGAAGTTTTATCTTCTGCTCGAGGTCTGTCTGACGGTCACGGTAACTGGCTGCCAACTCAAAGTTCTGGTTAGCCACTGCATTTTGTTTCTTCTTCTTTACTTCCACCATCTCTTTTTCCATATCGATTATTTCTGGTGGAACTTTGGCATTCTTCATGTGTATTCTTGCGCCAGCCTCATCCATTGCGTCAATGGCTTTATCTGGGAAGAATCTGTCTGTAACATATCTTTCCGTGAAGCTGACACATGCCTTCAAGGCTTCCTCAGAATATGTCACATGATGGTGGTCTTCATAACGTTCTTTGATGTTATGAAGTATCTGAAGGGTTTCATCTGCCGTTGTCGGTTCAACGAGCACTTTCTGGAAACGACGCTCCAGAGCACCGTCTTTCTCAATGGAGTTGCGGTATTCGTTGAGTGTCGTGGCACCAATACACTGAATAGTACCCCGTGCGAGAGCCGGCTTCAGGATATTGGCGGCATCCATTGTTCCTGGTGCCGAGCCTGCTCCAATGATTGTATGGATTTCATCGATAAACAGTATGATATCCGCATTTTGCTCCAACTCCTTGAGCAAAGCACGGATGCGCTCTTCAAATTGTCCACGGTATTTTGTTCCAGCCACTACGGCTGTCATATCGAGCGACACTATTCTCTTTCCGAAAAGTATTGGTGAGGTAAGACGCTTGACAATCATCTGCGCCAAGCCTTCAACTATCGCACTCTTGCCCACACCGGGCTCGCCAATCAGTATAGGATTGTTTTTCTTTCTGCGCCCGATGATTTCGCATACGCGCAATATCTCCTTCTCTCTACCCACCACAGGATCGAGTTTCTCCTCAGCGGCAAGTTGGGTAAGGTCTGTTCCGAAATTATCAAGTACAGGAGTGTTGGAGTCTTTTTGTTTCTTATCACCAGCCTTCTGGGATGTTCTTGCAGCCGCACCACTCAATGCAGGGTCATCGTCTTCATCCTCATCCTGCATATCTATGCCATCCCTTACCTTTCCGGCCTTGGCACTAAAATGCTCCAATGCAGTCTGATAACTAATATTAAAACTCTGGAGTATCATCTTGGCTCCATTGTCCACATTGTCGTGGAGTATAGCCAGAAACAGATGTTGTATCTCTACTATCTTCTCCTGCTGTATTCTGGCTTCAAGAACCGCCAATTTCAATATGTTGTTTGCTTTTTCATCAAGAACGATATCACTTGCGAACAGCACCCTTCCATCATTTTGCATGAGAATACGCTCTTCCAACTTGTTTTTTAAGTCTGCCACATCAAGCTGAAGAGTATCAAACATCTCAGCAACAGAAGAATGTCTTGCTCTCAATATGCCCAACATCAGGTGCTCGGGTGAGACGGTAGTTGACGATAGCCGTTCTGCCTCTTCCCTACTGAAAGATAACACCTCGGACACGTTAGATGAGAATTGATTCATATATAAACCTCCTAAAACAATTCATTAAACATTAAAACGACAGTACCAGAACCATAATTGGCTACAGACTGACATTGTGATTACATAGGTAGAATAAAGTAAACAAAAAACGTGCCAGAAGAACTTTATATCTCTGTCATGAAAAAGAATTCTGCAGGTCACAGAGCCTCATCGTCAGGTCTTTGAATTTCTGACGATGACCTCAAAGGCAAATGCTTCTTTTTTCTGAGCCATTCCGCCTTTCGTCTCTCATAATCTTCCCTGTGTCTTTCCAGATAATTATCTGCCATAAAACTTACTGTAGATGACACAAATCTGCAATGGACTGTCAGCGCCAAAGTATCCTTTTTGCAGCCTTGTGCTTGTCAGCGACATGTCGTGTGTGACACGCGTAAGCACTTTGGTGTTGTTGACATCGGTACTGTAAGTAACCTGAACAGGAACTAAGACAACCTTGTTCCAGTTCTCACCGGCAGTACCATCCTTCTTTGCTTTTGCCATCATGGACACCAGTGCAGAGACGTTGCTGAAAGTGTATGCGCTGGTAACTTTTCCATTACTGTCGAGATTGCTTGCGATAAATGAATATTTGTTGTCAGCAACCTTGTTGTTGGCAAAGAATGTCGTAAGGCTGTCCTTGGGAATCATCATCAGATAAGTAGGAGCCGGCAATGTATATTCCGTATTTGTGGAGTTTGTTATGCGAGGTATCGATATCTTCGCAGTATTGATGGAGTCATTTTCGTGTCCCTGCATGATTTCATCCACCGGCAACGTGAGCTCCGTATATATTGCAGCTGGGGTTTTCAAGAATGTGCAACTATTGTCTTCTATCAGAGACTGTAGCGACGCATCATCATACAACATACTTGAAGCTTGTATAACCTCTTCTGTTGCCGAGAATACGGTGTTTGCCTTGGTTTCCTTTCCATCTTCATTCGTTTTGAAGAAAACATACAGATTAGTTGAAGAAACATAAACCATGGAACCAACTCCATCGGTAATCTTGACAAGGAAACCCGGCATAACATTATGAGTAAACTTGTAAGCGTTCCTGAAATTGCTTGGATCTTGATAGTATTTCCTCAACAGGTATGTGCCGAAATTGTTATATTTCACACCATCCTTGTCAGTATACGGCTTATTCAGTCGCACCCTGATCCTCTTCAACTGATCCGTAGTTCTTGACTTATCTTCCTCTGTAAGGTCGGCTATGGTGTAGCTTCGGCTTTGCTGCAGACCGTCACTCCTGACATATCCTTGTTCCTCGGGATCAAAATCAATGTCATAGTCCACGCCCTCTTCCATGGGCTTGCCCATTTCATACACAGTAAGTTTCATCTGTGCCAAAGAGTCTCCGTAAACGTCAAGATAATTGTATTGCAGATGCAATTCACACGAATCCGCTACAATCTCTCCATCCTCCATACTCATTATTTTCTCTTTATCTGGAAGCTGGAAATTCTCTAAAGTATTGAATTGCACCAAATAACTGCTTTTGATCAACGTATTGGTTTCAGGGTCTACGACACTTCCCAAATAGCCTACGGTACTTCTTGACACGATGGCACCATACTTCTCACTTCGTGAAGCCACACCAAAGGTGTCAGCCTTCACTTGAAGATTATCCATATTGTTTATCAAAGATGTACCTACAGTATCAGTGGTGTCGTCACACGACACAAGGGCAATCATCAGCACTGCTACGCCAATGACCAAAGTCTTGATGTTCATATTATCCTTCTAAAATACTATTGTAGAACTGGGTATATGCCTCTTGAATTGTTGCCTCGTCAGGACTACTAATCATCTCTTTATTGTTTGCTTGAGCATAGGCTGCCAATTCGGCATTCACCTCATCGCCAACCTTCACTACTCCGTCAGAATAATCTATGGCGAGCTTACCCAATTCGATAAAGTCAAATTTATCCTTATATTTAGCCAACAGTTCCTTGTTGGCATCACGAAACTCTATACATTGCTTGAAATTGTCGGCAAAATCACCTTTCGGCTGCTCACTGAAAAGAGATGTGACAACCTTTGTGTTGGCAAACCATGGCTCATCATGATAAGCCGTCTTGATATATAACGGCACTATGGCGCTCATCCATCCCTGACAATGTATTATGTCGGGTGCCCATCTGAGCTTCTTCACTGTCTCAAGCACTCCACGGGCAAAGAAAATAGCACGTTCACCATTGTCTGAATACTCATCACCAAGCTCATCAACAGTAGTCCTGCGTTTCTGGAAATAGTCCTCATTGTCAATGAAATAGACCTGTATTCGCGACTGTGGGATAGATGCCACCTTTATAATCAGGGGATGGTCGGTATCGTCAATTATGAGGTTCATTCCCGACAAGCGTATCACTTCGTGCAACTGTCCACGACGCTCGTTAATGGTACCCCACTTTGGCATGAATGTACGTATCTCAAAACCAGCCTCCTGCATTTGGTGAGGCATAAGGTTTCCCATTACCGACATTTCCGACTCTGGCACATAAGGAGTAATCTCCTGATTGATAAATAGCACTTTCTTTCCCATTTTATTCGCTTTTATTTATACGTTTGCGCCAACAGCACTCGAGTATTGCCTTTCAGAGAGGACATACCTATGCTGCATGAACACGACAAAACGCACATGCAAAGTTACGAAAAAATAATTAAGATAGCACCTTTTCGGAGCTTTTAATTAACAAATACACACGCATTTGCCACATTTTTAATATATTTCTTGCTCCTTTGGTAAAAAAGTAGTTACTTTGCAGCTCCAAAAAAGCTATAGCAATGAAAGTTTTAGAAAAGATTGTTGATCTACAAAACGAATTGTTTTATTTAAGAAAAGCTGGAAAAACCATTGGACTGGTACCCACTATGGGTGCTCTCCACGAGGGACACGCATCATTGGTTGAACGCAGTGTGAAAGACAACGACATCACAGTGGTAAGCGTCTTTCTCAATCCTACGCAATTCAACGATAAGGGTGACCTTGAAAGATATCCGAGAACTCTGGACGAAGACTGCAAACTGTTGGACAGGGTCGGTGCAGACTATGTGTTTGCACCAACGGTTCAAGACATCTACCCCACTCCCGACAAGCGACAGTTTGAGTTTCCTCCTGTCACCACTGTTATGGAAGGAGCCCGTCGCCCCGGGCATTTCAACGGTGTATGCCAAGTTGTCAGTCGCCTGTTCTACATAGTAAAACCCGACAAAGCATATTTCGGAGAGAAAGACTGGCAGCAGATAGCTGTGGTAAAGCAGCTTGTAAAGTTCATCAACGATCCGGTAACCATTGTTGAATGTCCTATTATCCGAGACAATGACGGATTGGCAAAAAGTTCCCGAAACACATTGCTGACCAAGGATGAGCGAGCTATCGCCCCAAAGATATACGAGGCTTTGAACAAGAGCTTGGAATATGGGAAGACACACAGTATTTCTGAAACCCACGACAAAGTTGTTGCTGACATTAGCTCCGTTGATGGGCTTGAGGTGGAATATTTTGAGATTGTCAACGGCGATACTCTACTTCCTGTTTCGTCATGGGAAGACAGCAATCATATAGTTGGTTGCATAACCGTATATTGCGGGAAGACCCCCATACGTCTCATCGACCATATTAAATACAAAGGATAAGAGCCATGACTATAGAAGTCTTAAAAAGCAAATTACATTGCGTCACCGTGACCGAAGCCAACTTACACTACATGGGCAGCATAACAATTGACGAAGACCTCATGGATGCTGCCAACATGATAGCCGGAGAGAAAGTACAAGTGCTCGACAACGACAATGGTGAACGCTTTGAGACATATATAATAAAAGGTGAGCGAGGCAGCGGCTGCATCTGTCTCAATGGAGCAGCAGCCCGCAAGGTGCTTGTTGGCGACACTGTCATCATCATCTCCTATGCCACTATGGACTTTGAAGAGGCGAAGACCTTCAAACCTTCTATTGTTTTTCCCAAGGAAGGCAACAAGCTTTAAGGAACACACCAATTATCAACGGTTATATAAAACCGAAAAGAGGACATATCCCGATGGGAAATGCCCTCTTTTTTGTTTATCTTATATTCTTTCCTGATAAGCTTATGCTTACTCAATAACCACCAGCGGAGCATCTTCCATAACGCTCTCGCCCTGCTTCACGCAAATGGCAGAAACTTTTCCGTCTTTCTCTGCCTCAATGTTATTTGCCATCTTCATGGCTTCAAGTACCACCACGGTATCACCAGCCTTTACTTCCTGACCTACCGTCACCTCTATTGAGGTTATCACACCTGGAAGAGGTGCCTTCACAGCATTGGCTGTGTTCACGTTGGCTGCAGAAGGAGCATCATCGGCAACTTTGTCATCAGCCGGTTTACCCAGCACGACTTTCTTCTTTTCCGGCTCTTTCTCAAGTTCCATTTCTACTGAGAAAGACTCGCCATTCACGGTTATCTCGGCAATATTATCTTTTATTTCGCCTATCTCAACTTTATATTCCTTACCGTCTATGGTATATTTATATTCTTTCATAATTCTCTTTGCTTAATGTGGTTCTTATGGTTTAGGAGTCATCATCTGGAATTTGGCATTCCACAACGTATGACGCGGCTTAATCGTTATGATACCAGGTTCTTTCTCGTGAACATTGCTTCCGCTATATTCAAAAAGAGCCATGCCTATTGCTGCATATATATTCTTATCCATAATTGCAAATGCTGGTTATAAACATTTCATTCTACATCGGCATACATCCATGTTTCTTTGCTGGCAGGCTTTGTTTCTTGCATGACAGCTGAGCCAGACCTCTGCAAATGCGGAAACGAGTGTTTCTTGGCTCTATCACATCGTCGATATAGCCATATTGTGCAGCCTGATAGGGATTGGCAAAGAGGTCGGTATATTCCTGTTCCTTCTCTGCAAGGAAGGCTTTCACATCTTCCCCGGCTTCCTTCTTGGCTCTTGCCTCCTTGGCGGAGAGCACAGCCACGGCACCACTTGCACCCATCACGGCAATCTCTGATGTTGGCCATGCAAAGTTAAGATCAGCACGCAGCTGCTTGCAACCCATCACGATGTGTGAGCCACCATACGATTTTCTGAGTGTAATAGTAATCTTTGGAACGGTAGCTTCTCCATAGGCATAGAGCAGCTGTGCTCCATGGAGTATCACAGCATTATATTCCTGACCTGTTCCGGGAAGGAATCCAGGAACGTCCACGAGCGACACGATGGGAATGTTGAAGGCATCACAGAAACGCACGAAACGAGCACCCTTACGGCTGGCATTGGTGTCAAGCACACCCGCATAGGCTGAAGGCTGGTTTGCCACGATGCCCACGCTCTGTCCGTTGAAGCGTGCGAAGCCTACGATTATGTTCTTTGCGAACTTAGGCTGAACCTCAAAGAACTCTCCGTTGTCGGTAAGTGCTGTGATAACCTTGTACATGTCATAAGCCTTGTTGGGGTCATCAGGGATTATCTCGTTAAGGATATCTTCCTTGCGATCTATGGGGTCGGTGCACTCCACACGCGGAGCTTCCTCCATGTTGTTGCTTGGTATGTAGCTCAACAGCGTCTTTATCATCTGCATTGCCTCTTCTTCAGTCTTGGCAGTGAACGATGTCACGCCACTCTTTGAGGCATGAACCGAAGCACCACCAAGATGTTCGGCATCAACATCCTCGCCTGTAACAGTCTTGACAACAGCCGGACCGGTAAGGAACATGTAGCTTGTATTCTCCATCATAAGGATGAAGTCGGTGAGTGCGGGCGAGTAAACGGCACCTCCGGCACAAGGACCGAATATTCCGCTTATCTGAGGTATCACGCCACTTGCAAGGATATTTCTCTCAAATATCTCTCCGTAACCAGCCAGAGAGCATATTCCCTCCTGTATACGTGCGCCGCCGGAGTCGTTGATACATATCATGGGAGCACCGTTCTGTACTGCCATATCCATCACCTTGCAAATCTTTTGGCTCATGGTTTCCGACAGCGATCCACCATTTACGGTGAAGTCCTGTGCACTAACGTATACCAGACGACCGTCAATGGTAGCTGAACCCACCACAACGCCATCTCCAAGATACTGTTTCTTCTCCATTCCGAAGTTATGGCAGCGATGCAGCTTGAACATATCATATTCCTCAAATGAGTCTTTGTCGACAAGCATTTCTATGCGCTCGCGAGCAGTATACTTGCCACGCTGATGCTGCTTTTCTATTGCCTTTTCGCCACCGCCAAGACGCGCTTGTTCGCGTTTGGCTATCAACTCTTTAATCTTTTCCGTTTGCTTACTCATAATATATATCGTTGTTTCTTTTCAAATTTCCTGCAAAGTTACGAATAAAGGAGTGAAAAGTAAAAGAAAAACATGTTTTTCTATTTATTTCCGGATGAAAGTGACTTATCGCTGTGAACTATTCCACTTCCTCAACTATCGTTTTCATTCCCTTGATCTTCTGTCCCTTTGTTTTGACAAGCACTTGTCTTAGTCGCTGAAGTGAGATAGCCACATATGTGTAGCGTTCCTTAACAGTTATTATTCCAATTTCCGAAGACTGCAACCCGCCTATTTTACATAGAAAACCTACGATATCACCTTTTGAGAGTTTGTCTTTCTTGCCCTTTCCTATGTATAGTGTCACCATCTTCGGTTGTGGCGGTGTGGTGTTTGTCTCAGCTGGTATATAGTCTTTAACCTCACCCTCGACATATTCTGGAATATCCTCTTCAGGATTGAGTAGGAAGAAGGAGCGTCCAGTGCTGTTCCACCGTGCTGTCCTGCCTACGCGATGAATATAATTGCTTGATGTCTCTGGCAGATGGTAATGAACAATGTTTTTTATGTCCGGGATGTCAAGCCCTCGGCTTGCGAGGTCGGTGGCTACAAGCACCGTGGCAGAGCCATTGGCAAACTTATATAGAGCATCTTCCCGTTGACGCTGTTCCAGCCCGCCATGCATGAGACTCACAACAAATCCTTGCTGCATGAGATATTGTGCTGTGCGCTCCACGGCATCCCTGTGATTAAGGAACACCACTGTGCTCTGTTGTCCAAAAGACAAGAGCAAGTTGGAAAGTGTAGGGAGTTTGTCTTTGGTCTGGCTCTCCACCTTATATATATCAAGCCTGCTTGACGTTTGCTGTTCTTCTTGCCTGAAATCAACAGTCTTTGTGTGACTCATTCTCACGAAGTATGGTATTCCTTCAGAGTGTGTGGCAGAAAGGAGTATGCGCTGTTTCAGTTCAACAAGACTTTCCAACAGTACGTTCATCTCATTTTGGAAGCCCATCTCAAGACATTTGTCAAACTCATCAATCACGAGGGTCTGTATATCGGCAACAAAAATATTATCTTTGGCAATATGGTCGTTGAGTCTGCCAGGTGTAGCAAACACCACATGAGGCATCACTGCTCTCAGCTTAATATGTTCATCCATTGTCGGTCTGCCGCCATAGAGAGCCATTGCTCTTAATGATGTGCCCATTGACTTAAATACTTGCAGCGACTGCAATGCGAGCTCTCTTGTCGGCACGACTACAGCAAGCGACAGTTTGGAGGTGTCTTGAATACCATCGTTCAGCATTCTGTCGACCAATGGAAGCAGATAAGCAAGAGTTTTACCTGTGCCTGTCGGTGAGAGCACAACCACATCATTGCTACCATTGGCAATGGCACTTATGGTCTGCTCTTGCATTTCGTTCAGTTGTGTAATGCCGAGCTTATTTAGTATTTCTGTAGTATTCATTTATAGTGTTGCTTATTTCTTCAAATTCTTTTCCCATGTTCAGGTTCAGGTATATAACGTAGAGTGGTTGCGCCCATTCGTACACATTCTCCGGTGCATGGTCTCTATAGCGAGTCATGAAAACAAGGCTCTGAGCATATAAGTTAGCAATTCTCCGCTTGATTTGGTGTCGTTGTGAACGTTTGGGAGGATTATTTTTGAGTTGGGATTCAAGCTGCTGTGCTTGGTTGAAATATGCCAGTGCAATGTTATAGTCGGCATCTGGAACACTGTCGGTGAGTTTCTGCAAAGCCTTCACTTCGTCAATACATTCCTGATATCTGCCTTCATTCAGCAGAATGGTACTCCTGGCATATCGTGCTAAATGGTTGGTGGAGTCGGCGGCAAGAACGCTGTCGACCACCATCATTGCCGAGTCTTTCTCCCCCGCGTCATAGTAGCTGTCAGCCAGACGGGTAAAAAAGAAAGAATCGTCGGGAAAAAGCCTGAATCCCTTTTGCAGGGTGTTTCGATATAGGCTATATTGTTTCTTTTCCTTATAAGCGTGCACCAGCATACGCAGCGTTGAAGCGGCATGGACAGTATCTTTCAAAGCCATATCAGAATAGCCAATCACTTTGTCATCATCGTTTAAGTAATATGCGCACGTCATGGCCTGACACGCCACTGCGGGCATAATGGTGTCGGTTGTTTCGTAGTTGAATTTTTGGAAGAGAGGTTGTTCTTGAGTATGCATGTAGATATTGAAGTATTCCAAGGCTTTGGCATAGTCCTGTTTCTTCATGTGGAACTTCCCTGCAGTATTCAGGTTAGGGCGTATGAGGTTGAGATACTGGGAATGACGCTCCCGATATCTTGGTGCCACACGGTGCTTCCTGTCTGGAAGAGCATCAATGGAGTCTATTGTTTGGAATTCGGTGAACATCTTTCCAATGAGGTTGAAGAAAGCCACAGTGTCAACCTCTTGCTTCAGATATAGTTTTTCGTTTATCTGCTCATATTCCATCATCATGGCATTAGCCAGAAGAGACCATGCCTTGAGGTTTTTCTTCTGAGTAGAGTCGCCAAGCAGTTCCCTCATAATCTGTTCTGCCTTTTGAGGTTCCTTGCCTTCCTTGAGAATGTCTCGTGCCTGATTGATTTGTTTTTTCTGAGCCGCAAGGGTCATTGGCATTATGAGCATTGCTACTATTACAATATATCTTATTGGTTTGTTCATTTCCTGCGTTATCCTATTTATATGTCAAGTCTATTTGTTTTTGAATCCATTGGCAATGGGTTCAAGTTCTTGTGCTTTGATTTTCTCCCCGAGAATGGTGTATACGATATAAAGAGGTTTCACCCAATCCACTTTCTGCCTGTGCGGGTCACGTCCTTTCACTCTCTCAAGATATGTTCTCGACTCAGCCAACATCTGTTTTATATTATAGCTATCTGTCTGACTGAGCGTAGTATTGTTGTTTCTTGCCAGTTGCTGCATCTCGGCAGCCTTACTGTTTATACATATTGCTATGTTGTAAGCCACGGGAATGTTGCTTGGGTCTATCTCGTCTGCACTCTTATATGCGTCAATAGCTTCATCCCATCGTTTTGCTTTCATTGCCAATTCACCCTTGAGTATCCACGGTACGATGTTACCGGGATTGTCTTCAAGCTGTTTGTCAACGAAGTATTCCAGTTTGTGTCTTTGCTGTGGACGATCATAGAATTGCATTATCCATGCAAAGTATTTTTCATTGTTTGGGTCTGTTTCATACAGTTTGTTTATCACCGCAAGATATTTGGATGAGTCCTGCGGAGTAATCATCTGCGCCTTCATGCACTGCGCCTTGATTTCAGCACCGAGTTGTGCCGAGTTGTCATAGGCAAGTGACACGTCGGCATACCTGTCGGCACGACGATAGTTACGTTTTTGCATTTCAAGCTGTGCAAGTCTGTAGGCTGCCATACCGGAATCGTCGGGCTGGTCTTTCATCAATGGGTTCTCCATCGCATTGATATACAGCACGAGAGCTTGATGTGCTTCTTCGTCGTGGTTTGTCTTATTGAGAAACGCACTCGCATTAAACAGTTTGGCGGTCAGGCTGTGCAATCGTTTCTTATTGTCATTGACATACTTTGTCTTTACCGCGCCTTGTGCATCAGGCATACGGTCATATTCGTCGCATTTGAGAGAATATGATACTGCATCTATTATAGCCCTGCAAATGCTCAGAGAATCACCTGAGGCAGAAGAGTTTGCTTTCTTCACAGCTTGCTCTGCTCTTCTATTCATCTCCTGAGCGTTCTGCCTTGATGTCTGCTGGGCATTGGAATGCAACGCCATCAGACACATAATTGTCAATGCAATGTATTTCAAGATGTTACGTTATTTGGTGCTTTGATACAATAATGGCGGACACCGCCAGCTCTTATGGCTGATGCCCGCCAAGTTATTCTTACTGTGTCACTCCTGCGAGAGCAGCGGCTGCTTTTGTTTCAGATGCCTCAGCACCTTTCACAAAATAGTATGCTCCATAGAGAGGATAGGCATAGAGTCGTTTGTTCTCACCGGTAAGGTCGAGATTGCGAGCTTCCTCAAGATATTCTATCGCCTTGTTGTAAACCACGTTGAACTGTTCTCTTGCAGCTGGTGAGAGCACACCCTTGTAGTTGTTCACTCTCTCCTGTGCCTTGAAGAAATAACATTCGCCAAGGGCTGCATTGAGCGTGCACTTAACCTGGTCGTTGGGAGCTGAGGGCAGAGCCTTCTCAAGACATACTATAGCATTGTCATAGTCCTCCTTCTGTTTCAGAAGCTGTCCCTTGATGCTGTTTGCAGAATGGTTGGCGGGGTCGCCGGCAAGCTTGCTGTCAAGCATGGCGATAGCCTTTTCTTCCTGTCCGAGCTGAGAATATATGATTGTAAGGAAGCTGAGGATATCGTCGTTGTTGGAATCCTGTGCATACATGTCTTCCAGTTTCTTGGCATAAGCCACTGAGTCGGCGTGAGTCTCGAGCTGAGCTCCAAGTATACCGAATTTCAATCCCAGTGCTTCCTTGGCCTTCTCAGGATCTTTGAGGGCATATTCCACATATCTCTCCGCATTCTTCCAGTCCTTTGCCTGATAAGCATATATCGTTGCATAGTAGGCAATGTTTGTAAGGTTTGCGTCTTCTGCCTTGTTGAACTTTGCGAAGATAGGCAGGTCGGCAGTGTCTACATAGCTTGCGAGGAACTTATAGGCATTGTCATTGTCGTTTTTGTTCTGATAGAAAATGCCACCGTTGATAAACTGGTTTCTGATATTGTAGAGTCGGTCGGCATTCTTAGACGCAAACTTAGGAGCAACCTTACCCTTGGCATTGGGCATCTGGTCATATTTGTTGCACTCCATAGCTGCTGCCATGGCATTGGCTGTGGCTTGGTAGAGTCCCTCCTCATCAACGGGTTTGTCACCAGCCTGTCCCATCTGCTGTGCAGCTTGGTTCTCAAGCTGGATGGTCTGTTCCTTGTTCACTTTTTCAAGTGCGAGGTCAACAAGTTTGTTGTAAGCCTTGGCTCTCTCTTCATCGCTTGCGAGCGAAGAGAGGTTTTGTTCTACGAGTGCTTTTGCAGCATCATAGGTCTTAGCTTTGAGAATGGCTTTCAGTGGTTCGCTGTCGCCTGCGAATGCAGCTGACGTACTGAGTACCATCAGTGCTGCGAGGATAGTTTTTTTCATATTTTTGTTTTTAAAAAGGTTATTGTTCCTTATCATTTGTTTTCCTTTTTGACGCATCTCCGGCTTGAAGGTTTATTCAAAGTCCACGGTGTTGGTCTCATTAGATTGCTGATTGTCGCTTTCTTCTGAGGCAACGGTTGTCTGTGAAGCTTTGTTTTCTTCGGCAACGCGTTCTTGCAGTTGGGTGTTCATCACTTTGCACACACTTGCTATGGTGTCGTTTTTCCTTGCAAGGTTGATGAGCCTTACTCCCTGTGTAGCTCGTCCCATGATTCTGCATTCTGCAACAGAGAGTCGTATCACTATTCCGCTCTTGTTGATGATCATGAGATCATTGTCATCGGTGACATTCTTTATTGCCACGAGCTTGCCGGTCTTATCTGTGATATTGAGTGTCTTCACACCCTTGCCGGCACGATTGGTCTTGCGGTAGTCTTCTACCTCAGAGCGCTTTCCGTAGCCGCTTTCCGATACCACCATCACTGTCTCCGACTCTGCATCGTTGACTGTAATCATTCCGATAACGGCATCGTTGTCATCGTCAAGCTTCATACCTTTCACACCCGTTGCCACACGTCCCATGGTCCTTACGGTTGACTCGTTGAATCTCACAGCCCTACCATTGCGGTTAGCCATGATAAGCTCGTTGTGTCCGTTGGTGAGTCTCACGTCTACTACCTCGTCACCGGGAAGGATGTTTATTGCTATCACTCCCTTGCTTCTCGGGCGTGAGTAGGCTTCAAGTGACGTTTTCTTAACCAAGCCTGACTTTGTAGCAAATACCACATAGTGGGATTTCACGAACTCTTCATCATTGAGACCCTGTCCACGCAGACGGAGCACGGCGTTCACACTATCGTCAGGCTCAATGTTAAGCATGTTCTGTATGGCTCTGCCTTTAGCGTTCTTGTCACCCTCTGGCAGCTCGTAGCACTTGAGCCAGTAGCAGCGTCCCTTCTTGGTGAAGAACAGCAATGTCTGGTGCATGGTGGCTGGATAAATGTCCTCGGTGAAGTCATTGTCGCGGGTGCGGGCAGCTTTAGAGCCCACTCCTCCGCGTGCCTGCTCACGGAACTCTGCAAGCGGAGTGCGCTTGATATATCCAAGGTGGCTCATTGTCACCACCACTGGATCGTTGGGATAGAAGTCCTCGGCGTTGAACTCGTGTTCATCACGAATTATTTGTGTTCGTCTTTCGTCGCCATATTTCTCTTTCACCTCTTGAAGCTCTGCTTTCATCACTTCCTTGCAACGCTCTGGGTTATTGAGTATTTCCTGCAAGTCGGCAATGAGCTTCATCAGTTCGTCAAACTCTGCATGAAGCTGTTCCACTCTCAGACCGGTGAGCTGCGAGAGACGCATGTCGACAATGGCTTTAGACTGTAGTTCATCAAGCTCGAAACGCTGTTCGAGATTGCGCTGTGCATCGCTCGGTGTCTTGGAGTTTCTTATTATGCGCACCACCTCGTCAATGTTGTTCACGGCAATGATGAGTCCTTCGAGTATGTGGGCTCTTTCTTGTGCTTTCTTCAATTCGAAATTTGTACGGCGTATGGTCACGTCGTGACGGTGGTCAACGAAATACCTTATGCAGTCTTTGAGCGTGAGCAGACGCGGGCGCAGCTGCAGAGGGTTTGACGGGTTCGGTACCAGTGCTATGCAGTTTACCGAGAAGGAGCTCTGCAATGCTGTCATCTTGAAAAGCTTGTTGAGTATGACATTGGCATTGGCATCGCGTTTCACGTCAACAACGATACGCATACCTTGTCTGCCAGTCTCATCGTTGACATTTGATATGCCGTCTATCTTACCCTCCTTCACGAGCTCGGCAATATACTCAATGAGCTGCTGCTTGTTCACACCGTAAGGAATCTCCGTTACCACGATGCGGTCGTGGGTGTCGTCGCTTTCTATCTCAGCCTTGGCACGCATGGTTATCCTGCCTTTTCCTGTATCGTAGGCATCTCTCACACCCTGCAGACCATATATATATGCTCCCGTAGGGAAGTCGGGCGCAGGAATATACTGCATGATTTCATCTGTGCTGAGCTCAGGATTGTCTATGAAAGCACAACAGCCGTCAATCACCTCCGACAGATTATGCGTAGGAATGTTTGTAGCCATACCCACGGCAATACCGTTACCGCCATTGACAAGCAGATTGGGCACCTTGGTAGGCATCACACTGGGTTCCTGCAGGGTGTCGTCAAAGTTGTTTGTCATAATCACGGTGTCTTTCTCAATGTCGTCCATGATATGCTCACCCATCTTTGAAAGACGGCACTCGGTATAACGCATGGCTGCCGGAGAGTCACCGTCAACCGAACCGAAGTTTCCTTGTCCGTCCACGAGCTTATAGCGCATGTTCCACTCCTGCCCCATTCTCACGAGGGCTCCGTAAACAGAGCTGTCGCCATGGGGATGGTATTTACCGAGCACCTCACCCACTACGCGCGCACATTTCTTGTATGGGTTGTTGCTGGTGTTGCCTATGCCGAGCATTCCGTAGAGTATTCTGCGGTGAACGGGCTTGAAGCCGTCGCGCACGTCAGGTAGTGCTCTTGCCACGATTACCGACATCGAATAGTCGATATACGATGATTTCATTTCTTCCTCAATGTTTATCTTGAGGATTCTGTCTTGGTCTATTGTCTGATTCTCGTCCATTTATTTAAGTTTTTCTTCTTTGTCTTGTTTATGCGGCTGACATGAAAATCCAAAAAATCGCCTCTAATGCCATTTATTTCAATTCTGACGCGTTATCGCCACATTTCCAGCGTACAAAGTTAAGGTTTTTCCCTGACACGACAAAGTCTTACAATCATTTTTTAGCGACAACAGAGCATGGAACCCCGTATGCATTGATAAATGCAAATAATTGACGTTTAGTGGGCAGATACCGAGATAATCAATAAATTACACGGGTCTGCCACAGCCTTGGTGAAGCACAGGCGTGTTGAATCAGTCTTCAAAATTAAGAGATATTGCGATGGCTGTGCCAAAAGTGTTTCTTTATCAAACACAACGGAATATTTCCCATTCAGAAGACTTGCTGGAGCTTCCATCAAAATGGAGTCGGGATTTTGCTACATTGGCTTGCATTTACAGCTCAATCAGAATTCACAAACACCTTTATTACCTTTTTAATAGTATTATCTTCATCAAAGAAAAACAAATCTTACCGAAGCCCCCAAATACAAAATAAACAAATTGCTTAAAATTAATTCCAATCATATTGGTTCCAGAAACATTAGCGGTTGATTTTCCTCCCCTAAACGTAATCGTTTCTTTTGCATCTATTGTTTTTATTAATAAATTCCTTGCTGCTTGGCTTTCCTTTTCTGTAATTCTACCTTCAACTTCAGAAGTAGCAACTATTGGTATGCCAAAACTATTCTTGGCATATTCAATATTACCATTATCAGAAATAGTAAACATTAAGCCACTTATAGTTTCCCAATCTTTAATTAAATTCTGTGATATATTTACATTTAAAGCTTCACCATAGTCAACAATTCCCGAAATCGATATGCTGTCCCCATGCTCATCCACATACCTCACAGGATTATCCCGACAATACACATAAGGACTGATGCCGGGGTCTTTCTCTGCCAGCGGGTCCACCGTTGGCCACTGCTGCTGCTTGCCGTCCATCCACCGCGCACCGTAGTCCAGCATGTCCCAGTTGAGGAAGCGGTCAAGCTCCTTGCCGTTGTACTTATACGGCTGAACAGAGCTGCCCGTGCTCATGCCCATCAGACCACCGAACGGATAGTAGTGGTTCACCTGCTCCACCTTCCCGTCGCCGTCCGTCACCACACGCACATTGCCTTCGTGGTCTCTCAGATAATAATGCAGCGTCATATCGTTCTTCTTGTATTAATTCATCATTACTGCAATCATAGAGAATTAAAGACCTGTTAGGAACGCCATTGTGAAGAAACCTAAAACTGCAACAATAATTCCACCAACGCAATAAGCCACAGTAATCCACTTCCATTTTCTGCGCCAAACGTCGTCTCTTTTCTCGAACTCCCTAAAGAACTCTAAATATCGGTCGCCTGCAAATACTGCCTTATGAAAAGGAACAAACCCAATAGCTATTGGGATGCCCATTATTATTACTTTTAACATTCCATGTGAGAATTCACCTGTGAGATATTTGTATAGCCCACAAAAGGTAAACGAGAAATAGCCTAAATAGCATGTGGAAAAATAACCAAACAGATGGTGAGCCAAACCAATAGACTGACCTGCTTCTTTGCTAAAGAAATAATCGTCCAATTCTTTTTGTTGGCTTTCCAAACGCTTATAATATTTCTCCCTATATGAATCAGTAAATAAATATTTAGGAATTGGCGAAAGTAACTTCTTAAAAAATTTATTGACAATTCGCTGAGACCAACATTCTTCAAGATAGATGCAATAATGCACGGCATTGAGAAAGTATTCAAGTTTTTCCTTCATGGCTTATTCCCCCTGACTATAGAAATAATCAACAAGACTCCCTGACCAATAGCTACCACCCATTGCACCAGCAAAGCCACCTATTGCACCACCTATGATAGCACATGGAACTATGGTAATTCCGCCCCAAGCACCAACTAATCCTCCTACGGCTCCTCCGGCTTTTAGTCCTGCTAATCCGCCTGCCCAGCCACCGTCCGTCACCACACGCACATTGCCCTCGTGGTCCTTCAGATAATAATGCATCGTCATATCATTCTTCGTCTCTATCATGGCATGTCGTCGGATGGATATATTGTTCCATCGGATAGTTTATACCCAACAATTCCTTTGTATTTGCTCCATTTCAGATATTCAAACTCGTAACCATGAGGGAAATAATGGTTGACATGAGAATTCGCATCATCAATGAGAATAGTATCTTTATATATACCATTGGATATTAGGTTCCGGCTGTCTCTAATGGAATCCGCATAGCGTTCTCCCAAAGTAACAGAGATAACAGGATCTTTTCCTTTGTGAGTTTTCTTCAGATGAAGTCTTACCTTCTCTTTAATGCCAAAGTGCATTAATTCGCCTCTATAATAGAAAACAGGTTCAAACGTTCCCTCTGGTGGACATTGGTCTATGTACCATTTCTTGTAGTTGTCTATACAAACCTTCCTATATATCTGCAATGTGTCTAAACCTTTGTTCGTCTTGAATAGATAGAAAGTAGCTGTGTCATACGCATTAAAATACAGACTGTCATGCGCTGAAAAATGAACAATATTCTCTCTCATGCGTATACAACCAAACATTGAGAATACCGACAGAAGCATCAATGACACAGCCATACCATTTGCAATTTTCCTCATTGTTTCTCCTTTCTATGAAATGCGTTAATAATATCCTGAATTCCATGTGAGAAATTCTTTCCTACTTTTACTAGTATAACCCTTCCCTGAGAAGGTCTTCGCATTACATCTTGAAAAGTATTCACAGGATCACCACTCAGGAAATTGTTTCCAACTGACCTATATTGAGTAATCACACCGCCACGAAAAGAAGATATTGCCATTCCCGCAACTTTCAAGAATCCTGTTACAGAGGCAGCATTAAATGTTATTGCATCTTTGCCTGTCACCATACTAGACAGAGCGGCCAATCCACCTCCCAATGAATGACCGACAAAAGTCAGCTCACTCTCACCAGAGATCTTCAAAGATGTAACTATGGCTTCTGCATATTGGGGAGCCATCACCACACGCACGCTGCCAAGGTTTCTGTAGCTCACCCATGAACTGTTTACCTGATGCTTCATCTCTACTTTTTCCGGCAAGGCTCGTGCCAACGAGGGCAAAGAGACCTTGTGTCGCTTTGCCGAGTGCAGCCGAGCCTCGCATCGCTGATGCAAATTTAACGAATTATATTCAATTGAAGAAATATTCCGGTTCAAATCCTTTGCCCAAATTCGACGTAAAATTGCAATTTAAAAATCGAAACAAATACTATAAACTCACTACATTCCAAAAAATTCATTGCGAAGACAAAAACTGATCACAAACATAAAAATCCGGATGCTTTTTATAAAATTCTAAATCTTCTTTATACCTTGTCCATCTTTCTCCACCTATTTTATTTGCAACAATATATTGAATGAATTGCAGAAATTTGCAGAACCTTAATGAATAGCGAAATCTAATATTCTCTATTTTCTGTAATGAATTATTATAGCCTTTTAAAATATTGAGATCATACTTAAGAGAACTTTTTTCTGTTCTAATTATTATTGAAAGATAAGTAGGCGTCACATCGAAAGCATAAGAATCTTCAACAAGAGTTCTCTCTGCGTATATAGAATCCTTTCTACTTACAAAGAAATCTAAAATAGCATTTCTTAAAAAATCTTGTTCGTGACTTGTAAGACTTATATATACATGATCTACTTTTTTTGCACGGAATTCCTCATAAACTTTTGGAAGATTATCATTTGTTATGGTATCAATAGAACAAATCATTCTTTGTTCACCGAAAGAAAGGCGGAAAATATCCCCTTGGCTATTAAAGTCTTCCAAACAAAAGATAATCTCTTCAATAGAATTATTGCAAGTATCCTCATTCTGTGAATAGGATTTTATAGAGAAAAGAAACAAAAAAGTTACAACACTGGTTCTTAACAGATTATTCATAATTATTTCTCCTTTCTTTTATATTTATTAATTCCTTTCTCCACAAAGGATTTAAATTTATTGGTAGTTTTTGGAAAAAATATTTTATCTGCTTTCTGCCTTTTATATGAATTTACATGATTTTTCTTATGATCACCCTCATACAGAATACCATGACTAAACCATTCATGAATTATTAAGCATGACGCAAAATTCTCTACAGTTCCTTCAAACTCTCTTCCCGTTCCACCTGAGGCAAATAACTTTGGAGCAGAATGATCAGAATATGACTCAGTTGTAAAATATGAACCTGTATTTAAATTCTCATAGTTTATACAACCTCCCTTTATAGAAGCAACATCAAATATAACACCATTTCCTAAATCTGTACCACTGAGTTGTTTTACAATATCTGTCATCACATTAGAAACGAATTTCGTCTTAGATTCTTCGGGTAAAGCTGATTCTGCCACATCGTAGGTCATAAAATCATAATTATATTCACCATCTTCACCAGTCCAATAATCAATATCGTGTTCTTGAAAGACTAATGATTCGTTACCCTTATATATGTATATTTGACCTGTAAAACCCTCTTTTGTATTTCCAAGGAATTCTCCTGAAGTATTATAAATAGGATTCCTTCCATCCGGATCTATCGCATCTACCGGATCATTCTTGCAATACACATACGGGCTGATGCCAGGGTCTTTCTCTGCCAGCGGGTCCACCGTTGGCCACTGCTGCAGCTTGCCGTCCATCCAGCGGGCACCATAGTCCAGCATATCCCAGTGGAGGAAGCGCTCAAGTTCCTTGCCGTTGTACTTGTACTTCTGCACGTCGCCGCCACTGCTGTCGCCCATCAGACCACCGAACGGATAGTAGTGGTTCACCTGCTCCGCCGTACCGTCAGCAGCCATCACCACACGCACGCTGCCGAGGTGGTCCTTCAGATAATAATGCATCGTCATATTGTTCGTCTTGTCTATCAACGCA
>CAMVSV010000034.1 GCA_947170265.1 uncultured Prevotella sp.
TTTTCAATGAGCGTTCCGTTTTCAGAAATGATGACGGAACGCTTTTTTTGTGTTGTCCTTCATTGTGACGGGGATTTTTGCTATATTTGCATTAGTTTAGAAAAGGGTATGGGTTATTGGATGAAACGCATAGGGGTGTGGTGCCTGCGGTGGCATCACTCGAGGGGCTTCGGCGTGCAGTCGCCGTGGGCTTACCGTATGCTGCGCTATGTCATCAATGAACACTATCCTTACTATGCCTATGAGGAGCTGCAACGGCTGTATGTCGGTGAGGGACGGCGGCGTCTGAAGCTCGGACGACTATACCTGCGTATTGCCAATGCCGTGCAGCCGCAGGTGGTGGTGGATTATGGCTCGTCGTCGCATATCTATCGTGACTTCGTGAGGGCAGGGTGCCGACGTTCGCGTGTGCTGCGTATCACGGGTGGAGATGACAGGGATGCCTTCGCGCGTACATTATATAACATATATAGCATAGACATGCTGCGGCTGTCGTTTGTGAAGGGATGGCGTGAACTTCTGGAGGTGGCTATGCAGAAGACTACTCCACGCTCGGTGTTCGTCTTTGAGGGCATCTATGACAGCCGGGAGACACGGCTGTTCTGGCAGCAGTTCGTCAGGGATGAGCGTGTGGGCATCACCTTTGACCTATACTATTGTGGCATAGCGTTCTTCGACCGCTCCATGGTCAAACAGCATTACATGGTGAACTTCTGATATGTTGTGTTTGTAGCCCACAATAGGCAATGAGCTGACAGATGGTTGCCCCCTTCGTGGCGTACCTATTTAATACCGTCGTTTTGTAGCCGTTGGTTTCCTGTTGAGCAGGATTTGCAATCCTGCTCCCCTGAATATTAGGATTTGTAATCCGAGAAATCCTGTCCTTACCTTTTTTCCGCATCACAGATGCTCATACTCAATGGTGTTGGATTGCAAATCCAACACAACTAAGAAATAATGCAAATCCAACACAACGTACAACAATCTAACTCAACTGTATTGCAAATCCCAACGGCAGCAGATAAGCGAGGTTGGAGATTGTTATTTTTTCCTTTATATTTTTTTTCCTTGCATTTTCTTTTCTTTTTTCAAACTAATGTCTTAACTTTGCAGCGGAATGTGCGTGTCCGTTGATGGATGTCGCATCTCATTAGCCTAACTCAAAGAGGAGCAGGTAAAGCTCAACTCTCACTCAAAACATTAACGAAACATATAATTAAAACATAATACTAAAAGACATGAAAAGATTGGTTTCTTTTTTGTATGCCGTCATACTCATGACCGTCATACCCTTTGACGCGTTGGCTGCCAATGTTTATTTGAGATCAGGTGACCATTGGAATGAAAACGTCGATGGTTATCTGTTTACTCAAGTAGGCAATACCAATGAATATACATATACATTTACGCCAACAGGCACAATGTGGTTTCGTATCGCAGTTGAAGGCTGGGGTAATAGAATGCAACCAACCACAAATAATGACTTAATTACCGTAGGTGGGTCGAAATACACGATTACGAGTTATGGAGATACTAATGCATGGCAGATCAATGCTTCTAATTATTCGTCTATTACTATCCATGTAGACATTAGTGATGGTTCCAGCAGACAGGTATGGGCGACAGGTATACCTAAAATAGAACTTCATGGCAATTGTGTGGCATCAACAGGTGTTTATGATGGAAGCTGGAATTGGAATGAACTTTTCACTCGTGGTGATGATGGGCATTATCATATCACTCAGAAGGCAGATACTGAGAAAAAATATATTACTGATTTTAAATTAGTAATAGGTGGTGTTTGGTATGGACCGGGATCGGAAAGTCAATTTATAGAACTCGCTACTACTTATCCTGCTATAGCACCTGATACGCAATATGCTAATTATAGAATTCCCGTTAACTTATATAATCAATACGAACAGTTTGATATAGATGTATGGAACGACGACAGTGGCTGGAATGTGAAGGTCACTGGCGAGAATCCAATTGCTTATGGTGTAAAGATAGGAGGATGTATCACAGGACCGAATGCTACATGGGACGTCCCCAATCAAGGAGTGTCAATGACCTATGATTCTACTGAAGATGCTTATTACTATGAAATATCGTCTGCCAATTACACAGCATGGAAACGAGATTTGAATGGTACTGGAGTGGACCTGCGCTTCTATGAGACATTTGGTAGTACAGGAATTCATGCCTTTGCCGGTGATAACAATGCAACCTTGACATTGACAAACAGCTATCAGAACTTGACAACCAACACTGCTGGTCCTGGTGATAGCTACCTGCGTGTGGCAGAAGATGCCACAGCCACCAACTATCGCGTATGGTTTAAGAACGACGACGGCACCCGCAAGGCGAAGGTTGAGGTGACCGCTGCGGGCAGCGTGTCCTTCAGTCCTGCGTCCACGACATATTCCACTACGAACCTGTCGGTGACGCTGACATCGTCGACGGGCAGGGATGTATATTACACCCTTGATGGCACTACGCCTACCACGAGCAGCAGTCATGTGGCAAGTGGCGGTACGGTGACGGTGACCGGCACGCAGACGCTCACGGCGGGAGTGATAAACACCGCTGGCGATGCCCTTGAGGGAGTGAGCAGCGAGACCTATACCTATAGTGAGCCCTCCACCGCCTACTACCTCATAGGTGACATAAACTGCTTCGGTCGTCCTTATACCGATGTGAACTGGAACAGTTCCATCTGGGCTGATTATGGTGCTATTAACAAAGTGTTGAAGTTCACCGCCAATGGCGATGGTACCTTCTCGCTGATTATCCCCGCCTCTCATCCAGAAAGTGATGCCTCTACTTGGGACGTACCTGCGAATGAAGCCGACAACAACGTGTCCCACCAGTTTATCATTGCTCCGGACGATGCCTTCACCGGCACGGAGTATAGCGGTGAGCTTGCAGGGAAGGGAGGCGATAGTGCCTTCCAGGGCGCTGCCGCATGGGGTTTCACCGCTTTCAATTGGGACAAGTGTCTTCGTCCCCAATCTAACGATAATGTACTTAATGGCTCCACCAACCTCTCCGGTAATACTTCTACCGGTGGTGACATGAGCTGGGAGGTTAAGATGAACGGTGGTTCGTACAAGATTACCATCAATCCTACTACCGGCGCATGGACAGCAGAGAACCTGCCCACGACTCATGTGATGTATGTCATATCCAAGCAGGATGGCTACTGGCGCTCATCGCCCTTGACCGATGTGGCATCATCGTCTTCCTCCGCCTATAACCACCGTCATGGTGACAATACCGCTAACGGCGAGCTCAATGAGTTCCCTAATCTTCAGGGCGGAACCGTTTATGTGGCACACAACTGGCATGAGCAAGGCAGCAACAAGAACTTTACTACCAATGAGCACCTGACTCTCTTCGGAGCATGGAACAACAACGGCGACCTTGCACCCGTAACATGGATAAACGCAAAGTCGGGAGTATCGGCACAGAGCATCTTCCCCACAGCAGGAAAATATGCCACCAACATTGATCCCACCACGGGACGTACCGACGGCGTGGATGGAGCTACTAACTATTCGGGCGTAATATCCACAGGCAACGATCCCTCGACAGGTAACATCACCGGTGCGAAAGGTGATGCCGCCCTTGCCGACCCCGATGCCTTGCTCTCTCCGGAGACCACCACATGGAACGACTATACGCCGAACACCACCAAGACACTAACAGTGACGATGAACTCCCATGCCACCGGATATAAGTACTCCTTTGGTGCGGACAGCACACCGTCGACCTCAGGCAGCAGCACCACCTTCGGCTACCTCTATTACGACGGCAACAATGTGAGGTTCACCACAAGCTCAACCATAGACACCGCCAATGATGCCACGGTGGCAACAGGTACGACCTCGGTGACCATACGTCTGCAAGGCACCGACGGCACCAAAGACGGCACCATACATGATTACACCTACACCTTCGTGCCGAAGGTTCCGGTGACCATCACGTTCTCACCCACCGGCGGACTGTTTATCAACTCTGCGAAGATAAGCGTGACGGGAGGAACAGCACCCTACACCTATACCGTGAGGGCTACGACAGATGCCAGCAGCACCGTGCGTTCCACAGGAGTATGGGGTGGCACCGATGAAGCCAATGAAGAAGAAGCAGACACCTACCGTTTCTCCACTCCCGGCTATCTCACCGTTACCGATGCCGATGGCAACAGTGCTACAAGCACCGAGTTCTTTGACTTCACCTATTCCACGTCGGAGAACTACCGTCTTGCCGCCAACACCACCTATACCAGCTCGAAGATTGTGCAGACGGGTGGTGGTCAGAACTCGCTGAACGTGTTCCTCAATGTTGACGACAACCTGCCTACGCTGTGGCTCTATGCCTATAACCACACCTTGGATACGGAGCTGAGGAATGCAGGGGTAACAAACCAAGACAGCTTGGACGAGAAAGTGTGTCTCACAGCCAGATGGCCCGGCGACGACATGAAGAGTGCTCCTTCGATAACCATTGACGGAATAAGGTATGTGCACCTGACCATTCCCGAGGGAAACCTCCGCACAGGCGACCAGGTGGCAATCATCGTGTCGCAGGGCGACCCCAATGATGCAAACTTCGCGAACCAGACTTTCTATACCCAGACAGATCCCGACGGAATGCTGATTGACCGCACTTCCGACCCCGCATTCATATATAACGTGAAAAATCTGGCGAGCAACACACCGAGCGGAGACACCAGTGGCAGCAAGGGCACGAACAAGCTATATGCCATGACGGAAGACGGTTCGCGCACCATCTTCTTCACCAAGCCGTATGGATGGAACACACCTTATTGCCATGCCTGGAACAACGAGAATGGAGATACGGGCTTCGAGTGGCAAGCAAGCAACGAGAAGATGACCGTGTATGATGCCGATGCACAGATATACACCTTCACCGTGCCCAACAATATGAACAGGGTGATGTTCTCCGACCCCGTATCAGGGAACAAGACAACAGACGGCGGCATAGAATATTCCGGCGGTCGCATACATTACACATGGAACGGCAACACGCTGACAGGCACCGCTGCCTCCGGCGCTGAAGCCACGGCAAACCTCGCCGAGCTGACAGCTTTCCTTAATACTCCCCCTACCACCTCCGTGGTGACTACCAAGCACCCAAATGGTGCAGACTACTGGAATGCTGCTCCCGGTGACCTCTCGCTGATGCTCGACCCTACCTGGCGCGGAGCAACAACCAACTATACCAAGGAAACCAGCTTGGTAAAAAGCTGGGACGGTTCGGAGAATTTCCCGTATCATGTGCCCAACAATACCACGCTCACACAGACCATAACCGGTCTGAATGCAGCGAAGAGTTATACCTTCCAAGCTATAGTTCGTGGAAAGGGAGAGAATAAAAAGACTCTCACACTGAAACTCGATGGTGCTCAGACGGTGACAAAGACGTTCGACTTCCGCAATGGCAGCGGTGGCTCGGAGAACGACGCAGACCTCAGCAGACAAGGTAGCGAGGTGACGCTCACCGGTAGGGTGGAATATATAGAACCACTGACCTTCTCTTCAAGCGGTTATGCCTACACCAGCACGTCAGATGAATACAAAAAGGGAGGACAGGGTTGGATAAAGGTGGAAGGCACCGTGAATGCCTCACAGGCAGGATGGCTCACCATCAGCCTGACGAGTGAGGCAGATGCCGATGGATGGTATGACCTTTCAAACATCGTGTTGCTTGAAGATGCCAACACCGACCACGGTTTCCGCACCACAGCATCGACAACGGCTACGAGTACGGGAGAGGGCAGCACCAATAGCTATGACTATCGTGCCCGTGACATAACTCGTGGCTGGAAGAAAAACAATGCATATAGCTTCTTTGACCGCGGAAAGAACCGCAACGCCGTGATCTTTGCAAACAAACGCACGGTGATAGCCTTGGACCCCGATGAGCTTGCGGACGATGCTCAGAATGCAGACCTGAAGGCTGTGGACCGTCGCCATCCGTTCAATGTGGTGGGTAGCACTGAGGACGATGCCGTAGTTGGTGTTGCCAAGGCGCTCTACCTTACAGACATGGGCTATGGCGGTGATGCCAACAATCCCGTGGACTATAAGATTGGCAATACCTCGTGGGCAACTTATAACTCTACAGGCTATCGCAAGAGCGGTTATACCTTCTGTCCACACTTTGCCTTTGAGGCTGAAAACGTGATACTCGACCGCACACCGGGAGTGTCGGAACAGAAGCAGACCACATTCATGGTACCGTTTACCATTACGCAGGATGAACTGAAGGCATTCTACGGTGCCAATGTGAAGGCATGGGACTATGAGAGCTTCAATAGCTCTACGCGTGAGATAACCTTCACAGAGGTTACGGGAAACCTCACATCAAACAAACCGTATATACTGACTGACGCAGAAGGTATGCTTGACAGTCGTGGAAAAGACATTCACACTGGTAACTGGTCGGTAGCTGCAGTGGTAAACACCACCCACCATACAGCATCGTCGAACGAAGGCTTCACAGGAACTTATGAATATACCGTGATACCTCGCACCGATGCCAATAACCAAGAGACTCATTATGGCTACAACCCCACAAGTGGCGTGTTTAGCGTGGCGGGTGCAAGTGGTGCCAGTCTGAAGCCTTTCCGAGCCTATTTCACTCTGCCATTGCCATGGGATGACAGCATAGTGTCGCGCAGCGCCAAGGAATATACCATACTGTTTGATGAAGCACCGAAGTATGAGGAGACGACAGGCATAAAGAACATGAGAGACACCGATGCCGCTACTGATGGCTTCATCTATAGCGCTGGTGGAATGCTGGTGAACCGCGACGGTAACTTCCAAGGTCTGCCCAAGGGCGTATATATCATGAATGGTAAGAAATATGTGGTAAGATAAACATAGGAGAACAAGACATGAAGAAGACAACATATATTCGCCCGTGCATTGAGATTGTGAAGCCTGAAAGACTGTGCCGTAACGTAAATGGAAGACCCGACGGACAGCTGCCCAGTCAGTCGAACCTGAACCAGACCAGTGACTTCGGAGGCAAGGAAACCGACCTGCTGGATGCCAGCGACGGTTATCCGCGTAACTTCTGCATCTGGGAAGACTGACAGACGCTTCGGGAATAGTAACATATATATAATGTAGGAAAAGAGCTGCTTGGGTTTAGTGCCCAAGCAGCTCTTTTCCTTTGTGCCTTAATGCAATTGATGTAAATAAGCCACTCCGGCTTATTTAGGTCTGGACGGCTTAGGTTGCGTGGGATTGGCAATTCTGCCTCAATGTAAGTTACTGTTGCTTGGAAAAGAAAATCAAAAAAACAGGTTTTTTCTTTTATTTTCACTCGCTTTTTCGTAACTTTGCAGCCCGTATGAGCATATTGGAAGCAATGAAGATAGACCTGAAGGCGTTGAGCGAGGGGCATACGCACTTTGCTCACGAGCTTGACGGTGCGTACTTCGAGGCTTTGGATGCTCAGGATATCAGTGACGGTACGGTGAGCGTGGAGCTTGACGTGCAACGCACTGGCGACGTGTTTGTGGTGGATATCCATGTGGATGGAACGGTGACGGTGGCTTGCGACCGCTGTCTCGATCCTATGGATCAGCCCATAGAGAACGACAGCCGTGTGTCGGTGGTCTTCGGTGACGAACCGGAAAACGACGACGATGTGGTTGTGGTGTCAGAGGCTGATGGTATGCTCGACACGTCGTGGCTGATATATGAACAGATAGCACTCGCCATACCCATCAAGCACGTTCATGCACCTGGGAAATGCAACGTTGCGATGACCAAAAAGTTCGAAGAACTGTCAACTGCCCGAAGCAGTGATGAAGGCGAGACGGCTGTGGACCCTCGTTGGAGCGCTCTGCAGCAATTAACAAATAATGATAAACAATAAAAAATTATGGCACATCCTAAAAGAAGACAGTCGAAGACCCGTACTCGTAAAAGAAGAACTCACGACGGAGCAGTAGCCCCCACACTGGCAGTATGTCCTAACTGCGGTGCTTACTATGTTTACCACACTGTATGCCCCACATGCGGATACTATCGTGGTAAGGTGGCGATTGTAAAGGCTGACGTGATAGAATAAACAATGGAGAAAATAAACGCGATAATCACCGGCGTTGGCGGCTACGTTCCTGACTATGTCCTCAACAATGAGGAACTGTCGCGTATGGTAGACACCAGCGACGAGTGGATTATGGCTCGTGTGGGCATCAAGGAGCGCCACATACTTACCGAGGAAGGACTGGGCACGAGCTACATGGCTCGTAAGGCTGCCAAGCAGCTCATGCAACGTACCGGTGCCGACCCCGACAGCATCGACGCTCTGATAGTATGTACCACCACGCCCGACTATAAGTTTCCCTCGACGGCAAGCATCGTGGTGGGTAAGCTGGGACTGAAGAACGCCTTTGCCTTCGACATGGAGGCAGCGTGCTGTGGGTTCCTCTACTCGCTCGACGTTGCTGCGTCGATGATACAGAGTGGCCGCTACAAGAAGATTATAGTAATAGGTGCCGACAAGATGTCGTCGCTGATAGACTATACCGACCGACAGACATGCGTGCTGTTTGGTGACGGTGCCGGAGCGGTGCTTCTGGAGGCTACCACCGAAGAGGGTGTGGGAGTGCAGAACTCCTTCCTGCGCACCGACGGTAAGGGCTTGCCCTTCCTTCACATCAAAGCCGGAGGCTCGGTGTGCCCGCCCAGCCGTTTCACCGTGGACCATCGCCTGCATTACCTCTATCAGGAGGGACGCACCGTGTTCCGCTTCGCTGTAACGGCTATGAGCGACGACGTGCAGACCATTCTCAAGAAGAATGACCTCACTGCCGACGACATACAATGGGTGATACCCCACGAGGCAAACATGCGCATAATAGAAGCTGTGGCGAAGCGAGCTGACCTGCCACTCGAGAAGGTGGTGATAAACATAGACCGCTATGGCAACACCAGCGCTGCCACCATACCGTTGGCACTCTGGGATCATGAGAAGAACCTCAAGAAGGGTGACAATCTTATCTTCACCGCCTTCGGAGCAGGCTTCGTTCACGGAGCAAGCTACTATAAATGGGCATACGACAGTAATTGACAATTGGTAACCGATAATTGACAATTGATGCATAAAGCAGGATTTGTAAACATTGTTGGCAATCCGAATGTAGGAAAAAGTACGCTCATGAACCAGTTGGTTGGTGAGCGTATTTCTATTGCCACCTTCAAGGCGCAGACCACGCGCCACAGAATAATGGGTATAGTGAACACCGACGACATGCAGATTGTGTTCAGCGACACTCCCGGTGTGCTTAAACCCAACTATAAGATGCAGGAGATGATGCTCGCCTTCTCGGAGAGCGCCCTTGCCGATGCCGACGTGCTGCTCTATGTCACCGACGTGGTGGAGAACCCGGAGAAGAACATGGACTTTCTTGGCAAGGTGCAGAAGATGAGTATTCCAGTAATTCTGCTAATCAACAAGATTGACAGTCTGGAAGAAAAGAAGGACGAGAGGAAAGACAAAGGCTCCAGCAACGGAAAGAAGAGTGGCAGCGAAATACAGCAGACACTCAATGGCATCGTGGAGAAATGGCATGAGCTGTTGCCCAATGCCGAGATACTGCCCATCTCTGCTAAGAACAAGTTCGGTGTTGACATGCTCCTGAAACGCATAGGCGAGCTGCTGCCCGACTCTCCACCATATTTCGACAAAGACCAGCTCACTGACAAACCGGCACGTTTCTTTGTGTCGGAGATAATACGCGAAAAGGTGTTGCTCTATTACGACAAGGAGATACCCTATAGCGTGGAGGTGAGAGTGGAGAGCTTCAAGGAGAACGACAAGAAGATAGACATCAGGGTGGTGATATATGTGGAGCGTGACTCCCAGAAAGGCATCATCATTGGTCATCAGGGAGTAGCTCTGAAGAAACTAGGCACCGAGAGCCGCAAATCGCTGGAGAAGTTCTTCGGAAAGAAGATTTATCTGGAGACCTATGTCAAGGTCGACAAAGACTGGCGTTCGTCAGACCGCGAGCTTAACATCTTCGGATATAACCCGGAATAAGTGGTATTGCGTGGAGCGAATAATAAGTAGAACAGAATAAACGATAAAGATAAATGGGAAATCTTGTAGCTATTGTAGGCCGTCCAAATGTGGGAAAGTCAACGTTGTTTAACCGTCTCACACAGTCAAGAAAAGCCATAGTGAGCGACACCGCAGGCACTACCCGCGACCGCCAGTATGGTAAGTGCACATGGAACGGAAGGGAGTTCTCGGTGGTAGATACCGGAGGCTGGGTGGTGAAGAGCGACGACGTCTTTGAAGATGCCATACGCCGACAGGTGATGGTGGCTACCGAGGAAGCCGACCTGGTGCTGTTTGTGGTAGACGTAGAGACAGGTCTCACCGACTGGGACGAAGATGTGGCACTCATCCTTCGCCGTACCAAGCTTCCAGTGATACTCGTTGCCAACAAGGTTGACAACAGTGGTGAATACTATGAGGCATCGGAGTTCTATAAGCTTGGACTGGGAGACCCTCAGTGCATCTCTGCTGCCACCGGTGGTGGCACTGGCGACCTGCTTGACCTGCTGCTTGAGAAACTTCCTGCTTCCGATCAGGAGAGCGTGGAAGAGAATATCCCCCGATTTGCCGTGGTGGGGCGTCCCAATGCCGGCAAGTCGAGCATCATCAATGCGTTTATTGGTGAAGACCGCAACATCGTTACCGAGATAGCAGGCACCACACGCGACAGCATCTATACCCGATATACAAAGTTCGGATTTGACTTCTATCTGGTTGATACTGCCGGCATACGCCGCAAGAACAAGGTTTCAGAAGACCTGGAGTTCTACTCCGTGATGCGTTCCATACGCAGCATAGAGAACAGCGACGTGTGCATACTCATGCTTGATGCAACACGCGGCATAGAGACACAGGACATGAACATCTTCCAGCTGATACAGAAAAACAACAAGTCGCTGGTGGTGGTGGTCAACAAGTGGGACCTTGTGGAGGACAAGTCGCAGCAAGCCATCGACACATTCGTTACAGCCATACGCAAGAGAATGGCTCCATTTGTGGATTTCCCGATAATATTTGCGTCAGCGCTCACCAAGCAGCGCATCTTCAAGGTGCTTGAGACAGCCAAGCAGGTGTATCTGAACCGTAAGGTGCGCATAGGCACGACCAAGCTCAATGAGGTGTTGCTGCCGCTTGTCGAGGCATTCCCACCGCCATCGGTTAAGGGAAAGTATATAAAGATAAAGTATATATCGCAGATTCCTGACACTCAGATACCGTCGTTTGTGTTCTATGCCAATCTGCCGCAGTATATAAAAGAACCATACAAGCGCTTCCTCGAGAACAAGATTCGTGAGAATTGGAACCTGAACGGCTGTCCCATCAATGTGTTCATACGTCAGAAGTAGGGTGCCGGTGGAAAGAATAAAGACAGTAATGGCGGCTCTTCTGTCGTTGGCAGTTGTATGTCTTTCGGGATGTAGGCCAGCCGACGAGGGTGCTGTAGCCGCCCAGGCTGCAAAGGTATATTATGAAACCCTGCTTTCCGGTGGCTACGAGACGTTTGTTGACGGCTTCTATCGTTCCGACTCCATTCCCGCGAGCTACCGTTCCCAGCTCATTGACAATGCCAAGATGTTTATCTACCAGCAGAAAATGGAACATGGAGGCATAAGCGAGGTGCAGCTCAATGGTGCCACGCTGTCAGCTTCAGGCTCCGAGGCAGACGCTCTTCTGGTGTTTATGTTCGGCAATGGTGGCAGCGAACAGGTTGTAGTACCTATGGTTCTTCACGATGATGTGTGGTACATGAGATGAATGTTAGTAGACAAATATAATAAAAGCCGCCTGAGTAGGAATGCTCAGGCGGCTTTTATTGTATGTTTTTATCTTGTTTTTCCGTTGCTTCCTTCTTGTTTTCCGTGCGTTATGGACAAGTTGTGACGCTATTTCCACAAAGCCATTCTTTTTCTATCCATCCTTTGTGCTTCCCATCAATGGTCTGAACGTTCACCCATTCGTCAAGGATGTAAAGCGGTCGGAGCAATGTCTCTTCAGTAATGGTATATACCACTGGTGTTACGGTGTCGTTGTTCTCATATAGGTTTATGCTTTCGCCACCGTAGTTGCGTGTGCTTACAGCCACCACCGACTGGTGTATCCAGTAGCCGCTTTCCGTGTATGCCAGTATGCCTGTGCTCTCTTCGTCTTCAGGGTCCCAGTAGGCATTGTCAACGATGTGCCACCATCCCCCGTCGTTCTCATCTACTAAGACCATTATGGCGTGGTCGGATTTCCATTTCACCACCACCTTGCCACCCGGTGCATTGCGCACGTTGGTTATTTCTTGTCCGGGGTCGTACACGAACACAGAAAGTTCCTGAGCGTAGCCTCTGATTGTTGCCAAGAGAGCTACAATAGCCATGATAAGAGCCTTTTTCATGCTTCTATTGTTTGTTAAGGTTATGTGTTTCTTCTTCGAGCTCCACTTCCTTGACTTTCTTGAAGAGGTCGGAAGCAAATACCAAATCATTGAGTTTCTTGTTTTTCGAGGCTATCACCATGTCTTTTGTTCCTTGCCATTCTTTCTTTCCGTCGGCAATGAACACAATGTTTTCACCTATGCCCATTACGGAGTTCATGTCGTGGGTGTTGATGATGGTGGTAGTGTTGAATTCCTGTGTGATGCTGTGCAGCAGCTCGTCAATCACGAGCGATGTCTTTGGGTCGAGACCGGAGTTCGGTTCGTCGCAAAAAAGGTATTTGGGGTTCATCACGATGGCTCTTGCTATAGCCACTCGCTTCTGCATACCTCCCGATATCTCACCTGGGTATTTGTTTTCAGCGCCTTTGAGGTTCACCCTCTCAAGACACTCCATGGCTCTGTTGGTGCGCTCCCGTAGCGTCATTGTTGAGAACATGTCGAGTGGAAACATTACGTTTTCGAGCACTGAGAGCGAGTCGAAGAGCGCAGCCCCCTGGAAAATCATTCCCATCTCCCTACGCATGAACACCTGGTCTTTCTTAGCCATCTTCACGAAGTTACGTCCGTCGTAGAGTATCTCGCCGCTGGTGGGGTCGAGCAGTCCCACTATGTTTTTCATCAGCACGGTCTTTCCTGCTCCCGACTGTCCAATGATGAGGTTTGTCTTTCCGTCTTCAAAGGTGGCGTTGATGTCTTTGAGCACCTCCTTGTCGCCGAAGGCTTTGTATAATTGCTTTATTTCTATCATGATAGTAGCTGTGTGAGGAATACATCGGAGAAGAGTATGAGCACGCTGGAGTTCACCACGGCATCGGTAGAGGCTTTTCCCACCTCCACGCTGCCTCCCTCCACGGTATAGCCGAAGTAGCTTGCCACGCTTGAGATGATGAAGGCGAAGAATGTGCTCTTTATGATGCTCATCCACAGGAACCATGGCTGGAAGTCGTGTTGCAGTCCGGCAGTGAGGTCCTCTGGTGTGAGCACATGCCCTATGTATGCTGTGGCATACGCTCCGAGTATGCCAGTAGCCGATGAGAAAATCACGAGGAATGGCATGATGGTAATCAGTCCGAGTATCTTCGGCAGTATGAGATAGCTTGCCGAGTTCACTCCCATTATCTCCAGTGCGTCAATCTGTTGTGTCACCCTCATGGTGCCAAGCTCCGATGCAATGTTTGATCCCACTTTTCCAGCGAGTATCAGACACATGATGCTCGACGAGAACTCCAGCAGCATGATTTCCCTTGTGGTGTATCCGCTCACCCATCGTGGCATCCATGGACTCTGAATGTTAAGTTTCATCTGTATGCATATCACTGCACCGATGAAAAACGATATGAGCAGCACTATGCCTATGGAGTCTACACCGAGTGCCGACATCTCCTTCACATATTTCTTCCAGAACATCCTGAAACGCTCCGGACGCGAAAACGTTCGTCCCATGAGCAGCAGGTATTTCCCGAAGGTATATAGCCAGTTGTATATAATCATGCTGCAAAATTACGGAAAAACGAGTAAAATTTAAAAGAAAAGCCTTCTTTTCTCTCCATTTGCCATGTTCTCGCTCCATAGGAGAGCTGAACTTCTCCATAGTGCGGGCTACCTATGCTATTTATGTGATGCCGAAAATGCACAAAAATCACGATGTGGGAAACAATGTCGGAAAAATTATCTAACTTTGCGCACGAATAGGAAATAAGGAAACAGCAGAAGATGTCAACAGATATGCAGACGGCAAGCCAGACTTCCAACGATGGCATGGTGCTCCGCACCGAGGGACTGGTGAAAATCTATGGTAAGCGCACCGTGGCAAACGGCGTGAGTATCAGTGTGAGACAGGGAGAGATAGTGGGGTTGCTCGGTCCCAACGGTGCCGGTAAGACCACGTCGTTCTACATGACCACCGGACTGGTGGTGCCCAATGCCGGTCATGTTTATCTCAACGATGAGGACATCACCAACTATCCCGTCTACAAACGTGCCCGCGCCGGCATAGGCTATCTGCCACAGGAAGCTTCCGTCTACCGCAAGCTCAGCGTGGAGGACAATATCATGGCATCGCTCGAGATGACGGAACTCTCACATCAGGAACAGCTTGACAAGCTCGAGAGCCTCATTGCCGAGTTTCGTCTGGGCAAGGTGAGGAAGAACACCGGCGACCGACTCTCGGGAGGTGAGCGCCGCCGTACCGAGATAGCACGCTGTCTTGCAATCGATCCAAAGTTCATCATGCTCGACGAACCCTTTGCCGGTGTAGACCCTATCGCAGTGGAAGACATACAATACATAGTATGGCATCTCAAATATCGCAACATAGGCATACTCATCACCGACCACAACGTTCACGAGACCCTCAATATCACCGACAGAGCCTACCTGCTCTTCGAAGGAAAGATACTCTTCCAAGGCAAGCCCGAGGAGCTTGCTGCCAACCCAATAGTGAAGGAGAAATACCTTGGCTCAAACTTCGTGCTCCAGAAGAAAGACTTCCAGCAGCTTGATGAGGAACGACGCGCCCGTGAGGCAGCCGAAGACGCATCGCTGTGAGCCGTTTGGCGACTGCTCTGTTCACGGTAGGACATATTTTCGCCCTTAATATTAGGCTATTACATAAATAATGTGTAATTTTGCAGCCCAAAAGCAAAATTGAAAAATAGATAAACAACAGAACAATGAAGATTACTTTTGAAAATCCCGACAAGGTGAATGGACTGATGACCATCGTCGTGGAAGAAGCCGACTACAGTCAGGAAGTAGAAAAAACACTCAAGGACTATCGCAAGCATGCAAACATCCCGGGTTTCCGTCCCGGACAGGTACCCATGTCGCTCATCAAACGAAAGGTAGGTCCTCAGGTGAAAGCCGACTCTATAAACAAAGTTCTTGGTGAGCAGCTCCAGAAATATATCATCGACAACAAGATACAGATGCTCGGACAGCCCATGGCTGCCGAAGGTCATGAGCCCGTAGACCTTGAAAAAGATGCTCCCTATGAGTTTAAGTTTGATATTGCCGTGGCTCCCGAATTCAGCATTGAGCTCACCGACAAGGACAAGGTAGCGTACTATGACATCACTGTTGATGACAAAATCATCGACCAGCAGGTAGACATGTTCGCAAGCCGCAGCGGCCACTACGATAAAGCTGACGTCTATGATCCCAACGAGCGCGACATGCTGGTAGGCGACCTGCGTGAGCTTGATGCCGAAGGCAATACCCTCGAGGGTGGCATTGAGGTGTCAGAGGCAAAGATTATGCCCCAGTTCATAAAGGTTGACGACCAGAGGAAGCTCTTCGACGGTGCCAAGCCCGGTGACATTATCACATGGAACCCACGCGAGGCTTATCCCGAAAACGACTACGAGGTGAGCTCACTGTTGAAGATTGAAAAAGACAAGGTGGCAGAGCACACCGGCAACTTCTCATATCAGATTACCGAAATCTCACGTTTCGTGAAGGCTGAGGTAAACAAAGACCTCTTCGAGGGTGTCTATCCTGGAAAAGGCATTGAGACCGAACAGCAGTTCCGTGATGCCATAGCCGAAGGTCTGAAGTCTCAGTTCGCTACTGACTCCGACTATAAGTTCCTGCAGGATCTCCGCAAGTATGCTGAAGAGAAAGTGGGTGACCTCACCTTCCCTGAGGCTATCCTCAAGCGTGTGATGCTTCAGAACAACCAAGACAAGGGTGCCGACTTTGTAGAGAAGAACTTCGATGCGAGCATCAAGGAACTCAAGTGGCACCTTATCCGTGAGAAGCTTGCCGAAGCCAATGGCGTGAAGATTGAAGATGCCGACGTCACCAACGCTGCCAAGGAAATGGCTCGTGCCCAGTTTGCACAGTATGGCATGAACGACGTGCCCGAGGAATATCTCGAGAACTACGCCAAGGAGATGCTCAAGAAACGTGAAACCGTTGACAACCTCGTGGAGCGTGCCATTGACCACAAGCTCACCCTTGCCGTCAAGGATGTGGTGAAACTCGACAAGAAGAGCGTTACCCTCGACGAGTTCAACAAACTCTTCAGCGAGTAAGCCTCGCCTGTCAAAGAAAAGTTTTCATAAAACCTGAAGAAAAAGGAAAAAAACTTCAATAATTATCAGAGAATACCGACTTTTTTCTTAACTTTGTATAATCAAAGTGCAGGAAAGAGTCGGTATTCTCTTTTTCTGTATATGCAAGAACAAATATATTCAAAAGCGAAAGGAACAGTTTTTTATGAATGACTTCAGAAAGTTTGCGACAAAGCATTTAGGTATCAACGGAATGGTGCTTGACGACATCGTGAGCACACAGAACAACTACATGAACCCATACATCCTTGAAGAGCGACAGCTCAACGTCACACAGATGGACGTGTTCTCGCGACTGATGATGGACCGTGTGATATTCCTTGGCACTGAAATCAACGACTATACCGCCAACACCCTGCAAGCACAGCTGCTTTACCTCGATACCTCCGATCCGGGTAAAGACATATCCATATATATCAACTCGCCCGGTGGCAGCGTCACCGCCGGACTCGGCATCTACGATACCATGCAGTTCATCAGCTCCGACGTGCAGACCATCTGCACAGGCATGGCTGCATCGATGGCTGCCGTGCTCCTCGTGGCAGGTGCCGAAGGCAAGCGCGGAGCCCTTCCCCACAGTCGAGTTATGATACATCAGCCCCTCGGTGGTGTGCAGGGTCAGGCTTCCGACATAGAGATTGAAGCCCGTGAGATACAGAAATTCAAGAAAGAACTCTATACCATCATCTCCAACCATTCCCACACACCCTACGACAAGGTGTGGGCAGACTCCGACCGTAACTATTGGATGACAGCCCAGGAGGCAAAGGAGTATGGAATGATTGACCAAGTTCTTGATAGGAAAGGATAAAACACATTACAATGCAAAAGAAAACATGTAGTTTCTGCGGTCGTGGTGAACGCGAGGTGCAACTGCTCATAACCGGTCTAAACGGATATATATGCGAAGACTGTGCACGACAGGCTTACAACATCGTGCAAGAGTCGATGCCGCGTGGAAAGAAGGCGTCTGACAGCGACACCTTCAAGATGAAGAAAATACCCAAACCCACAGAGATAAAGGCACACCTCGACCAGTATGTCATTGGACAGGACGAGGCAAAACGCTATCTCTCCGTGGCTGTATACAACCACTACAAGCGTCTGCAACAACCCAAGGACGATGCCGATGGAGTGGAGATAGAAAAGAGCAACATCATAATGGTGGGACCTACGGGTACAGGCAAGACCCTCATGGCACGCACCATAGCCAAGATGCTCGAGGTGCCGTTCACCATCGTCGATGCCACGGTGTTCACCGAGGCAGGCTATGTGGGCGAAGACGTGGAGAGCATCCTCTCGCGCCTGCTTCAGGTGGCAGACTTCAATGTTGAGGCTGCCGAGCGCGGCATAGTATTCATCGACGAGATAGACAAGATTGCCCGCAAGAGCGACAACCCCAGCATCACACGCGACGTGAGTGGAGAGGGTGTGCAGCAAGGCATGCTCAAGCTCCTTGAAGGCACCATGGTCAACGTGCCGCCACAGGGTGGCCGCAAGCATCCCGATCAGGAATACATACATGTTGACACCCGCAACATACTGTTCATCTGCGGTGGTGCCTTTGACGGCATAGAGCGCAAGATAGCACAGCGACTCAACACACATGTGGTGGGCTTCACGGCATCGCAGGACACTCAGCGCATCGACCGCGACAACATCATGAAGTACATACAGCCGCAAGACCTCAAGTCCTTCGGACTCATTCCGGAGATTATAGGCAGGTTGCCGGTACTCACCTATCTTAATCAGCTTGACCGCGACGCACTGAAGAAAATCCTCACCGAGCCTAAAAACTCCATCGTCAAGCAGTATGAGAAGCTTTTCCTCATGGACGGCATCAAGCTGACCTTCGACGAGGAAGCCCTCAACTATGTGGTAGACAAAGCTGTGGAGTACAAGCTTGGAGCACGCGGACTGCGCTCCATCGTGGAGAGCATGATGATGAACGCCATGTTTGAGATGCCATCCAAACGCGTCAAGACCTTCAAGGTCACACTCGACTATGCCAAGAGTGAGATAGAGAAGGCAAATCTCTGCAAGCTCGAGTCGGCATGACACACACACCGTTTCGGCAACGCTCGAGTGCCGGAACGGTGATCCCAACCCCATAACGACAAAACTCCACACTATGACCAACGACTTTAACCTAAATGAGAAACTAAAGCACTACTTCGGCTTCGACAAGTTCAAAGGCGACCAGGAAGCAATAATCCGCAACGTGCTCGAAGGCAGGAACACCTTCGTGCTCATGCCCACAGGCGGAGGCAAGAGCCTCTGCTACCAGCTGCCGTCGCTCATCATGGACGGCACCGCCATTGTGGTGTCGCCGCTCATAGCACTCATGAAAAACCAAGTGGATGTCATCAACGGTATAAGCGAGGAAGACGGACGGGCACACTATCTCAACTCATCGCTCAAGAAGGCTGCCATCGACAAGGTGAAAGCCGACATCCTGGAAGGCAAGACCAAACTGCTGTATGTGGCACCAGAGTCGCTCAACAAAGAGGAAAACATAGAGTTTTTCAAGCAGGTGAAAGTGTCGTTCTATGCCATTGACGAAGCCCACTGCATATCGGAGTGGGGTCACGACTTCCGACCCGAGTACAGAAAAATACGGCAAGCCATCGACCTCATTGGCGTTGCACCGATAATAGCACTCACGGCAACAGCCACCGACAAGGTGCGCACCGACATCAAGAAAAGCCTCGGCATAGAGGATGCTACCGAGTATAAGAGCTCGTTCAACCGTCCAAACCTCTACTATGAGGTGAGGCAGAAAACCAAGGATGTTGACCGCCAGATAATAATGTTCATACGACAGCATGCAGGAAAAAGCGGAATAGTTTACTGCCTGTCAAGGAAGAAGGTTGAAGAACTTGCCGCCGTGCTCAGAGCCAACGACATCAAGGCTGCACCATACCATGCCGGACTCGACAGCGAGACACGTTCAAAGACACAGGACGACTTCCTCATGGAGGAGATTGATGTCATTGTGGCTACCATAGCCTTCGGCATGGGCATAGACAAGCCCGACGTGCGTTTCGTGATACACTACGACATACCCAAGAGCCTTGAAGGCTACTATCAGGAGACTGGACGTGCCGGACGCGACGGCGAGGAGGGCATCTGTCTCACCTTCTACTCTGACAAGGACCTGAAGAAACTCGAGAAGTTCATGGAGGGCAAGCCCGTAGCCGAGCAAGACATAGGGCGCCAGCTGCTGCAGGAGACGGCAGCCTATGCCGAGTCATCGGTTTGCCGCAGAAAGATGCTGCTCCACTATTTCGGAGAGAACTACCCACAGGACAACTGCCACAACTGCGACAACTGCCTGCATCCCAAGACGAAGGTGGAAGCCACCAACGCACTGCTTGTGGTGCTCAAGGCAGTCAAAGCCCTCAAGGAGAAGTTTCGTCAGGAATATGTCATAGACTTTGTAAAGGGAAGAGGCACCGACGACCTCGTGTCGCATCATCACAACGAGCTTGAGGAGTTCGGAGCAGGCGAAGACGAAGACCCGAAGATTTGGAACCCCGTCATACGACAGGCACTCATTGCCGGACTGCTAAAGAAAGACGTTGACAACTACGGACTGCTCAAGCTCACCAGTGCCGGCAAGCGTTTCATGGATGCTCCGAAGCCATTCATGATAGTGCTCGACAACGACTTCCGTGGCGACGACAGCGACGACAGCCACGAATCCAGCGGAGGAGCCCTCGACCCTACGCTCTTCTCCATGCTCAAAGACCTGCGCAAGCGAACCGCACGCAAGCTGCAGCTGCCACCGTATGTTATCTTCCAGGATATATCTCTCGAGCAGATGGCTACGATGTATCCCGTGACCGAACAGGAGCTGCAGAACATTCAGGGTGTCGGAGCAGGCAAGGCCAAACGCTACGGCAAGGAGTTCCTGGAACTCATAAAGAAATATTGCGAGGAAAACGAAATAGACCGTCCCGAGGAGCTGAGGGTAAGGACAGTGGCGAAACGCTCCATGCAGAAGGTGAAAATCATACAAGGCATTGACCGTAAGATACCACTCGACGACCTTGCCACCGCAGAGGGACTGTCGTTCGAAGAATTGCTCGACAAGGTGGAAGAGATAGTCTACAGCGGAACGAAACTCAACATAGACTATTTCTTAGAGGACGTGATGGACGAAGACCACCTCGACGACATCTACGACTATTTCTCTGAGAGCGACACCGACGACCTCGATGCAGCGCAGGATGAGCTTGGCGACGAATATACCGAAGACGAGATACGACTCGTGAGAATAAAGTTCTTCTCGGAAATGGCCAACTGAGTCTTCTACTTCTCCAAGCTTATCAAAGATAATCTTGTCAACATGGGAGTGGCTTCATTGCGATTGTCGTCCAGAATGGGCAGTGAGCAGACAGCCCAGGGCAGCGCATGAGTACAGAGTGATGATGAAGTGCGCCCTGCTTCCTATGATTTTCTGCAAACAAATTTAGTTAATTTTCTTTAATGTTGTTGTTGTGTAGTCATTTCCTATTCTCAGGGTCCTTATGGCCTCATGGTCATGTTCATAATCCATGTCGTTTTGTACGAGAGAGAAGACGAGGTGTATGAGTTTGTTTCTTGCATTGTTGATGATGATGCCGTATGGCTTTCCTTTTTCTTTCAATCTGAGGTAGTAGTCGTGGTATATGCCATTTTCCCTGATAGTCCATTCAGCCGCCTGTGTGAGGTAGGCCTTGAGCAGGGAGTTGGAATAGCATTTTACGTATGCCTTCTTGTCCACGCTACTCCCAGATGTGTCCCTGAAGGCTGCTATGCCGTAGTAGGACGCCATCCTGTTTGCCGTGGTAATCCCCTTGAAGTTGTTGCTGTAGGCGATGAGTGCCGTGGCATTGACGATACCTATTCCGTTGACGGATACGATGTGCCTGTAGCTGCTATGGAGTTCCTCGTCATCCTTGATCAGTTCGAGTATCTGCTGTTCGCACAGCTTGATGCTCTTTTCAAGCGCCTTGATGCTCTTGCGGGCATCGCGCAGGATGAAGCTCATGGACTTGCTCTTGGCCGCCGTCTCCTCCAGGTGCGACATGCGTACCTTCTTTTCCGTCTTCTCCTGCACCAGCTTGTGCCGGTATTGCAGCAACGCCTTCAACTCGCGGATGGTGCTGCTGGGCGTCTGGTAGATGACGGCCTTGTCCATGTGCCGCATGGCATACTCGGCAATCATCAGCGAGTCCGCCTTGTCGTCCTTCCCCTTGCGCACGCCCATGCTGCGCTTGATCTGCAGCGCGCTCTCGCGCCAGATGTCAAGACCCTTGGCATAGATGTAGTCGCACAGGCATCGGTCGTATCCGCCAGTGGTCTCGCAGCAGAACAGGACTTCGTCAAGGGTCACCCCCTTGACCAGGTGACGTGCCCAGACCAGCATGCGACGGAACCCCATCGGACGGTTCTCGAACGACTGATAGTCCAGTTTCTGGACGCCAAGGAGGGCGTTTTGCATGTCAATTGCGCTTGCATCAATCTTTTCCTTGGAAATGTCGATGCCGATAACGATTCTTTTCATATCTTTGTACCAATTTTAATTACAGGAAGCGATTGACTGAAGGAAAGCTGTCTGTGACTATTACTTTAATTAGGCTCCGAGCCTACCTTCCTATTTGGCATTTGCAGCTGGAAATCCGGAGGGCCTGCAACAGGGCATAAGCTCATGGCCTTCATGGGCAATTAGGGTGACCTCCGGCAGTCAATCCTTCCTTTCTACAACAAAGGTAAGGAATAACTGGTCTATCTTTCCATGTTATTGAGTATTTTAAACGTTAATAATTTTAAGAGTTCGCTAAAGACTCTTATTTAAGGCTGCAAAGTTAAAGAAAGGGCAAAAGCATTAAAACATAGCAATGCTTTTGCCCTTGCTGGGCGTTTGTGTGTGTTATTTTCATACCCAGGGCGTTGCCCCGGGCTAACTGCTCGCTGCCCCGTTCGGGGCGCATCAATCCGATGTCTTCATTTTACCGCATCACAGATGCTAATATTCGATGGTGTTGGATTGCAAATCCAACACAACTGAAGGAGTGTTTGGGCAGGAATGAGTTGGGCTGGATTTGCAATCCAGCCCCTATGAATATTAGGATTTGCAATCCG
>CAMVSV010000035.1 GCA_947170265.1 uncultured Prevotella sp.
TTTCAGCATCTTTCGATTATTCCTCGACCGCTGCCTGCGCGGCGGCGAGACGTGCAATAGGCACGCGGAATGGTGAACATGAAGCATAGTTGAGACCAATCTTGGCACAGAACTTCACGCTTGAAGGCTCACCGCCATGCTCGCCACAAATACCAGTGCGCAGGTTAGGACGCACTGCACGTCCCTTCTCTACAGCCATCTTCACAAGCTGACCTACACCGTTCTGGTCAAGCACCTGGAATGGGTCAACCTTAAGAATCTTCTTCTCAAGATAAACAGGAAGGAAGCTGGCAATGTCGTCACGAGAATAACCGAAGGTCATCTGTGTGAGGTCGTTGGTACCGAAAGAGAAGTACTGAGCCTGCTCAGCAATGCGGTCGGCTGTCAGTGCTGCACGCGGAATCTCAATCATTGTACCTATTTCGAATTCTATCTTGATGCCGTACTCGGCAAATACCTCTTCGGCGGTCTTTTCTATAACAGCCTTCTGCTGTTCCAGCTCATGCAGTGTACCAATCAGAGGTACCATGATTTCTGGCTGGGGATCCTTACCTTCCTTCTTCAACTCGCATGCAGCACTGAGAATGGCGCGTGTCTGCATGGCCGTAATCTCCGGGAAGGTGATACCCAGACGGCAACCACGATGACCGAGCATTGGGTTGTTCTCTGCAAGTGAATTTACACGACGTTGGATAGTAGCAAGGTCAACGCCCATTTCCTTTGCCATAACTTCCTGACCGGCGAGATCGTGTGGCACGAACTCATGGAGTGGCGGATCAAGCAAACGGATATTGACTGGGCAGCCATCCATAGCCTCGAGGATACCCTTGAAGTCTGCCTTCTGATAAGGCAGCAACTTAGCAAGAGCTTTCTCGCGTCCCTCTGCATCCTCAGAGAGTATCATCTCTCTCATGGCGATGATCTTCTTATCCTCGAAGAACATGTGCTCGGTACGAGTCAGACCGATACCTTTTGCTCCAAAGTCGCGAGCAATCTTTGCATCCTTCGGTGTGTCTGCATTGGTGCGAACCTGAAGCTTGGTGTACTTGTCACAGAGGTCCATCAGTTCCTTAAAATCTCCGCTGAGCTCGGCAGCCTTTGTTGGCACCTCACCGGCATAAACCTGACCAGTAGATCCGTTCAGAGAGATAAAGTCACCTTCCTTGTATACTATTCCATCAATCTCTACAGTCTTGGCATGATAGTCAACATTCAGAGCGCCTACACCACTGACGCAGCACTTACCCATACCACGGGCTACGACAGCTGCGTGTGAAGTCATACCACCACGTGCGGTGAGGATACCCTCTGCCGCAGCCATACCTGCGAGGTCCTCAGGCGATGTCTCAATACGCACGAGAACTACATTGTGGCCGTCTTCGTGCCAAGCTTTTGCATCGTCGGCATGGAAGACTATCTGTCCGCATGCTGCTCCCGGAGATGCTGGCAGACCTTGTGCTATAACCTTTGCCTTGGCCAAAGCTACCTTATCGAACACAGGGTGAAGCAACTCGTCGAGTTTGTTAGGCTCACAACGCATGATAGCAGTCTTCTCGTCAATCATACCCTCATGCAGAAGGTCTATTGCAATCTTCACCATAGCCGCACCTGTACGCTTGCCATTACGCGTCTGAAGGAACCATAGCTTGCCTTCCTGTACGGTGAACTCCATGTCCTGCATGTCATGATAGTGGTGCTCCAGCTTATCCTGTATACTGTTCAACTGAGCATAGATCTCAGGCATGGCTTCTTCCATTGAGGGGTACTTTGCAGCACGATCCTCCTCTGAGATGCCTGCACGTTCAGCCCATCGCTGAGAACCGAGTTTGGTAATCTGCTGTGGTGTACGAATTCCAGCCACGACATCCTCACCCTGGGCATTCACGAGATACTCACCATTGAATACATTCTCTCCATTTGCAGCGTCACGACTGAAGCATACACCAGTAGCAGAGGTGTCACCCATGTTGCCGAATACCATGGCCATGACGCTAACGGCAGTACCCCACTCGTCGGGTATTCCTTCCATCTTACGATAGAGAATGGCACGCTCGTTCATCCATGAACGGAACACGGCACAGATAGCGCCCCATAGTTGCTCGATAGGATCATCAGGGAAGTCCTTGCCTGTGCGCTCCTTGATAGCATCTTTAAACAGCTTCACGAGTTTCTTCAGGTCGTCAACAGAAAGGTCTTTGTCGAGTATCACCCCACTCTCCTTCTTTACCTTTTCAATAATCTCTTCAAAGGGATCGATATCTTCCTTATTAGCGGGTTTCATTTCGAGCACCACGTCGCCATACATCTGTACGAAACGGCGATAGCTGTCGTAAACGAAGTGCGGATTACCGGTTTTTGCAACCATTCCTTCTGCCACTTCGTCATTGAGTCCGAGGTTGAGTATGGTGTCCATCATGCCTGGCATGGATGCTCTTGCTCCAGAACGCACACTGACGAGGAGAGGATTTTTGGCATCTCCGAACTTAGAGTTCATGAGCGTCTCCACATGTTTCACTGCAGCCATGACATCTTTGTCGAGGATTTCCATTATCTTCGCCTGCCCTACTTTATAGTATTCGTTACAGCAGTCAGTGGTAATAGTAAATCCCGGTGGCACGGGCACTCCAATAAGATTCATTTCGGCAAGGTTGGCACCTTTTCCACCGAGTTCTTCTCTCATTTTTGCGTTACCTTCGGCTTTTCCGTTGCCGAAGGTGTATACTCTTTTTTGACTCATAGATAAATTATAGTATTAAATTATTGAATTATTCGTTGAAGGCAAAGTTAATGTTTTTATCCCAAACGTGCAAATCATTTTCAATTATTTGCGCATATTTTTCAATGGTATCAAACAGGTGCATCGTTTGGATTTTCATGGAAGAGCTCATCTGCCGCCTTGAGTTCATCTTCATCAAACCATGTGGACAACTTCTGGCGTGCTTTGTCTTTCACATCGTCTCCTATTTTCTCCCATAGCATATTGAGTACATAGATGAGCACGGCGAGGTCATCACCGAGTCCAGCTATTGGTATGGCATCGGGCACCACGTCAAGTGGGCTTATCAGGTAGCCGAGTGCACCGAGTATAATTGCTTTCTCCTTCATGCTCACCTTGTCGCTTTCCACGGTATAGAAGAGTATGAGGGAGGCATAAACCAGTTTTGCTCCAGCTCTCTTTGCTATGCGACTTATCTTTTCCATAAAGCCGCTTTTGGTAAACTTGTCTTTGTATTTTAGGAAATCGGGTAGTTCCATGGTATATTTTTAAAATGAAATAATATAATAATGTCAAGATGGGTTGTAGCCAACGACATCTGCCGCATAGTGAGCTTCCTTTGGCGATGCCTTGTCAAGCTTTTTCAGACGTACACTCATAATCGCCTTTCTGAAGAGCTCATAGACGAGCCATAATGCCACTCCGGCAGCAACCGCTATAAAAATGCTCCATTCTCCCCAAGGCATTTTGTTTGCCGGGTACATGAGCGCCAGCAACACCACGGGAAGCATTATTATCAGTCCGGCAATGGTGTAGCGGCTCTTCTGCGTGCCTCGGCTGTCAAGTATTGCTTGCTTATCGAAGAGATAGTTGCTGAGGTCGCTGTCATCTACTCCATAGTCGGCAGCCTTTGGGAAATTGTCTCTGTGACAGTATTGTTCAATCTTCCTTTCAACATGATGCTGATAGTCATCAAGCATAATCATGGTATCCTTTTGACTGAAATGAAATGGGTTTGTATTCATAATATCTGATAAACATTCAAGTAAAAAGTGGAATCAGAGCCTCTATAAGCCGGGTTCTGTACTTGCTGCGACATTAACCGCATCAAGTGTCTGTCATTTATCTAATCCGTCGGTCACCCGGCGGCTTAAGCGTTCTACCCTCCATCTGGGGCGGGCAACCCTCATAGCGATGGTTTACATGAACTTGCAGTCTCCAGCCGGCACAGCCCGCCGATCACCCGGCGTCTGGTGGTCTCTTACACTCGCCTTCTCACCCTTACCTCATCTCATTTCTGAGATTGGAGGCGGTTGTTTTCTTCTGCCGTCACCTGCCGTCACCAACAGCTTCTATTTTCGGAAGTGAAGTGCCCTATACTGCCCGGACTTTCCTCTCGCAGCGCCAAGCACGAAGCTTAAAGCTACCAGCGACAGACCGAGGCTCTGCATTCCATTTGCAAATGTAAACAATATTTCCAAACTATGCAAATAAAAAAGTCTTGATGATTGTTCTAACCTCTTAGCCATTCCCTGATTAATGTGTATTTTCGGATTAAAGAATATGTGAAACAGCTATTGAAAGTACGGTATGCATCTCATAAATTCCCGTGAAACATTTTGCAAATAAATGTAAACGTATGTGAATTAACTGACAAATTCTTTAACATTTAAAGCTCAAACAAGACGCCCAAAACTACACCTGTAACCCATTGAAAACCAAAAGGTTGGAAGAGGCATTTTAAAAGAGCCTCTTTCAGCGTGCAAAAGAGCCTCTTTTGGAAGGTAAAAGAGCCTCTTTCGCAAGGCAAAAGTGGCACTTTCGTTTTCTGAGTGTGCGGAGAATATTTTTCATTCACATTTGTTAACTGTTTCACAAAATTATTTTCAGGGGAAAATCGGCCTTATTTCCCACCTTTTTCCATAATTTCTGCAACAAAGGAGAATCATATAGTTTGCACAAGCTTTCCGTTATATTCACGAGATAGCAAACTGTCTATTTTGAAAGACATCAGGATAACATGACGATGTACGACTATTCAACTTTGAACGAATGTAAAATTGACGGTAAAAGGCATTAACAGCCGTTAAGCAAATGCATAATTGTGTTAAATTGGGATAAAAGAAACCTCGGAATTAGCTGTTTTGACAAAAATTGCTTCTATATTTGCACAACCAAAAACGAAACGGCTGTTGGCGAAAGCCCTGAAACAGGAACAGGAAGCGATGCTTAAAAAACATTAACAGGCTTAAACCACGGTCTTCAGGTAAAGTCAAAGACAAAAAAACGAAAACATTTAAAACAAAATAAAAGAACAAGACAATGAAGAATTTACCAAAGTATCTTATGGCATTGGCCTGCATTGTAGCGTTAGCATTCTCTGCAGGTGCGTTTATCAAAGTAAATGCCGCCAAGGCACCAGCCTCGGCACCAGGACAGCCTGTTGACCTTACCTATGCAGCCGAAAAGGCACTGCCCGCTGTGGTCCATATCAAGTATGTCCAAAACTCAAAAGTCAAGACCGTGGAGGTACAGGACGACCCCTTTGGAGGATTTTTCTCTGACCCCTTTGGATTCTTCGGCAATCCAGGCGGCGGAAGACAGCAGCGTCAGGTACAGACTCCAAAGAAAGAAGCCACTGGTTCAGGAGTGATAATCTCTGCCGACGGCTACATTGTAACCAACAACCATGTAGTAGAAGGAGCCGACGAGCTCACCGTTACCCTCAATGACAACCGTGAATTCTCAGCACGCATCATCGGTACCGACAAGACTACCGACCTTGCGCTCATAAAGGTCAATGCCAAAGACCTGCCTACACTCACCATCGGCAACTCGGAGCAGCTGAAAGTGGGCGAATGGGTACTCGCTGTTGGCAACCCATTCAACCTCAACTCTACAGTCACAGCTGGTATTGTAAGTGCCAAGGCACGCTCTCTCGGAGCCAACGGAGTGGAAAGCTTCATACAGACTGATGCCGCCATCAATGCCGGAAACTCCGGTGGCGCCTTAGTCAACACTCAGGGCGAGCTTGTCGGTATCAACGCCATGCTCTATTCTCAGACTGGTTCTTACAGCGGTTACGGCTTTGCCATACCCACAACCATCATGAACAAGGTTGTTGACGACTTGAAGAAATACGGAACAGTACAGCGTGCCGTACTTGACATACAAGGCATTGATGCCCACAAATACATTGACTCAGAAAAAGCCAAAGGCGAAGATCCCGACCTCGGTACCAACGAAGGTATTTACATAGCAAAGGTAAATGAAGGTGGTGCTGGCGAGGAAGCCGGACTCAGGGAAGGTGACGTCATCACAGCCATTGACTCAAAGAAAGTGACCAAGATGGCGGAGCTGCAGGAATACCTCAACAGCAAGCGTCCAGGCGACAAAGTGAGCATAACCTATCTGCACAACAAGAAATCAACAACGAAGACCGTCACCTTGAAAAACTCACAAGGCAACACACAAGTGGTCAAGGCAGCCGACTTTGACCTGCTCGGAGGCACCTACCGCGAAGTTACCGAAGCCACAAAGCAAGAACTCGGCATAAGCTACGGACTTGAAGTGATGAAAGTGAGTGACGGAGCACTCAAAGATGCAGGCATAAGCAAAGGATTCATCATCCTCAAAGCCGATGATGAGCCCATCAAGAGCATAGAGCAACTACAGAAAGCCGTGAAAACAGCTTCTACAAGTAGAGAACCAGTACTCTACATCAAGGGCATCTACCCCACCGGCAAACGCGCCTACTACGCTGTGGAACTCGCAAAATAAAGCATTGAGAGATACAACATCAAAAGAGCCCCGCTTCAATGAAACCACATAAATTGAAGCGGGGCTCTTCATTTTATACGAAAATTTGCACAATTAAAAATAAAGCTCTATCTTTGCATTACTTTACAATTACAGACCAATGAGACAACTAAAAATCACAAAATCGATAACCAACCGCGAAAGCGCTGCATTAGAAAAATACCTACAGGAAATAGGCCACGAAGAAATGCTTACCGTAGATCAGGAAGTGGAACTTGCCCAGCGCATAAAGAAAGGCGACAAGCAGGCACTTGAGAAACTAACCAAGGCTAATCTCAGATTTGTGGTTTCGGTGGCAAAACAATACCAAAATCAGGGGCTGTCACTACCCGACCTCATAAACGAAGGCAACCTCGGACTCATAAAGGCAGCCGAAAAATTCGACGAGACAAGAGGCTTCAAGTTCATTTCCTATGCGGTATGGTGGATTAGGCAGAGTATCCTGCAAGCCATTGCCGAGCAAAGTCGACTGGTGAAATATCCACTCAACCATGTGGGTTCAGTGAACAGAATAAACAGAGCCTACAACAAGCTTGAGCAAGAGAACGAACGACGTCCGAGCGTAGACGAGCTCGCAGAGCACACCGACCTGCCCGAAGACAAGATTGCCGTTGCAATGAAAGCCAACACCAGGCACATATCCGTTGACGCGCCTTTCTCTTCAAACGACGAAAGCAGTCTCCTCGACGTGCTCCCCAACGACGATGCCCCCATGGCAGACAATGAACTCGTGAAAGAAAGTCTAAGGAAAGAAATAGAAATAGCCCTTCAGGAACTCAACGAGCGAGAGCGCCATGTAGTTGAAGCCTTCTATGGAATAAACCAACCCGAGATGACCCTTGAAGAGATAGGAAACAAATATGGGCTCACCAGAGAACGAGTAAGACAGATAAAAGAAAAAGCCATCAGACGACTGCGCAACAACACCAAGAATAAAATTCTCAAGGCATACCTCGGAAACTAACACACACCACATATGCACAAGACAATATACACCATATCACTCATATTGGCAGCACATCTCCTGCTTCTATTCTTGCCAGCCACAAAAGCCAATGCCGGCAACGACGTAACATCCAAAGTATATCTTTTCGGATTTGCTGCATCGTTTAATGATTCCACCGTATACATAACGGACATTCAGGAGCTGCAAGACATAAAACTGCAAGCGAAGACAAACTTCCTGCCAAACAGAAGCCACTACTCATACCAGCTCGCCGACTACCTCAAACAGCAAGGAGCAACAACACCAACTTGTATCACATCATACTCAAAAGACAGGGCAAAGCTGGAAAAGAAGCTCGCAAAGATAAAAAAGAAATATTCACAACAGAAAAATATCATTTACAATATCAAGACTATAAGTCAGCAGGAATTCACATACAAACCCGCAGACGACAGCCACGCTACCACATACAGTACACCAGACGGCAAAGCTGCTAGAAAACGAGGCAACAGGAAGTAAACGCCTCCATACCACCCGTAAAAGGATGACAACAAATGTTCAACAACGACATGCCGATAAGCGAGAACTATTTCAGAATAGCCGATTTTAACATCAAGATAACATTCAACGACACGAGCATCAACAACATGAATATGCTCAGGTCGTTTGAACCTTTCAGAACAGCCCCGACGGAAGAAGGGAAGCTTTTTGAGCTTACCGTTGACGATAGCCTCAAACCTGTGCCGAAGCCGCGAAGACAACGAATAAGAGCGTTTGAAACCGGCAACGGCGACACTATAGTAGACCGCATAGACAACGGAGGCTATCAATATATCGTCAAAGACATCAAGGGAGCAGAATGTGCCTTGCTCATAACCAACAAGAACTTCGACCAATGCCTATGTGCGCTCAATGGCAATTATGACATGCGCAATTTTGGGCTTAACAATGCGCTAATGCTCACCTTCGCCTTCGCTGCAAGCCGAAAGCAGGCACTCCTCATCCACGCATCACTCGTAAGACAGAACAATTACGGATATGCATTCATAGCCAAAAGCGGAACGGGAAAGTCCACGCAAGTAAGCATGTGGCTAAGATACATACCGGGATGCGACCTGATGAACGATGACAACCCGATAATAAGGCTCATTGACGGGCAACCCTACATATACGGAGGTCCATGGAGCGGGAAAACACCATGCTACAGAAATGTCAAAGCAAAGCTCGGAGCCATAACACGCATCGACAGAGCCCCGCAGAACTCAATAGAAAAGCTTCCACCACTTGAAGCTTTCGCTTCGGTGCTGCCTTCATGCTCATCCATGAAATGGGACAAAGAAATTTACAATGCCATGTGCGACACCATAACAAAGCTCGTTGAAACAACAGGCATTTATACACTCCACTGTCTACCCAACAAAGAAGCTGCTGTAATATGCAACAACGCCATATCAAAATAAGCGAAGTGCAATTTTCCAACGCTGAGTTTCTGCCCAAAGTGGTGGAAATGATTAACGAAGGACACACCGTCACACTCCGGCTCAGAGGAGTGTCTATGAGACCTTTCCTTGAAGACAACCGTGACAAGGCACTGCTTACAAAGCCAATATCACCAAAGAAAGGCGACCCTGTTCTGGCTGAAGTGGAACCAAGACACTATGTTCTACACCGAATAACAGACATTCATGGTGACAACATCACACTCAGAGGAGACGGCAACCTTGCATACGAACACTGCAAAATGGAAAACATAGTGGCAGGAGTGATTGGCTTTTACAGAAAAGACCGGAAGAAGTTAGACAAAACCAACGGTTGGAAATGGAAGACATACTCCTGTGTATGGCTTACACTCTCACCTATGAGAAGATACTTGCTTGCTGCCTACCGAAGGCTTTGGATACCATTGTTCGGACCTATATAGACGACAATAAACAACAAGACATAAATACACATGAAAGCAAAGACAGGATTCAACCTCCGCGATGTTTGCGGAGAACACGTCATAGTAGCAGAAGGCGACGAGAACATCGACTTCAGCAATCTCGTAGCCATGAATGAAAGTTCAGCCTACCTGTGGAGAAAGATACAAGACTTGGAAAGCTTCACCATTGACGACATGGCAAGGCTTCTTATGGAAGAATATGAAGTTGATAGGGATATAGCTGTTCATGATTGTGAAGAGCTTGCTGCCAAATGGGCAAAAGCTGAAATAATTGAAGGAGAAGACATACCGGAAATTGATGTAGAAGTAACCACAGTGACAGAACAGAAAGAGAAAGAAAACTATGTGTCACACCCACACATTAACAATAAAGAAGGTAAAATAAAAAGCTTTTTCAAGAAACTTTTCAAATAAGAAAAAACAACACCCCACCCTACTTTCGTCAGTCATCACGCCTGCCGAAATTGAACCCGACATAAAGATTGAGCGTGCCGAATATATTGTTTGTGTAGAAACGACTCTTATTATAGTTATAAGAATGCAAGACGGCATTCATCCCGGCATACCAACGGGCATTGTTCCACACCAACGCAAAACGCGCAATACCGTCAAGATTGACGTTTTTTATAGTGAAATCTTGTAAGCGAAACTTGTTATCCTGCAAGTCTCCTGACGTATGCTTGTAAGCCAACGACAGTGACAAAGACGTTGCTGCAAGCCAATTACGCGCAAACACCCAGTTGTAGGCATAGCCGCTGCTCAATGAAAAGTTGCGGTATCTGACCTTTTGAGACACGAGATTGGCTTCAACCATAGCTTCAAGGGCCTCCTTACCCAGTTTTTCACCAATAAGTTCATTCAGCTTTTCCCAGTCAACAGACAAGGCATGTTCCGTGTATCCTGCGCCAAGCAATACAGACCCCGCACTACGTCGCTGAATAGTGCTCTGGCTGAAGGCTGCTGGATAAGAGAATTTCCTGTGATTGAATATGAAATAGGCATCAGCACCCTTGATACTTGACATCAATCCTCCAAATTCCACATTCTTCATCGGGCTCGTATCAATGTCGCCATCCAACGAAATGCTTCGAATGCGGTAGTCATTGCCCGTCTTACGATAGTAGATGTCTATGCCAAGCATGGATGAATAGATACTCACATCGTATTCCTTCTTTGTTCGATTACGATGAGAGAGATCCATATGCTTCACATCTATGGTATATCCAAGAAAAGCCCAACGCCAACCGAAAAACGGTCCAATCTTTATACTCGGTTTCGGGGCAAATGTAATGTGCTGACCTGAATGGTTGCTGAGCCTATACACCTCATAGCTATTGGAGTTTTGCAACATTACTGTAAAATCATAGCGTTGGGGCTCAATGTAGTTGGTGTCTATAGGATTGAGCCTACCTTCGAGCTTCTCAAAACTGCTCTTGGTGGAAGAAGGACGCTTCCACTGAGGCATGGCTGCAACTGTTCTCTGGTTGACTTCGTTCAATGTGTCAGGAACGCTCTCGTCTGTGGAAGCAGACATGCCAGGAAGACTAAAAGCCAACATCCGTGATGTAACAGCTTGCATTGATAAACATTCAAACAACAAGAGAAACACTACAGCTATTTTCATAGTAGAACTCAAAATTTACCAAGTATTCGATCCATCACCCAGTTGGTGGGAGTGGCACTGATACTCGTACTCGTGCACACACCTATTCCCTGAAGGTCTTCTATCACAGAACGGATAATAGGCAGCTGCACATAAGTAGGATTCTCTACAACAATCTTCTTTTCACCATCATTGCTGGTCATGGAAAAATGAGAATGCTCATAAACAGAAAAGTTTATGATTCCCTTGTCACCGACAACCTCTATCTTATCTTTCCTTGCACTTTCATGCCCAACAAAGCACCATGAGCCGCTTCCGTTCAGACCATTTTCAAATTCAAAGGCCGCACTTACAGTATCTTCGACGTCATACAAGCCCCCTTTGTTGGCACTATATCCATGAGCGTGAGTGATAACACCGAAAAAGTCTTGGAGTAAATCAAGTTGATGAGGTGCCAAATCATAAAAATATCCTCCACCGGATATATCAGGACACAAACGCCAAGGCAACTCTTTTCCCATCTTATAGTCTTGCTCACGAGGTGGACAGGCAAAATTCACCTGTACGGTAAGTATATTACCAATAGCCCCACTGCGAATCAGCTCTTTTATTCTCATGAAATAAGGCAAGTACCTACGATAATATGCCACGAAGCAGGGTACGCCCATTTTTTCAGAGATGCGGTTTATTCTAACACAATCTTCATAGCATGAAGCCAGAGGCTTCTCCACATAGACCGGCTTGCCTGCTCGCATAGACATAATGGCATAGGTGGCATGAGAAGCTGGAGGCGTAGCCACATAAACAGCATTAACCTCTGGGTCGTCAATGAGCTTTTGAGCATCTGTATACCACTTTCTTATGCCATGACGCTCAGCATACGAACGGGCTCTCTGCTCCGTTCGGCTCATCACCGCTTCTATATGAGATCCTTCAACCTCATTGAAAGCTGGTCCCGATTTCAACTCAGTCACTTCACCACATCCTATGAAGCCCCAACTTATTTCTTTCACCTTATTATATATATGAGTCCACTTGAGAAGTGGAATTATTTTGATTAGACATTGACCACTGACTGGCTTTGTATTTCTGTGGCATAGACTGCCGTCGCATAGAAGTTCGTAACTGCGGGATTACCCGTTTCGTTTCATGAGTTTTGCTTTGATTGTTATAAATTCAGAATGACACAGCAAACGAGGCACCTACAATCCAAGAGTTGACGTGTTTCTTGATGCTATGCTTCTCAACATCTGTCACGTCAGTTCTGGTTCTGGCATTGTCAGTTCCGGCTCTTCCGCCCATGACACAGTAACTGTCCCTAACAGGCATAGTATATATAAAAACTTTTTCATAATCCTACATATACAATTGTTTGTATTCCGACTACAAAATTACAACCAACATATCTAAAAGCCAAATTTCTATATTAATAATTGCCCTATCACGACAAGCATTTCTCATTATTTTTGTACATTTGCAAACAAAAACTAACACTCATGATAATAAAATCATCAGAATTTACGCTCAGTGCCCCAAGGGAAAGCATGTGTCCCAAAGACAACAAGACGGAATTTGCATTCATAGGACGATCGAATGTTGGTAAATCAAGTCTAATAAACATGTTATGTAATCACAAAGGACTGGCAAAGACAAGCTCCACTCCAGGAAAGACACTCCTAATCAATCACTTCCTCATAAACAGGGAATGGTATCTCGTTGACCTTCCTGGATATGGATATGCGAAAAGGAGCAAAAGCGTGCAACAGCAATTGGATCAGATGATAAGAGGATATATCCTTCAAAGAAAACAGCTGGTTAACGTTTTTGTACTCATAGACATACGCCTTGAACCTCAGAAAATAGACAGGGAATTCATTGACTGGCTGGGTATGAGCGGCATCCCCTTTGCCATAGTGTTTACCAAGGCTGACAAGCTTGCACCAACAAAAATACAGGCAACAGCACAAACTTGGATGAACTCCCTGAAAGACACATGGGAAGAACTGCCACCGTTTTTCATCACAAGTTCAGAAAAGAAAAACGGCCGAGATGAAATATTGGACTACATTGAAACCATCAATCAGCAATTAGCATAGACATGGCACAAATACCCTTCCTTGAAGTTCAAAACCTAACGAAATCATTCGGTGCGCAGGTGCTTTTCAAAGACATCTGCTTCTCTGTGGCAGAGGGACAACATGTTGGACTGGTGGCAAAAAACGGAACGGGCAAATCTACCCTTCTCTCTATTCTCACCGGAAAGGAAGGATATGACAGTGGCAACATTATCTACCGTAACGGCATAAAAACGGCTATACTTGAACAAGAGCCGACATTCAATCCAGACGACAGCGTGTTAGACGCCTGCTTCAACCACCATAGTGAAGAGGAAAGGGTGCTCAAAGCCAAGCAAATACTGACGCAGCTGAAGATAAAAGATCTTTCTCAACAAATGTGCCAGCTAAGCGGGGGACAAAGAAAAAGAGTTGCTCTTGCCAATGTGCTAATAACAGAACCCAACTTTCTGATACTTGACGAGCCCACCAACCACCTTGATTTGGAAATGATAGAATGGCTTGAAGGTTTTCTCTCAAGAGGCAACAAAACTCTCCTCATGGTCACTCACGACCGTTTCTTTCTTGACAGAGTATGTAATATCATACTGGAACTAGACGACCATACCATATACACCTATCGGGGTAATTATTCCTACTATCTCGAAAAGAGGCAGGAGCGCATTGACAATAAAAGAGCCGAAATAGCAAGAGCCAACAATCTCTACCGCACAGAACTGGAATGGATGAGACGAATGCCACAGGCAAGGGCACACAAGGCAAAATACAGAGAAGATGCATTCTATGATCTCCAGAAAACTGCAAAACAGAAGATAGAAGATCGACAAGTAAGACTAAAGTCACGAAACGTTTATATCGGTTCAAAAATATTTGAGTGTCAATATGTAAGCAAAAGCTTTAATGATAACACCAACATCATACTGAAAGACTTCTACTATAACTTTGCAAGATTTGAGAAGATGGGCATAGTAGGAAACAATGGAACGGGAAAATCTACATTCATAAAGCTTTTACTCGGGATAGAACCGTTAGATTCCGGACGTTTTGACATAGGAGAAACTGTACGTTTCGGGTACTTTTCCCAAGAAGGACTCACTTTCCGCGACGAACAGAAAGTAATAGACGTGGTCAAAGACATTGCCGAATACATAGACATGGGAGGAGGCAAGCACCTTTCTGCTTCACAATTTCTTCAGCACTTTCTTTTCACACCGGAACAGCAGCACAACTATGTATACAAACTTAGCGGAGGAGAGAAAAGGAAACTCTACCTATGCACAGTGCTGATGAAGAACCCCAACTTTCTTGTTTTGGACGAGCCAACCAACGACCTTGACATCCAAACCTTACAAATACTTGAAGCCTATTTGCAAGACTTTCCCGGATGTGTCATTGTAGTAAGCCACGACAGGTACTTCATGGATAAAGTAGTAGACCACCTTCTGGTATTCAAAGGACAGGGAGAAATAAAAGACTTCCCCGGAAACTACACTCAGTACAGGGAATGGCTATCAATGAAATCAAAGGAAGAGGAACAACAAAAGAAACAGACAAAGCAGACAAAGAAACAGCAAGCTAACAACACAAAAAGCAATGATAATGCACCAAGAAAGCTAACATATGCAGAACGGTTGGAGCTGGAAAGACTTGAAAAAGAGATACAGGAACTGGAACAGCTACAGCACACTATTGAACAAGAACTATGTTCTGGCACCCTTGATACAGAACAAATCACTGCAAAAAGCAAGCAATTCTCATCCATCAACGAAGAGATTAACGAAAAGACTATGAGATGGATTGAATTAAGTGAATTAGTATAACATCAATCATGTATCCCCACCACAGAATATTGGCATATTCCTTATTTCATATCTTAAAAGTGCTATATCTTGGGAAGTAACGAACAAAAAGGGCAAAAAACTTATTCAATAACAATAAAAACATCAAACAAAATTCTGTTGAAACATTTTTTTTTGTAATTTTGCACCATCACTTACACAAGAGAGTGTTTCAGCATTGAAAACGCTCACAATCTATATCATTTCCTCACACATATTTAATATGTTTAATAAAGAAGAATTACTCACGAAGGATGTTGCCGAATTGGCAAACATCGCCAACGAATTAGGTGCTGATTATAAAAGTACCGACGAAAAAGAAACAATCATATACGCCATCCTTGACAAACAAGCTGACGAAGGAAGCATAAGCTCAGCTCCAAAACGCAAACGTACTCGTATTTCCAAGAAAAACGAAGATAAGGTATATACTGTAAAAGGCAATGAAGGCGAGAACTTCGATGTAAAGAAAAGCAAAGCCACAAAAGAACAGCAATTGCCCACCGAAGGAGAAAGTGTCAAGCAAAATAGTGATGACAGAAAGGATCAGGAGAATGTAGACAACGCTATTGTTGCTGAAACTACTCCACCTATTGCCAAACACCGAGGTCGCAAATCAAAGGCTGAGCTTGAGGCTATTGCCAAATTGGCTGAGGAGACAAAGAACGAACAGCCAACTGAAGTCCAAGATGAAAGTAAAGCAATAACCGAAGAGACGTCTCAGCCGGTACAAGCATCCGACACAATACCCGAGGCTGACTATTCTGTTGAAGAAGAAAAGGATAAGGAAACAGAGCAAGAAGAAAATCTAATTGCGCAACTTCAAGCCAAGGTCAATGCTCACAACGATAATGAAGAAGGAAATGCCAACAACGGTGTGAATGACGGTATATGGGAAAATGATCCTGGAGACGGAACAGATTTCATAACAGTTGTAGACCTTCCTATAGAAGACCAGAGTGCCGTGCCCACATACGACATCTTTGACAGACCTATGGCACCATTGCAAACTCCATCGGCATCAACCTATCTGCAACAGAACACTACGGCTAAGGAGTCCTACGATTTCAATGACCTTATAACAGCCAATGGTGTACTTGAAGTGATGCCAGACGGTTACGGTTTCCTTCGTTCAAGCGACTACAACTATCTATCGTCTCCTGACGACGTATATGTAGCAAGTCCACAAATAAAGCGCTATGGATTGAAAACTGGAGATGTGGTTGAATGTCATGTTCGTCCTCCCCATGATGGTGAAAAATATTTCCCACTGACAAGCATTGACAAGATAAACGGAAGACAACCAGCCGAGGTTAGAGATAGAATACCATTTGAACATCTCACCCCTCTGTTTCCCGAGGAAAAATTCACGCTTTGCGGTGATCCAAGCACCACAAACATTTCCACACGAGTGGTAGATTTATTCGCACCAATTGGAAAAGGACAACGCGCATTGATAGTGGCACAGCCAAAGACTGGTAAGACAATCTTGATGAAAGACATTGCAAATGCCATAGCCGCCAACCACCCCGAGGCCTATCTGATGATGTTGCTAATTGACGAGAGACCTGAGGAAGTAACAGACATGGCAAGAACGGTTAATGCAGAAGTAATAGCATCAACCTTTGACGAGCCTGCAGAGCGTCATGTGAAAATTGCCGGAATTGTTCTTGAGAAGGCAAAGAGAATGGTAGAATGCGGTCACGACGTTGTTGTATTCCTGGATTCCATAACACGTTTGGCAAGGGCATACAACACCGTAAGTCCTGCATCGGGAAAGGTTCTCACTGGTGGTGTTGACGCCAACGCGTTGCAAAAGCCTAAACGATTCTTCGGTGCAGCAAGAAATATAGAAGGTGGAGGCTCGCTTACCATAATAGCTACAGCACTCATTGATACCGGTTCAAAAATGGACGAGGTTATCTTTGAAGAATTTAAGGGTACTGGCAATATGGAGTTGCAACTTGACCGTTCGCTCTCAAACAAGCGTATTTTCCCAGCCGTGAACTTGGTTCAGTCAAGTACACGTCGCGACGATTTGCTCCAAGACGAGCAGACACTCAGTCGCATGTGGGTGATAAGAAAGAATATTGCCGATATGAATTCGTTAGAAGCCATGAACTATATTCATGGTGCTATGGAGAAAACAAGAAACAACGAAGAATTCTTCATGGTCATAAACGCATAAACTTACAAACACAATATCACAAAAAGAGGGTTGTCACAAACAATGACAACCCTCTTTCTTTATCTTAACTCTCAACAAATAATGCCATTTACCAAATCCAGCATCAGGTTTTGCTCTGTTTGTGTTATGCCATTACATGCCAAAAGCTCTGTATCGTTTCTCAGTTCATCAATCAACGACACACCCTCAAACGAAGTAAATCGTCTAAACAGCTCCACCGCTCTTTCAATATTTCTGTTTGCCCACATGCAATAGGCAGCATTAAGGTAATCATCCTTTGCAGGTTTTCCTTCCAATATACTGTCATAAAACTTGCTGGCACTATCCAATTTTCCTTGCCACAACAGTCCCCATGCAAGCAAACGAATGACATTCACATCCGAACTATCCTCAAAGTAAAGCTTATACAAAATTCCTACAGCATCATCGATACGCTTTAATTTTAGCAATGCCACGCAACGATTAAGCACAAAGCTCTTATTCTCGGGGTTTTGTATTGACAATTGCGAATAGAGAGAATCCGCTTTGCCATAGTCGTTCAGCAATATACTTACACGCGCTAACCCCTTCTTTGCGACATAATTGTTTTGGTCAATGTCAAGAATATCTTCAAAAAATTCCTTTGCATCTATATAATTGCCTTGATGCATTGACACATAACTTGACAATATGAGAAAGTCCTTTTCTTTGCCAGCTTGAAGCTTGAGCTTGTCAAGCAGAAGCGACAATTCTCCCCATCTCTTACGTTTCAAGAGAAAATACCCTAACAACAATGAATACTTTGTTGAGTCATCACTGCCTATTAATCTTGAGAGATAGAAAAAATATGTTCCTCCACGATTACCCTCTTCGTCTTCAAGTCTCTTTTCGTCAAATGGTATATTCAAATCATTACGCTTTGGGAATACCCTATAGAAGCGGTACAAGTCTTGAAGAAACATTCGGCGTATATATGCCGGCGAACAAACTTCTTTTTCAGGCATAGTGGCACCCAACGACTCTTCACTATTCAGCATCTCACGCATGTTCTGTGGCATTTTTTCCACTATCTGCGACAAAGCTAATGCAAAAGAGTATTTATCGGAATCGCAAAATGGTCCATGCTCAAGAAGAATATTGAAAAACTGTTGATTGTCAAGTTTGTCCCTCGCTATTTTCAAGTCTGGATGCTCCACACTAAACGGTATCAACCAGTTTGCCATTTTCCTAAAAAATGGGAAACGTTTCATCTGCGAGAATCCTCCAAAATATATGTCCACACCAGCTCTTTGCATATCACTCATACGTTTAAAGCTCATCTCAAGCTCTTCCATAGCCTTGTCAGAACTGTCGGGATGTAGTATTTCCTGAAGTCTATCCTCCTCCAGTTCCTCAATACCTTGCTGAATGATTTTGAAATTCTGATTCTTCGTTATGGTGGGCATAATGTCCCGCTGGATTGTCTTGTTATCCTCTTCAGCGCTCATGCAGAAAAAAACTTGTTCCTGAAGTTCAAACAAATCTTTCACGACCGCATCGTCCTTAAGCATATCATCAGCAACAGATTGCAACAGACCATTCCCCAAAGTGTTTTCAGCAGGAAGTGAGAAAGCCCATCCTACGAGTGCACGTTGCTTCACCCTGTCATCATTTGCATTTACATAAATGTCTTTTAGGGCTTTGAACTTATATAAATCAAAAGCTTCCATGCAAGCTATGCAGATAGCTCCTGTCAAGAATGCAGCATCAAAGGTGTCAATCGTTGGCGATGCCATCAGTGAGGAATAAAACGATGCGTCTGCTACTGTCCATCTGCCGCTTGTCCATATAGCCGAAAAGAGCCTGGAAATAAATTCATAATGCCCTTGCCTTATCTGCTCACTCCTAACCTTGGCAACATTGGCTGGCTCCAAAGAAAGCATAGCCATGTCCGTAACATAGCTCTCAAGCACACTCCGTATAAAAGAATGTGACATGTTTAAGTGGGCACAGTCTCTCAAAGCCTCAACATAAAGGCTATTGTTTCTAACCCTCCACTCATGTTCCATATCCCAGGTTATAAGCCATGCTTTTTGTGCTATTTTCTTATACTGCTCCCCGCGTTGGCTGTCAACATATCCCTTTTTCATATAATCAAGCATCAGCCTGTAATCATCGCAAAGGGTTTCAATCTGTTCATAACCACCAACGTATGGATATTCTGACAACGCTTTCCTGAGAAATTCCAATCCTTTTCCCACTTCATCGTTCTCGAAAAGGAGCCTTGCCTCCCCTATCAGATCACAACCGTTTTCCATAACTCTGCTCATTGGGTTCTCTAACGTTGTTGTATTTCATGTTGGGAAGCTTAGCTACGACATCATCTCCCACTCCCATATATTTCTTTATTAAATTGGAATAGTATTTTATACCTTTTTTGTTTATCTCGTCAATAGCCTTGTCATAAGCCTTCAAGAACTCTTCCACTTGCTTGAATTTCACATCATCAGCCAGTGCTACCACCCTGAAAGCCACCGCACCAAGTTCTATAGAGTCTTTCCTCGTATCCGAAACCACGTTATTACCTTGCATGCGTACACTTGTGGCATAAGGCTCAGGCATCCATGCAGCATCCAATTCATTGTTGAGCATCATGTGGTGTCTTATACCAACATCATTAATCTGCACCTTATACACCGGATTTTTAGGTTTTCCCTTCTTTATGGCACGGTCTGTAAGATAATCCGTTGCCGAGAAGCGAGTCATCGCTACCATCTTGTCACCAAACTGTGACAATTCGTTCAATCGTGCTTTCTTACTGGCTATGAGCTGCCAATGAAGGTCTGTTGATGTGACGCTTTTCAATGGAACGCCCTTCTTTCTCATATTCTCAACACGAAGCAGATCGGTAACACTTCCATGCACACTCCCGCCAATAAGAGCCGTATCGCAATCCATCTGAGCAGAGAACTCCTTTAGTGTTATCTTAACCATCGTTGTATCATACATAGCACTGTCTACCAAAAGATAGATGGGAAGACAGTCCATTGTTGGCATCACACCCACCCTCAGTTCATTTCCATTGGTCTTGGTCGGCTCTACCATCTTGTCCTGCTTACTATTATCATCACCACAGCCATACCACGATAGCACCGAAGCTAAAATCACTAATATAAAAGGATTGTTTTTACTCATAATGTTGCAAAATTATATAAAAATACGGAATTGCAAGACTTTTGCATTAGATTAAATTCTCACCACAACCCCAATATCAAAGAAATGTCAAATATACACTGCCATGAACAATTATTAGTTTGGTCATTGCTCTTTTGTTTTTCATTTTTTTCATACTTTTGCATCCAAGTTGACTAAAGAAACAAGAAACTTTCATGAAAAGGAATAAATACATATTGCCAAACATTAAAAGTTTTTCCATAAAACTTCCCCATATTCTTGCAGGAAGTCCCACTCAACACGATGAAGAAGGTAGCGGAGAGCAGCTTGCCAAAGAAGCAGCTATTGAACTGCCAGATGAGGAAAGCAGTGAAGAGGCAGACAACTGGGGTGTAGTCAGATGGGAAGAATGACCTTTTGTGATAACATAATCAACATGCCATGAAAGTTAGAGAGATTGAAGAAATGCGCATGGCTGGCAAAACCATGGAAGCATACGAATTAATTCGCCCTATCTACGCTTCAACGAAAACCTACGAAACCATCGTGTGCATGTTCAACGTTGCCTGCGACGTTTTCAGAAAAAATGTAGAGGAAAACAACTACAACGATGCCGAAAAAATCCTCATGGCACTTGACAGACTCGTCCATACGCATGGTAAGGAAATCAAATTCATGGGAAACACTCTGAAAACACTCCATAACGATTTCAACAAGACTATCAAAAAGCTCAGAAAAGATGAAAACAACGCTCAACACATCTTTACAGGAGAATGGGGAGAAATCGTAGCAGAAGAACACCTTCGCGCAAAAGGATATGCCATTATTGAACGTGACTGGCACTCAGGTCATAAGGATATTGACATTATAGCCAAACAGGGTGCAGAATATGTGTTCATAGAGGTGAAAACACGCACGAGCAATGACTTCATGGCTCCAGAACAAGCTGTTAACACTCAAAAACTTAGAAATCTCAGGATTGCCATCAACCATTATATAAAAAGCCACGATATAGACAATAAGGTTAGATTTGACATCATAACAATAGTAGGCAAGCCGGGCGATACTCCCACTGTCAACCATATAACTAACGTTATGCTCATATAATAATAGAATATGTGGAAAGGAATACATCCTTATAATAACCACACTGAGTAGCCTTGACCCTGTATGAATAATGTTTGTACTATAAACAGAAAAAGCCTGACGCTTTTCACGTCAGGCTTTTTCTGTTGTAAACGAAAGCTTACTATTATGCCTCAGCAGGTGCCTCAGCTGTCTCTGCTGTTTCAGCAGGTGCCTCAGCCTCAGCCTTGGCAGCTTCTGCAGCAGCCTTCTTCTCAGCCACCTTCTTTGCTATAGCTTCGTTAACTTTCTTCTCTGCCTCAAGGCTCTTGGCAGCTGCTTCTTTCTTAACCTTCTCCTCACCAGCCTTGATAGCTTCGGTGGTCTTGGTCTTTGCCTGCTTCCAAGCATCAAACTTAGCCTGAGCTGCAGCCTCGTCAAAAGCGCCCTTCTTCACACCTCCACGGAGATGCTTCATCATATAGACACCTTCACCCTTGAGAATGTTGCGTGCAGTGTCAGTAGGCTGAGCACCCACCTCTACCCAATAGAGAGCACGCTCGAAATTCAAATCTACTGTGGCAGGATTGGTATTAGGATTGTAAGTACCAAGTTTTTCAGTAAATCTACCATCTCGTGGTGCACGAACGTCAGCGACTACTATGCGATATACTGCATAACCTTTACGGCCGCCACGTTGCAATCTGATTTTTGTTGCCATTTTCTGTTAGTTTAATTTGATTAATAATATGAATTTCAACTCGCCAACTCGTAACGAGCGTGCAAATTTACACATTTATTTCTGAATTCTTTACACTAAGCCACAATTCCCACTAAGTAATTAAGCAATATTAACACTCAGCACTGAGGCTAAGACGTTATTATCGCTCTCAGCTCGTCATACGCGTCATATATAATATAGGT
>CAMVSV010000036.1 GCA_947170265.1 uncultured Prevotella sp.
ATGTGAACGGAAAATATTCTCCGCACAGTGAGAAAACGAAAGTGCCACTTTCGTGTTGCGAAAGAGGCTCTTTTACCTTCCAAAAGAGGCTCTTTTGCACGCTAAAAGAGGCTCTTTTAAAACACCCCTTTCAAACGTTTGATTATCAATGAGTTACAGGGGTGATTTTTAAAGCCTTTTTAGTAGTTCAAATGTTAAAGAATTTGCAAGATATTTTACAAATATTTACGTTTATTCACAAAATGTTTCACGCCATTTTTCCTTGTTTCCCATACCATGTTCAAGGTATGCCAAATGCTATATTGATGTGATTGTGGGCATGGGTAAAACCCCGTAACTTTGCACTCGGAAATTACAGCTATCTATTGTTTATAATTTTAAGGGAAATGATTATGAAAAGATTGGAAAGATTGTTTTTGACGATGCTCGTTGCAGCGCTTGTCTCCTGCAACAGCAACGATGACGCAGTGGAGGCAGGAATAGAAATACCAGGTATAACGATTACCGACGATGCCGACTGCTGCTCGGCAGAGGAAGCCCTTCAGGTATACAACTTTCTCCAGACGGTGAAGATTGTTTCTGAGTTGCAGACCGTGGTCGACGGACAGTACAATGTGTTCGTATATACTCCCACGGGCGATTTTCACCAAGGCTACAACGATGTCTATTTTGTTGCTACCAAGCGCTCGTCGGGAAACTATGTGAAGGATTTCAACGTGAATAATATCACGCCGCTGATGACCATGACTAAGATGGGTATGCAACACAGCACTCCCGTGGGCAGCAGCATAGAGAGCTTCAACGACGGTTATCTGGCAGTGAAACATGGATGGGTGTCGCTGCTCATGCCAACGTCGGAGAATGGTACATGGCAGATAAGCTACAGTGCCACGGTGCTGGGCAAGCAGGGAGGAGTGACCAATGCCGACATCGCGGTGTCTGCACTTCCTGACGGACAAGAGTGGATCAAGTCGTTCAAGAACGGCGACGACACATATTTCCTATCCTTGGTGAACCCCGGCAGTTGGAAAACAGGTACCAATGCCATTCGTGCCTATGTGTCGAAGAAATCGTCGGATGTGAAGAGCCCCTACAAGCTCGCTGCCGAGACCTTCACCATTGACATTGACCCACGCATGCCCGACATGGAAAACCACACCTCGCCCGACAATGTAGCACTGAAGCGTCGTGACGACGGCAGCTACGAGGGTTTGGTAAATCTCACCATGACCGGTCGCTGGCGCATTCACCTCACAGTGAGAGATGCCAAGGGCAGCATAGTTGCCGGAGGCGACACCCTCGACGACGGCTTCAGCTCGCTCTACTGGGATGTGACAATATAGGAATGGGGCTCTTCAGCCCCGTTCAATCAGGATACAAGCATAAATACACTTCACATTATGGTATTGGAATTAGTTTTGCTATCTTCAATAATTATTTCCGACACGACCGTCACCACTCCACAACAGCTGGACGAAGTGATGGTCGTGTTAAACTCAACCGCTGCCAAGCGGTCGGAAAAAGGACAGCTCGCAAGCATTGACGAACATCTCTCGCAACTCTCGGGAGTGAACCTCGTAAGGCGTGGTGCCTATGCCTGGGAGCCTGTGGTTAACAACATGTCGGTGGAAAGGGTGTCAACCACCATCGACGGAATGAAGATATTCTATGCCTGCACCGACAAGATGGATCCCGTGACGAGCTATGTTGAGAGCGGAAACCTCAGAAGCATACTGCTCAACTCCGGACTCAACGGCAACCCACAAGCCACCGGCAACATCGGCGGCTCGCTCGACCTGAAGCTGCGCAAGGCCGGCTTCGGCAGTGAGGCGTTTCGTCTGGGTGCCGATGCGGGGTATGAGAGCAACGGCAACATGCAGGTGTATGGCATTGATGGGGCTTTGTCGGCCGGAAGGTTCTACACCAACGGCGGCATATTCTACCGCCACGCAGGCAACTACAGGGAGGGCGGTGGAAACAAGGTGCCTTTCTCTCAGTTCCAAAAGGTAAATGTCTACGACAACTTCGGTTTCAGGATCTCGCCAGGCAACGACATCGAAGGTACCTTTATATTCGACCGTGCCACCAACGTGGGCTATCCGGCTCTCAATATGGACGTGGCAAAGGCGGAGGCATTCATCACATCGCTGGCTTACACCCGCAGGTGGAACGAGGGAGTGCTCCAATCGTGGGAGACCAAGGCCTACTACAACCACATAACCCATGTCATGGACGACACCCATCGCCCCGATGTGGCAATCCACATGGACATGCCGGGCAAGAGCCGTACCTCGGGCATCTACAGTTTGTTGCGCAGTGGCAGCGGCAGGCATGAGCTTACGGCTAACTACGACCTCTACTACAACCGTCTGTTTGCCGACATGACGATGTATCCGGGTGGTGCCGCACCGATGTATATGGTGACATGGCCCGACGTGGGAACGCTCAACACGGGTGTGGCAGCCTCTGACCGCATCGTTCTGGGTAATGGTCATGAGCTGACGCTCTCGGCAAAGGTGGCTTTTCAGTCGCAGCGCCTGAACAACGAGGAGGGCTTCAAGGCTCTGAGCGTGTTCTTTCCCGGCATGAAGGACAGCTACCATCAGACCACCGGGCGCATAGCCGCCGGCTATCAGTACTCGTCGGGCGCATCGCAGCTGTCTGTAGGTGCGGGGTGGGGCAGCAGGGCTCCCACGGTGACCGAAGCCTATGGCTATTATCTCAACAACACGTTTGACCAGTATGACTATATAGGCAACCCGCGGCTCAGCAACGAGAGTGCCATAGAACTCAATACAGGCTACAAGCTGTCGGTGAGAGACTATGAGCTTGACGTCAGAGCCAATGCTTTCTTTTTCAGCAACTACATAATAGGACAGTTTGAACCGAGGCTGAGTGCCATGACGGTAGCAGCAGAGGGTGTGAAGGTTTATGGAAACATAAGTCATGCCACGCTGGCAAACTTCGCGCTGACCTCGCGCTGGGACATCACCAGATGGCTGGCATGGAACGTGGCACTGAGCTATGGCGTGGGACGCGACGACGACAGCGACCCACTGCCGCTCATCTCGCCTTTCTCCTATGGGTCGGGACTAATGCTGAGGCTCAGCCGTTTCCAGGCAAAGGCTGAGGTGAAGGGCAACACCCGTCAGTCAAGCTACGGAAAGAAATACGGAGAGACGTCAACACCCTCATGGACGGTGGTGAACCTCTCCGCCAGCTACCGCCCGTCGCTGCGCAGCCATGGGCTCATCCTGCGCGCAGGCATTGAAAACCTGTTGGACAAACGCTATACCACCTATTCCGACTGGTGTGGCATACCCCAGAAGGGTCGCAACATTTATGTGAACGTTTCATTTGAACTATAGTATGAAGAAAACAATGATATGGTTGGGAGCACTCCTTGTGGGTGCCCTGCTGGGACTGTTGGGCATAGCATGGCTCAACGCCTTGATGAACTTTATAGCAACAGTCTATACCCGGTTGTTTCAGTTGCTGGCGGTGCCTACCATAGTGCTGGCGGTGATAACCACCTTTGCCACATTCGGATCGAAAGGGCAGGGACGGGTGTTTGTCCATACGCTCACCTATACGCTGCTCACCACCTTTGCGGCTGCTGTGGTGGGTGCCGTGCTCTATGTGGCGGTGGCTCCGGGCAACCTGCCTGCCGAAGCTCTCGGAGCAGCTGAAGTGAAAGATATGGGTGGGCAGTTGTCGTATGTTGACCACATAGTGAGCGTCATACCAAACAACATTGTCCAGCCTTTTCTTGAAGGCAACGTGCTGTCGTTGCTCCTGTTGGCTTTTGCCATAGGTATAGGTTTGTCGAGGCTTGGCGACTCGGAAAACAAGACGGTGGTGGTGAGACTGCTGCTGGGCTTCCAGGAATTGCTCTTCCTGCTCATACGCGGGCTCATTGCCACACTGCCGCTGGGCATCGTGGCATTCTCTGCGCAACTCTCTGCCCAGTTGTCGGCGGGTGTCGTTGCCGATAGCATAGGAAAGTATGTCGTGGTGGTGCTTGGGGGCAACGTCGTTCAGTTCTTCGTGGTGCTGCCGCTGTTTCTCGTGGCTCGCGGACTAAACCCCATTCATGTGCTTGGGCGGATGATGCCTGCCGTGCTGATGGCTCTCTTCACCAAGAGCAGTGCCGCCACGCTGCCTGTGACGATGGACAGCGCAGAACAACGTCTGGGCATAGACAAGAAGATTTCGCGCTTTGTGCTGCCTATATGCACCACCATCAACATGAATGGCTGTGCTGCATTCATACTCGTGACTTCGCTCTTCGTGATGCAGCAGGGCGGCACTGCCATAACGCTGCCGCTGGTGGCGACATGGACCGTCATAAGCGTGGTGTCGGCGGTGGGAAATGCGGGAGTGCCCATGGGCTGCTACTTCCTCACGCTCTCGCTCATGTCGGGTGTGGGGGCTCCTGTTGCCGTTCTCGGTATCATTCTGCCCATCTATACCATCATAGACATGGTGGAGACGGCTGAAAACGTGTGGTCGGACTCCTGTGTGGCAGCCATGACCAACCACGACCTCGCTTCTTAGGGTGAATGGCGGTAATGGAATATTATTCTTTTTCCGTTATTCCTTTGCTCGGTTTTTGGAAAATATCAAATTAAAAACGTGGAATTTTAGAGTTGTTTTCTAAATATCCGCGTAAAGTTGGTCGATAATTCCAAAGTTGATACCTTTGCATCGGAAATAATTATGCAAAGATGGGAAAGTTTATAATAGCCGACAACCAGGAGCTCACGCGCTATGCGCTGGAGCAGCTTATAGGACATGACAGTGCAGGTGAGACTTATTCAGCCTACGACAAGGCGGGACTCGTGTGCCTGTTGAAAGACCACGGGGATGCTGTGGTGGTGATTGACTACACTCTGTTTGACATCACCGACGAGGAACAGCTGCTTATTATAGCAGAGAGGTTTCCACAATCGCAATGGGTGTTGCTCAGTGAGGAACTCACACCGCAGTTCATGCGCAGGGTGGTTTATTCCTCCCGCCGCTTCAGCATAGTGTTCAAGGACGGCATGCTCAGGGACATTCGCGACGCGTTGCTCACGGCATTGCGCGGAGAGAGGTTTGTGAGCCAGCGTGTGATGGAGGCTATTATAGACCAGCGACAGGAGGATGAGAAACCCGACCTGCTCACTGCCACGGAGATAGAGATAGTGAAAGGCATAGCTCTTGGCAAGACCACAAAGGAGATTGCCGCAGAGCGTTTCTCAAGCATTCACACCGTGACGACCCATAGGAAAAACATCTTCAGGAAGCTGGGTGTGAACACTGCCCATGAGGTGGTGAAGTATGCGCTCAGGGCAGGACTGATTGATGCCAGTGAGTTCTACATATAGAGTAGAATGAATTAAACAACGATGAAAAGACAGACAATAGCAATAAACACCCCTTATGTAAGGCAGGATGCCTATGGTGCTCTGGCGGTACCAATATATAATAATGTGGCTTTTGAGTTCGGGAACGCCCGGGAGATGGCTGATGCCTTCACCAACAGAGTGAAGGCTCCCGACTATTCACGAGTGGAAAACCCCACCGTCACCAACCTCGAGCAGCGCGTAAAGGCTCTCACGGGGGCTGACCATGTGACGGCATTCAACTCGGGGATGGCTGCCATAGGCAACGTGTTGCTGGCACTCTGCTCACAGGGAAGAAACATTATTGCCTCAAACCACCTGTTCGGCAATACCTTGTCGCTCATTACTGCCACGCTACCGCGCTTCGGAGTGGAGCCAAGGCTATGCAACCTCACCCGACCGGAGGAGGTGGAGGCTGCCATTGACGAGCATACCGCCTGCGTGTTTTTCGAGATTGTGACAAATCCGCAGCTGGAGGTGGCTGACATTGAAGCCTTGGCAGCCATAGCCCATGACAAAGGGGTGCCGGTGATAGCCGACTCCACGGTGATACCGTTCACCGAGACGAGCCTCAATGAGTTGGGTGTGGACGTGGAAGTGCTCTCAAGTACGAAGTATCTGTCGGGGGGAGGCACCTCGCTCGGCGGACTGGTGATAGACTACAGTACCTTTCCGTACATAAACCAAGGAATAAAGCAGGAGCTGCTGTTCAATCTCGGTGCCTACATGACGCCGCAGGCAGCCTATATGCAGACGCTCGGGCTTGAGACCCTTGACGTGCGCTACCAAAGACAGGCATCCAGTGCGCTGTGGCTCGCTCAGCAGATAGCTGACATGAAGGTGGTGGAAAGGGTGAACCACATAGGACTATCCGACAATCCATACCATGAACTGGCGCGGAAACAGTTCGGTGCCACGGCAGGAGCCATGTTCACCGTCGACCTCGCATCAAGGCAGGAGTGCTTCGACTTCCTTGACAGACTGCGACTCATACACCGTGCCACCAACCTCTTTGACAGCCGCACGCTGGCTATACACCCTGCGTCGACCATTTTCGGACTGTTCCCAGAGACAGAACTGGAACAGATGGACGTAAGACAAACAACCGTGAGGCTGTCGGTGGGACTGGAAGACAGGGAAGACCTTCTTGCCGACATTGCTCAGGCGCTCTCACCAATCAAAAAATAATGATTGCGATGACCACGACATACGACTTTGACAAGATTGTAGACCGCACAGGAAGCGGCGACCTCAAGCACTCAGTGCTGAAACAACGCTATGGGCGCGACGACCTGTTGCCGCTGTGGGTGGCAGACATGGATTTCGAGACACCGCCGTTTGTCATTGACGCGCTGCGCGACCGGTTGTCGCACCCAATCTTCGGATATACCGTCACGCCTCGGGAGCTGTTTTCAACCATAGCGCAGTGGATATGGGATCATCACCAGTGGAAGGTGGAACCGCAATGGCTCACCTACATTCCAGGAGTGGTGAAGGGCATAGGCATGGCAATAAACGTGTTTGTGAAAGCTGACGAAAAGGTAATAATCCAGCCGCCGGTATACCATCCCTTCCGTCTTACACCCGAAGGCAACGGCAGGCAGATGGTGCTCAATCCTCTGAAAGAGAAAGAGGAAGGAGGCTATGAGATGGACTTTGATCAGCTTGAAAGCGTTGTTGACGAGAAATGCCGCATGCTCATACTCTGCAATCCCCATAATCCCGCAGGGATATGCTGGGACAGGGAGACGCTGAGGCGACTTGCCCGTTTCTGCCACCAGCACGACATCATCGTGGTGAGCGACGAGATACATTCCGACATGGCGCTCTTCGGAAACAAACACATAAGCTTCGCCAGTGTGAGCGAGGAGGCTGCTGAGATAAGCATCACCTTCGGGGCACCATCGAAGACTTTCAACATGGCTGGCATAGTGAGTTCCTATGCCATAGTGCCGGACAGGAAGTTGAGAAAGCGGTTCTACGGCTGGCTTGAGGCAAACGAGCTCAACGAGCCGACGGTATTCTCGCCCATAGCCACCATGGCTGCATACCGGGAGGGAGAGGCATGGCGCAGACAGATGCTCAGCTATGTGGAAAGCAACGTGCTTTTCGTTGAGGATTATTTCAGGAACCACATCAAGGGAATAACACCCTTGCGTCCGCAGGCTTCTTTTCTGGTGTGGCTTGACTGCCGGCAGCTCGCCCTGAGCCATGAACAGCTTGTTGACCTTTTTGTGAACAAGGCTCATCTGGCTCTCAACGATGGTGAGATGTTTGGCACCGGGGGCGAGGGATTCATGCGCATGAACGTTGGAACGCCTCGCAAATTGCTTGAAAAGGCATTGTCACAGCTGCGCTCCTGTGTGGGATAGGTGCCACGGCAAGAACTTTCAGGTCACAGTTGTGAGCATATATACAAGAAAACAGCCATCGACACGTTGCTGCCAATGGCTGTTTTCTTGTTTATAAATGTAATTTTTCTCTCTTATAGCAGAGCCTTGAATTTCTCGTCGAGCGTGGCTTTAGTGGCTGCTCCCACGAATTTGTCAACCAGTTGTCCATTCTTGTAGAACAGAATGGTAGGAATGTTTCTCACTCCGAGCTCCATGGCAATGTCTTCCTCCTCGTCAACATTGCATTTTCCTACTGTGATCTTGCCGTCATAGTCGTTGGCAAGTTCAGAGATTACCGGTCCTACCATGCGGCAAGGACCACACCAGGGTGCCCACAGGTCAACTACCAGTGGCTGTGAGCCATTCTTCAGCTGCTCGAAATTCTCGCTTGTGATTGTTACTTCCATAGTTGTTGCTTTTAATTGGGTTTATATTGCATGTGCTTTGTTGTTGCTCTCAACGGGGAACGTACTCCCTTTAATGTCGCAGTCGCAAAAACCGTGCCAGCGGCATGGCTCAGTTTATGGAATAGCCGAGCCCGTCTTGGTCGGTTATCGACATGAGCAGCTTGCGGTCTACGTTGATTTTGCAGTTGCTGCTGCGCAGAAGCAGGTTGTCTTGTCCTGCCTGTGTGATGAGGCTGACAAACACCTCGGTGGTTCCCGGGTGTGCCTGCAGGCTTGATGTGAGGTTGGCAATGGTCTCTTCCGTCACCTTCGTGGTGTCAACGCTTATGGTGATGCTCTTGAGGGATTTGTTTTTCACGTCGTAGAGCTGCTGCACGTTTTCAATCTTCATCTCATAGGAGTTGGAGTTTCTGAACCTCTGCTGCATCTTGGCACGAATGAAGATGTTGTAGTTGTGTTTCATCATGCCGCTCCAGCGTGTCCAGTCGTCGCCGAAGAGTGCTATCTCACCGGCTCCGTCGAAGTCTTCTATGGTCACGAGACCGAAAGGCTTGCCGGTTTTTGAGGAGAAGCGCTCCACCACATTGGTCACTATACCTCCGAAGGTAATGGTCTCGCGCTTGGCGAGTGCTTCCCTGTCGGAATCGCGTCCCACCTCGGTGCAGCGGGTGTTGCACATATCGGTGAGCACCACGCCGTATTCATCGAGCGGATGTGCCGAGAGGTAGATTCCCACGAGCTCGCGTTCCTTGTTGAGCTTCTCTATGGTGGGCCAGCGGTCGCCTTCTGGTATGGGCGGGTGTGCCACCTCCACGGCGTTGTCGTCGCCGAAGAGCGAGTTCATCTGCATGGCTTTCTCTTGCTGGAAGCGCTGTCCGTAGCGCAGCAGTGTATCGAGAAACACCTCGCCTTTGGCATTTGGTGCGAAGAACTGTTCACGTCGGTGTCCGAAGCTGTCGAAGCCACCGCTGTAGGCGAGGCTTTCCAGCACTTTGCGGTTTACGTTTCTAAGGTCTACGCGTTCAATGAAGTCGTAGATGTTTTTGTATGGTCCGTTTTTCTCGCGCTCTTCAATGATGGCGTTGGATGGTGCTTCGCCCATGCCTTTTATTCCGGCGAGTCCGAAGCGTATCTCGCCTTTCTTGTTGGCGGTGAACTTCAGTCGGCTCTCATTGACATCGGGACCGAGCGTGGGTATTCCGAGTGAGCGGCATTCGTCCATGAGCTTGGTTATTTCTGTTATCTGGTCCTTGCGCCGGCTCATGATGGCTGCCATGAACTCTGCCGGATAGTTGGCTTTGAGATAGGCAGTCTGGTATGCCACCCATGAGTAGCATGTGGCGTGGCTCTTGTTGAATGCGTAGCTGGCGAACTTTTCCCAGTCAGCCCAAATCTTCTCAAGCACCTTTGGGTCGTGACCGTTGGCTTTACCACCTTCTATGAACTTGGGCTTCATCTGGTCGACAATGTCTTTCTTCTTCTTTCCCATGGCTTTGCGAAGGGCATCGCTTTCTCCGCGGGTGAAGTTGGCAAGCTGTCGAGAGAGAAGCATCACCTGCTCCTGGTATACGGTTATTCCGTAGGTGTCCTTGAGATATTTCTCCATGCACGGAATGTCGTAGGTCACGAGCGACGGGTCGTTCTTTCTCTTTATGAACGACGGTATGTAGTCCATAGGTCCCGGTCGGTAGAGGGCATTCATGGCTATGAGGTCTTCAAACACGGTGGGGTGGAGCTGCCGCAGGTAGTTCTGCATGCCTGCCGACTCAAACTGGAAGGTGCCGATGGTTTGTCCTTTCTGGTATAGCTCGTAGGTCTTCGGGTCGTCAATGGGTATGGTGTCGAGGTCTATGGTCTTTCCCGTGGATATGCGTATGTTTTCCACGGCTTCCTTGAGCTCGGAGAGGGTCTTGAGTCCGAGGAAGTCCATCTTGATGAGTCCCGTTTCCTCAATGACGTGTCCGTCGTATTGTGTGCAGTTCACTTTTCGTCCCTTGCAGTCGGGGTCGTCGGCAGTGGACACTGGCACCCAGTCGCTTATGGGGTCGCGACAGATGATGAACCCGCAGGCATGTATGCCGGTGCCGCGTATGGTTCCCTCGAGCATTTTGGCATATTTTATGGTGTTGCTCAGGCGTGTGTCGTCGCTCACCTCGGCATCTTGCAGCATGGGTGTGCACTTGATGGCGTTGGGCAGGTTCATCTTCATGCCGTCGGGCAGTCGGTCAGGGATGGCCTTGCACATGGCGTTTGCCACGTCTATGGGCACCTTCTCAACCCTTGCCACGTCCTTGATGGAGTTCTTTGTAGCCATGGTGCTGTAGGTGATGATGTGTGCGCAGTTCTCATGGCCGTATTTGTCTTCCACCCATTGCAGCACCCTGCCGCGTCCGTCGTCGTCGAAGTCGGTGTCGATATCGGGAAGGGAGATACGGTCGGGGTTGAGGAAACGCTCAAACAGCAAGTCGTATTTCATCGGGTCGATCTTCGTGATGCCCAGACAATAGGCTACCACGCTGCCGGCGGCAGAGCCACGTCCCGGTCCTACCATCACTCCGAGCTCGTTGCGTGCTGAGTTGATGAAGTCCTGCACGATGAGGAAGTAGCCTGGGAAACCCATGGTCTTCATGATGTGTAGCTCGAAGCGTATGCGGTCGTCCACGTCTTTTGACAGTGGGGTACCATAGAGGCGGTATGCACCGTCGTAGGCGAGCTTGGCAAGATATTCGGCTTCAAACTTTATCCGGTAGAGCTTGTCGTAGCCGCCAAGTCTGGCAATCTTCTTCTCGGCTTCTTCGCGGGGCAGAGGGTTCTCACCATTCTCGTCGGAAGAGAACTCCCGGAGCAGGTCTTCCTCGGAGTAGCGGCTGCGAATATCGTCTTCGGTGCCGAACTCTTCGGGAATGGGGAAGAAGGGCATGATTGGTTCGTGGTTGATGTCGTAGAACTCCACCTTGGAGAGCACGTCAAGGGTGTTGCCCAATGCTTCGGGCACGTCGCTGAAGATGTCGTTCATCTCCTGGCGTGTCTTGAACCACTCTTGCTTGGAATAAAGCATTCGGGTGGGGTCGTCAAGGTCTTTCGAGGTGGAGAGACACAACAGGTGGTCGTGGGCTTCGGCATTGTCTTTGTCAACGAAGTGGCAGTCGTTGGTGCATACCAGCTTGATGCCATATTCGCGGGCGAGCTCTATGAGCACCTTGTTGGCTTGCTGCTGCATGGGGAAAGTCTCGCGGTTGGCGCGTATGGTGGGGTCGGTGACCTCATGGCGCTGCAGCTCGAGGTAGTAGTCGTCGCCGAATACGCGCTTGTGCCATTCTATGCTCCGACGTGCGCCTTCAATGTCGCCGTTGAGTATCTTCTTGGGCACCTCGCCGGCTATACATGCCGAGCACACTATCAGTCCCTCGTGATAGCGTTCGAGGTCGGCATGGTCGGTGCGTGGGCGCATGTAGAAACCGTCGGTCCAGGAACGGCTCACGAGCTTTATGAGGTTCTTGTAGCCTTGGTAGTTCTTTGCGAGCACTATGAGGTGGTAGCCGCCCATGTCGCTCTTGTCTTTCTTGAGTTCCTTGCTACCGTTGCGCGCCACATACATCTCGCATCCGAATATTGGTTTGAAGGGCTCGAGCCCGTCGTCTTTGCGTCCTTTGTTCACCTTGTTGCAGTAGTCGAAGAGCTCCTTCACTCCGAACATGTCGCCGTGGTCGGTTATTGCCATGCCTTTCATGCCGTCGGCAATGGCTTTGTCGACAAGGGCTTTCACGGGCGACTGCCCGTCGAGTATGGAGTAGTAGGTGTGAACGTGCAGGTGTATGAAGTCTTCCATCTGAAATTTATGTGTAGAGGTGGGCAACCATAGTGTTGCCGCTGTTGGTTTATGAGCTTCAAAGTTACGTTTTCCACCCGACATTACCAAGAGAAAGCATTGAAATATGGATAAAGATTGTTTTTTTTGAATGGCGCAGGGCTTTATCTAAATTAAAAATGTTACCTTTGCACCGACTATAGGCAACTCCTAAATCACTGTCAGAAAAAACAATCATGGGCAAAAGAATAAAGAAACTCAAAAAGATACGCATACATAGGGAAGGCACAAACACATTGCTCTACGGGGGAGTGTTGCTTGTGGCAATGGCATTGATACTGTGGTTCTGTTTTGAAACGAAGATACCCTTCTGGGCTTTCATCGTGGTTTTCGGCACCGTTTATGCCATCACGGCAAATTTCTACCGCTGTCCGATACGCCACTTCCCCTCGGAAGATACCGACAACATTGTGGTGGCTCCTGCCGACGGTCGCATCGTGGTGATTGAGGAAGTCGACGAGAACGAGTATTTCCATGACCGCCGCCTGATGATAAGCATCTTCATGAGCCTGTGGAACGTTCATGCCAACTGGTTCCCCGTTGACGGGCATGTGAAGTTTGTGAACCATCGCAACGGCAACTACCATAAGGCATGGCTGCCCAAAGCCAGCGAGGAGAATGAGCATGCCGACGTGATGATTGAGACTCCCAACGGCGTTGACGTGCTGTGCCGACAGATAGCCGGTGCCGTGGCTCGACGCATAGTGACCTATGCCCAGCCTGGCGAAGACTGCTATATAGACGAGCATCTCGGTTTCATAAAGCTCGGCTCAAGGGTCGATGTCTATCTGCCATTGGGCACTGAGGTGTGTGTGAAGATGGGACAGTCTACCACCGGCGACCAGACAGTGATAGCCAAACTGAAATAAACCGGTAGCACGATGAAGAGACACATACCAAATACCATCACTTGCCTGAACCTCATTTCAGGGTGCATCGCCACGTTCTATGCTTTTGCCGGCGTGGCTGACATGGCGTTATTGTTCATCATCATTGGTGCCGTGTTTGACTTTTTCGACGGCATGAGCGCCCGACTGTTGGGAGTGAGCTCACCCATAGGCAAGGAGCTTGACTCTCTTGCCGACGATATCACCTTTGGCATGGCACCCGCCACGATGGTGTTTACCGAGCTGGGAGTGATGGAATATCCGGCAGTCATGGAGCCGCTGCGCCCCTATCTGCCTTTCTTTGCTTTTCTCATTGCCGCCTTCTCGGCACTGAGGCTTGCCAAGTTCAACCTCGATGAGCGGCAAGCCATGGGATTTATAGGTCTGCCCACACCTGCCAACGCCCTGTTCTGGGGCTCGCTGCTTGCCGGTGGCTGCCACATAGTGGAGTCGTCACCGTGGAACGTGCTGGCTGTGTTGGCTGGAATATGTCTGAGTTCATGGCTGCTCGTGAGCGAGATTCCAATGTTTGCACTCAAGTTCAAGCATATTGGTTGGAAAGGCAATGAGGTGAAATACCTGTTTGTGCTTTCCTCCATTCCTCTTCTGATTATCTTCGGAGTGCCGGGCATCGCCATTGTCATTGCCTGGTATGTCATACTCTCAGTAATTGTAAGGACAAAGGATACTGCCAATGTGGTTTCTTAAGCTGTTGCTCTTTCTTTTTATTGCCGCAGTGGTAATGGCTGTGGTTGTGGCGTGGAGTTTTGTGCGCCAGGTGCGCAATGCCGCCCACCGCTTTCAGCAACAGCCCGATGCCCCCAACCAGACAAAAGTCAACGGAAACGTGATAATAGACCACCGTACACCCGACGAAGCCAATAAGAAAATCATTTCCGACGACGAGGGAGAGTATGTGGACTTTGAAGAATGATACGTCGTCACCTCTCACAAACCGACTCCACAAGCAGCTGGCTGCGACAGAACGGCCATAAGCTGGGCAACACCGACGAACCGGTGGTGGTCACTGCCGACTATCAGACAGCCGGACGCGGACAGGGTTCCAATCACTGGGAGTCGCAGCCGGCTCAGAACCTGTTGTTCTCGCTGAGGGTGTGTCCCTCGTTTCTGTCCCCCGAGCGCCAGTTCATACTCTCTAAGACCTTTGCGGTGGCGCTCTGCGAGGTGCTCGGAAGCTATGCCGACGGCATGACCGTCAAATGGCCCAATGACATCTATTGGCATGACCGGAAGATAAGCGGCACACTCATTGAGCTGCAACTGCAAGGCGGACGCATAGGCAGTGCCATCATAGGTGCCGGAGTGAACATCAATCAGCGACAGTTCTTCAGCGATGCACCCAACCCCGTGTCGCTCTGGCAGATAATCCGGCAGGAAACCGACCGCGAAGAGGTGCTCGACAGCATACTGTCAACCTTCATGCGCCACTATGGAGAACTTGCCCATGCCACCACGGGAGCACTCAGTGAGCAAAAGGTGGGGAGCATAGATGCCCTGTATCATCAAAAACTTTACAGGAAGGAAGGCTATCACAGCTATCGCGACGCTAACGGAGAGTTCACCGCACGCATTGACCATGTGGCAGACAACGGCACGTTGCACCTCATGGACTCACAAGGCTGCTCCCGTTGTTACTCCTTCAAGGAGGTGGCATTCGTCATTCAGCAACCATAATTCAAGCAAACAGGAAATACAAACAATATAAAAACAAAAGTAAATCAATCATGGCACGATTTAAGAGAATACTACTCAAGCTCAGCGGCGAGAGCCTCATGGGCAATCAGGGCTTCGGCATTGACCCCGAACGCCTCGACGACTATGCTCGACAGATAAAGGAAATCCACGACATGGGTGTGGAGATTGGCATAGTGATTGGCGGAGGCAACATCTTCCGCGGACTGAGCGGCTCGCAGAAAGGCTTCGACCGTGTGAAAGGCGACCAGATGGGCATGTGTGCTACGGTCATCAACTCGCTTGCCCTGAGTTCTGCCCTTGGAGCCAAGGGCGTGAAAAACAAGGTGCTCACCGCCATCAGGATGGAACCCATAGGCGAGTTCTACACCAAATGGAAGGCCATTGAAGCCATGCAGGACGGCAACGTGTGCATCTTCTCTGCCGGCACAGGCTCACCTTATTTCACCACCGACACAGGTTCGTCGCTCCGCGGCATAGAGATTGAAGCCGACGTGATGCTCAAGGGCACACGCGTAGACGGCATCTACACTGCCGACCCGGAGAAAGACCCCACAGCCACCAAGTTCACCGACATAACCTATCAGGAGGTGCTCGCACGCGGACTCAAGGTCATGGACCTCACAGCCATCTGCATGTGCAAAGACAACAACCTGCCCATCTATGTATTCAACATGGATGTGGTTGGAAACCTCAAGAAGGTGATTGCCGGAGAGGAGATAGGCACTCTCGTACACAACTGATTTCCTATGCGGGTGAGGCATATATATATAATAATAGGTGTAGTGCTGTTGCTCGCCTCGTGTCGCAGCAGCCAGTTTGTTGGGGAGGGACAGACCTTCGGTGGCGAGAGTGTGACGGTGAAGAGCCAGTATCGCTTCAAGGACTACAACACCATGACCCTTGACGATGCCAAGCGCATTGGCATACTGCCAATAGAGAACCGCGACGAGGCTCGCCGCAAGGTGCGCCGGCTGAACCATATCACCGATACCCGCTACTGCAAGCTTGACCCGATGACCCACTCCATGCCCTATCTTGCCGACGGAGCAACGAAGCTGCTGAAGACCATTGGCAAACGCTTCCAGAAAAAACTCCGAAAGAGGGGCTACCGCACCCACCGCATCATTGCCACCTCGATGCTCAGAACGCGCGATGATGTCAACCGTCTGCGGAAGGTCAACGGCAATGCCTCGAAAAACTCTGCCCACATGTATGCCACCACCTTCGACCTCTCGTATACACGCTTCAACAGGATTGACACTGAGGGGAAGGCGGTGAACAACGAAATCATGGCAAACATCCTCGGCGAGGTGCTCGATGACTTGCGGCGCGACGACCGCTGCCGTGTCATTTTTGAGCAAAACCAGCATTGCTTCCATATAATGAGCAACAGGTGACCTTGCATGTGCCTGATTATTCCGGCAATTGCAGCCTTATTTGCGCCAACTAAGACATGCGGATTACGGAGGTCTCAGTATTTTTTCCGTAAAATACTGGAGTATTTTGGGCACAATACTGGGCTGGAAGTAAGAAGACAGGTTTGTGAAAGCATGGAAACGGCACGATGAAAGTATGGTTTCGAATGGGAAATCAAGGAATGGCATTGTGGTAATAACACGAAAAGAGCGTAATCTCGACAAGGGGTTACGCTCTTTTCTTGTGTGTAGTGTGGTCACAGGGTGATGCTTATGCCGCCTGTCACCCATGTTCCCGGCTGGGGAATGTTGCCGTAGTCAACATATTTCCTGTTGGTGATGTTGTTGACATCGAAGAACAGCTTGTAGCCGGTAGCTTCCCATGCGAGGCGGGCATCAACAACGTTGTATGTGCCGTAGGTCTGCGGGTTGCCGTTGATGTCGGTATATGAGCCTTTGCGATGCTGCAGACGATAGTGAATGTCGAGCATCAGCTGCCTGTAGATGTTCATGGCAATGCTGGCAGTGAGTTTGTTTTGCAGGTATTCGAGTGCATAGCGGCTCTGAATGTCATGGTGCTCCTGCTGGCTCTGATGCATGTAGGCATAGCCTATGGTGAAGCGGCGGAGCAGGTGTTGCCACGGCATGAGCTTACGCAGGTCGGATTGCAGGTCGGCATGAAGTCCGATGGCATTGATATGTCCGAAGTTCACCGACTGCCACGGCGCATCCGGACCGTCGCTGGTGTGGCGTATCCAGTCAATGAGGTTCTTGTGGCGGTTGTAGAAGAGGCTTGCCTTGGCGTTGATGCCATTGGTAACGTATTTGGCACCGAGCTCCACGGCTTGCAGCTCCTCGGGCTTGAGGTGGCTGTCGGCTTGATGTCCGCCCACGGAGTAGTAGAGCTCAGTGACCGAGGGCATGCGCAACGAAGTGTTGTAGGAGGCATAGACCTTCCACTTGTCGGTAATCCGCCAGCAGATGTCGGCGCTGGGGTAGAGGCGCATGCTCATGTCTGCCTGGGTGTTCTTCACCGCTGCCACACCTGCCGACAGTGTGAACCTGCGCAATACCACGTTGTGCTCGGCAATGAGCGTGAGGTTGGTGCGGTTGAGTCCGTGCTCATACATGCGGTTGCTGCCGTGGATGTGCTTGGGGTTGTCGAGTGTTTCTCCGAGGTTGGTGCTCACGAGGTCTTCGTTGCGCATCTCGGCGGCAAGGGCGGTGCGTCCAAGCCTGGAGTCAAACCATGTGTTGAGGTTCAGTCCAAACACGTTGGCGCGATGGTAGTTGAAAGGATATTTGTCGGGGTTGTCGCGAAACAGCTCAAAGCGGTCCTCGTTGTGGTTCCAGTAGAAGGCGGGTTTCATGTGGAGCTTGCCTTGCTGCATCTCTGCCTGTATGGCAGTAAAGGTTTTCAAGGTGTGCTCGTACTGGTCGTCCCATTGTGCACCGTAGAAGGTGTTGGACCCCATGTTTTTCGAGGATATGCCGGCATGCCAGCTCACTTCTATGCCGGGATGGGAGAAGAATCCCTGATAGAACGCCTTGGCAGTGGAATAGTCGGCGTTGAGTGTTCCAGCCTTGGAGCGGCTGTAGCCGTCGGAGCGCATGTAGCTGCCCGACAGCGTATGGGCAAACGGTGTGCCGTCAGTCCATGCTCCCCTTGCTCCCGTACCGAGATAGCCGTAGGAGCCGCCTTCGAGGTGGGCTGTCAGTGTTGGTTTTGTTGGTTTCTTTGTGATGATGTTTATGGCTCCGAGTAATGACTGTGTTCCATAAACTCTGCATGCAGGACCTTCTATCACTTCTATGCGTTCGATGTCGGCAATGTCTACCGGGAAATCGAAGGCGTTGTGCCCTGTCTGCGGGTCGTTGAGGCTGATGCCGTTGAGAAGAATGGCAATCTGTTCGTAGTTGCTGCCGCGTAGACTGATGTCGGTTTGCGAGCCGAGAGGACCGCGTTGCCTCACATCTGCTCCTGCTGCCATCTTCAACAGGTCGTTGATACTTTGTACCGGAGCCCCTTGTATGTCGTCGCGACTCAGTACAGTTACCATTCTCGATTGCTGGGAATGACCCAGCGGTGCTCGCGTGCCTACTACCTGCACCTCTTCAAGTTGCTTGATGCCCGACGTCACGGTGCTGTCGGTAGTGATCTTGTCGGTTTGTCGGCTCATGGCTGTTGCCGCCGATGCCTCTATGGTGGCAGCGGTGAGCACTCCGATAATCACTTCCCGACCAACACACGCAAAGAGAGCATAGCCCTTGTTGGTGAAGTGGGTGAACTTCAGCACACTGCGTTTCTTGAAAATCGGTTTGTACATTGTTATTCTGAAATTGTTAAGAAATCAGCCGCAAAGGTACAAATAATTATCAGCAACAAAGAAAAGCAAGCATTCCTTTTGCATTGTTCTCGCTTATTCGTACCTTTAAAGAAGGTACTTTCGTTCGGAAAAGAAAGGAAAAACAAGTTTTCCCTTTGCTTTTCGCTCGCTTATTCGTACCTTTGAAGAAGGCACTTTCGCTCGACAATGAAAAGAAAAGCAAGCTTTCCTTTTGCATTGTTCTCGCTTATTCGTACCTTTAAAGAAGGTACTTTCGTTCGGAAAAGAAAGGAAAAACAAGTTTTCCCTTTGCTTTTCGCTCGCTTATTCGTACCTTTGCCCATGTAATCTTAAACAATCTGAGAATATGAGAAACCGTTATTTCATCCTTGCAGTCTTTGTTGTGACAATAATGGCTGCATGGGCGCAGGCACCCAACAAAACAGGCGACTACTATAAAGGCGCCAACGGCAAGAAAGGCTACGCACTCAAGACAGCCCTTCACAAAGCCATCAGCAAGCACACGACGCTGAACTATAAGACCATGCACTCGCACTACACCACCACCGACAAACGTCCTGATGGGAAGATACGCGACCGCTATTCAAAAATTACAAACTATACGCTCGACAACGTAAACAAAGGAAGCAACTCCATTGAGGGCGGACAGCTCAACAAGGAACATTCCTTTCCCAAGAGCTGGTTTAACGAGGCTACTCCCATGACCTCTGACATATTCCATGTCATACCGAGCGATGCCAAGGTGAACAATGAACGCAGCAACTATCCCTTCGGCGAAAACAAAGGAGAGATATTCTCTTCGTCGGGAGGATACAGCAAGGTGGGTCTCTGCACCGTGGAAGGATACTCAGGCAAGTGCTTTGAACCCAACGACGAATGGAAAGGCGACTTTGCCAGGATATATTTCTACATGGTGACATGCTATGAAGACGTGGTAAAGGGTTGGAGCAGCGCCATGCTCGACGGCTCCAGCGACCGTTGCTTCACACCGTGGGCACTGAAGATGCTCATGCGATGGGCGGCTGACGACCCCGTGAGCCAGATTGAGGTGGACAGAAACAATGCCGTCTATGGGGTGCAGGACAACAGAAACCCCTTCGTCGACTATCCCGGACTGGAGGAATATATATGGGGCAGCAAGACCGATGTGGCATTCAACTATGAAGACTATGATGGAGCAGAGCCAATACCTTACGGTCCCGAGGAGCCTGATACACCGGAAACGCCCGATACTCCTGACACCCCGGCTGAGGGAGAGGTGGAATTTATGAAGGTAGCCTCGGCTGCCGACCTTGAGACAGGCAAGGGCTATCTCATGGTATATGAACAAGGAAACATGGCACTCGCTGCGTCGAGCACGCAGTATAGCGAATACCGCACATGCACGCCGGTGACCATTGCCGGCGAAAAGATAATAACCAAGGTTGACGAAAAAGACATGCCTCGCATGCTCATCCTCGGTGGAAAACAGGGAGCCTACACGTTCTTCGACACCGTGGAAAAAGTCTATCTGGCATATACAGGTTCGAAAAACAACCTCAATGCCAGCACAAACAGCCAGGATGAGGAGGCACAATGGCAGGTGGAATTCTCCGGAGGCAATGCAGTGATAAGCAACTGTGCGGCGGAAGAAAGGATAATCTACTTCAACGCCAGCTCACCGCGCTTCGCATGCTACAGTTCAAGTCCGCAGGAGCAGATTGCCCTCTATGAGGCGCAGCTGAAGGAAACACCCGATGATCCCGAGTCCACAGCCATCAGCACCATGACTGCCAAGAATGTCAGGACAATAGGGGTGTATACCTTGGATGGCAGACTGGCAGGCAGCTCCATCGACAGCCTTCCTCACGGTGTTTATCTGCTGAGAACCACTGGCAGAACGGTGAAGATACTGAGATAACAGACACAAAATATAAACAATGAAGAAAGTAAACATAAAGGAATTGATGCACTCACGCCTGTTCAAGGTGATATGCGGCGTGGTGATAGTGTTGCTAATACTGGCTCTCTACAACTGTGTGGTGAGGGAAAACCGTGACTCCAACCTCACACCTGAACAGCAGGAAGCCATTGAGATGGAGAAAGCCGAGCTCAAGGACACCTTCGACGTGGTGGGCGACTATCTGTTCCCGGCACAGAAACACTCTGCCGACGAGCTGCTAACCGACGATGAGCGCGAGGCTCGCAACAACGGCGAGAAGAAAACGGATGAGAAAATCACCGAGACGCATGTGGAGACGGTAAGCAACGCACCATCGGAGGACGACATCGTGGAGTCGGCTGACCTGCGCTCCGATGTTCACAAGGCACCGGCAGCACCGCCTCCCGCCGAGCCGTCGGTTGAGAAGGTGGAGTCTCCTAAGGTTACGCCGATAGAGTAGGAACACAAAAAAAAGGATTAGCCCGAAAGCTAATCCTTTTTTTGTTGTGTATGTATGAAGGTCTGGTTCTTTTTCCTTGCGTTATATGTCGAGCTGCAGTTCCACGGGGCAGTGGTCGCTGCCGAGAATGTCGGTGTGGATGCTTGCCCCGAGCAGCTGCGGGCGCAGGCGCTGTGACGTGACGAAATAGTCTATGCGCCAACCGGCGTTGTTCTTCCGTGCCTGTCCGCGATACGACCACCATGAATAGGTCACCTGCTCGGGATGGAGTGTGCGGAAGGTGTCAAGGAAACCCTTGGAGAGCAGCTCGGTGAACTTCCGGCGTTCCTCGTCGGTAAATCCGGCATTCTTATGGTTGGTCTTGGGATTTTTCAGGTCAATCTCCTCATGTGCCACGTTCATGTCGCCACACACCACCACGGGTTTCTTCTTGTCGAGCTCCTGCAGATAGGCTTGGAATGCGTCTTCCCACGTCATGCGGTAGTCAAGGCGTCGCAGACCGTCTTGCGAGTTCGGGGTGTAGACCGTCACGAGGTAGAATGCCGGCATCTCCAGCGTTATCACGCGTCCTTCGTGGTCGTGTTCCTCCACTCCGATGCCGTAGCTCACGCTCAGTGGCTGGTGCTTGGTGAAGATGGCGGTGCCTGAATAGCCTTTCTTCTCAGCATAGTTCCAATAAGAATGGTAGCCTTCGAAGCTGAGGTCGAGCTGTCCTTCCTGCATCTTTGTTTCCTGCAGGCAGAAGAAATCAGCGTCAAGCTGGTTGAACACTTCGCGGAAGTTCTTTCCCACGCAGGCTCTCAGTCCGTTTACGTTCCAGGAGATGAGTTTCATGGTTGTTGTTTCTTGATGTTATGGGTGGGTTCTGTAATTACCACCGTGATGCTAAACATTAGTTATGGCAAGGCTAATCAGCAGGTTCCACCTACACTTCCGTTCTCGATATGAGGTTCATAAACTCCTCGCGAGTCTTGGCTTGGTTGAAGGCACCGCTGAAGTCGCTGGTGGTGGTTATGGAGTTTTGCTTCTCCACTCCTCTCATCTGCATGCACATGTGCTTGGCTTCCACCACCACCATCACTCCGAGGGGCTTGAGGGTTTCCTGTATGCAGTCTTTTATCTGTTGTGTCATGCGCTCCTGCACTTGCAGACGGTGGCTGTAGATGTCGACCACCCTTGCAATCTTCGACAGTCCGGTGATATATCCGTTGGGGATATATGCCACATGTGCCTTTCCGTAGAACGGCAGCATGTGGTGTTCGCACATCGAGAAGAAGTCGATGTC
>CAMVSV010000037.1 GCA_947170265.1 uncultured Prevotella sp.
TCAGTTGTGTCGGATTTGCAATCCGACACCATCGAATATGAGCATCTGTGATGCGTAATAAGTAAGCCCTTTTATTCTTCGGCGCACTTTCGCAGCACAGATGCTATATATAATAAGGTGTAATTGCAAGAAAGGCTCAGCTTGTAATTATCAATTGACAATTACAGTTATTTACTATAAAAACCTTACCTTTGCAGCCAAATAGTGTAAGAAGAAACGATGACGGAAAAGAAACAGATATTGCTCATCAACGATGTGGCGGGACATTCCAAGGTAGGTATGGGTGCAATGATACCCGTGCTCTCATATATGGGCTACCCAACGTTCAACCTGCCTACGGCGCTGGTGTCAAACACGTTTGACTATGGTAAGTTCAACATTCTCGACACCACCGAGTTCATCAAAGGCACACTGCCGGTGTGGGAAGAGCTGGGCTTCGGCTTTGATGCCATCTGTACCGGATGCATGTTCAGCGACGAGCAGACACGTCTGGTGTCGGACTACTGTCGCGAGCAAGCCACCAAAGGTACTACAATATTTGTGGATCCCATACTCGGCGACGGCGGACGGCTCTACAACGGTATGACCATGGCGCAGGTGGGGTTGATGAGGAAGATGGTGGCAGTGGCTGACCTCACCTTTCCCAACTACACCGAGGCGGCATACCTCACCGACAGCGACATCAAGGCTGAGAGCCTCACATGGGAAGAGGCGGTGGCGTTGTTGGACAAGGTGCGGGCTATAGGCTGCAAGTCGGTGCTCATCACGAGCTGTGAGATCAACGGCGAGCACTCCGTGGCAGGCTACAACCACTTCGACAACGAGTATTTCCATCTGGAATATGAGTGTATTCCCGGACTGTTTCACGGCACCGGCGACCTGTTCTCAGCCATCATCATTGCCCATCTGCTCAATGGCGAGCCACTCAAGCAGTCTACGCGCATTGCCATGGACACCGTCTATCGGCTGATATGGCTCAACAAAGACCTTACCGACAAGAACCGCGGCATACTCATTGAGCAGTATCTTGACGAACTGAAGTAGGATAGGATTTCTTGCTTCCGGCAAGCGACCATTGGTTGATGAGCAATCTTGCTCAACTCCCTCCTGCTCAACGAGTGTTTGGTTGTGTCGGATTTGCAATTCGACACCATCGAGTATGAGCATCTGTGATGCGGAAAAATGACGACATCGGATTGATACGCCCCGAACGGGGCAGCGGGCTGTCAGCTCACTGCCCATTCTGGGCGACTGATGCAGAAATTGAAAGCGACCCATACGATTTGGTCGACCTTCGGTCTTGAAATTTAATTTAAAATTCATATTTATAATGGTATTTATAATAGCAGGCGGTGGAACGTATTCTAAACATTATTTTAAATACACATTCTAAATAACATTTCAAGCGCAGCGACCCATGACATCTGTTGTGGCGGTTGTGGCGGATTTGCAGTTGTGTCGTTGTGTCGGATTTGCAATCCGACACCATTGAATATGAGCATCTGTGATGCGGAAAAAAGGCAAGAAAAGCGTTATCGGATTACAAATCCTAATACACAATGGAGCAGGATTACAAATCCTGCTCAACTCACTCCTGCTCAACTCACTCCTGCTCAACCACACTTGCTCAAAACGCGCCCAACAATCCTGCTCAACGGAACAAGACAATTTTGAACACCTTACTTGAGAGAACGACTACAGAATGCTACTCATATAAGCAGAAAAACCGCTTGCAAACGAATGCAAGCGGTTTTTCAGTAAAATTATAACTATCATTATATTATTTCACCATCTTATAGGTCTCAGTACCCTGCTTACCCTTGGCGCGAACGATGAACACGCCGTGGAGGTTCTGGCTGAGGCTCATGCGGTTGGTGGTGCTGCTGAGCAACTGACCGTTGTTGGCATATACCTCGATGGTGCCGGGAAAGGTCAGCTCGGAGCCGTTGAGGGTGAGCTTGCCGCCGCTCTTGCCAACAGACTGGATGGTGGTGGGCACGGCATTTGCCACGGTGATGGTGGCGGTGGAGCTCATGCCGGAAGTCTCGGCGGTGACGGTGAACTCGCCGTCAACACCTTCTGAGGTGAACACGTTGCCACTGAGTGAGGCACCCTCGCCGTTGAGGGTGAGCGTGAGGTCGCTGGGTGCTGGCAGCTCCATGCCAAACTGGTCGGTGATGACGGTGGAGAGACGTACCACGCCGGCGGTGTGGTCTACATAGTTGGTGAAGCCCTTCAGAGCGTCGGAAGCATACTGGCGCACCTTCTCGGCATCGGCATCGCTGATGCTTGTGGGGTGGGTGGCGATGGTGGTGGGGTCTTCACCGAAGATGAGACCGTATTCCATACATGCTGCCATGTAGGTGGAGAGGTTGGTGGGGTGACGGTCATCCTGGAACCATGGTGTCAGACCATCGGCACCTTCCTTGTCGTATACATCCTGATAGGCTATGCCCACCGGACAGATGGTTACACCGGTCTCGCGAGCCACGAGCTGATAGTTCTCAACGAACTTCTTGTTGAACGGAGTGAAGTTTGCCCAGTCGCCGCTGTAAGCCCAGTTCAGAGGAACGATGACCACGGCGTTGGGGTTAGGACAGTTCTCACGGATGAACTCAACCCATGTCTTCACGTTGGAGAGGAAAGCATTGAAGTTGGTTCTGGGCAGTGAGCTCTGCTCCTGGAGAATGATGTGTGTCCATGCCTCCGACTTCACGAGAGCCTTGGCACTGGGCTGTCCGGCAGAGGTGGTTTCCTCGCCTTCCTCCCAGTGGTAGCTCAGTGGCTTACCGAGGTTGGTGTGCTTGGTCCATACGGCGTCTTTCTCCATGCCCTTGGCAATGTCGTTGAACATGAAGTCTTGGTTGTTGTAGTCGATGAGGCTGTTGTTGAGCGACAGCACGCGCACCTTCTCGGGCACCTGTGGCACGAGTACCACCTGCTGTGGCATGATGGTGAGCGACTGTATCTCCGATGCTATGCGTGTGAGGCTGAATGCTCCGGTGTTGAGGTTGAAGGTGAAGTCGTAGGTGCCGGCTTCTGTCGACATCTTTCCGTTGCTGCCTTTCTCGAGAGTGCCACTGAGGTTGTTGCCTGTGGCATCGGTGTTGCCGGGAGCACCCCATGGACCACCCATGCCGAGCTTCTGGTAGATCATCCAGTGGCTCATGCCATTGTCGCCGGGAAGGAGTGTCACCTGTCCCTTGAACACATTGTCTTCGTCGGTGATGCTCAACATGCCGGAGGCATCGGCATAGTTCCACTCGTTGTTGTCGCCAATGACATAGACAGAGGTGAGACCGGTGTCGTCGTCGTCGCTCTGGAGAAGCAGCGTGGCGGTGCCGTCGATGATGGTGAGAACTATCTTTGAGCAGTAGTAGGTGTTGCTGCCGCAAGAGATGTTGGCATCGGTGCCGGCTACGAGGGTGTAGGGTTCGTTGATGTTTATCATGTTGCCGTTGCTGCCGTAGTTGCATGATGAACTCCAGTTGGCGTCAGCAACCTTGAAGTTGCCTTTCAGTTCTATGTCGTAGAGGGCGTAGGTGCCTTCTGCTTCCTTGGAGAACTCAAGCTCACTCAAGGCAGACCAGCTTGACAGCTCACCGCGGATGTATATGCCTGAAGCTACGAATGGGGGACGCGACGGGTCTACCCAGCCGGTGTAGGTGTTGGGGTCGGCAATGATGTCCACGCCGTTGGGGTTGACTGACAGATAGATGTCATCGTCGATGGTTGCAGCGACGGGTTCCTTGACGTTCTTGGTGCTTCCGTCGCTGAAGGTGAGTTGGTAGTTGCCTTCGCCTTCAATCTCGAAATACTTGTATTCAACACCGTTGACAGTGGTGTTGCCGGTGGCGGTGGCACCGGGAGCTACGCCGAGGGGCTCACCGTTGCCGGAAGCATAGCAGTAGAGGTTGCTCCACTTGCTCTTGTCTTCCACATATATATAATGTTTGGTAACGGCGGGGTCGGCAAAGGTGGCTGATATGTTGATGTTGTCGACAGCCAATGCCATGGCACTGGCACATGCCGTACCAGCCGACACGCTGATGTTCCATGCTAAGTAGAGGCTGCTGCCGGCACCAAAGATGGTGTTGAGCTGCTTGCCAGTCACTCCCACGGTGGTGATGGGCACCACCTCGGCACCAGCGGTGTTGGCATCGGGAGAGAAGGTTGTCTTGAAGTCGTCGCCGGCTGAGGTCCAGTCGGTGCCGTTGGTAGAGTAGTACATTTGCACGGTGAAGCCTTCACCGTTGTTGCCGTAGCGGTATTTCTCTACGTCGTAGCTGATGGTGAGTTTCTCAATGCCTGCTGCATTGGCATTGGTGAGCTTGGTCATGACGTTGATGCCGCGCGCTCCGTTTGCCACACCTGTGGTGATGCCACCCACGGCTCTGTCGGTGGCGTCGCTGCTCGAGGTGAAGTTCCATGTGCCGTTCTTGGCATTTGAGGCGAGGCTGATGCCTCCTTCATACTGGGTGGCGGTGGCACCGTTGCTGAAGGCACCCACCTGACGTGGTCCGTTCTCGTTGCGTTCCACGCGCCAGCCAGCGGGCAGCGTGAGCGTGCCAGCCTGCGTTCCGGCATCATACATGGAGTTGAAGTTCTCTGCCACGGTGTTGCTGGTGGAGGAGAGCGTCAGTGCGTCGTCGGTCTGCGCCTTGACCTGGCTCCACGGTGCCAACAGCATGGCTGCTGCACAAAGTGCAAAAAGTCTGTTTTTCTTCATTGTTAGGCTTGTTTTTATTGATGAATACGATTTGTTAGGTTTCTACGTCGCAAAGATATGTATATATAATAAATTGGTGGAGAGCGTCAAAGAAATATCTAAAAGATGGTTTGATGCTAAGCTTTGTCAATCAGATGGTTATGTTAAATATCGGTATGCTGTAATCTAAGTATGTGCAATGGAGCTGTATCAATGGAAAGCGGGCTGTCGGGTCTCAGAAGGGAGCCTTGCTCTCAAGGGTGATAACCTCGCCGGTGGCAGGATGGGTGAAGGTGATGGTCTGGGCATGGAGGTAGAGACGAGGCTCCAGAGGGGCGGTGTAGGCAGCGGTGCCGTAGAGACGGTCGCCGAGGATGGGGTTGGCGAGCGCGAGGGCATGGGAGCAGTGAACGCGCAGCTGATGGGTGCGTCCGGTGACGGGACGGAGCAGGAGGCGCGGATGACCGCTGGTGGTGCCTATGAGCTGATAGTGGGTGATGGCAGGCTTCCCGTGTTCGCTGTCGGCTTTCTGTCGTGGACGGTCGAGGATGTCGGCAATGAGGCTCAGGTTTATGGTGCCGATGGTGGGCGTGTCTTGGTTCCACGGCTGTTCGAGCAGTGCCACATAGGTTTTCTCAATGGTGTGGGAGGCAAACTGCTGCTGAAGGTGGCGCTGGGCTTGGCGCGTCTTGGCAAGCAGGAGCAAGCCGCTGGTGTCCATGTCGAGACGGTGCACGGCGGTGAGTTCGCTGAACTGCGGAAACTGGTGTTTTGCTGCGGTGATGGCAGACAGCGGTGAGTCGATGCCGGGTACGGAGAGCATTCCCGAAGGCTTGTTGATGGCAAGCAGGTGGTCGTCTTCGTAGACTACGGTGAGGGTAGGCTGCTGCGTCTTTACCGTTCCGCTGCCCCATCTGAAGTGTTCCATTTGTAGCTGCCATTGAAGTATGGGCTTGCACTTGCCGCTGCATGCGGGATAGTAGCTCAGATGATGGCGTACTTCCTGACGAGGGCTTTCTCCCCACCAGAACATTGCCATGGCGCGTGGGAGCAGTGAGTGGGTATAGGCATATTGCAGAAGCTTGGGCTCGCAGCACTCACCGGCTCCTGCGGGTGGGGTGCGCAGGGCTGTGGTGAGGAAAATGTCGGTGAGGGTTTTCTTCTCGCCCTTGCAGTTTACCATCACGAACTGTGAGAAGAGCCAGCGCTGCAGTGCGTCGGAACGCTGTCGCCGCTGCTGTCGGAGGCTTTCTATGTGTTGTTTCAATAATTGCGTTTTCTGCTCAAAACGTTCGATTTCATCGGCAAAGCGTTTCTTCGTGCGGTGGAGCTCGGCCTTCAGGAACTGGCTCTCGCGAATGAGCTCCTGCTGCTCGCGCTCAGAGAGATGGCACTCTTTCCTACGGAGTTCCCTGAGATGGCGTGCGGCAGTCATCTCCAGCCGCTTGCGTTCTATGGCTTGTGCGGCATCGTGGCGCAGATTGTTGAGCTGTCGCAGCTCTTCGGAGTTCTCATATTCGGCTTCCTTCCGTCTTATCTCCTCGTTGAGGAGGTCAATGCGGTGTTCTTCTTGCTTGAAGTGTCCGTCGGGCTGGAGGTAGTCGTAAACGGCGGGCACGAAGCCTTCCCAGTCGCTGCGCCCGAGCAGCTGTCCGGAATAGGCTGCCAGGTAGCCGATGGCTCCGTCGTCGGGGTTCTCCACGATGAGCACTCCAAACATCTTGCCGCTGTGCAGCTCATCCTGCCATTCTGTATGGCGGGCAATGGAAGCCTGCACCTCCTCGGCTGCGACGAGACACAGGGGATGAGGCTTGTAGTCGAAGGGATTGTTCATCTCTTCAGGTGGCTGTATGTGGGTGTGGAGAGGGTGGAAAAACATGCTTTCTTGTATCGGTTTAGTCTCGCTATGGTGCAAATATATGAAAAATGTATGAATTATGGGACGGCAAGTGGGCATTATTGGCTATTTGAGAGAGGCTACAAACAAAAAAACGCATGTTGGGGAACATGCGTTTTTTGTTGTTTATAGGGAGTTTAGAACTCTACCACGAGGGCGGCTTGTGCTTCGAGTGGCAGGTCTTGGCTCAGGTCTACCTTCTCGCCTGTTATCACGTTGGTAGCTTCCTTGGTGCTGCCGATGATTTCGGCATAGCGTGATACTTCAAGCTTGGCGGCACTCTTCCTGCCATTGAGGATTGTCATGACGTTCTTGCCGTTGTGCTGGCGTGCTATGACATACACTCCGTGCCAGGGGATGAACTGTGTCTGGGTGCCCTTGGTGACGCAGTCGCTGGTCTGACGCCAGTGGAGAAGCTTGGAGAGCCATGTGAACATCTCGTTCTCGGCTTCGGTGCGTCCTTCCTTGGTGAAGGCGTTGTGGCTGTCGCCGCTGAAACCGCCGGGGAAGTCCTTGCGCACATATCCGTCGTTGCGTTCCTTGGTGCCGTTCATGAGTATCTCGGTGCCATAGTAGAGTTGCGGTGTGCGGTTGATGGTGAGCAGTAGTGCGAGGGCTTGCTTTAGCAGTGTCACGTCTTGTCCCTGTTTGAGGAAACGGTCGGTGTCGTGGTTCTCGATGAATGCCATGACGCTCGATGGATTGGGATAGAGATAGTCGTAGACGAAGGAGTTGTATATTCTGTTGAAGCCCTGCCACCAGTCGTCGGTCTCCTCGTTGCGTGCCTTGTCGAGCTTGTCGAAGAAGCTGAAGTCCATGACGGTCTTCAGGTAGGAGTTTTTCTCGGAGAGCTTGGAATCTTTCTGCCATGCAGCGGTGTAGGCGGGCTCTGTCACCCATGTCTCACCCACGGTGTTGAAGTTGGGGTATTCGTTGTCGAGGGTCTTCATCCACAATGCCATGGCATCGCGGTCGGCATAGGGGTAGGTGTCCATGCGTATGCCGTCGATGCCTACGGTCTCTATCCACCATTCGCTGTTCTGGATGAGGTAGCGGATGACGTGGGGATTGCGCTGGTTGAGGTCAGGCATGGAGGGAACGAACCAGCCGTCGACGGTTTCTTTCATGTCAACCTTTGAGGCATAGGGGTCCATGACAGGTGTGAGCTTGTAGCTTGTCTGCAGATATTTGCTTCTGTCGCGGGTGTTGCCGAGTCCTGTCATGGGGTCGCGTCCGGAGGATTGTGACTCAGTGAGCCATTCGGGAGTATTGAACCAGTCGTTGGAGGGCATGTCTTTCACCCACGGATGCTCAAAACCGCTGTGGTTGAATATCATGTCCATCACCACCTTGAGTCCTTTGGCATGGGCTTCGTCGGTGAGCTTGCGGTAGTCGGCATTGGTTCCGAAGCGTGGGTCCACACGGTAGTAGTCGGTGGTGGCATAACCGTGGTAGGTGCTGAAGCCGTTGGGTGAGTCGGGCGAATTGTTTTCAAGCACAGGGGTGAACCACAGTGCCGTGACACCGAGCTCGTTGAAGTAGTCGAGGTGCTGGCGCAGACCCTCGAGGTCACCGCCGTGGCGCAGGCTGGGGTTGCTGCGGTCAACCTTGTATTCCCTGAGACCGGAGCCTTTGAGCTTGGGCTCGGGCATGCCGTCGGCAAAACGGTCGGGCATGAGCATGTAGAGCACGTCGGCATTGGAGAAGCCCACATGGTCTTCGCCGGCTTTCTCGCGTGCCTTGAGCTGGTATTTCACCTTTTTGGTCTTGCCGTCCTGTGTGAAGGAGAGCACCATGGTGCCGGGCTGTGCACCGCTGAGGTTCATGTAGACAAGCAGATAGTTGGGTGAGTCGAGCCTTACCACTTGGTCGATGACGGCTCCCGGATAGTCGGTTGTCACTTCGGCATCGCATATGCCCTGTCCGTAGACCATGAGCTGTACGGTGGGGTCTTTCATTCCCACAAACCAATCGGTTGGGTCGATGCGGTCTACGTTGACTGCGTTTATGGTCTGCAAGCCAACGAACAACGATAGAATTGCAAAAAGTTTTCTCATGAGTGTGTTATGGTTTTTAGGTTATTGATGCTTGTGGTGATGGGGTCAGTCGTGGAGGATGAGTGCCGACTGCGGGTCGACGTTCACCTGTGAGCCCTGAACTTCGCCCATTCCGTCTTCGTTGATTACTCCGTCGCATGCCACGATGGTGTAGTGACCCTCGGGAATGTCAACCAGGCGCGACTCTTTGTTGGCGTTGAGGATGACAATGATGTTGTTCCAGGCGTCGTTGCCGGCATGGTCTTTCAAACGGAATGCCACAAGAGCGTCCTGCGTGGGCAGGAATTCAAGGTGACGGCGCACCTTCTCGGTTGTGCCAAGGCGGAATGCCGGGTGGTTGGTGCGCAGCTTGATGAGGTTCTTGTAATATTCAAACACTTCGGGATAGCGGTTGAGGTTGTTCCAGTCGAGATGGTTGATGTCGTCGGGTGACTCGAAGGAGTTGTGAACGCCCTTCTTGTCGCGCAGCATCTCCTCGCCGGCAAGCATGAAGGGCACACCCTGTGAGAGCATCACCGCCGTCTGGGCAAGCTCGTCAAGGCGTATGAGCTCGTCGGTCTGTATGCCGGGGATGCTTGCCTTGATGCGGTCAACGAGACACATGTCGTCGTGGCAGCTCACATAGGCAATCATCTGTGTGGGCTCAAGGGCATAGGGACGGCTGGAATAGTTTACCTTGGAGTAGTCTACCTGCGGATGGGCTGTCATTCCGGCAATGCCAGCCTTGATGCTCTCCTCCATGCCGGGTATGGCAGCAAGGAAAGCAGGCTTGGTGTCGTCGGAGAATGGTCCTCTGAGGGCGTCGCGCAGGTCATCGGAGAAAGCTGCTATGCCCGGCATCTGCGGGATGTTGGCTTTCATGCCGAGCTGTTCGCCGGGGAGTGCGCAGCTGCCGGCACTCCAGCCCTCGCCATAGATGAACACTTGTGGGTCTATCTCCGTGGCAGCCTTGCGTATGGCATTCATCGTCTCAATGTCGTGGACGCCCATGAGGTCGAACCTGAAGCCGTCGATATGGTACTCGTTCATCCAGTATTTCACGCTCTCGACCATGAACTTGCGCATCATGGGCTGCTCAGAGGCTGTCTCGTTGCCGCAGCCGGAGCCGTTGGAATAGGTACCGTCGGCATTCTTGCGGTAGTAGTAGTCGGGATATGTGCGCTGGAAATTGCTGTGGTCGATGTCGTAGGTGTGGTTGTAGACCACGTCGAGTATCACGCGAATGCCGGCTTTGTGGAGTGCTTGCACCATTTGCTTGAACTCATTGATGCGCACCTCGGGCTTGTAGGGGTCGGTGGAGTAGGAACCGTCGGGCACGTTGTAGTTCACAGGGTCGTAGCCCCAGTTGTATTTGTTGTCGGAGAGACGTGTCTCGTCAACAGAACCGTAGTCGTAGGACGGCAGTATGTGTACGGCGTTCACACCGAGGGTCTTCAGGTGGTTTATGGCTTTTGGCTCGGTTAGGGCAAGGAACTTGCCTTTGTGCTCTATTCCCGACGAGGCATCGATGGAGAAGTCGCGGTGGTGCATCTCATATATAATAATGTCGGCGGGCGATGTTGTGGGCACGCGCTTGTCGCAGCACCATCCCTCGGGGTCGGTGGTGGCACGGTCGAAGATGTATGCCCGTTTGCCGTTGACTCCCACTGCGGTGGCAAACACTCCCGGGCTCTCCACCCAGTCGGTCTTGGAGCCTGAGACATCCACGGTGTAGAACAGTCCCTTGAGGTCGCCCTTCACCGTTGCGGTCCAGAAGTCCGGCTGCTGCTTGTCGCGCTTGAGCTTGATGGTTTTCAGCGGTGAACCTCCCATTCCTTCTTTATACAGTCTCAGCACCACGTTCTTGCCTTTGGGCTTGGCAAAGAAACGGAAGGTGGTGGCTGTGGGTGTGTAGTTACATTCGTATGACTGTCTCTCCGTGCTTGTCTTATGGCATTCTTTGCCTGCCTTCTGCATGTCGTTGCAGCAGTCTTGTGCCATGGCACCGTTGGCAGCGGCTAAGGTCATGAGTGCTGTCATGATGAATTGAGCTGTTTTCATAGTTATTGCTTTTAGTCTAAGTATTGTCATTGTGCCATGAGCGAGATGGCAAAACCACCGCCGGGAGCCTCGGTGAGCTTCAGGGTGTCGCCGCGCTTCACTGTTTTCTTGGTTATGGCGTATGCCTTTGGGTTTTTCTCGTAATGAGCATCGGCAGCATCGGCATAGGTGGTGCAGGTGTATTTGCGTCCCTTGTCGAGGAAATCGAGCTTTATGGTGCATTTATGACCGTTTTCATCGCATTTTCCACCGATGAACCAGTTGTCTGTTCCCTTGGCTTTTCGTGCCACGGTGATATAGTCGCCGGGCTCTGCTTCAAGGTATTTGGAGTCGTCCCAGTCGCATGCCACGTCGCGAATGAACTGGAAGGCATCGTCGAAGCGTTCGTAGTTTTCCGGCAGGTCGGCAGCCATCTGCAGCGGACTGTACATCGTGAGATAGAGTGCGAGCTGTCCGCAGAGCGTAGACCTCACCCATGAGGTGTTGTCGCTCCATGTAGAGAGCTGTGTCTCGAAGATGCCGGGTGTGTAGTCCATGGGTCCGCCTTGCAGTCGTGTGAAGGGCAATATGACGGTATGGTCAGGATTGTTTCCTCCGAAGGCTTCATATTCGGTGCCTCGTGCGCTCTCACCGCCCACAAGGTTGGGATATGTCCGGCACAGTCCTGTGGGTCGTGTAGCCTCATGGCTGTTTACCATGACATGGTGTTTGGCGGCTTCTTTTATCACATGTAGGTAGTGGTTGTTTGACGACTGCGAGTAGTGGTGGTCGCCTCGTGGTATGATGTCGCCCACATATCCAGTCTTCACGGCATCGTAGCCGTATTTGTTCATGAGGCTGAGGGCATCTTCCAGGTGGCGTTCGTAGTTCTGCGTGCTTGAGCTGGTCTCATGGTGCATCATTATCTTCACGCCTTTGGAGTGGGCATAGTAGTTGAGCATCTTGATGTCGAAGTCGGGATATGGCGTTACGAAGTCGAAAACGTCGCGTTTCCACATGTTTGCCCAGTCTTCCCATCCTACATTCCAGCCTTCCACGAGCACTTCCTGCAGCCCGTTCTTTGCTGCGAAGTCGATGTATTGTTTCACCTTTTCGTTGTTGGCAGCGTGCTTGCCGTTGGGTTTCACGCTGTTCCAGTCGATGTTGTCGAGCTTTATTGACGGGAACTCGTCGGTGTAGTTCCATGTGCTCTTGCCCACGATCATCTCCCACCACACACCGCAGTATTTCGTCGGGTGTATCCATGAGGTGTCGTCGAGTGCGCATGGTTCGTTGAGGTTGAGAATGAGGTTGCTCGACAGCATGTCGCGGGCATCATCGCTGACCATCACCGTGCGCCAAGGTGTGGTGCATGGTGTCTGCATACATCCTTTCAGTCCGGTGGCGTCGGGTGTGAGGTGGCTCACGAAGGTGAAAGGCTTCGGCAGTGGATAGGGTGATGGCAGCGGATCGTTGGTATAGATGTTGCTTCCCCCACCGAGTTTCTGTGTGAGCGAGGTTGTCTTCTCGTCAACCAGCTCGAGGTGCATGGTTGCATAGTCAAGGCATGCCGCCTCATGTATGTTGATGTAGAGTCCGTCGTCGGTTTTCATTTGCAGTGATGTCTGCACTCCGGTGGGCGAGAATAGTGCCACTGATGAGTTGGTCCAGTTCACTGCATTCTGAAAACGCTCCCTTATCTGCGAGAGCTTCGACTCCTGTGTGGGTTGCTCCTGAGTGTCGTAGTCACCCGGCAGCCACCATGCCTTGTGGTCGCCAGCCATGGCAAACTCGGTGTGTTCGTCTTTTATGATGAAGTAGTTGAGCTCTTTTTGCTGTGGAAACTCATATCTGAGTCCCATGCCGTCGTCGTAGACGCGGAAGCGTATGGTGATGTTTCTGTTTTCCTTCTCCTGGAAGAGGTCTACAGCGAGCTCGTTGTAGTTGTTTCTTATGGTAGCTGTCTCTCCCCATACGGGTTTCCATGTCTCATCGAAGGTAGAGGTGTTGGTGCCCTTGACGGTGAAGCCGTCCATGAGGTCGGTTTCCTTGAGTTGCTTGCTGGCATGCTTGTCTTTGGCAAGTTCCAGTCCGAGTCGGCTTTGCTTCACCACAGCCTTTCCCTTGTAGTTCATCATGTATGTGGGAACGCCTCCGTCAGCCAGACTGAAGGTCAGCTCAATGTTTCCGTTGGGTGACTTCACCGTTTGTGCGTTGGCGAAGATTGGCAGCATCAAAGCTGCAATGATAGAGAGTTTCTTGTTCATTGTTTGAATATTGTTTTCTGTTTTCCTGTTATTCTTTTGGGATTGTTTTTGAAAAACGACGTTAACGCAGGTTGTGGCCTGCGTTAACGTCGTTGGTTCATGTATGGTTATTTGCGTCCTGACTGTAGGATCATCTCCGTGAGGTCGGTGTTGAACTCGTTGTTTTTCATCAGGTCTTCAATACTTACATGCATGCGATAGCGCCAATAGTGCTTCGGGTTTGCTGGAATGTTTATGCGTTCGGCATCGGGGTCTGCGAGTCTTAGCTTCTCGTCTTTTGCAAACCAGTCTTGTATTGACAGTATGCATAGCATTGACGGGCTGTTGAGGTTGTTGCAGAGTATCTCCCTGGCTTGCCATCCTGGCAGTGGGTGTGGTGCCGGTCCGCCGCGGTGCAGCATTGAGTTGAAGTAGTCTTGGGTTCGTGCCCAGTCTTCGTCCCACCACTGTCTGAGCGTTGGCATGTCGTGGCTTGAGATGGTGCATACCGAGCGGTATGGGTTTCGCGAAAGGTATCCGAATCTCACCGTCGGGTCTTTAGGCATGGACTGCAGCTCGAGGCTGAGTATCCTCAGTTCGTTCATCACCCATGCCACACAGTCGGGCACCATGCCGAGGTCTTCGGCGCATACAAGCATGTTGGTGGCTTGCACGAGCTTCGGAAGCTTCTTCATTGCCTCCTGATACCAGAACTGGTTGTTGCGATGATAGTAGTAGTCGTTGTACAGTTTGTTGAACACAGCCTTGTCGCTGTCGTAGAGCGACTCATAGATGAGCGAGAACTGTGCAGAGATGCGCGGGTGGAAGCGGTTTTCGTCGCGGTGGTCGCGCAGGAAGAGCACGTTGCTTATGAGCGAATAGAGTCCGTCGCGTATCCATATATCCTTCTCGGTGGTCTTTCCTTCGAATGCTGCCTCCACCTTTTTCTGGGTGTTGTAGTCTTCTCTCATGCGATAGCGGTCGTCAAAGGTGCGCTCCACATATTTCTCCCTCACCTCGTTGGCATGTTCGCGGAACACTCGGTCGAGTATCCAGTCGGTGATGAATGGCTCGGTGAAGAACTCTTCCTGCCATCCCAGACCGTAGGCCTGCACTTCTTCGCGGCTCATGCCGAGCGACGGTGCGAAGTGTCCGAGCAGTCCGTGCACGGCATCTCCTTGTATCTCCCATATGCGGAAGAAGCCGAGCACATGGTCTATGCGGTAGGCATCGAAGTATTTCGACATGTTGGTGAAGCGTCTCACCCACCACAGACAGTTGTCGGCAATCATCTCGTCCCAGTTGTATGTGGGGAAGCCCCAGTTCTGTCCGTTCACCGAGAAGTCATCGGGTGGTGCACCGGCTTGTCCGTTGAGGTTGAAGTATCTGGGTTCCTGCCATACGTCGCATCCGTAGCGGTTCACTCCTATGGGTATGTCGCCCTTGAGTATCACTCTTTTGCTGCGTGCATATTCGTGGGCTGCCTGCATCTGCGAGCTAAGTATGAACTGCACATAGTAGTAGAAAGCCACGTCCTTGTAGGCTTTGTTGCGTGTGCCGGTGAGTGCGCTGCGGTCAGCCTCGTTCCATGTGTTGTGGTCGGGCCACTTTGAGAAGTCGGCGGTGCCGTAGGTGTCGCGCAGATGGCAATATTGTGCATAGGGCACGAGCCACTGTTTCTCTTCCTCGAAGAATTTCTTGAATGGTGCCGAGGCGAGGGTTTTCTTTCCCTCTTGGTCGTAGAGCGCACGCAGGTAGCGTGTCTTGGCGTCGTTCACGCGCTCATAGTCAATCTGCGACAGTGCGTTGAGCTCCTTTCCGAGCTTCTGCATCTCTGCCTTGAGGGCTTCGTCCTTGAGTTCTGGCAGCTGGTTGAGGTCGGCATATTGCGGATGTAGCGCAAAGATGCTTATGCAGCTGTAGGGATAGGAGTCGGTCCATGTGTGGGTTATGGTGGTGTCGTTGATGGGCAGTATCTGCAGCAGACGCTGTCCGGTCATTGCCACCCAGTCAATCATCTTCTTGAGGTCGCCGAAGTCGCCCACGCCGAAGCTGCTCTCGGAGCGCAGCGAGAACACAGGCACGAGGGTGCCGGCGCATCTTATCTCCGGCAGTGGGAAATAGGCTTGCGAGAGTTCATACACCACCACGTCGCCGTCGTTGAGTTCTGGCAGCACGATGGTTCTGTTTTCGCTGTATTCCCATACGGGTGCCGTATTCTTGTCTTCGCCAATCACTGCGAACTTGAATTCAAGCACGTTTTCCTTGATTTTCGTTGCGTCGATGTCAACAACCCATTCGTTGGTGTTGTGTTGGGTCATGGGCAGTGCGTCGGCAATGTTCCAGTTGCCAATGGCGGCATCGTTGCCCGACACGGCGAGGGTGTCGCCCTGTCGCAGTTGCGGAGCGCGCACCTTCAGTCTTATTATTCGCTCGTAGCTGTTGGCTTTGAGGTTTCTCACTTCCGTGCGGTTCACACACTGTGTGATGGCAGAGGAGTAGAGGTATGAGTCCTCGGGAATGTCTATCCAGTGGTCGAAAATCATGAAGTTGCTGCCTTTCACGCAGTTGAGCTCCAGCCTATGAGCCACCACGCTCCACTCCCTGCGCTCCTGCTTGTCGCCCACTGCCACACTGTAGAAATAGTCGAGGGCAGCCTCTGTGGTTACTGCGCAGTTCACGTCGACGCTCCAGTGGAACCCGTCGTTGGTGTGCATTCTGTACTCGGAGATATATTCCCCACCTTTATCACTCGCGTTGACAATGTTGAGGACCATGTCTTGTCCGTAAATTGTCTGATAGTCTATGCAGAATTTTAGGTTCATAGTGTTTGAGGGTATTGTTTTAGTGTGGTAAAGTTACGAAAATTCCCTATTCCACCTTTTATATATGTATGAAAATCAAGTGAATATTTGTGCAAACGTTTGCAGTGGCGGGTGTCTGAATGGCAGGAATGGCGGTGTAGGAAATGGTGTATTCAAGCCAAGACTGTAAGCCTTGGTCGGGGGCTATGATATGGCGGCCCAGTTGATGTTGGTCTTGCGCAGTGAGGCGAGGCGGTCCCACAGCATCCGGTATTCCGGTTTCTCGCAGGTGGGGTCGTCGTCGATGATGGCTTGCGCCTCGTCGCGTGCCATCTGCACTATCTGTCCGTCGCGTGCAATGTCGGCAATCTTCAGGTCGAAAGCCATGCCGCTCTGCTGGGTGCCTTCGAGGTCGCCGGGTCCGCGCAGCTTCAGGTCGGCTTCGGCAATCTGGAAGCCGTCGTTGGTCTGACACATGATGTCAATGCGCTTTGCGGTGTCGGCAGCAAGGGCATGGGGAGTGACAAGCAGGCAGAAGCTCTGGTCGGCACCACGTCCCACCCTGCCGCGCAGCTGGTGGAGCTGCGACAGTCCGAAGCGTTGTGCGTCGAGGATTACCATCACGCTGGCATTGGGCACGTTCACTCCCACCTCTATCACCGTGGTGGCTACGAGTATCTGCGTCTCTCCTTTCACGAAGCGTTGCATCTCAGCTTCCTTGTCCTTGGCTTTCATCCGTCCGTGAACCTTGCTCATGCTGTAGTTGGGAAACACTTCCTTCAGAGCTTCATAGCCTTGTTCAAGGTTGGCAAGGTCTATTTTCTCGCTCTCGCTGATGAGCGGGAACACTATGTATATCTGTCTGCCGAGGGCTATCTGCTGTCTGATGCCCTGATAGAGGCTTGTGGTCTGGTTGTCGTATTTGTGGAGTGTCACTATGGGTTTGCGTCCCGGTGGCAGCTCGTCGATGACGCTCACGTCAAGGTCGCCATAAATGGTCATGGCGAGTGTGCGTGGTATGGGTGTGGCTGTCATCACGAGCACATGTGGTGGCTGATTGCTCTTGCCCCAGAGACGTGCTCTCTGTGCCACGCCGAAGCGGTGCTGTTCGTCGATGACGGCAAAGCCGAAGCTGTGGAACTGAACGTTGTCTTCTATTATGGCATGGGTGCCCACGAGAATGTTCACCTCACCGCTGATGAGACCGTCGAGTATGGCCTTGCGCCGCTTGCCTTTCACGGTGCCGGTGAGCAGCTCCACCCTCACGTCCATGCCATTGAGGAAGCTGCGAAGGGTGTGGTAGTGCTGTTCTGCGAGAATCTCGGTGGGTGCCATCATTGCAGCCTGATAGCCGTTGTCCACGGCAATGAGCATCGACATGAGTGCCACGAGGGTCTTGCCCGAGCCCACGTCGCCTTGCAACAGTCGGTTCATCTGCCTGCCTGAGCGCATGTCGTTGCGAATCTCGTGCATCACCCTCTTCTGTGCGTTGGTGAGGGTGAAGGGCAGGTTGTGGTGATAGAAGTGGTTGAAGGTTGCTCCCACATGCTGGAAAACTATGCCGCGGTATTTGCGTCGTTGGTCTGAGGCATAGCGCAGGATGTTGAGCTGCACATAGAACAGCTCCTCGAACTTCAGCCTCAGACGTGCCCGCTGGGTGTCGTCGGCACTCTTCGGATAGTGTATCTTGCGCATGGCATCGTCACGGCTGATGAGGTGCAGGCGCGAGGTGATGAAGGGTGGCAGGGTCTCGGGCAGCGGCTGCGTCAGCTTCTCCAGCAGGGTCTTGGTGAGGCGTTCCATGGTGCGCGAGGTGAGTCCGCTCTTCTTCATCTTCTCGGTGGTGGTGTAGTAGGGCTGCATGCCCATCTGCGAGAGCTCGAGCTTCGAGGCATCGTCAATGTCGGGGTGGTTGAACTGGAAGCGTCCTCCAAAAACCGTAGGCTTGCCAAACACCACATACTCCTTATCCACCTTGTACTGCTCGTATATGTATTTGCCGCCGTTGAACCACACGAGGTCTACCACGCCGTGGTTGTCGTAGAAGTGTGCCACGATGCGTTTCTTCCGTGCTCCCATCGGAAATTCCTCAAAGCTCAGTATCTTTCCCTTTATCTGCACATAGGGCATGTCTTGCGTGAGCTCCGTGGTGAGGTATATGCGTGAGCGGTCTACATACTTGTAGGGATAAAACTCCAACAGGTCACGATAGGTGCTGATGCCGAGCTCGCGGCTCAGTATCTCGCTGCGTCGCGGTCCCACGCCCGCGAGGTATTTTATTTCCTGGTTGAGTATGTCGCTCATCTTGCAGCAGAGGGGGTTAAGCCTCAAACATCATGCCCTTGCGGAGCTGGCCCACGGTGGTGCTGTCGGTGAAGAGCCCGAGGAGGGTGAAGCCGAAGTCGAAGGCGGCGGCAGGACCGAAGGCGGTGACAAAAGGCATGTCCACGGTGACCTTCTCTGCGGTGTAGGTAGCACCATCAAGGTATTTCTCAAAGCCGGGATAGCAGGTGGCTCGCCTGCCATGCAGCAGTCCGAGGCTGCCGAGCACCATGGGTGCGGCGCAGATGGCTGCCGTGGCTTTGCCTTCGGCGGCATGGCGGAGCAGGGCATCGGCAACGCCGGAGTGGTCGTGCAGGTTGGCAGCACCGGGCATGCCACCCGGCAACAGCAGCAGGTCGGCATCACTCATGGAGCCCACCTCCTCTATGGTGGTGTCGGCAACGACGGTCACCTGATGTGCACTCGTCACCTCGCGGCGGCCCATGATGCTCACCGTCACCACTTCAACGCCTCCGCGGCGCAGCACGTCTAATGGTGCCAAGGCTTCCACGTCCTCGAAACCATCAGCCAGAAATTCATATACTTTTGCCATAATTGTTGATGTTTTATAGTTGCGAATAAATAAATCTTTGTATTTTTGCACGGTATAATGCACTTGCAAAAATACGAAAATCCCACGAATTGGTGGCATTTTGCATTACAAAATACGACAAATCACAATGAACGAGCAACACAAAAAGCTTAGCTTTGCAATATTTGGCAACGAATACCAGGCACACAAGTCGTCGGCAATACAGAAAGTGCTGTCGGTGCTCAAGGAGAAAGAGGCTGACATATACATCGATGCCACGTTTCATGAGTTCATGACAACGAAGGAGCATCTGCCGGTGGAAGCCACAGGAGTGTTTCATGGCAACGACTTCACTGCCGACTATGTGATAAGCATGGGTGGCGACGGCACCTTTCTCAAGGCTGCCAGCAGGGTGGGTAGCAGGGAGATACCCATCATTGGCATAAACATGGGGCGTCTGGGCTTTCTCGCCGACATTCTTCCCAGTGAGGCGGAGTCGATGCTTGAAGCCGTATATGAAGACAACTACCAGATAGAAGACCATGCCGCCATACAGATTACCACCGACGGAGAGGAAATAAACGAGTGTCCCTTTGCTCTCAACGACATCGCGGTGCTCAAGCGCGACAATGCCTCGATGATAAGCATACGCACAACCATCAACGAAGACTATCTGGTGACCTATCAGGCCGACGGACTAATAGTTTCTACACCGACGGGCTCCACAGCCTACTCGCTGTCGAACGGCGGACCGGTGATGGTGCCGCAGTCGGGAAACCTATGTCTAACCGCCGTGGCACCCCATTCGCTCAACATACGCCCCATAGTCATAGGCGACGATGCCGTGGTGAAGCTCACCGTGGAGTCGCGGTCGCACAACTATCTCGTGGCTATTGACGGCAGGTCGGTGAAGCTCAACGAGTCAACCTCGATAACCATCAGCAAGGCTCCCTTCATGGTGAAGATTGTGAAACGAAGCGGACAACGCTATTTTGCCACCCTGAGAGAGAAAATGATGTGGGGAATGGACCAGAGAGGATAGGAAAAAGAAACTGCACGAAACCCGATTATCAAGAAAACAGACATGTCCTGGCTGAAAAGAACAGAGTCGAAATACACCATCACCCAGATTCTGAGATGGCTGTGGAGAGCATGGCGCGGCAACAGGCTGCAAGCCGTGCTCAACGCAAGCATAGGACTCACCTCGGTGGCGGTGAGCCTGGCACAGGTGTGGGCGGTGAAGCATGCCATTGACGTGGCATCGGGAGCCGTCAACGGCTCCATACCATGGGCTGTGGCAATGATGGGAGCACTCATCCTCTGCGACTTCGCACTCAACATTGCGGGTATATGGGTGAGAAACCTTCTGGGCATAAAGGCACAAAACCGTATGCAGCAACGTATGCTCGACAGACTGCTGAGGTCGGAATGGCACGGCAAGGAGAAACACCATTCGGGCGACGTGCTCAACAGACTGGAGTTCGACGTGAACAACGTGGTGAACTTCCTCACCGAAACTATTCCCAGCTCGCTGTCAACAGTGGCAATGTTTGTAAGTGCATTCACATATCTCGCCACGATGGACTGGCGACTGTCGCTCGTCATCACGGCCATGATACCCGTGTTTGTACTCGGAAGCAAGGTGTATGTAAGACAGATGAGAAGCCTCACCCGACAGGTAAGAAACAGCGACTCAAAGGTGCAGAGCGTGCTGCAGGAAACCATACAGCACAGAATGGTGATAAAGACGCTTGAGGGCGACGACACCATGGTAGACAGGCTTGAAGCCACGCAGAGCGAGCTGCGCCACAATGTGGTGAAGCGCACGGCATTCAGCGTGATGAGCAACCTCATACTCAACTTCGGCTTCGCACTGGGCTACCTCGTGGCATTCCTCTGGGCAGCACTGAGAATGTCGTCAGGCACACTCACATTCGGAGGTATGACGGCATTCCTGCAACTCGTGAACAAGATACAGGGACCGGCACGCCAGCTCACACGCCTCGTGCCAGCCTTCGTGAGCGTGTTCACGGCTGCAGAGCGACTCATGGAGCTTGAGGAGAACCCGCTCGAGGAACAGGGTGACCCCATAGACATGGACTCTCCCTGCGGCATAAAGTTTGAAAACGTGTCGTTCAGATACAACGACAGCGACGGAAACATAATAGACAACCTGTCGTTTGACTTCAAGCCTGCCACCTGCACAGCCATACTGGGCGAGACGGGAGCCGGCAAGACTACGCTCGTGAGAATGATGCTTGCACTGCTTCGCCCACAGAAGGGAGAGGTGACTATATATAATAATGTGGAAAAGAAAGTGCTCTCGCCACGAATGCGCACCAACTTCGTGTATGTGCCACAGGGCAACACTCTCATGAGCGGCAGCATACGCGAAAACCTGCGACTCGGCAAGCTCGACGCCACAGAGGAAGAGATGAAGGATGCCCTGAGAAAGAGCTGTGCCGACTTTGTGATGGAGCTGCCCGACGGTCTCGACACCGCCTGCAGCGAGCAGGGTGGAGGACTGAGCGAGGGACAGGCACAGCGCATAGCCATAGCCCGTGCGCTGCTTCGAAACCGTAGCATCATGCTCTTTGACGAGGCTACGAGCGCCCTTGACCCGGCTACCGAGCGTCAGCTGCTTGAGAATATCCTCTCCGACAAGAGCAAGACAGTGATATTCATTACCCACCGTCTTGCAGTAACCGACTATTGTGACCAGTGCCTGAAGCTCAAGTAGCTTGCGCATTCAAGCATTTCTGTTGCGGCATTTTAGGCTTACTTTTCCGCATCACAGATGCTCATATTCGATGGTGTCGGATTGCAAATCCGCCACAACTGCAGAGTGAGCAGGAGAATTGAGCAGGAGTGAATTGAGCAGGAGTGAGTTGAGCAGGATTGTTGAGCAGGAGGGTGAGAAGGAAGGTTGAGCAGGATTTGCAATCCTGCTCATCTGAATATTAGGATTTGTAATCCGACA
>CAMVSV010000038.1 GCA_947170265.1 uncultured Prevotella sp.
GGAGCAGGATTGCAAATCCTGCTCAACCCTCCTTGCGCAAAACGCACACAACAAATCCCCACTTTATCAACCTAAAACACTTTCTTAGCTCAACCCTCCTTGCGCAAAACGCACACAACAAATCCTGCTCAACATTAGTTTTAAGGATTAAGCACTCAAGTCAGTATAAGATGGAAGAAGATATTATATGTGGAACATAAAAAAAAGGAGAAATCAGTAAAAACTGCCGTTTTCATCGCAATAATCCAATTAATCGCCATAAAAAAAACACCAATATTACTATATGATTTCACTGTAGGGATAAAGCCATACAACCACTTAAAAACCAACAAGAAGCATTATGGGGAAACAATGTCACCGAGAACAAAAGCAGGAACATGATCCATTCACCACCTTTTCATTGTAACATAAACTCCACCGCTAATGAAACCCTTTTGATTATCGGGCATTACAAGAATTCACAATTCACTGATTAACAGATATTTTCAAAATATCACTACTTAGATATTAGTGTGACATGCTCTACACATATTTAATTATATTATACCTTTGCCGGTGAAATCCAAAAACAACTAAATGACTTTCAGATAACAACACGATAATCCAACTGGGAACTTCAACATTTAAACCAACACAAGACTTATAGATAAAAAACTACGAAGAGTAGCCAATGGACAGAGTGGACACAGCTCCACTCTGCCATGGCAAACTCCAAGGCGATGGAATAACAAACCCACAACACATTCTTTCACTTTCATAAGATTAAAATACAAAACTATAAATATATGACAACAAAAACAGGAAAAATGAAAAAACTACTCAAAGCCTTCACACTTCTCACGGTGTGCTTTGTGGCAAATGCTACGGCATGGGCTGCAAACGACGTGTATGTGTATGGTAACATTGGTGCCGAGCATTCCAACAACAATGGATGGGGTAACAATCAGGCATCAGAAAACAAAATGACCAAGGTTGGCAGCGACATCTTCTATTATGATGTGAACAGCTACGCCTTCGACAATGGCACCAACTATTTCCGGTTCATCATTGACGATACCCAGTATGGTGCAGAGAACAACAACACTGGTATTGGTACTGGAATAGGCAGCAAGCAAGCCATGACTCAAACAACAAACAACAACTTCACCATTGCCTCCAGCACTGGAAACTGCCGTGTGTGGTTGGTTTCCGACGGCTCAACATGGCATACCTATGTCAGCACACAGGAGTTCACAACTCCTACTGGCAGTAGCGAAGCAGGGGTGTTCTTCTACTACAAGGCACCCACCATTGCAGAATATAAGGTTTGGGCATGGACCACTGACAATGGAGGATATGACCAGGTCACAGGTATCGGCACAGATGCATATAATAACCGCCCGTCAATGACAGCAGAAGGCGTAACCTACGACGGATATGTACTCTATAAATACACCTTTGGTGGAACAGCCGTGCCCGTAATGTTTCAAGTTACGAAAAACGGAAGCAACACTATAGAAACTAACTTCACCAACGGTGGCGTATATACGGAGAGCAACAATGCGGTATCGCTCAGCGAGACCGTTGCCACCGTTCCCGTCCTGTCTTTCCGCTCCAGCATCACAAACTGGTATACCAATGTGAGCAACAATGTGATGACCTATGACAGCACCACAGGCACCTACACCTGCGTCATCACCGTTCCTGACGAAAGTATCAACAGCGACTTCTATTTCAAATTCTATGCCAACAACGGCATAACATGGATTGCGCCACTCAACACAGAAAGTGGAAGCAACATCTACAGCAACGAGTCGCAGCAGGGTACTTCAACCACCACAGACAAATCATGGAAGCTGCTGCAATCGCAGAGTCTCTACAAGTCATACACCTTCATAGTGAAGCCTCTCGACAATGGCAGATACCTCGTCACCGCCAAAGGCAAGGATGGACGAACTGAGTTCAAGAAAGGCTTGTTCCTCGTGGGTACACAATATGACTCTGACTCACCACAGAGCCAGATGCACTACAGCTTCAAGAAACTTCCCAACAGCGACAACGAATACTATTTTGACCTCCTTGGAACAGTGTTCAACGAAGTGGACCCCGTGGGCAAAGACTTCCGCCTTGCCCTCGTGCATGAGGACAACGGCAACGTGGCTTACTACGGATGGAACAACACCACCGACGAAGCTGCCTACAACCTCTTCGCCGGCGACGAGCTCAAGGACACCAAGCGAGAGCTCGTGAGCGATGGAAAGAAATGGAATGTCAGTGATAACGGCGGTATGTATCGCCTCATCGTCACCCTCAACGACGACGGCACCCCCTCAGAATGGCGCTACGAAAGCTATCCCAACACCCTCGTGATGTATCGCGTGGGCGACAGTTCCAACTGGACCACCACAAGCTTCCTCTACAGAAGCAAGGACGACAGCAATGCGTGGTTCCAAGGCACTGGCTACATGGAAAACGGCGAAGGATATAAATGGCTCATGGCAGGCAACAAATGGATACCCGATGGAGACAACCTCACTTTCTCAGGCGATACGGGCGTTTATCTCCTTCAGGCAAAGACCGACGGCACAGCCGCTGCCACCGACCAGATAAGCAACCTGGTGTTCTCGTCAAACGGCACCAACACCGCCATGACCTACGACATTGACGAGAGCTGTTGGTATGCAACGGTGGATCTGGCTAACAACCAGACCTTCACCTTCAAGAACGGCGGCACCACATGGGGCGAAGACTCCAACACTGAATACAAGGACTACAACCATGTGGTAAGCACCTCATCGACAGCAGCTACCTATACCGAGCCCGCAGGCACCATGAAGGTGCGTTTCTTCCACGACAACGTGCTCAACAACTGGAACACAGCCAGCACCGACGACTATGCAAAGAACACATATTTCTATACTATAGAAGGAATAGAATATGCTCCTGTGTTCACCATGACACCGCAGATTGGAGTTACTGGCAGCAACGGCAAGAACCGCGTGTTCATCAACAATGCCAAGGTTGACATCAACGTGACCAACGGAAGTAAGTCGCAACTCTATTTCGACGGAGGCAAGTCGACACTGACCAGCGCCACCAAGACCATAGCCGACGGCTCAACCATACTCGTTTCAACACCGGGCGTGCTCAACGTGGGCGACGGCAAGACAGTGAACAGCACCGGCGACAACTTCGACTTCGCCTATTCTACATCAGACAACTATGTGAACTTCTGGAACAACAGCCACAACACACAGTCGGTAGCAACAGGCGGTAAGGACGGTATCACTATCTTCGTGCGCTCGCAATACGACAACACCGGTATCTATGCATGGGACTGGGGACGCGATGCCTATCTGCAGGAAGGCAAGACCGACCAGGAAATCAGAGACGAGACCACACAGAGAGACAAGGAGGTGAAGCTTTCCAACTATTATCCCGGAACATTCATGACCGACGAGCGTACACTGGAGTTCAATGGTGAGAAATGGTACTACATGGCGTTCCCACTAAAGAACCTCAACACCGAAAGCACATCATCAAGAGCGCCGGAAGTGCCTTGTCTGGCAGTGATAGTAAACCGCATGAACACCGACCTCACCGCACAGGAAGCCACCGACTATGCCGACACCCGCAAGACCGCACAGAAGACAAACATTCGCACCAACAGCTTCTTTGGCTACACCTACGACCCCACCATTTACGGTGAGTCAGGCAAATATGCCGATGGTGTCGTAGCAGCACAGCTCGGAGACATAGAATACCGTCTCCACGATGCAAACAAAGCCAACAGAACCATGGTGACAAGCATTGTAAACAAAGGTGTGGTGATAGCAGAGAAAGGCTCATGGAGCAATATCTATGCCCACTACTACAACTCTGAGACAGGAGCCGACGGCACCGTGCAGATGACTGCCACCGGCGACAACATCCACTGGTATGCACAGATACCCGAAGGATATGACCGCGTGGAGTTCAACGACGGCGGCAGCAACAGCTATCCTGCCAACGGAGGAGCAATAGTGCTCTCGGGTGGATACTATACCCAGAGCGGAGCAGCAGCTGACCGCTACCCCACCATTCTCTACCTCAACGAGGCAAGCACCAACACCTACAACACCTTCCTCAACACTGAAATAGAGACAACGGTGGAGACCGTGGATTATCCCAACGGACGCGACTACTACAAGAGCGGCAATGCCAACGATGACCTCACGCTGCTGCTCGACCCCACATGGAACAAAGCCATAGCCAACCCAACAGACCCTGCCACCGACACCGACGTGGCAAGCTGGAGCGGCATATCAAACGACGGCTATGCCCACCAGAAGCTCATTGCCGCCGGTAAGACTCTCTCTCAGGACGTGTTTGGTCTGCACTCCGATGCCAACTACACCGTACAGGCAATAGTTTACAGCGCCACAGCCCACAACAACGCCACACTGAAGCTCACCGGAGCCACAGAGGTGACAGAGACCATCAAGTTCCCCGGAACAAACGCTGGCTATGTGACCAAATACGGTCGCGTGGAGAAGCTCGGAAAGAAGCTCAACAGCGGCAAGAACACCCTCGGATGGACCAAGGTGGAAGCTACCGTAAAGGCCCGTGCCAACGGTTCTATCACCATCACGCTCACCAACCCAAGCGAATATGTGCTTGCCGACGTAACACTCCTTGAGAACGCCAACACTCCGGGACACTTCTGGACAAAGGCTCCCACAAGCAACAGCGTGACCGACTACGACCTCACAGGTGAGAAGAAGTTCAGCTTCTTTGACCGTGGCGACAACCTCAACGCAGTAATCTTTGCCGGCAAGAACGCAGTGATAACCATGGATGCCGACCGCGATCCGACAAATGCCACCGAAGGCGCAGACGTAGACCGTCAGGCTCCCTACAACGTAGTGCTCGTAGATGGAGAGAACAACAACATGGAGCATCTCTACCTCACCGAGGCAAACAGCGAAGGACTGCTCGACCCCACCTACTACACTGATGCCGACCTCAAGGCAGCGAGCTTAGGAGCATTCTACACCAGCGGACACTCCTTCGGCATAACAAAGAACTACACCTTCAACGTGGAAAAAGCCACTTTCGACCGTAAGTTCAAAGCCGAGACTCCCACAGCAGTATGTCTGCCATTCAATATCACACGCGAACAGATAGAAAATGTATATGGTACAGGTTCTAAGGTCTATACCCTTGCAGCCATCGACAGCAGCAACGGCAAGATAACCTACAAGACCAACGACAACCAGGGTGTGACAGCCAACGTGCCCTTCCTGCTCTATGCCGCCGACCAAGGCAGCAACCTCGACGCGCTGGAGCTCACCAACGTGACCATAGGCACCACAGGAAGCACAGAGACAAGCATCGACGGTGGAAAAGCCATTGGAAACTATGAGTATCTGACCATCAACACCCATCCCGACGGCAACTCTACCAACTACACCTTCAACCCCGTGGTTGACGACAACAACGCCGTGGCAGGAAAATACTCCTATGCCAACAACGGATGTATAATGAAGCCCTTCCGTTTCTACCTGCAGACAGGCTACATCGACGTGACACAGAGCAACGCCTCCTTCTCGGTGCTCTTCATCGACGAGATACTTGAAAATACCGAAATAGAGGAACCGGTGGACGAGCCCACTGACGAACCGGTAGTGGACGGCATCGAGACCGTAGCCACCGACAGAACCAGCGCTCCCATCTTCGGCATCAACGGTCAAGTGGTTAGCCGCGATGGCAAACGCGCAGGCCTCAACAAGGGCATATATATACAGAATGGTAAGAAGTTTGTAATAAAATAACAAAAAGGGATAACAGATGAAAACAAAAGCAGAATATATAAAACCAACTTTGGAAATCGTACACCACGAAGGGGAGCTGATGCAGGCTGCAACCGTCACTCAGAACCCCGACGACCAAGGCAACAACTACGGAGCCAAGGAAGCAGGGCTCTTTGCAGGCGACGTGGAAGAGGTTGGAAACATCAACATGAAGAGTCTATGGGACGATTAACAGATATATAACATGGAATGACAAGGATTCCACTGGCGAGAACATAGCCAGTGGAGTCCTTTCTCGGTTTAATGAGAAAAGGCTTATACAATCTTAAAGACCAAATCAAACAACAACAATATGAAACACAACACTCACATCAAACAATGGCTCGCTATCGTCATCGGCGCACTGACTATGACTGTCACAACAGCCAAAGCCGACTTCGCAGACGACATCAACGCCACAACAAACAAGTATGGCTACGGCCACCGTGTGATCTACGAGATGAACGTGGGCGGCTTCACCACTGCCGGAACATTTGCAGCAGCACAGGCAAAGCTCACGGAACTCAAACTCACTGGAGTGGACGTGATATGGCTCATGCCTATCTATCCAAGACAAAGCACCTCACCGGGAATAAACAGTCCCTACGGTCCTGTATCCTACACAAAGATCAATCCAAGCTACGGCACACTGGCAGACCTGAAAGCATTTGTCAATGCTGCCCACAGCCTGAACATGGAGGTGTGGCTCGACTGGGTGCCGAACCATACTGCCACTAATGCCGAATGGACCACAAGTCCATACAATCCCACAGACTACTACAAATACAGTGGCAACACCATTGTACACCCTAACAACTATGGAGATGTCATACAGCTGGACTACAACAAGCAGACCCTTCGCAACGCCATGGACGCAGCCATGAAATACTGGATAGAGAATGCCGACATCGACGGTTTCCGCTGCGACTATGTGTCAAGCTCGGAAATTCCTGCCGACTACTGGACATGGCAGATACCACGTCTGCGCAACTATGCCACGAGTCTGGGCAAGAGCAATTTCTGGATGCTCGGCGAAGCCAACTTCCTTGACAACACTGCAAAGAAACTCTTCAACACCGGCTGGGACTATGACTACATGTGGAACTTCTTCGAGCCAACCCTCACCGGCATGGGCTCAGGCACCGATGCCTCAACACTGAAGACCCGACTCACCAACCATTTCAACCAGAGTGAGTACAGCAACCTCGACCGCATGGCATACATGAACAATCACGACGAAGACTGGAACGACAAAGCCACCATGCTGAGCCGCTATGGCGACAATCGCTATGCCTTCAACGTGTTGCTGTTCACCTTCTACGGTATGCCGCTCATATACAACGGACAGGAGATTGGCTACAACACATGCTTAGACTATTTCAATGACACAAAGATCAACTGGAACAGTGTGGACAACAAGATGAAGAACACCATCCGCACACTGACAGCTCTGAAACACAACGTTGAGGCATTCCAAGATGGAAAGACATTTGCCGAACGCGGTTCCTTCAGTCTTTTCAGTACATCGAACTCTGTGGTGGCATACAAGCGTGCCCACGGCGATTCTGAAGCCATCGTCGTTCTGAACCTCGGCAGTAACGCAGCCACGGTGAGCCTCACCGGTGTGACGGCAGGAAGCTACGATCTGTGCCTGAACAGTCAGACCATCGCCAGTGGTGTGAGTAAGGAAAGCGTGGAACTCACGGCTTCGCCAACCATCAACGTGGAAGCTCGCGGCTATCGCGTTTATGTGAAAGGCGGCATCAACATGACTGAGAAGAGCTATACCGCCGAGCTAACAGGCAACGAGGTGGGCATCAATAAGGCTACATTCACCATGAATGCGACAGTTGACGGAACCACAGATAGCAACAGAGAGGTATATGGCTATTACACCACCGACGGCACGGAACCAACGAGCGCCAGCAACGCCATCCGCCACGGTGACGTGATCACCATTGACGAGGACTGCACGCTGAAGTTCCGCTACCGCACCAGCAACCAAAACAACGACCTCTCATCCACCGTCACGAAGAATGTGAGCATCAGCTACAGTACGTCGGAGAATTATTCTAATTATAAGAACAATATTCCGGCAGGCAGCGGCATCACCGTATTCCTGAAGACCAACCACGCCAATCCCACCATCTGGGGATGGAAGACCGACGGCGGAGCAGACCTTAACCCAGGCGAATTGCATCCCGGAAACACGGTGACCAATACCACCGAGAGCGGATGGCTCTACAAGACCTTCGCCACCGATGCTCTCACCTTCCACTGCACCGATGCTGGCAACAGCACGACTGCCGACGTCAGCATCACCGAGGACAGTCACTTCCTCTATGTTGACGGCTATCTCATCAAGCTCAACGAATACGACCAGCGTGCCGATAGCAAATACGTTTACTTTGCGCAGCCTAACGGCAGCGCATGGCCTGCAAACGACATCAATGGCTATAGCTATAAGAATGCTTCACTGTCTGACTATGGCATCACCCCTGACGGATATACCGTATTTGTCAAGCAGAATGTAGGCTGGGACAACGCAAGCCTACATTTATATACATGGAGCGAAGAACTCTTTGGAGGCTGGGCAGGAAAGGCAAGAGACGGAGAAGTCACCATCGACGGAACGACCTATTCCTATTTCAAGATGGGAGCTGGCAACACTGGGAAAACAGCAAACCTCATTATCAACAATGGAAACGGAGGAAATGCAAACGAATCCAAGAGCTATAACTTTACAATAAATAGCGACCTTTACCTCGACGTGACGGCAGCTGGAAGCGACAAACCTGATGTAACTGCTATTGAAGCACCTGTCTATAAAGCCTTAGGCAATTGGACCGGAACCGCACTGACAAGTATCGGAACACTCTACTCTACCACTGGTAATACAGACTTCCTGCGCCTCAATGTAAGCAACGTCGCTGAAGGAACCAACCTGATTTTCAACACCACCAGTGCCGCTGCCGTTTCTGTTCCTTATTCACCCTATCTCGACAGCAATGACGAAATCTCCGTATTCTACAAAACAGATACGCAAGACTCCTATTATGCTTGGGTTTGGACAGAAGGTGGCAATGGTGGCGGATACTATACCGTTGCTGGCAATTTTCCTGGCGATGCAATGACGTTGCAAGGCACTGACACCGACGGAAAGTATGTATATAAATATGTACAGACAAAGGTGAACGATATTCCAAATAGAATCATCATCTCAAACGCAGCTGAAACAAAAGTCGTGGACAGCAAGACTTTCACCAATCACGGTGTGTATACCTCTAACAGCAACACGTCTACGACCATCACTCAAGTGGGTGACCCCACAATCAGCAGTGATGCACAAGCCAACGATGTGACCTGCATCTATGGTAACATGTACTACGCTACCGATGCTACAACGACCACGCTCAATGCCATTGCACTGCCCACGGGAACCAAGCAGGAAGAAGACATCAGACAGACCATTGCTGCCAACAGCGTTGAAGGTGACTGCACCTATCTGCTCGCACCAGCATGGAACGGAAGCAACACCACGGCAACAGGCGTGACCGACTGGACGGGCAACAGCGTAACGGTGAACACTCCAGCACAGAATACCGCAGCCACACAGACTGTGACTGTGCCCGCAGCAGCCACCTACATGGTTCAAGCCATTGTGAGAGCCACGGCAGGAAAGACCATCACACTGAGCCTCAACGGTTCATCACAAGCCATCACAGCCATAGGCATGGGCAATGGCACGGCATCACAAGTTGACCACAACGGACGCGTGGATGCCCTCTACACCGGAGCCACCGGTGGCTGGCAGAAGATTGAGAAGTCGGTAACGCTGGCTAAGGATGCCAGCCTGACCATAAGCCTCATGTCAGACGCTGCAAGCAATGAGTTCCAATTCAGCGACGTCACACTGCTGAAGAACCCCAACACCGCCGGAATGTTCTATACCACCGCTGCAACGACCGAAGCCACACCGTTTGCCGACCTGAGCAACGTAAACAAATTCAGCTTCTTTGACCGAGGCTCCAACCTCAACGGACTGGTGGTGCTCGGCAGCAGCGCCGTGCAGAACATCAGCGGACACGAGCACCCGGTGAACACCATTATCAAGGACGGCGACAACTATACCTGCCAGCACTTGATGTTCACCGACACCGACGACAGCGGACAGTCATGGAACAACCGTAACGCCTTCGCCACCAACGTGGCATTCACTGCCGACAAGGTGAGCTTCAACCGTCAGTTCGCGAAGCAGCATACCACGCTCTGCCTGCCCTACTCGCTCACAGCAGCACAGCTCAACAGCCTCTTCGGTACCAACACTTGGTATGCCTACAAAGGCGTAAGCGAGAACGGCAGCAACATTGTGTTTGAAGAAAAGACAAACACTGCCACCATAGCCAACCAACCCATGCTCATCATACCCGGAAACAACGGACAACTGATGGGCAACGGCATAGAAGGCGAATTTGCAGTGAGTCCAATGGGCACACTCAGCGACACTGGCTTCCTGCCTACCTACTGCTGGATGGAAGGATATAACGATGCCAACTATGCCTACTACCTGTTCAACACCGAAGGCAACTGCGTAAAGGTGGGCAACGAAGGCTTCGACACCAAGCCCTTCCGCGCATATATAAAGATACCTGCATCGGCAGCCAAGGAGACTCTCATGCTTGAAATAGAGACACCCGCACAGGAACAGACCACATATATAAATAATGTGGAAGCAACAAGCAACGGCAGCAACATCACCTACAACACCCTTGGACAGATTGTGGGAAACAGCTATAGAGGCATTGTGATCAAGAACGGAAAGAAAACAATACAATAACCCTACACCAATGAAACAAGAAAAAGGACAACACAAGATAAAGAAATACACCACGCCAACCATTGAGCTCACCACGGTGGACCTGATCAAGCCCATAGCCTACAGCGTGGAGGTAAGCGACGGTAGCGGACGACAGCATGGCGGTGCCAAGGAAAACATCCTTGACATCAACGTCAACAAGCCCAAAACCACCGCTATGAACGAAGAGGAAGAGGAAACTACGGAAAATTCCACACCACTCACCTACAAATTCAACATCTGGGAAGACTGACACTCCACCAGGCAAAAACAAAAAAGCTGCTTGCATTTATTCTTGCAAGCAGCTTTTTTATTATACCCGCCGGCAAATAAGCTGAAATGATATGCCATGAAAAGCCTTTGTTTCCGTCATTTCCACACATTCAGACTCCCATCTTCGCTGTATGAGCCCACCACTTTGCGAAGATGCTCCAGTATTTGTGCGGAGAATACTCCAGTATTGTGCCCAAAATACTCCAGTATTGTGCCCAAAATACTCGAGTATTGTACGAAGAATACTGGCAAAGAAAAAAAACGAAGCCTCCCACTCCATTGTTCCCTGTCCATAACCATGCTACTTGTAGGCTAATTCAACCGTGAACTGCCGTGATTGACAAACAAGAAAGCTGCTTGCGTTTATGGCGCAAGCAGCTTTTTTGTCATGTGTTTCTACCTTAATCAGCTATACCCAAGGAAGTGTCAGTCGTCCCATAGCGACGAGTTGCTTACCCATTCGTCATCGAAGAGTGCTGTCTTGGCAAATGTTCCCTCGTCGTCGGTGTTGTCGACAGGGTTTTGGTTTATCTCCTTGCTGTGTATTCCCACCTGGCTCTCCAGGATGTTCATGGCCTTGAGGTCGCATATCTCCACAACAGGGGTTGTATATTTCTTTTTCATTGTCTATCCTGCTATTCTTTGAAGTGTTATCTTATAATAATCTTCTTTCCTCCGTGAACGTAGATGCCTTTGGCTGTGGGGCGTGAGTCAAGGCGTGTGCCTCCGAGTGTGTAGTAGGGTTGGTTGCCGTTGGTGTCGCCAGTGAGCGAGTTCACTCCCATGGTTTCGCCATCGGCAGGCTCTCCGTTGGTATCGTCGGGTTCCTGTGTGGGTTCCTCCTCGTCAAGGATGTCGTTCCACAGCATAATCTTTATCACCTTGGCAGTGACGTCGTCGTCAGGCCAGAGGTCGTCAGTGATTTGCAGATAGGAGCTGTTTGCCTGAGCATTGCCGCTGCCCGGAACATAGTAGCCAAGTGTTACTCCATCGTCGCTGCCATTGAGTTTCTTATATCCGAAGATATAGTTGTATTCGCCGGTGGTTTCCTGTGCGCTCAGGTGAGTTGACTCCAAAACGGGTTTGAGGAGGTTGCCGTCCATGCCTTCGTTGGCACCACCCTCCCATGGGTCGTCGGCAGTGGTGAAGTTCACTGGCAGTGTCTTGTTGGTACTGTTGTCCTGCTGGTGTTTGCTGGCGAGCACCACTCCCGTGTTTCTCGGTATTATGTCGCCGGTGAACTTTGTGAGAGCTACTGTGCGTTCCTCCACGTTGAGACCTCCATCGTCTTTCGACTTGATGTAGAACACGTCTACACCTTCGGGCACGTTCATGGCGTGATAGCTGCTGAAGGGCTTATAGAAATGATATTCGTCTCCGTTGGTGTCGGTGAGCGGGTTGAGAATGGTCACGTCTTTATTCACACCCACGAAGTTGTAGGCTGGATCAATGACATAGAATATGTAGTATTCATCATTGCATACGTTGCCGCTGGTGTTGCTTCCGAGGTTTTCCACATTGCTTCGTATGTAGAAGCGTATGTTATAGCTTCCCGATGGCAGGAGGAATGTTATGTCGTCGTTCTGCTGGCTCTCGGTTAGGTCGTCATGGTTGTTGCGACCTTCGTTGCGCCATTTCACAATGTTCACATACTGAGTTTCCTCGCGTCCGTTCTCGGGACCCTTCTTGCCGTCGGCGGTACCCGGGACGAGCGGTCGGTAGTCGTTTTCCACGAAACAGTTGGTCATCACCTTGTCGTTGGCGAAGCGCAGAGGCTGTCCCTGAGTGAGATAGAGGTTGTTGATATACCAGTAGCGTCCATCTTCGTCGTAGCTCAGCTGACGAGCGTTGGCAGCATCCCATTTGCCCGACGATGGATCAATCTTGTCGGTGATGGCATCGCCCATGACAAACAGTCCGCGGTTGAGAATGAAACGGTAGGTTGACGTGGTGATGTTCATCGAGAAGGTGAACGACTCATAGATGTCGCTAATCTGCGAGGGGTTGAACGACTGGTCGCCCGAGCTCACTCCCGCTCCGTGGGCAAAGAGTCCGCCCTCGGTAGCCAGTCCGTCTTTCTGGTATTCCACCTGCGGACGAATGACGTATGCCCAGTCGCCCACCGACCATTCGTTATCGGCAAGTGGTGTCTTCGGCGACACTGCGAGGTAGAGGTCTCCCCATCCGTTGGTTGGTCGTGGCACTGTCACGGTATATACTATACTGTCGGTCACTGCCTCATCGTTGGGATTGAGATATTCGTTTCTGATCATGAGCATACGGGCATTGGCGTTGGCAGGCGACCATGAGGCACCGTCAATGGTGTTGTCGATGTTGCCAATGAGGTAGTATCCACCGGCATCCTCTACGATGCTGCGGTTGATACATATTGATATGGTGTCGCTCTGTGTGGAGGTGGTACCTATGAAGAAGGTGTAGGACTGTCCTGTGCCCTGCGTGAGGGTATATTCATAGCTTGTTCCGCGCGAGAGGTTCCAGTTGTATTTCTCGTAGGTGTAGCCGGTGCCGCCAGCTCCTCCGTAGAGTGTGCGACGATAGTTGCCGCTACCGAGTTCATAGTTGCGGCGGTTCTGTCGTGGACGGAAGTCGTAGCTGGTGTTGCCGTCGCCACGTTCTATGTGGTAGTGTATGGTGGTTGATCCCGATGCTGCTATTCGCTTTGCAATCTCATCGTCTTTGATGTTGAGAGTCTGGAGATTGTAGTTTATCTGTCCGTCCTGTCCGTTCATGGAACGGTTGCGCGATGGTGTGAACCTGAACTGCGGGAGCTTGGCGTTGCCGGTTAGCTCGGGGCTCACGAGATAGAAGCTTCCGCTCTCTGTGGGAGGATAGGTATCGAGGCGCGCAGGCTTGGTGGTCTGAGTGAGATCTTCAGCCGCACCGTTGTATATAAGGAATATCTCCTCTTGGCTGTCGGGTGTTGATTCTGTGATGTTAAACAGGTTGCTCTTGTCCTCGTCGCCATTCTGATGCACTATGGCATAGAGCGTGGAGTTTGGTCGGTTGTCGTAGAGCTCATAGGGTATGCCTGTGAGATCCATGCGATACCACACGAGGCTCTGGTCGTCGACATAGCGTGTTACGAGCTCGGTGCCTGGCCATGTGCCTGCCGGTTGGAAGGTTGTGACGTTGGCATCAATGTTGTACCACGCATAGAGGTTGAGCACATACTCGCCCTTGGCAGCTTCCTCTGCGGTGGGATTGGCCTTGCGCACATACACCTTATAGTTCTTTGTGCCCTGCGGATAGAGCACTATGCCGGGGATGTCTTTCTCAGTGAGAGCCGGACTCTCGGTATCGCGGGTATTGATTACCAGCAGCACGGTCTTGTTGCCTACCTCGTTTTCAGCGGAAGCAACATAGTAGTTGTCAATATCGGAGTCGGCTCCAGCAGTCTCCACTGGCACCTGCATGCCGTTGGCATAGGCAATGATACGCACTCCGTATTCTGTCTTCACGTCGCGGAACTTATAGTGGTACCATATATGCTGACCGTCGCTGTTGTTCACGTCGCTCAGACACACCTCGAGGTTGGTGTTGAAGGCTGAAGCCTTGTCGCCGAGCGGCGCATATTCAAAAGTGCCGTCGCCCTTGGTGTATTCACCATAGAGGTGGACAATGGCTCCTGAGGTGTCGCGCACATACACGTCAATGTCCTTGGTGGTGGCATCGCTCACGAAGGCTTCCTCTTCAGATGACGTGAGGGAACCGTAGCTGCTGGAGGTGTCGCCATTCTTTGCAATGTAGAAGGCATTGGCGGTGGCAGGTACCCATTCGTCGACCTGCGTACCTCCTGAGGCTGCAATGGCATGGAAGCCCTGACCGTCGGGCACCTCCACGTTGAAGGCATACCAGTAGTTGGCTGCGCTGCCATAGACAGAGCTCTTGTATTTGCTGTAGTTGTTCTGGGTGATGGCTTGTCCCCATCCGCCCATGGGCTCCTGTGTATCACCGTATGGGTCGGTGTACCACACATAGAGATGTGGAACGGCGGCATAGCTGTCTTGCACATACACCCTGACGGTGCGTGTGACGAGAGTGAGCGACGCTAGTTGGGCTTCGGTGAAGGTGGCAACCTGTGGGTTGCTGAAGTGACCATCGTCCTTTGTCGAGGTGGAATTGATGGTTAAGTAGTTGTCTTGTGTTCCGCCGACAAGAGAAAGGTTATCGGTTTGCTTGCCATCGGCAACGGCAATGACGTTGACTGTCCCTCCCTCGGGTGTGTCGTTGATGACATAACGCAGCCACACGTTGCCTTCTCCGTCCTTATAACGGTTGTAGGTGGGATAGGTTTGTGCATCGCCCCAGCTTCCGAAAGGCTCCACATTGTTGCCAGCCACGTTGTTGAACCATGAATAGAGGGTAACCACGTCCTGAGAGGGTGTGGCGGTGTCGCGCACATATACTATTGTGGGCAGGGTGTTGGTATATGACTGCTGCGAGTTTTCGAGCTTATATACGGAAAAGCCATGGGCTGCCACGCTTATTTCCGTGCTGTTTGAGAGTTGTTCAGTGCCGTCGAAGGTAGTGGTGATGCCGCTGCCATTGCCTTTGAGCAGGGGTTGATAGGTGCCGGAGATGAGGTCGGACACCGTAACCGAGGCATCGCTGCCTCCAAGATTGAGCAACACGAGTACCGACTCATCGTCAACGGTGCGGGCATAAGCCACCACGCTGTTGTCGCTGGTGCTGAGCACGGCAGTCTTTGAATAGTCGTTGGAGCCATGGGCAAGGGCTGACTGCTGATGTTTGAGCGTGGTGAGGGTGGTTATGAGCGACTGCATGGTAATGTCGGGAGCAGTCTCCCAGTCTATGTCTGCCTCGGGGTGTTCGGCTTGATCGTCGTTGAAATAGTCTAATTTCTGTCCGCCGCCAATCTCCTGACCATTATAGATGAGAGGCATTCCGTTGACGGTGAAAGTAAACACGGTAAGAGGATAGCGGTTGTCGCCATAGAGATCCTGAAGTGTGGCACCGTCGCCGTTGAAGTTCACGTCGTGGTTGGTGAGATAGGTCATGCGGCTGAAGGGCATGTCTGTTCCTGCCGACAGGAATTTCTTCAAGGCCGACTTCAGGGAAGCGCCGTCGCTGCTTGCTCCAACGCTTATGAGGTTGCCGTGGAGGGTCATGGCATAGTCGTAGTCGAAGCCGCTGTTCTGCAAGCGGGCGTTGCCGGCTGTGGTGAGGTCGGCTTCGGCAAGCATGGTGAAGGCATCATTGCCCTGCGCAGAAGCGGTGGTCTTGAGAGAGGCGATGGCTGAAGTCCAGTAACTCTCCGGAATGGCAGTACTCGACACATAGTCGTTGCGGAAGCCGTCGATGCCTGTCTCGGTTATCCAATAGCTCATGGCAGCGTTCATGGCTGCCTGCAAGTCACTGTTCTGGTAGTTCAGCTGGTAAACGTCACCGTAGTTGTTGGGGTGAACAAGATTGCCGCTGCCGTCCTGAACATAGTATTCGGGGTGCTCATTAACCCACGGATGGTCGGTGGCTGTGTGGTTTGGCACCCAGTCGAGCCATACCTTCATACCCTTATCGTGGGCAGAGGAAACGAAGTTTTTCAAATCGGCAAGGGTTCCGTAGTTGGGATTAACGCTCTGATAATCCTTCACGGCATAGGGGCTGTTGATGCCTTCAGCCCCGCGTGGATAGATAGGCATGAGCCAGATAACATCTACTCCCAGCGCCTTGAGCCTGTCAAGCTGTGTAGCAGCGGCAGCAAAGGTCCCTTCAGTGGTGAACGCTCCCACGTTGAGTTCGTAAATCACATCGGAAGCAACGCCAACAGGTGCATAATCTGCTACGTCATCACTGCCCAAGGTACCGGTGAAAACCTTGTTCTCATCGCCACCACCATCCTTACATACTATCACATTGGTGGGATGGTCGCTTACCTTTGTGATCTTAAACTTATAGACATAGCTTCCGGTAGCGGTCTCACCGGCAAGTGTCATGCTCTCTCCAGGCCATACTGCATTGCAGAAATAGTCACCACCGTGACCATTGTCGTCCCAGAGCCAGACAGTATAGTTTCCTTTTACTGCCACTTCATAGTACACGGTATGCGTAGCTTCATCGTAAACGGGGCTCGCATTGGAAACCGTTTGCGCACACATCAACGTTGCACATGCGTAAATTAGAGTTAGTGTTAATAAAATACGTTTCATAAATGACTGTATGATGATTTACGATTAGGTCAAAACAAATTTGCCTGCAAAGTTATTTATGCTTGAAAAAATACGATATAGCAACAAACAAAAATCTAAGTATTCAAAATCATTAAAGGCTTATTATAAAGAGCTTGTAAGAAATACAGCTTGAAAAATATCAAAACTATTTCTATAAAATGTACAATAAAAGAAACGCCGCTTCCAACTGTGAAAGCGGCGTTTATTTTATTATGGTAATCTAAGGGAGATTATCTCTTCATGAATTTCTTTCCATTCTGTATTACTATGCCACGGTAGCTGTCGCTGACACGCTGACCGGCAAGGTTGTAGATGGCATTGTCGGCAATGCGGCGGGCGGGTTCAGCGTTGATGCTGCTGATGCCTGTCGACACTTCTCCGAGCACATACACCTGATAGCCTTTCTTCTCAAGGGTGACGGTGGGTGTGCTGCTGAGCGTCACTGCGGTCTTCTGCACGCCGGAGGCAATGGTCTTGGAGTCGAGACAGAGCTCATAGTCGCCAGCGGTGATGCCAGAGAGGTTCACGCTAAGCTCATTGTTGGAAAGGTTCATCACTACGATGGCTTCCGAGGAGCCGAGCTTGCGCTTGTAAGCAAGCACGTTGCCACTGGCGGTTCCATTGGTGTTGGTCACCGAGATAAACTCCACGCTACCGGCTTCATTGGCATCGATGGCATCGCGGAAGGCTGGCACGGCATGCTTCAGAGCACAGAGGGTACGGATGGTGTTCTGCATCTTCATGTCGGGATTGCCCCATGACACCTTGGTAGCATCGTTGAAGTAATCAAGCTTCTTGTTTCCACCAACTTCCACGCCGTTGTAGATCATAGGCATACCATAGAGAGTGAACACGAGGGTCTGGAGAGCATAGCGGTTGTCGCCATACATGGAGGTGAGGGTCTGTCCGCCATCGTTGTAGTTGATGTCGTGGCTGGTGAGATAGAGCATTCTGCCCGTGCCGAGGCTCTTGCTGGTATTCACGAACGATGTTGCCTTTGACTTGAGAGTCGTGGCACTGAGCGCCGTACCCACGTTCTTCCACAGTGTGGTCTGGAAACTCCACGCATAGTCATAGTCAAAACCGGCGGTCTTCAGACGTGTAACATCAGAGATGTCACCCTCGCCGAGGAACCAGCATGTCTTCTTGCCTTTTGCTTGGGCATATTTCTTTATCTCGGGTATGGCAGCCTTCCAGTAAGTAAGAGGTATTCTGCTGCTGGAAATGTAGTCGCAACGGTAGCCGTCAACGTCAGCCTGGTCTATCCAGTATTTCAGACAGTCGTTCATGGCAGCCTGCAAGTCAGCATTGTTGTAGTTGAGCTGATATACATCGCCGTAGCCATCGGGATTCACGGGCTTGCCATTGGAACCCTGAACATAGTATTCGGGGTGCGAGGAAACCCACGCAGCGTTGGTGGCGGTATGGTTTGGAACCCAGTCGAGCCACACCTGCATGCCAAGGTTGTGGGCAGCAGCTACAAACGATTTCAGGTCGGCAAGGGTGCCGTAGCTTGTCTTAATCTTCTTGAAGTCGGTGGCAGCGTAAGGACTATTGATACCACCACCGCGGGGATAGATTGGCATGAGCCACACAATGTCTATTCCGAGGGTGTGGAGGTCTTCGAGCTTTGCCTCAGCAGCCTTGAAGGTGCCTTGTGAGGTGAACATACCAACGTTCAATTCATAAATTACGTGTTGTCCGTCGCCGAAGTCTTTTGCCTGAGAGTTGATTTCATCGGTGAAATCGGCAGCAGCAACAGTGCCGCAACATACCATAAGCATAATGATGATGGTGTTTAAGATTTTCTTTCCAGTAGTAATCATGTGCTTTATTTTTATTGTTATTGATTGTAAGGGCTTGCCTGCAATGCAAAGATATTCAAAAAAAACGAATGAAGACATAAACTCCTGTTGAACTTTCGCTTTAATTTTGAGTATTTGCATTTTTCACATTGGCAAAATTACGGAAAAAGGCGCTACAAGGAAAACACTGTAAACGAATATCTAAACATATAAAGAAGATAATGTACTATAAAACAAAGCGTTATAGCTATGGAGACGTATATATAATCTAAAGGTTTTCTATGGGAAGCACGGCAATAAGCCACTATAACACCTCGCCCATTGGTGTAAAAAACACACAAAAGAGGATGCACCTAAATGGTACATCCTCCGTCTGTATTGTGTAGGAAATCTGTTACTATACCTTGATTTCCACCTCTACACCGCTGGGGAGTTCGAGCTTCATCAGAGCGTCAACGGTCTTTGCTGTTGAGCTGTAGATGTCGATCAGACGCTTGTAGTCTGACAGCTGGAACTGCTCACGAGCCTTCTTGTTAACGAAGGTAGAACGGTTCACGGTGTAGATACGCTTGTGTGTGGGAAGGGGGATAGGACCGCTGATGATAGCACCTGTGGCCTTTACAGCCTTCACAATCTTCTCTGCTGACTTGTCTACGAGTTTGTGGTCGTAGCTCTTCAGCTTGATACGAATTTTCTGACTCATAATTCTAATTTACAATTTAACTATTTACTATTTACTTTTTATTTACTGCTGCTAAAGAGTCATTTGCTCAGCGGCAGTGTTTTATGTATAGGGCCCATAGGTCTTATGGGACTTATAGGCCCTATTGTCTTATACGAGGTCTGCACGGCCCTTAACCTCCTCGAGCACGGCCTTAGCCAGAGCTGAAGACAGAGGAGCGTGGTGGCTGTACTCCATAGAGCTGGTAGCACGACCAGAAGTGATGGTACGCAGAGCGGTTACATAACCGAACATCTCTGACAGTGGAACCATGGCCTTAACGATGCGAGCACCGCTACGAGCCTCGTCCATACCCTGTACCATACCACGACGCTTGTTGAGGTCACCGATAACGTCACCCATGTTCTCCTCGGGAGTAACAACCTCTACCTTCATGATAGGCTCCATGAGGGTGGGTCCGGCCTTGGGACATGCGTTCTTGAAGGCGTTGTGGGCAGCGAGCTCGAACGACAACTGGTCGGAGTCTACGGGGTGGAACGAACCGTCGGTAAGGGTAACCTTCATACCGGTCATGGGGAAGCCTCCGAGCACACCGTTCTTCAGGCAGTCCTGGAATCCCTTCTGTACAGATGGGATGAACTCCTTAGGCACGTTACCACCCTTCACCTCATTGATGAACTGCAGGTCGCCCTCAGTGTAGTCTTCGTCTTTCGGACCGATGGTCACGATGATATCTGCGAACTTACCACGTCCACCAGACTGCTTCTTGTAAACTTCGCGCAGTGTGACGGGCTGTGTGATGGCCTCCTTGTAGTTCACCTGTGGCTTGCCTTGGTTACATTCAACCTTGAACTCGCGCTTCAGACGGTCAATGATAATGTCAAGGTGGAGCTCACCCATACCAGAGATGATGGTCTGTCCGCTCTGTTCGTCGGTGCGCACGGTGAAGGTCGGGTCTTCCTCGGCGAGCTTGGCAAGACCATTATCGAGCTTGGCAACGTCGGCCTGGCTCTTCGGCTCCACTGCGATAGAAATCACGGTGTCGGGGAAGCTCATTGACTCGAGCACGATGGGTGCGTCCTCAGCACAGAGGGTATCACCGGTACGGATGTCCTTGAAACCTACACCTGCACCTATATCGCCGGCGTCGATTGACTCCATGGGGATTTCCTTGTTGGAGTTCATCTGGAACAGACGGCTGATGCGCTCTTTCTTTCCAGAGCGTGGGTTGTAGACGTATGATCCTGCCTCAACCTTACCAGAGTAAACGCGGAAGAACACGAGTCGTCCCATATACGGGTCGGTGGCAATCTTGAACGCAAGAGCCGATGTTGGCTCGTTCTCTGAAGGCTTGCGTGTCTCCTCAGCATCGGTGTTGGGGTTGGTTCCCGGTATAGCCTCTACGTCGAGAGGTGAGGGAAGGAAGGCACATGTATAGTCGAGCAGCGGCTGAACACCCTTGTTCTTGTAAGACGAACCAAGGAGCATGGGAGTGAGGTCCATGGAGAGTGTACCCTTACGGATGGCTGCGATGAGCTTCTCCTCAGGTATTTCCTGACCTTCGAGATACATCTCCATCACTTCGTCGTCAAAGCTGGCTGCGCTCTCAATCATCTTGTCGCGCCATTCGTTGGCTTCGTCAACGAGATCGGCGGGAATATCTTCAACGTCATACTCGGCACCCATGGTCTCATCGTGCCAGAGGATAGCCTTCATCTTGATGAGGTCTACGAGACCCTTGAAGTTCTCTTCTGCACCGATAGGTATCTGTATGGGGCAGGGGTTTGCACCGAGGATATCCTTCATCTGCTGTACGGTCTCGAAGAAGTCGGCACCTGAGCGGTCCATCTTGTTCACATAACCGATGCGTGGCACGTTGTACTTGTCAGCCTGACGCCA
>CAMVSV010000039.1 GCA_947170265.1 uncultured Prevotella sp.
GTTGTGTGCAGTTTTTCCGTTCTGCCGGATTTCTTTTAGCCGTGTCGAATTTCTTTTAGTCGTGTTGGATTATTCTTTTAGTTGTGTCGGATTTGCAATCCGACACCACCGAATATAAGCATCTGTGATGCGAAAAAAAAGGTAAGGAGCGTGTTTCTCGGATTACAAATCCTTGCTCAACGGGCACCCAAAGCAAATTCCGCTCAACAATCCTTCTCAACTGGCGCTAAAAGCAAATCCTGCTCAACGTAATGGGCATATTCCGGGTCGTGCATTTTCTTCCTGTTGCATACCGGCGGCTTTTTTCTTTTGTTTTGCGTTTACCGTTTTGTGAGGTGTGAAAATATGTGTATTTCTGCGAAAATGTTGAAAATGATACGTTTAGGGTACCATATTTATGCACATTTTATATGAAAGTGAGGTTTTTGCGTAGCCTTTTTCTTGTTTCCAATGAATTATGCCACTACCTTTGCACTCGTAAACAAGATACTTCATAAGTTCTATATAAGGTAAATAGTTTTTATCATAAGTTAAAAGTATGTTTTAGGTTTTTAGTAGTTTTGTAAATAATTGTATGTTTTGAGTTGAAATGGCGTCCATGTGAATGGGTGCCATTTTTTTGCTTTTCACTCTGCTTGCCTGCCGTTTTCATGCTTTCGAGCTCCCATCTTCGCACACAGGGAATGTCATTTTGCGGAGATGTGGCAGTATTTGTGCGGAGAATACTGGCAGATACTGAAATCCTCGCTGTCTGTGTGTACGAAAAAGCTCCAGCCTTGTGTGTAAAAGGCTGGAGCTGAGGAGTATGTGTGGTATTTGGGCGTTGCTATTTATCTTCCTTGTCTTCAAACTTCTGAATGAAGTTCAGGAGGTTTTCGCCGCTGTCCATGTTGAGTTTCTTTCTCAGGCGGTAGCGGGCGGTCTCCACGCTGCGCACAGAGGTGTTGAGCAACGATGCCATCTCCTTGCTCGACAGTCCCATGCGCAGGTATGCGCATAGCTTCAGGTCGTTGCGCTTGAGGTCTGGATATACTGCGGTTATCTTCTGCATGAAGTTGTCGTATACAAGGTTGAAGTTCTCGGAGAATTTCTCCCAGTTGTCGTCGTCGCTCATGTTGTTGCGTATACCACGTCGTATGTCGCTGATGGCTTTGGTAATCTTTGCCTTGGCATCCTCGCGGCGCACGCTCTCCGAGAGGTCTTCAAGCTGCTTGTCAATCTCCTGCAGCATGTCGTTCTTGCGCACGAGGTTCATCGTGGAGTCGCCCAGCTCGCTTGACTTCTGCTTGAGGTCTACCTCGAGTTTCTGGCTTCTGAGCTTTATTAACTCCTTCTCGCGTTTCTCCTCCTGTATGTTGAACTGCATCTGCTGCTCCCTGAGCTCGCGTTCTTTTTCGCGTTTCACGCGTTGCAGCTCCCGGCGTGCCCTGTAGTTTATGTATCTGTAGAGGGCATATATGGCAGCGCATATACACATTATATATAATATATAGGCATACCATGTGTCATACCATGCCGGTTTCACCTTTATGCAGATGGTGGCTTCGCTCACCTTGCCGTTCACATGGTTGTGGGCTTTCACCCTGAAGATATACCTTCCTCCGTCGAGTTGGGTATATTCCTTCGTGGTTTTGGGCGACGGGGTAGAGAACTGCTTGTCGTAGTTCTCGAGCTTGTAGCTGTAGTCCACGGCGTTCTGGTCGTGGTATTCGGGCATGACAAACTCTATGCGCAGGGAGTTGAGGCTGTGGGGCACCACTATCTCCGGCAGTGAGGCGCTGGGGTAGTGGAAGTAGAGCAGTGAGTCGTTGCTGCTCGTGCTGTAGATGGCTCTCACATACACGTTGCTCGACACTTGCTGCTGCTCAAAGTGGTTGTTCATCACATAGAAGCCGTTGTCGTAGTTGAGCATGATGTGGTTGCTGTCGGGTTGGCTGAAGTGTCCGAGGCTGAGCTGCAACCGTCGAGTCATGTTGTTGTATGCCACGGTGTCGGTCTTGTATGTGCCGTTTTTCTGGTGACGTGCTATGGCGAGGTATCCCGGTTTGTATCCCCAGATGTCATGTTGCGCTGTCTCGAAGATGCGCAGTGCGGTGTCGTAGGTGTCGAATATTCGGTTGAAACGCTCGTTTTTCACGAGAGTGTGCTTCTTCGGGTCGTAGTTTCTAAAGCCGTCGACCGACGATATGTAGATTTTTCCGTTGATTTTGCACACGAGGTTGTTGTCGTCGATGGCGAGGGCGTTGGCGTGGTTGAAGTATTCAATGTCTACTGCCCGCTTCAGGTCGGGAGTGAGGCTGAAATGGTATATTCCTTTCTGCCAGTGGCTCAGCCAGATGGAGCCGTCGTTGTCTATCTCGAAGCCGCCGCTCGACTCGCCGAAGCCCTCCACGCGGTTCTCCAGGCGGTAGCCGTCGCCGCTTGCCTTGAGTATGGCAAGACCGTCATAGTCGCTGGTGAGCACATAGCCCGGGTGTTGCTCCAAGGGAATGAAGTTCCATGTGCCCGTGAGGCCGTCGATGCGTTGTGCCGTGGTACCCCTTACGACGAATGCTCCCTCGTTGGCACCGCATAGCAGCGTGCCGTTGATGTCTTTCACGCACCATATCTGTCCGCTCACGCCGCTCACTATCTGTGGTGTTGGTGGCGTGGCGGTCTTGGGCAGTGGCCACGGTGTGACAAACAGTCCCTGGTTTGTGCCCAGATATATGCTTGAGTTGTACACCTGCGAGGCATATCCCGTACCAATGTTGCACCCGGCACCGAGCAGGTCGCGGTAGGGAGTGTCGAGCATGAGGTAGGAGATGCCGTTGTCGAGTCCGAGCCAGATGTTGTTGTAGTCGTCGAAGCGCAGCGACAGCACGGTGTTGTTCTGCATTCCGGTGAGCACGTTCACATAGTGGTTGTCGTTGGTCTTGAGGTCTTTCACTATCAGTCCGTTTCTCACGGTGCCGAAAGCAATGTAGTTGCCGTGGATGTCGGCGCAGTACACCTGGTTCTGTATGAGCAGCGGCGAGATGTCGAGGGTGTAGGGCGAGAATGTCTGCTGGTCGTATGTCCAGATGCCATCGCTGGCGGTGACGAACAGCAGGCTCTTGCCATAGGACAGCACGGCTCTCACGCTCTTGCCTCTCATGACCTCGCAGCCCGGCAGCGTCTCCAGGCGCTGTCCGGTGAAGCGGTAGATGGCGTTCTTGCACGAGATATACAGCGTGCCGTTAGCCACGGCAGAGTTCTCAATGTCTTCCTTCACGTCGTAGACATCGGTGTGCTGGTTCTTGTGGTATACGAAGAACTTGCTTCTGCACCTGAACACGAGGTCCTTGTCTAAGGGGTGTATCTTCCACACCTCGCCAAACGAGCGCTCCTTGTCGGGCAGTGTGGCAGAGAGTGAGGTGTATTTCAGCTCATAGGTGGTGGAGTCGCCGGTGAAATATCCGTATTCATCGGTGGCTCCCACATATATCCTCTTTGTCTTGGCATCATACGTCACCGACCTCACGTTGGTATAGTTTGGCATCATGCTTACCGTCCACTTGTCGCTGTCGAAGGTCAGCAGTCCATTGTTGTTGGCAAAGAGCATGCTCTGGTCGTCAGACTGCGAGATGCCCCAGTTTTGTGTGCCGCCGTTATATTCAATGCTGCTGAAGTTTCTCAGCGTGGGTTGCTGTGCAAAGACGGCAGCCCAGACACATACCATCAGTGATATTGTTAGTAATCGTTTCATTTCAAAATGCTGTTTTCTTAGATTTATGTCTTAGCTATTTATGAGTTGAGTGACCTAATGCGTGGCAAAAATAAATAATTTTCTGCATTTACTATCACAAATACTACGTCATTTTACAATTATTAAAGGATTTTTCTGTATGATTCAGCTGTTTTTTGCTTTTTTCGGTGAGGTTGTGAAAAAAGAAAAGTGAGTTTTTTGTGTGGTTAAATATTTGTTTCATATTTTCAAATCTTTTAATTTTGCGACCAGAAATCGTAAAAATCATTATCTGTTAACCCATGAAGACAAAACTGACATTACTGATGCTGCTCTTTCCTTTGATGATGGCAGCACAAGGAATTACCATTAAAGGTACAGTGGTTTCAGAAGCCGACGGCTATCCCCTCCCGGGTGTCACCGTGAAGGTGCTTGGAACCAACAACGCTACGGTTACCGACATCGACGGTAACTACACGTTGTCAACAAACAGCGCGGGAACGCTCGAATACTCGTTCGTAGGTTGCAAGACACAGACGCGTAAGTTCAGCGGAAGCCAGACCATCGACATCACACTTGCCGACGACTCCAACATGCTCGACGAGGTGGTGATGATTGGTTACGGTACGATGAAGAAGAGCGACCTCACAGGTTCTGTAGCCACAGTCAACACCGACCAGATGAAGAAGGTGCCGGCAGTGAGCATCGACCAGGCTCTGCAAGGACGTGCCGCCGGTGTATCGGTGAACCTCAACTCCGGACAGCCGGGTGCCGGTGCCACCGTGCGTATACGCGGTATTGGTACGGTGAACGACGCTAACCCAATCTATGTTGTTGACGGAGTAATTACTGACAACATCAACTTCCTTTCACCCAACGACATCGCATCGATGGAGGTGTTGAAGGACGCTTCCTCAACAGCCATCTACGGTTCGCGTGGTGCCAACGGTGTAATCCTCGTGACCACCAAGACCGGCAACACCAAGGGCCACAGCGAGATCAGCTACGACGGATATATCGGCTGGCAGACCTCTACAAAGATGCTTGACGTGATGAAGAGCCGCGACTTCCTTGAGACTCAGCTCTCGATGACAGGCGTGACAAAGGGTCGTCACAACTACTACTACGACCACACCTTCAACGAATACATCAACCAGTTCATCACCTCCAGCAGCGAGAACTTCCCCGCAGTGAAGGGCTACAACCCCGAGACAAAGAAGTTCGACCCTGACTATGCAGGTGGTCTTGACTACGGTGCCATTGAGACTGACTGGCAGAACGAGGTGTTCCGCTCAGGAGCATTCATGCAGAACCACCATGTGAGCATCGACGGATCTACCGATAAGTCAAACTACTCATTCTCCGGAAGCTACTACGACCAGGACGGTACCATCATCGGTTCCGACTACAAGCGCTACACCGTGCGTGCCAACACCTCGTTTGAAGTGAACAAATGGTTGAAGATCGGTGAGAACGCCACATACATGTACAGCACTGGACGCTCAGTGATGAACAACAACGCCTCTCCGGGCGCATCTATAATCTCTGCTGCACTCGCCATGGCACCATGGGATCCCACTCACTATCCCGATGGTTCCTTCACCAGAAAGGGCAAGGATCTCAGCGGACAGATCTCTGCTGCATCAAACTTCAAGAACGTTACCAACCCGTTCTCACAGATTGAGCACTCTCATCCCAACAACGTGAACGAGCGCTTGGTTACCAACCTCTACGCCGAGATCACTCCGTTCAAGGGACTGACCTACCGTGCCGACGTGAGTGCCGACTTCACATGGAACCGCGGACGCTCATACACAGAACAGTATTTCCATTCTGAGTTCGACCGCATGGAGAAAAACGGCGTAGGTGCAAACATCGACCGCTACAGCTCAGTGATATGGAACAACATCCTCACCTATGCCAACACCATCAAGGACCACAACTTCTCTATCATGCTCGGTCAGACCGGTGAGGAATACAACTACTACGGCATCAGCGCAAGCGGTAACTACGTTTCAGGTGCCGACGACCCCAACCACTGGTATGTAAGCCAGACCGACCAGAACACTCGTCTCGCTGGCGACGGTGTGAGCCGCTCACGCCGCTTCTCATGGCTCGGACGTGCATTCTACTCTTGGAAAGACCGCTACCTCTTCACCTTCAACTTCCGTGCCGACGGTACTAACAAGTTCCCCGAGAACACATGGGGCTACTTCCCATCAATGGCTCTCGGATGGCGCTTGAAGGAAGAAAACTTCCTCAAGGACGTGAAATGGCTCGACAACCTCAAGCTTCGCTTCGGATGGGGACGCATAGGTAACGACAAGATTGGCAACGACGCCTTCAACCAGACCATCGCCAACACTCCTCCTACATTCGTAGGCTATGTGCTCGGTCCTACACAGCAGCTCACCAACGGTGCCACCGTCATTACATGGAAGAACCAGGGCGGACTCTGGGAGCTTACCGAGACATGGAACGCAGGTGTGGACTTCAGCTTCTGGAGAGGACTGCTCAGTGGTAGCATCGAAGGCTTCATACGCGACACCAAGGACATGCTCCTCACAGTGAAAGGTCCCGCATGGACCGGTAACCGCTACGACGCACAGGCCAACGTAGGTAAGGTTAGAAACAAAGGTATAGAAATACAACTCGGACACACCAACAGTATCGGTGAGTTCACCTACTCGGTAGACGGTAACATCTCGTTCCTGAGCAACAAGCTCACAGCCCTCAACGGCGGTGACATCGTGCGCGACGGCAACGGCATACAGGTGTCTGACCAAGGCTACACCCTCTACACCTTCAAGGGCTACAGATACAAGGGTATCTACAAGACCGACGAAGAGGCTGCCGAAGCTATGTGGGGCTACGGCGACGCACAGCAGTACCACGCCGGTGATGCCATCTATGAGGACGTGTCTGGTCCCGAGGGTACTCCCGACGGCAAGATTACCGAGGAAGACAAGGTTGACATTGGCAATCCCTTCGCCAACATCGTATACGGTCTGAACCTCACGGCACAGTGGAAAGGCATCGACTTCTCGATGTTCTTCTCAGGACAGGCTGGAAACAAGATCTACAACGCACTGCGCACACGCCTCGAAGGCACTGGTACGGAGTGTATCCTTGCAAGCTACATGAAAGACGTATGGCATAACGTTTACGACGAAGAAGGAAACATAGTTGGTCAGGAAGGCTCTATCGCCAACCCATACAACACCATCAACAACGCAGTGTCAAGCCGTTTCGTGGAGAGCGGTTCATACTTCCGCCTGAAGAACATTCAGCTGGGTTACACCTTCCCACGCACTCTCATCAGCCACATCGGTCTCTCCAAGCTCCGTGTGTATGCTTCGTGCAGCAACCTCTTCACCATCACTCACTACTCTGGCTACGACCCGGAAGTAGGCGGTGGAGTTGACTACGGTAACTATCCACAGGCACGCACATTCCTCATGGGCTTGCAGGTAACATTCTAACACAATCACTTTCCTTACATATAAAGAATATAAAGTCATGAAAAAATATATTGTTTTAGCATTGGCAACACTTTCGCTGGCATCGTGCAACGACTGGCTGAAAGATGAGACTCCCGGCATCACACGTCTGCAAGACTACTTCATGGACGGTACCGAGGACAAAGCCGAAGAGGTGGCAACAGCAGCATACGTTCCGCTGATGTGGGAGTTTGGAGAAGGCGACTACTGCTACGAGTGGATGATTGGCGACGTGGCTTCTGACGACGCTCTCAAGGGCGGACAGAACATTGCCGACGGACTCCAGTATGGCGACATCGACAACTTCAAGGTTCAGGCTGACAACTCCATGCTCCTCTCTTACTGGAGAGCACAGTGGACAGGTGTGGCACGCGCCAACCTCGCCATCACACAGCTGCCAACCATGGCAAACGACTCCATTCGCGAGGAATTCCTCGACAGAACCATCGGCGAGGCTGAGTTCCTCAGAGCATACTACTACTTCCGTCTCGTGAGGGTGTTCGGCGGCATGCCTATCATCACCGACGTGATTGACAGCGACACCAAGTGGGCACAGGTGAGAAACACCACTGACGAGTGCTACGACTTCATCATAAAGGACCTCGAGAGCGCTGAGTCTAAGCTCTGGCTCAAGAGCGAATACGACGAGGAAGACCTCGGCCGCGCAACAAAGGGTGCCGCACAGGCTATGCTCGCCAAGGTGAACCTCTACAGAAAGAACTATGCCGAGGCAAAGAAGTGGGCCAAGAAGGTGATTGACTCTGGCGAGTACAGCCTCTTTGCCGACTACTTCGAAAACTTCACCCTCGAGGGTGAGAACGGCTCGGAGAGCGTGTTCGAGATACAGTATATGGACGACGACATGAGTGATGGATGGAACGGCTTCGGCTTTACCCGCGGCTCACTCTCACAGGTGATGACCCGCTCGCGCTCAAGCGTGCTCGGTGGCGGATGGGGCTACAACCGACCCACACACAACCTCTACAACGAGTATGAGACTGAGCCTACCCTCGACCCACGTCGTGAGATGACCATACTCTCTCCGAAGGACAACGAGATTACCAACGAGGCTGAGGAGAACTACTGCGGCACATGGTTTGTGTCGAACAAGCTCGCATGGACCGACTGGAAGACACGCACCTTCCCACGACTCTCACACGACACCCGCGGACCGCTCAACAACCGACAGATACGCTATGCCGACGTACTGCTCATGTATGCTGAGGCATGCTGCGAGCTCGGTGACCTCGCCGAAGCAAAGAGCGCCCTCAACCAGGTGAGAGAGCGTGTGGGACTCGCTGACTTCCCATACACTGCCACCATACAGGGCAAGAGCACTCAGTTCAAGGACAACCAGGACGACCTGCGCACAGCCATACGCCACGAGCGCCGCGTAGAGCTCGCCATGGAAGGACACCGCTGGTTCGACCTCGTGCGCTGGGGCATTGCCAAGAAGACCATGGATGCCTACATCGCCGGTGAGACCAACGAGGCCAAGCAGCTCTGGGGACAGTTTGTGGAAGGCAAGAACGAGCTCTTCCCAATACCTACTCTTGAGCGTCAGCTCTCAGGCATCGACCAGAACCCCGGTTATTGATAACGCGATTTAATCCTATTAATTTCAAAAATAAAAAGCTTCCCCATTCCCAATGGGGAGTGGGGGAGCAAAAACAAATTTATTATTTCATTATCATTATTTATTAACTTTTTAAATTTTACAATTATGAAAAAAATGTTACTCATGGCAGCTGCCGTAATGATGGGCACTGCAGCATTTGCTGAAGCAGTAAAGACTGACGTTACAAGTGCATGCAAAATCACTGAAGTTGAAGGAACAAACGACTTCGACCCCCAAGCTGATTTCTACTATGTAATCTACTGCGGCGAGGAGACAATGGGTGAGCTTGGTATTGACGCAAGCAACTCTCTTAACTTCCTTGCAAATACTGAGGCTCGTTTCGACATCTGGCCTGGCGGCGAGTCTGTTGCATTCGCTACTCCTACAGAATTGAACTCTTTCGGCATTGCTGCTGAGTATCAGAATCCTACCGTTGCTGACTGGGGTCAGGGATGGTACGGTGGCGGATGGGCTGCTGCTGTTGATGATGTGACATCCATGCCTGCAGACGCAACATTCCACATGGCTGTTAGCTCAATGACTCCCAGCAAGCATCAGATTAACCTTCCTAACGGAGACTACGAGGCTAACATCGTTCTTGATTTCGGTGGCGCTCTGAAGGCTGACGGTACATGGTATAACGTTGAGATCAGCCTTGCTGACCTCAAGGATGCTTCTAATGTAGACTACAAGAACTTCGCCGGTGGTTATGTAGCATCGTTCAACCAGGCTGCTGACGTTGTTCCTGGTGATGGCTTCAGCTGGGATCACATCTTATTCTATGGCAGCGCTCCTGAGAAGGGTGGCGAGGAAGTTGACGCTATCCAGTCTGTAAAGGCTGAGACCAACGTTAATGCTCCTATCTACAACCTCGCTGGTCAGCGCGTAGCTAAGAACTACAAGGGTCTTGCTATCCAGAACGGTAAGAAATTCATCGTTAAGTAATCAAACCTTACGATTCCTATAAAGAGGCTGTGCCGTAGCCACGGCGCAGCCTCTTTTTTTAAGAAACATTATTCTTAACTACCTTTTCTCAGTTTTTTATTTAATCAGATTATTATTATGAAGAAACTCTCTATTCTCCTGCTGACAACAATCCTATCCTCTTCGGTAGTGTTTGCTCAGGATAACCGTAGCCTCAAACGAGGCTTTGCCGAAGAAACATTGGTGTATGAAGAAGACTATAACCAGTTAAAGAAAGGAAGCACATGGTTCTATGATTGGGCTATATCGCCTTCTGCTCAGCTTGCTGACCTGTGTGGTGCAGAAAACGGACTGGAGTTTGTGCCCATGGTGTGGGGTTCCGGCTTCAATGCCGACCAGCTCAAGGCATGGTCAGAAGCTCATCCCAACGACCGTTTCATTCTCGGCTTCAACGAACCAAACCTCACAGGCAACCACGGTGGCAGCGCCATCAACCCCACTAAGGCAGCAGAGGTGTGGCACGAGTTGGAGCAGTTTGCCAAGGACAACAACCTGAAGCTTGTTGCCCCGGCACTCAACTATTCGCCGGATGAGGTCGACGGAGTACGCTACAGCACTCCCGACATGTGGATGGACGCATGGATCAACGCCTATAAGTCTGCCTATGGCACAGCACCACAGTATGAGTATCTCGCCCTCCATAGCTACATGGGCGACGCTACTGCCATGAAGTCTTATATCGACAACTTTGCAAAGAAATACGGAAAGAAGGTGTGGCTCACCGAGTTCGCATCTGCTCCCGACGGAATTACCGAGACAGAGGAAAGTCAGGTACGGAAGATGATTGAAATGGTTATGATGTTGGAGAAAAACGACAACGTGTACCGCTATGCGTGGTTCAAGGGTCGTGATGCCAACATTGCTGCACCGTTCTGGGGACTCATTACCAAGCCAAACAAGAGCAAGGGTATTGAGCGCGGACACCTCTCAACACTCGGATATACTTACAACAACATGCCGGTATACACCGGTGAAGATAAATATTTCGCCATTGGCGAGAGCTTCAACGCTTCCAAGTTTGCTGACTGCAGCAACCTGATGGGAATGCGTCAGAGCAAGGATAAGCTCTTCTACTATGGTCCCGAGCTCATCATGATGGGTGGAAGCGCCTCGGTGACCTACAATATTGACGTTCCTGCCGACGGCGACTACAAACTCGTGATGCGCTATGCCAACAACGGCAACACGGTTAAGATGAACATCATAGACAAGGACGGCAACAAGCAGGTGGAGAAATTCGAGCTGCCCAGCACTGGTGGCGAAAACAAATACTCTGATATTTCTTTCGACATTTCGCTCAAGGCAGGCAAGCAGCCCATAACCATTTCCAAAGCCAACTTTGCTGACTTCGGATTGACACGTCTGGAAGTGAATACCACCGGTACGCTCGCCATCGATAACGTGAAGGCTGCCAAGAACGGCAACAAGGACGCATGGTACACTCTGCAGGGTGTGCGCGTGGCTGAGCCCACGACCAAGGGTATCTACATTCACCAGGGTCGCAAAGTCATAGTTCGTTAAAACATCTCCAACAGTCAGGATGCCGCATTCAGCGCATCCCGACAAATACCTTCCACGGCGAATGCTCCGGCATTCGCCGTTGTTTTTTGCAGAATAATTTTGTTTTATACTCAAGAAACGCTAACTTTGCGAAAGATAAGGAGAACCATTTTATGTCATCATTCATTCAAACCGCATCAGAAAACTCGTTTGTTTGGCGCTACATCAACAAACTCAGCGATACTGCAAAACTTGATTTGGCAGCTTCGCTGTTGCAGTCGGTTGCCCACAAGAAACCTGTCATGGAAAACAAAGAATGGGCAAGCATGTTCTGTGGGGCATGGAAAGACGACAGGACAGCCGAGACCATTATTGATGATATTCGCTTGAGTCGCACCAAAAACACCGAAATCAGTCTATGAAGAATTACCTGCTTGATACAAGTATTTGCGTTTTTCTCTTTCGGGGCAAACATGACATTGAACAGAAACTCAACAATATTGGAATTGAGCACTGCTACATTTCAGATATAACAGTTGCGGAACTGCGATATGGTGCCTACAAAAGCAGCCAACCTGTTGAAAACAATGCAATGATTGATGCTTTCTGCGAAAAAATCGGGATTGTTCCTTTTGCTGACAGCATTGATGTATATGCATACGAAAAAAACGAGCTGCGTAAACGAGGTGCTCTCATTGAGGATTTTGATTTGTTAATAGGAGCCGCTGCCAAGTCTACTGGTATGACACTTGTAACGGATAATATAAAACATTTCCAACATATTTCGGATTTGGAAATAGAAAACTGGATAGAAAGATAACCATCCCGACAAATACCTTCCACGGCGAATGCTCCGGCATTCGCCGTTGTTTTTTGCTTTAAGTGAGTTTTTTGCGTAGTTGTATTAATGTTTAAAACGGCAGAAAACCCATACATTTGCAAAACAATATATTCTTAAACAATAATAATAACCGAGAAACGATGAAAAGAAAATTCCTATTATCAACCGTAGCAATGATTGCTGCTGCAGCACCAGCACTCGCACAAAACTACAAGCTGGTGTGGAGCGACGAGTTCAACGGCTCTGCTCTCGATGAAAAAGTGTGGAACATTGAGGTCAACGGCAATGGTGGCGGCAACAATGAGCTGCAATACTATGCCCGCGAGAATGTGACAATAGAGAAGGAACCCACCAGCGGTGAGCGCTGTCTTACGCTCACTGCGCGCCGCGAGGACAAGAACGGCAAGAACTTCACCTCCGGACGACTGAACTCACAGGGAAAGGTGTATTTCAAGCACGGAAAGATTGAGAGCCGCATCATGATGCCGAAGACTGCCAACGGTCTGTGGCCTGCCTTCTGGATGATGGGCAACGACATATTCTCTGGCAACGGATGGCCCAAGTGCGGTGAGATTGACATCGTAGAGATGGGTAACTCTCAGGGTATCAACTCCGGCACACAGGAGAAGTTCTTCAATGGTGCGTGCCACTGGGGCTTCTACAAGGATGGTGCCTATCCCAACTATGCCAGGAGCTCTACCAACAGCTACAGCATACAGGACGGACAGTTCCACCTGTTCACCCTCACATGGGACGAGAACGTGCTCAGGATGTATCTCGACCAAGACAAATATCCCGATGTAAAACCCTACTATGAAATAGGATTGGAGGTCACCGACGACGACTGGTCCACAGGAAAGTATTTCCACAAGGACTTCTTCATTCTTTACGACCTCGCCATTGGTGGAAACTTCACCGGTATCTGGGATGCCGCTAAGATTACCGCCCTGCCCGATGCCGGCAGTGAGAGGAAGATGTATATAGACTGGGTGCGTGTATATCAGGAGGAAGGAAAGGAGAACATCACCTATCCCGGTGGCTCAGTCACCCCTGTGGAGCCTGTGACAACCATTCCCGCTGCTCCCACGCCATCACTCGCTGAGAGCGATGTGGTGTCGCTCTTCTCCGACAAGTATTCCAACAACCACAACTTCAACTATGCCGTGTGGTGGGATCAGCAGGCATGGCAGGAGAATGTGCAGCTCAGCGGCAACAATGCGTGGCACATAAAGAACTTCAACTTCATTGGTTCCGAGCACGACCAGCTGGATGTGTCGGGCATGGACGGTCTCCACATGGACATCTATCCCGTGGGCAAGGACTTCAGCTTCAATGTATCTCCCATCAACAAGAGCGAGAATGAGCAGTTTCTCACTGCAACAGCCAAAGCCAACCGTTGGAACCGCATAAACCTTCCCATCGCCGACTATAAGGCAAAGGGACTGTCAATGACTACGGCTTTCCAGATAAAGATGACTCGTGTGAGCGACGACCTGCCCACCGACCAGGAGTTCTACCTTGACAACGTGTACTATTACAAAGGCATTCCCGACGCCATCAAGAGCGTCACCGTTGATGCCGGCAATGCCGATGCACCCATGTATAACCTCGCCGGACAGCGCGTGGGAAAGAACTATAAGGGTATAGTGATTGTCAACGGAAAGAAGATATTGAAATAAAATCCCGATAAAAACGAAAGAAAACAGCCGCTTGCAAACTTCTTGCAGGCGGCTGTTTCCTTTTTCAAGCTGTTGTGTGAGCCAAGCCAAGCAGTTCCTTATTTGCTTGCCTTGCGGTGAGAAAGGTCACCAGTCATCGTCGTCGTTGCCAATCATTCCGTTCTTCACTGCCTCTTCTACCTTGTCGAAGATGGCGTTTGAGTAGGCGTGGGTCATCACGAGGGCTTTTGAGCAGGTGCGTTTCTGTGGGTCTTTATCCACAAAGGGATAGTGCTTCACTATCTCCCACTGCTCGTCGTAGAGGTTGGCGTTGGTCTTGTCGTCGGCTTTGCGCTTGGAGTCGCCCGAAGTGCGCTCGTCGGCGTTCAGCGACAGCCATCCACCGCTCACGTCGGCGAGAATGTCGTAGTTCTGCACGGTGTAGGTCACTCTCACCTTTCCGTCTTTAATGTCCATGCGTATGATGGGCGTTATGCTCACCGAGTATTTGTTGATGGTGCCCATGTGCTCGGCAATGTTGTGTATCGTAGACTTCACGATGATGCATCCTGCCTCCTTGTCGTTGAGCGTTATGGCGTCGTTTCCCTTGAAGGTGGCAGTGACCCAGTAGTTGAGTGCCACATAGAGCTGTTGCCGGTTTCTTCCCGGGGCTTCTATCACTTCTTGGTATGTCAGGCTCTGGTTCTTGTCGAAGCTTAGCTTCTGTCCTATGTTTGCGGCGGCGTCGAGCCATTTCTCTCCGTATCGGCTCTTGGCATATTTCTCCAGGTCGGCAGGCTTCATCACTTGTGCCATGACAGCCGTTGTTCCTGCCAGGAGCATGGCGGCAATAGTCAGTAATGTCAGTCTTTTCATAGTCGTTGTGGTATTTGTTGTTGTTTGCTGTGTTTAGGTTTCCTACAGTCTTATTCCCACCGATGCGTTCATATACCAGTCGTTGAGTCGTCCGTGGCTGTCGGAGTGGCTGTAGCGGAAGTTGTTGTATTGTCCGTAGATGTTGAAGAACCAGTTGCCAATGTTGTAAGTCAGCGACAGACGGGCATCCCATGTGAGTGTTATGCGGCTCTTCTGACTGCTGCGGCCTTTCTCCCACACAGTCAGCAGTAAATCTTCTATGTCGTTTAAGTCGTCATCGTTGTCAACGCTGGTACCATCGGTGTCTTCGGTATTATAGTCGTTGTCGGGGACATCGTCAAACATGTCGGGGTTTTTTCTTCTCTCCTCCATCAGTTCGCGCAGCCAGGAGTCGTAGGTATACACGTCAACCTTGTTGTAGACCGTAATCATGGGCATGGCCATGGCACTGATGAGCAGACCCTTGCACGGCACGAGGTTGTAGGCGTAGCCACCGCCGAGGCTCAGCTGCCATTGCTTGATTTTTCCCACGTCGTTCATGAACATTATGTAGCCGGCATTCCTTCCGCTGTTGAATGCCACGGTGGAGTGGTAGTACATGGCTCCCACCATTGGCGAGCCTGCCGAGCGTTTCTGTATCACCGACTGGTCGTAGGCTGCACTGTAGGAGAACTTCTTTCCGTTGAACATGTAGTAGCCGTCGAGAGACAGTATCCTTGCCTTTATGGGTGACGACAGGTCGAATACTTCGCTGCCTGCAAAATGCTCGGGCTTATCATATCTGGTGTATATCTCCGGTTTATTGGTCTCGAAGGTCTTTATCCTGAAGTTGGCACCGTAGTTGCTGCCGGTCATTCCCAGCTTGAATAGTGTGCCTTCGTCTTTTCCCAGTTTCTGCGAAAATCCCAAGCCTATGCCTCGGTAGCCTACCCACACGCCCACCGATGTCATGACCTTGGTCTTGATTCTCGACTCCCAGTAAATGTCGCCCCATTCTTCGTCAAACAGCGCATTACCGTCAATCGTATTCTTCATCTTCAGGTCTGACTGGTTGATATGGCTGGTGACTATCACCTGCCATGGTTTCTCGGGCAAGTCAATGTAGTTGCGGTCAACGCCTTCCACTGCCATGGAGTCGAGTCTGGTGCCGATTTTCTTCACCAGGCTGACCACTGCCGATGGCCGTTTGTCGCCGGTATCGCCGTCGGCATCGTTGGCATTGTTTTCGGCGAGTGCCGGCACAGCCACGCATGCTGCTGCCACTATGGCTGCTGCCTTGATGTTTTGTCTTATGTGTTTAAACATTGTTTGTGTGTTTTTCGCAAAGTTACGTTTTTTATTCCAAAAAACTGTGCGTTTGGTAACAAAAAAGCCCTTTGCTTCTCGGCAAAGGGCTTTTTGTTTTTATTTATTTGCGGTTATTCGCTCTTCAGTCCCATGGATTTTATGTATGAGCGTTGCGGTGTGCAGTTCTTGAACAGGCAGTTCTCAAGATAGCCCTTGAGAGCCTGACGCGCGAGGGCAGCGTCGGGGCGTCGTGCCCGCAGGCTGTCGTAGCATGAGCGGTCGCCTTCGGCAAACTTCACCACGATGCTATCCCACAGCTCAGGCTTCTGGAATGCGTTCATGCACGAGCTCTCGGGTTTCTTGTATGGCCAGAAGGTGTAGCCAATGTTGTTGTCGCGCATCATCTGGCACAGCTCAGCCTGCCACTCGTCGGTGTTGTGGCCCGTCTCGCCCATATACATGGGCAGCTGGGTCTTGTCGCGAAACTCAATGAAGTTCATGTAAGCTTCCTTCTTTGCGCTGCCGCCGTAGCGGTGGCAGGTATACATTATCTTATTGTCGAAGGTCCAGTCGGTGAACATGTGGAAGCTTCCGTTCCACTGTGCTCCTCCAAGGAGTATGATGTGGTTGTCGTCAACCTCGCGTATGGCTTTCACGGCGCGTTTGTATAGCGGCTCGAGCTTCTGGTTGAGTTCTTCCTTGTTGTCGAAATAGTGGGCTATGGGCTCGTTCATCAGCTCGTAGCCGAGAATGGTGGTCTCATTGCTGTAGTGGCGGGCTATCTGCTGCCATACCTCGCAGAACAGCTGCTGGCTCTTCTCGCTCTCGAAGAGCCATGGATAGCCGTAACTGTTGTCAATGTTGTCACCGGTCTGACCTCCCGGACAGTCGTGCATGTCGAGGATGAGGTAAAGCCCGAGCTCCTTGCACCAGCCCACCACCTTGTCTACTATGGCAAAGCCGTCCTGCTGGGCGGTGAGTCCCATGTAGTCCTCGTCGGTGAAGAGCTTGTAGTTGAACGGCAGCCTCACGGTGTTGGCACCCGTCGCGGCGATGAATGCCAGGTCGTCTCGGGTGATGTAGTTCTCCTTGAATACCTTCCAGAAGTCGGCAGCCTCGTCGGGTCCCACCATCTGACTTATGGCTTGGTCTATCATCCAGTAGCTGTTGGTCTTCTTCAGTCCGAACATGTAGCCTTCGGGGTTGAGCCAGTTGCCGAGGTTGGTGCCCACGATGAACAGTTTCTCTCCGTTTGGTTTCACGAGGTTTGTCTTCTTTACTGTCACAAACCCATCGTTGTTGTTCTTTTCTTTTGCCATGGCGCCTTGTGTCATGAGCAGCATGGCGGCGATAATGGTAATGATTTTCATGCGTTTTTGGTATTGTTATTATTTGGTAATAGGTATTGTTGTCAGTGCTGTAGTAACTTCAGTTCACAAAGATAGGATTTTTTTTTCAAATACCGGCATGTTGGTATTCATAAATATATAAATGACCGAAAAGTGTTATTGACATGGCATAGCAAGGTATTCGTCGCCTTTGCTAACCTGTTGCTTGCTAATGCCTTTTTCGCATCACAGATGCTTATATTCGATTGTGTAGGATTGCAAATCCTACACAACTGAAAATCAGACACAACTGAGAGTGAGAAGGAGAGTGAGAAGGAGGGTTGAGCAGGATTGTTGAGCAGGATTTGCAATCCTGCTCCCATGAATATTAGGATTTGTAATCCGACAACATTGTCAATTTTTCCCGCATCACAGATGCTTATATTCAATGGTGTCGGATTGCAAATCCGACACAACTGACACAACTGCAAATTTCTGCTATTTCTGCCCTTTCTGCGGGACAAGAAAAAAGCCCTTTCTGCGGACATGAAAAAGCCCTTTCTGCGTGGATTTTCAATTCCGTGAAACAGTTAACAAATGTGAACGGAAAATATTCTCCGCACAGTGAGAAAACGAAAGTGCCACTTTCGCGTTCCAAAAGAGGCTCTTTTACCTTCCAAAAGTGGCTCTTTTGCACGCTAAAAGTGGCTCTTTTAAAATGCCCCTTTCAAACGCTTGATTATCAATGGGTTACCATGGTGATTTTTTGAGCCTTTTTTGTTGTTCAAATGTTAAAAATTTACTCGATATTTTACATCCTTTTACATTTGTTCACAAAATGTTTCACGCCCATTTCGCCTTTTTCCGTGGGTATGTGGTGAGGCTCATGCAGTATGAAAGCATGGCTTTCATTCCTCACCGGTTATGAGGCTTGCTTCACTCCGGTTCTTACTCCTTTGGAGTGAGTATGCCTTTGTAGCGTTGGCTGTCGTTGAGCAGCTTCACGGCTTCGGCAAACTGCTTGTCGTTGCGCAGGGCGTTCTCCACTGTTCCGCGCTGGTAGTAGTAGGCTGCCACGATGTCGGCTGCAAGCAGCTGTTTGATTATTGGCTTGTTGAAGTCGAGGTCGTGGTCGAGGTTGTGGTTGAGCTTTGCCTCAAGTGCATCGAACTCAGCCTTGGCACCGTCGTAGTAGCCTTCAAACTTGGCAAGCTTTACCAGGTTGTCGAGGTATTTGCGGCTCTCGCGGTCGTATTTGAAGCCGCTCTTCATCACTGCCTGCTTGAAGCTCTCGTAGTCGGCATCGCTCACCTCGAAGTCCTTCGCGGCGGCAATGGTGGGGTGGTGGCTGATGTAGTTTACCACCCAGTCGAACATCACCTCGGTGGAGTCTCTGCCCGAGGAGGCGAGATAGAATGCGAGGTTTGTGAGCGAGTCGGCTTTCACCTCCACGTCGGGCTTGATGCCTCCGCCATCGCGCACCTCACGACCGTTGGCTGTGTGGAACACTCTTGTGAGCGAGTCTGGCACATGTTCGGTATATCCGCCTTGGGTGTGCTTGTAGTTTATGGCTTGTATGCATCGTCCGCTGGGAATATAGTATTTGCCGGTGGTGAGTTTCAGGTTGCCGTTGTAGGGCAGTGGCACGTTGGGCAGCTGCACGAGTCCCTTGCCATAGGTGCGTGTGCCGAGAATTACTGCTCGGTCGAGGTCTTGCAGCGAGCCGCTGGTTATCTCGCTGGCACTCGCCGTGCCATCGTTTACGAGCACCACTATGGGCATCACGGTGTCGATGGGTTCCACTGTGGTGCGGTAGTCGCGGTTGGCGCGTTCCACCTTGCCCACGGTGCGCACGAGCAGCAGGTCTTTGGGCACAAACATGTTTACTATGTTTATGGCTTCCTGAAGCGAGCCGCCGCCATTGTCGCGCAGGTCGAGCACGAATTTCTCCATGCCTTGTCGCTTCATGTCGAGAAAGGCACGGCGCACGTCCTTTGAGCAGTCCTCGGTGAACTGTGTGAGGTTGAGGTAGCCAATGCCTCCGGGCTGCAGCCCGTAGTAGCTTATGTCGGGCAGCTGTATGCTGCGGCGCGTGATCTTCATTTTCAGGGTCTTGCCCGTGGAGGGGCGCTTCACCTTCAGCACGAAGGAGGTGCCTGCCTCACCGCGCAGATGCTCGCTGACGTAGCTCACCGTCTTGTCGGTCATCACCGAGTCGTCGATGGCAAGGATGATGTCGCCCTTGCGTATGCCCGCCTCGGCAGCCGGCATGCCCTCGTAGGGTTCGTCAATGACCACCCGTTGGAGCCCGAGGTGGTAGCGTATCATGGCACCTATGCCCGCATACTTTCCCGATAGCTGCATCTTCAGGTCTTTCTGCTTGTCCTCAGGATAGTATTCGGTATATGGGTCGAGCGACCTGAGCATGGCATTGATGGCGTGTCCCACGGTGACGTTGGCGTCAAGGGTGTCTACATACATCATCTCAAGGTTCTTGTAGATGGCATTAAACACCTCGAGGTTCTTTGCTATGTCGAAGTTGTGGTCGGATTTGACATCCTGTGCACCTGCGCCTATGCTCATGGCGAGTGTCAGCAACGCTGTGATAATTTTCTTCATCATTAGTATATATAATATGTAAAACCACCACAAAATTACACTATTATCATAAGATATGAGCACAAGCATGCTGTTTTTTGCCGTTTTCAGGCAGTTTTTTCATCATATTTGCGCAACTGAAACATTTTTTTTGGAAAAAGTTTGCAGGATAAGAAAAAACCTCTTACCTTTGCAACCGCAAATAAGAAAACTGCTTCAGTAGCTCAGTTGGTTAGAGCACCTGACTGTTAATCAGGGGGTCGTT
>CAMVSV010000040.1 GCA_947170265.1 uncultured Prevotella sp.
AACGGCGAACAAAAACAAGTAATAACAAAAACATCTTTCTACCGCTCATGATTTGTAATCCGAAAAAAAAACATCATGGTTTACCGCATCACAGATGCTCATACTCAGTGGTGGCGGATTGCAAATCCGCCACAACACCGTTATTTGAGCTGTGGCTATTTGAGCTGTGTTAGTTGAGCTTGTGGCTAGTTGAGCTGGATTTGCAATCCAGCTCCACTGAATATCAGAATTTGTAATCCGAGAAAAAACATCATGGTTTTTCGCATCACAGATGCTCATACTCGATGGTGGCGGATTGCAAATCCGCCACAACACCAATCCGCCACAACGCCACAACTGGAAATCTGCCATAACGCCGCCACACCACAACTTTACAACTCCGCATCAGCGGGCAGCTTTTTGCTTGTTGCCTATGGCTCATGACGGTGACAAGACAGTCATTCCTTGTGCATCTTCCTGAGAAAGAAGTTGAAGGCTTCGAGACCTACGAGCACGAGAATGGTGGAGGCAATGGCAATGACGTAGAGCCCGGCGCCACACGCCAGACCGATGGCAGCCACCACCCATACTCCGGCGGCAGTGGTGAGTCCTCGCACCACGTTCTCGCTCTTGTGGAAGATGATTGTTCCGGCACCGATGAAGCCTATGCCCGACACCACCTGTGCTGCTATGCGCGACACGTCGAGGCGGATGTTGGGGTTGCCTGATGCCATGACGTCGTCGAAGCCATGGGCAGAGATGATCATGAACAGTGCAGAGCCGAGTGCCACGAGGAAGTGTGTGCGGAATCCCACTTCCTTTGCCCTGTATTCGCGTTCCAGTCCAATGGCTCCTCCGAGCACCGTGGCGGCGAAGATGCGGAGGATGAAATCAAGTGTTTGTGTTGTTTCCATATCGTTGTTTTCTTTTTGTTTCCGCAAATATAAGCTTTTTTATCCTAACAGGCGTCATCTTTTGGATTTTTCGGCTGAGAGGAATGACTTTCATAAGCGGTATAAAGATGTTTTTAGGGATTATCTGATAAAGACAATTATCTGTGATGTGGTTAAGCCATTGCTGTTTTTATGTGATGCGACAATCGCCATGAAGGCACTCCCATGTTGGCAGGGTTACATAGGATTGCAAATCCTAATATTCAATGGAGCAGGATTGCAAATCCTGCTCAACTCCCTCCTGCTCAACTCCCTCCTGCCCATAAGGACAGCGTTTCAGTTGTGTCGGATTTGCAATCCGACACCATCGAATATGAGCATCTGTGATGCGACAAAATGACGGCAGCAGATTGCTACGCCCCGAAAGCAGATTACTACGCCCCGAACGGGGCAACCGGCAGTCAGCCCGGGGCAGCGCCCTGGGTAAGAGAAGAACACACACAAACGCTCATTCTGGGCGACAATCGCCATGAAGGCACTCCCATGTTGGCAGGGTTACATAGGATTGCCAACTGAAATCCCGCTTAACTGGAGATCCTGTTCAATATAAAATCTTTCGACCGCTCATGGATGACTTCCAATGAATTATAGTTGCAGTGAAGGAATAGAACGGAGGCTGCATGGCGTGAACCATTTGTGCAAAATAATTGTTTTGGTTAAAGCCCCGGAATTGTTTTGGGGGCACTTGAAAGTTTAATAACTTTGCATGACAGGATAATGGTCTATTAGCTTGAACATGTCAGAGAGAAACACAGAGGTGGTGATACCTACACCCATCGGAAAGGAAAAACAAATAGTATAACCAACATTAGCTTGACAAACACCATGATGACAACAAACAACACAGGAAGGGTGGAGCAGAGGGCTACACCCAAGGAGAAAGACACGCGCTATTACCGTGAACAGGCACGGGAGATGGCCGTGGAGACATTCAAGGAGCTGCTCAGGAAGAGTCCCGACGACGGCATGACATGGCAGTCTACTGCCCGCGACCTTGTGGAGCTAACACATGAGGTGTGGCTCACGGGACAGATTTTCAACCGCCAGGGACAGCAGATGAGCTTCAAGATGATGGTTCACCACATATTTAATATACTACACGCGCGCGAGCCGGCATCACCAACGTCGATACTCAGCAACCTGCAGCGGCGGAAATGTATGAGGACGCTGCCAGTGCTGGAGCGCTACGGCAACATGCTTGCAGCCGACAGCGGGCGCAACCCAGTGCTTGCCGACCTCGGCAGCAGCATGGTTGAGGCGCAGTGATGCGGTGATACCACAATGCTTACTCCAAAGCTTACCACGATTGTTTGCAATGGGCTGAGAAAAGCACTACCTTTGCAACTGTTGAAAGGATAACACTCAGGAAAACAACCACTAATTTTAATCACTATTAAAACTATGAACAACACACGCATGATGGCAGGAGACGCTCGCATGAGCGCTCCCGCCAACACAGAGAACACAAGGAACACTGACAAGGGAAACGCCACAGGGCAGCTCTCGGAACATTTCTCACTGGAGGAGATGACACGGTCGGGCATGGCCATACGGCTGAGGCTCGAGAACAAACCTACGGCTTCCGACATAGCGAGGATGAGAGAGCTCTGCGAGCAGGTGCTTGAACCGCTGCGCCGAAGGTACGGGAGGATATGTGTGACGAGCGGCTACCGCTCGGTGGCAGTGAACAAAGCCGTGGGTGGTGCCGCCCGTTCGCAGCATCTCACCGGCGAGGCTGCCGACATATATGTAAGCGGCAGGGTCATGGCGCAGAAATACTCCGACTTCCTGATGGCCCACACCGACTTTGACCAACTCATAGTGGAGCCGCGCCACGGCAGACCGCGCTGGCTGCACATAAGCTTCACCCGGCGCAGGAAGAACCGTCATGAGGTGATAAACTACAGAGCATGCATGCAATAGTATATTAAAACTTAATTATTAACCATTAAGTAACCGTGAAAAAATAAATCGTACCAAGTTATTGTTTTACGGTTACAAAAAAAAGAAAGGAAACAAAACAATGGCAGTACGTTACAAGTTGTACATGAACAATCGTAAGAATTCTCCCACCAAGGGAAAGTGGTATGCACGCGCAGCCGTGCAGAACGTGGTAGACCTCGATGCTCTCGCAAAGAGAATACAAGCCAACTGTACCGCGAAGAGGGCTGATGTGCTGGCGGTGCTCACCGAGCTCGTGGAGGTGATGACCACCGAGTTGCAGAACAGCAACCGCGTGAAGCTCGACGGCTTCGGCTCGTTCAAGATAGGCTTGAAGTCGGGACCGGCAACCTCGGCGAAGACCTTCAACGCACAGAAGGACATAAAGGGCATGAGGGTGCTGTTCCAACCCGAGGTGCACACCAACCCAGCCACCGGCAGGGTGCGTACCTTCCTCACCGGCTGCACCGTGAAGGAGGTAGACCCCTACTTCGTGGACAAGGATAACGATGGCGAGGACGATGGTAATGGTGATGGAAACTGATAACTGACGAATGACGACTATGAAGACAGAGAAATGGAAAATGGTGGTGCAGGTGCTGATAAGCATACTCACCGCGCTGGCTACCACGCTCGGAGTGAGTAGCTGCATGTAGGCGACGAGGCGGGAGCGTGGGTTCCCGCCTCGTTTTGCGTATGCCCATTGGCGGTGTGTGGTTTCGTGGTAGCTGATGTTAGTAAAACAATGGAAAAAGAAACAAAAAGTAAGCAAACGACAAGCATTCCTTACTCAAAGTGTTTAGTTTTGTCAAGTGTGTTTCAATAAGTGAAGAAAAGAAATTGTAAGTTTTCGGATTATTTTCTTTGCATTTCGCTCACTTAGTAGTACCTTTGCACCCGAAAACAGGATATACATATCACATTAATAAAGAAAGAGATGGACAGACAACTGAAGAAAGTGCTCGTACTGGGTTCGGGCGCGTTGAAGATTGGACAGGCAGGCGAGTTTGACTATTCAGGCTCACAAGCCCTGAAAGCACTGCGTGAAGAGGGCATTGCCTCGGTACTCATCAACCCCAATATTGCGACGATTCAGACATCGGAGGGTATAGCCGACAAGGTGTATTTCCAACCGGTGACTACTCACTTCGTGACAGAGGTGATACGCAAGGAGCGTCCCGACGGCATATTGCTGGCTTTCGGTGGTCAGACAGCACTGAACTGCGGCACAGAGCTCTACAGCACCGGTGTGCTGAAGAAGTATGGCGTGGAGGTGCTGGGTACCTCGGTGGAAGCCATCATGGACACTGAGGACAGAGACCTGTTTGTGAAGAAACTCAACGAGGTGGAGCTGAAGACTCCGGTGAGCCAGGCTGTGGAGAGCATGGACGATGCTCTGGCAGCAGCCCGCAAGATAGGCTTCCCCATAATGATACGTTCGGCTTACGCCCTTGGCGGTCTGGGTTCAGGAATCTGTCGCGACGAGGAAGAGTTCCGCAAGCTTGCCGAGAGCGCATTCACCTTTGCTCCGCAGATACTCGTGGAAGAGAGTCTGAAAGGATGGAAGGAGATAGAGTTTGAGGTGATACGCGACCGCAACGACCACTGCTTCACCGTGGCATCGATGGAGAACTTCGATCCGCTGGGCATACACACCGGCGAGAGCATCGTGGTGGCTCCTACCTGTTCGCTCACCGATGAGCAAGTGGCATTCCTTCAGGAAACATCAATACGCTGCGTGCGCCATCTGGGCATAGTGGGCGAGTGTAATATCCAGTTTGCTTACAACGCCGAGACCGGCGACTACAGAATAATAGAGGTGAACGCCCGTCTGTCGCGTTCGTCAGCCCTTGCCTCGAAAGCCACAGGCTATCCACTGGCATTCGTCGCCGCAAAGATTGCGCTGGGATATACCCTCGACCAGATTGGCGAGATGGGTACACCGCAGTCGGCATATGTGGCACCGCAGCTTGACTACATGATTTGCAAGATACCACGCTGGGACCTCACCAAGTTCCAGGGCGTGAGCCGCGAGATTGGTTCAAGCATGAAGTCGGTGGGCGAGATCATGAGCATTGGCAGGACCTTTGAGGAGATGATACAGAAGGGTCTGAGAATGATTGGTCAGGGCATGCACGGCTTCGTGGGCAACGACCACACCCGCTTTGACGATGTAGAGCATGAGCTCTCACACCCCACCGACCTGCGCATCTTTGCCATTGCACAAGCACTGGAAGAGGGTATGAGCATTGACCGCATAGAGGAGCTTACAAAGATTGACAAGTGGTTCCTGGAAAGACTGAAGCACATAGTGGACCTGAAGCACGAGCTGAGCAGCTACGACCGTCTGGAGGACATCAGCAAGGAGAAGATGGAAGAGGTGAAGAAAGCCGGTTTCAGCGACTTCCAGATAGCACGCTTCGTGCTCAAACCCGGTAATGCCAACATGGAGCAGGAGAACCTGCTGGTGCGCAAATACCGCAAGGAACTGGGTGTGGCACCGCAGATACGCCGCATTGACACCGTTGCCTCGACACAGGAGACCAACTACCTCTATGCAACATATCACCGCGACGAGAACAGCAAGCTGAACAAGCAGGACAACAGCAAGCCCTCGATAATAGTTTTGGGTTCGGGTGCCTACCGCATAGGCTCCAGCGTGGAGTTTGACTGGTGCTCGGTGAACGCCATACAGACAGCACGCAAGCTGGGATACCAGAGCGTGATGATAAACTACAACCCCGAGACTGTGTCGACAGACTACGACGTGTGTGACAGACTGTATTTCGACGAGCTGTCGCTCGAACGCGTGCTTGACATCATTGACATAGAACAGCCCGAGGGAGTGATAGTGAGCGTGGGCGGACAGATACCTAACAACCTCGCCATGAAGCTCTATCGTCAGGGAGTGAAAGTGCTCGGAACAAGTCCGGTGGACATTGACCGTGCCGAGAACCGCGACAAGTTCTCTGCCATGCTCGACAAGCTGGGCATAGACCAACCCGCATGGAGGGCATTGACCTCTATGGACGACATCAAGGAGTTTGTTGCCGAGGTGGGCTATCCTGTGCTGGTGCGTCCGAGCTATGTGCTTTCAGGCGCTGCCATGAACGTGTGCTACGACGACGAGGAGCTCGGCAGATTCCTGAAGATGGCTACCGAGGTGTCGAAAGACTTCCCCGTGGTGGTTTCGAAGTTCATGGAAGAGACCAAGGAGATAGAGTTTGACGGTGTTGCCGACAAGGGCGACGTGGTGGAATATGCCATCTCTGAGCATATAGAGTATGCCGGTGTGCACTCCGGTGATGCTACGATGTGCTTCCCCGCACTGCATATCTACTATGATACCATAAGAAGGATAAAGAAGGTAAGCCGCAGAATAGCTCGCGAGCTGCATATCTCAGGACCTTTCAACATACAGTACCTTGCCAAGGGACAGACACTGAAGGTGATAGAGTGCAACCTCAGGGCTTCGCGCTCGTTCCCCTTCGTATCGAAGATACTCAAGAGAAACTTCATAGACACAGCCACGAGGATTATGCTCGGTGCTGAATACACACCGGCTGACAAGTCGGAGTTCGACATTGACCGCATAGGAGTGAAGGCATCGCAGTTCTCGTTTGCACGACTGCAGAACGCTGACCCCGTGCTCGGCGTAGACATGTCGTCGACAGGTGAGGTTGGATGCTTGGGCGATGACTTCAACGAGGCTCTGCTCAACTCACTCATCGCCACCGGCTACCGTGTGCCGAAGAGCGGGGGAGGCATACTCATCTCAAGCGGTCCGGCAAAGGACAAGGTGGAACTGCTCGATCCTGCACGCTGCCTGACAGAAAAGGGATACAAGGTGTATGCCACCGAGGGCACCGCACGCTTCCTTTCGGAGAACAACATTGACGTGACTCCGGTGAGCTGGCCCGACGAGGAACAGTCTAACGACAAAGGTGAGCTGGGTTATCTGCAACAGTTGGCTCAGGAGCGCGACTACGGAAAGAAACCCATTCCAGTGATGGAGCTCATTGCCGGTCACAAGCTCGACCTGATTGTGAACGTTCCGAAGAACCGTACCAAACGTGAGCTCACCAACGGATATAAGATACGTCGTGCAGCCATAGACCACAACGTTCCACTTATGACCAACGTGAGACTTGCCAAGGCATTCATCGACGCCTTCACCTCTATGGGCGTGGACGACATCCAGATAAAGAGCTGGCAGGAATATGACAAATAGACGATAGTAAACAGAAATAATTCCTCAGGAAATCCCGTAGCATGAAACCTATGCAACGGGATTTCTGCTTTTTGGTTTCGTGGATTTGGTGTTTTTTGCTACCTTTGCCTGCATATAGGCAGCAACAAACGAACAGCATGGAACAGCTCTTACACTATGTATGGCGGCATAAGCTCTTCCCGTTGAGGGAGCTGACAACCACCGACGGCTTGAACGTGGAGGTTATAGAACCGGGATTGCACAACAGGAATGCCGGTCCGGACTTCTTCAACGCCAAGGTGCGCATAGGCGGTGTGCTGTGGATTGGCAACGTGGAGGTGCACGACCGTTCGTCGGATTGGTATCTGCACCGTCACCATACAGATGATGCCTACAACAACGTGGTGCTGCATGTGGTGGGCGAGGCTGACAGCGACGTGGAGACAGCCACAGGCAAGACCTTGCCGCAACTGGTGCTACCGGTGCCGGAGGTGGTGAACAGCAACTATGAGAGCCTGCTGAAGAGCGACGACAACCCACCTTGCAGCCATTTCATAAAGGAGCTGTCGCCATTGATGGTTCATTCATGGATGAGCGCATTGCAGACAGAGCGTCTGGAACAGAAGACAAAGGCTATAGAACAGCGATTGAAGGCAAGCAAAGGCTCATGGGATGATGCCTATTTCGTGACGCTGGCACGCAGCTATGGCTTCGGTGTGAACAGCGATACCTTTGAACGGTGGGCAGCCACCATTCCATTGCACTCCGTGGACCATCATCGTGACAACCTCTTTCAGATAGAGGCAATCTTTCTGGGGCAAGCCGGACTGCTGGAGCTCGACACCATACCGCAGCAGTATCACCAGGCAGCGGTATCGGAGGGTTACCTCGGCAGGCTTCAACAGGAATACAGGTATCTGGCACACAAGTTCTCGTTCACGCCGATTGATGGCAAGGAATGGCGTTTCCTGCGCCTCCGTCCGCAAAACTTCCCATACATCCGCATATCTCAGCTGGCACAGCTCTACTACGACCGCCATACATCGCTGGCATCGTTGCTCGACTGTAGTACCGTAGAACAGGCTCAGGAGCTGCTCTCAACGCATGCCACACCCTATTGGCAGGAACACTATGTGTTTGGTTCCAAAAGCCAGAAAAGCGAGAAAAGGCTGTCGGCACACTCGCTCCAGCTTATTCTCATAAACACGGTGGTGCCCATGCTCTTTGCTTATGGACGATATAAGGGTGACAGCAGGTTTGAGGACCGTGCCTTTGAGTTCCTTGAAGACCTCAAACCTGAAGACAACAACATTGTAAGGCTGTGGAAGCGCAACGGCATTGATGCCGTGAATGCCGGTGACACGCAGGCTCTCATTCAGCTGCATACCAAATACTGTAACAACAAGGACTGTCTGAGATGCAGGATTGGGTATGAATACCTCTCGTCGGGCTTCAAGAGAAAGCGACCGCAAGCTCTTGTGCCGCCAACAGTGAGTATGCTTGCCGATGAACTCGGAAATGAAAACAACGATAAATGAATATTATGGATAAGTATATATTTGAAGCGAAGATACAGGTTCGCGACTATGAATGCGACATTGAGGGAATAGTGAACAACGCCAACTACCTGCACTACATTGAGCATACGCGACATTTGTTTCTCAGAAGTATAGGAGTGAGTTTCGCAAAGTTGCATGAGCAGGGCACCGATGCCGTGGTTAGCAGGATGAACCTTCGGTATAAGGCACCGCTGAGATGTGACGACGAGTTTATCTCCAAGCTGTGGATAGAGAAGAAAGGAATAAGGTATATCTTCCATCAGGACATCTTCAGGTGCAGCGACAACATTCTTTCTTTCCATGCCGATGTGGAGTTGGTGTGTCTCGTCAACGGAAGGCTGGCAGAAAGCCATGACTATGACAAGGCTTTTGAGAAGTTTATCAAAGCAGAATAGCTTCAGTCACAGCAGAACAGGCAACCATAAAGACCCAACAGCAAAATGCAAAGCCAAGAGGAAACATTCAATGCTCTCGTCATGTCGCAGCTGAGCCGATTTAGTCCGGCTGCAATGCTGAAGCTCTATCACACTGCCGGCTCGGCAACGGAGGTGATGCACCATCGCAGAGACATCAGAGACCTGGTGCCCGAGGCTTCTGACAGACTCGCAGAGCTCATGGCAAGCAGCGACGATGCCATGAGACGAGCCGAGGACGAGCTGAAATACGTTGAAGAATACGGATTGAAGGTACTGACGTTCGACAGTCCAGACTATCCACAGCGGCTCAGAGAATGTGAAGATGCTCCCATCGCGTTGTTCTATAACGGAAATGCAGACCTCAATGCGAAGAGAGTGGTGTGCGTAATAGGCACCCGCCATGCCACACAATATGGCAAGACCCTCGTGGAACGCTTCTGTCAGGATCTGAGATATATGAGTCCCGACACTCTCGTGGTAAGTGGGCTGGCTTACGGCATAGACATCACAGCCCACCGCAATGCCATGAGCAACGGACTGAGCACCGTGGCGGTGCTGGCTCATGGACTTGACGACCTTTATCCATCTGCCCACAGGGCAACGGCAAGTCAGATGCTTTCCAATGGTGGTCTGCTTACAGAATATTTCACACATACACGTCCCGACAAGTTCAACTTCGTGCAGCGCAACAGGATAGTGGCGGGCATGAGCGATGCATGTGTGGTGGTGGAGTCGGCAAAGAAAGGAGGCAGCCTTATCACGGCGAGGCTCTCACAGACCTACTACCGCGACGTGTTTGCCTACCCCGGTGCCGTGGGAATGACGCAAAGTGAGGGCTGCAACGACCTTATACGCAATAGCGGAGCACAGCTTATAGCGTCGGCAGAAGACTTTCTCACTGCCATGGGATGGACTGACGACAACATCCTTGCCAAAGCTCGTCAGCAAGGCATAGAGCGTTCCATTTTCCCTGAGCTTACCAGCGACGAGAAGATTGTCGTCAATGTTCTCTCAAAGCAAAACGACCTACCTATAAGCATGCTCACCGCACAAACCGGCATGACTGTGGCACAGCTGGCATCGCTTCTCTTTGAGATGGAGATGAAGGGAGTGGTGAAGTCGCTTGCCGGTGGATTATATCACATTATTTAGTTTATTACAATCAGGACAATGAAAATAGGAAATACCGACTTTGGAGAAAAACCGCTCTTTCTCGCACCAATGGAAGACGTCACCGACATTGGCTTCCGCCGTCTTTGCAAACGCTTCGGCGCAGCAATGGTCTACACCGAATTCGTGTCGGCAGAGGCGTTGGTCAGAGATGTGAAGAGCACGGTTGACAAACTCACCATTGCCGATGACGAACGCCCAGTGGGCATTCAGATCTATGGTCGCGACCTTGATGCCATGGTCGAGGCTGCACGCATTGTGGAGCAAGCCCACCCCGACGTGATTGACATAAACTTCGGTTGTCCGGTGAAAAAGGTTGCCGGCAAGGGAGCGGGAGCCGGCATGCTTCGCAACATACCGCTGATGCTTCAGATAACCCGCGAGGTGGTGAAGGCTGTGAATACTCCTGTTACGGTGAAGACGCGCTTGGGATGGGATCACAACAACCTCATCATTCCGCAACTTGCCGAACAGCTTCAGGACTGTGGCATACAGGCATTGACCATACACGGTCGAACACGTTCGCAGATGTATACCGGCTCAGCCGACTGGACGCTTATTGGTGAAGTGAAGAACAATCCCCGCATCCACATTCCCATAATTGGCAATGGCGACATACACAGCATCAGCGATGTGGAACAGGCTTTCAACAACTATGGTGTTGATGCGGTGATGATAGGCAGAGCCACTTTTGGAGCACCATGGATCTTCCGCGACCTCACCCCCATAGGCTGTGACAACGGCGTTCCTGTTTATCCCGAACCCCTTTCCGCTGATGAGAAGATAGATGTGCTTGAAGAGCTTCTTGCCATAAACATTGAGCGCATAGACGAGCGCAGAGGTATTATCCACACCCGTCGTCATCTGGCATCCACCCCCGTCTTCAAGGGTATTCCCGATTTCCGGCAAACGCGCATAGCAATGCTCCGTGCCGAGACAGCCGATGAACTCACATCCATTCTTGAGCGTTGCCGCACAATAGTTGGCAATTCATAATACAAAAAAGCCGCTTGCGCATTTCTGCAAGCGGCTTTTTTTCTTTTTGTCCTATCTATGCTATAGATTATATTTATGCTATAGTTTCTATAGTTACTATAGTTATTTCACTACATCAATGTTTATGCTTTTCCTGATGCCCCGCTGTGGACAGCTCACGGTGAGTGTCATGGTGCCGGGCTCCGTTGAAGCCTGTGCCACCACCACCAGTTTGCCGTGGAAGAGGCGCATGGTGGGCTGTGTGAAGGACTCGAGCGATGTGGCGTCGCCGTTGCATACGGCTCTGAACGTACCGTTGCCGCTGACCTCAAACTCCAGTTGGTCGTCGGCATCGGGACAGAGGATGCCTTTGCCATCGGTCATCTCCACCGTCACGAATGCCAGCTCGTCGCCATTGGCGCATAGTGTGGTGCGGTCGGCGGTGAGGCACAGTTGCTCTGGAGACCCTGCTGTTCTCACGATGCGCTCCTCGGTCTTTGTACCATTGCTGTCGTATGCCACCACTCGCAGCTCTCCCGGTTCATATCTCACGTCGTTCCAGCGCAGTCTGTAGCGGTTTAGCACCTTGTCGTTGGTGTCTTTGGCATCGGGATTGCACAATATCTGGCTGGCTGTGGCATCTTTGTGTCTGCGTCCCTGGCTCTTTCCGTTAACGAAGAGCTCGGCCTCGGGATAGTCGGTATACACATATACCGGCGTAATCTCTCCTTCGCGTCCTGTCCATGTCCAGTGCGGTAGCACATGCAGCGTATGTTCTTTCTTGTTCCATTGTGAGCGATAGAGGTAATACCTGTCTTTGGGCAGTCCGGCAAGGTCGCATATTCCGAAATAGCTGCTGCGGCTGGGCCAGTATTCGTCGTATGGCGACGGTTCACCAAGGTAGTCGAAGCCCGTCCACACAAACTGTCCTATGGTCCATGTCCTGTCGTCCATCATCAGGAAGTCGTCGTCGGGCAGGTTGCTCCACGGGCAGTATTCCACGTCATACGACGAGCATTGTCCGTCGGCATTGTCAAGTGCTTTCGGGTCATAGTTTGGCGAGTATGATGCGAAACGTGAGTTGTCGTCAATCACCACCGGGAATTTATACACACCTCTGGAGCTCACCGTGGAGGCTGTCTCCGAGCCGAGCAGGAATCCCTTTGGCAGTTGTTTGATGTTGTTGTCATACTTGTGCACCCTGTAGTTGAAGCCCGGCACGTCCATCACCTGTGCAAATCCCGACTTCAGCGCATCGTCGGGGCGGTCCATGCCCTGTGTCACCGGTCGGGTGTTGTCGAGGCTGTGAATGAGTTCCTGCAGGTGCTGAGCCATTTCCTTTCCCTCCTGGCTCCACTGTTCCGGTATCTCGTTGCCTATCGACCACATCACTATGGCCGGATGGTTCCTGTGGCTCACCACGAGGTTGGTAATATCTCTGTCCGACCATTCCTTGAAGAACCGTGCATATCCATTCTTGCACTTGGGATAAACCCACATGTCGAAGCTCTCAGCCATGACCATCATGCCCATGGAGTCGCATATCTCCATCTGCCATTGCGACGGCATGTTGTGGGCGGTGCGTATGGCGTCGCAGCCCATGTCTTTCATTATGCGTATCTGTCTGATGAACGCACTTCTGTTTTCGGCGGCACCGAGTGGACCGAGGTCGTGGTGCAGGCACACTCCTTGCAGCTTGCGGCTCTTGCCGTTGAGTTGGAAGCCGTTCTCTGCCGACACGCTTATCGTTCTCAGTCCTATGCGGTGGCTTATCTTGTCAAATATCTTTATGTTCCTGCCGTCGCTGGTGGCTTTGCCCTCTTCATACAGCATGGTCTCCATGCGATACAGGTATGGTGTCTCCGGTGTCCATGCGTTTATCTTCTCCACGTCTTTTGGTGCCGTCACTGTCATCGTGGCCTTGCATGTGCCGTCGGCAGCCACCTCGGCAGTAACATGTTTTATCGGTGTGCCGTTGTTGTCGGTGAGGTTGAAGAGCACCTTCACCGGTTTTTTCTTGTCGTAGCCCATCACCTTGGTCTCCATCGTCAGCGTTGCAGATGCTGGTGTGAGGCTTGTAGTGCTTATGAACGTGCTCCAGTCGTCAATCCACTGCTTCCTTTTCTTCGGTGCGGTGAGCACGAGCTTCACCGGGCGGTAGAGTCCGGCACCGGGATACCACCGTGAGCTCTCCTCGATGTTCCTCAGGTTCACCCTTATGCGCAGCTGTTTCTGCTTCAGCCATGGTGTCACGTCCACCTTGAAGGCGTTATAGCCGTATTTCCATTCCCCGGCTTTCTTGTCGTTGATGTATACCTCCGGCTCTGCCATGGCACCTTGGAACACCAGTTCGCCATGGTTGAAGCCCTCAGGCACCACTGCCACCGTCTCATATACACCCTCGCCAATCCATGGCAGTGCGCCCGAGCGTCCGCTCTTCTCCGTTGCCTCGGTTTCTCCGTTTTGTTCTATTGCCACTTTCTGCAGGTCCCATTTCTTGTCAAATGGTCCCGCAATGGCCCAGTCATGGGGTATCGTCACTTTTTCCCATGACTCACCGTTGTGTGAAAACCGCCATTCCTTGAGGTTATACTCTTGTCGTTGTGCCCATGAGCCAATGGTGCACAGCAGCGCAGCAAATAAAAGTTTGAGTTTCATAGTCTATATATTTAAGCTTTAAGTAATTGTCCCTGCAAATATAGCAATTATTTTATTTTGCTGCAAGACATGTGGGGTATAACACTCATAAGTGCTAAATGCAAGAGGGCTGCCTGCAACATCTGCAGGCAGCCCTCTTTATGTTTCGGGAAGCATCAGTCGTCCCACACGGTCTTGTGCTTTGGACTATCTTCGTTGTCCCACACGTCCTCTTCCTTGGCGCCGGGCGCTTCCTGGTTGGGGTCGCTGGTGATGATGATGTCAATCATCATCTCGTCAGCATACATGTTAAGCATCTTGTTGCTTGGCTTTATATATTTCTTCTTTTCCATTTGCTTGTTTTTTTATCACTTCACTACTACTTTCTTTCCGTTCACGATGTATGCACCAGGTGCAAGGCTGAACATTGAGCTGGCATTGCGCTTCACTATCTTACCGTCGATGCTGTAGATGTTGAACACGGCGCTGAGCTGCTCGGCAGTAGCCTTGTGTATGCCCGTGGCATCGTTAAACATTACGGCGAGCTTAGCCTCGTTGCCATCCTTGGTGATCACTGAGCGGAAGGCGGGAACGTCAAACGAGGTGTTTCTTCCGAAGTTGGGAACTTCGCCTGTGGGTGTGCCTGACAGTGCATACTGGTTGTCAGCTTGTGCCATCTTGGTGAAGGTCGGTGTGAAGGTCACGCCGTTCATCACTACTGGTGTGGTCTCCCATGTGATGGTCTGGTCGCCACCGCCTGCCATGGTTATGTCGGCAGCTTCGGCATGCACGAGATAAGGCTTGCCGGCTTCGGGAGCTGCTGTTGCCACCTGTTCAAAGGTGAGCGTTGTCACGCCTTCGTTTTCGTTCACTTCGCCGAGCTCATAGATGAGTAAGCCTTCAGGCATGTTGTCCTGTATCCATGGGAACACTGCCGTAGCCCATACGTCTGCTGCGTTGAACACTCTCTTGAAGAAGGGGCTCGTCACGGTGAGTGGAGCAATGGCGGTGTTCACGCTGTGGTCTTCACGGTTGTTAAAGTCGTCGATAATCTGGATGTTGTAGCCCTGATAGCCACCCTGCTCTTTCTTCACAACCTGGTTGAACAGGAATGTGCCAGGCGTGGGGTAGATGAACATGGTGTTGGGGTTCTTTGCCATGTTCTGGTTGTTGATACCTGTGGTCAGACCAGTAACGTTGGTGAAGTCGTAGGCGTTGGCACCTGTCTCTGCATCGAGAGTCTTGAAGTCATCAATGTCCCATGCTCCGCTGAGTGTTGCAATGCCTTCATCTGTCAACTCAACAACTTCAAGATCGGTGGGCTCCACTGATGAGCCGCAGTCATGCTCACGCACCACAATCTTTGATATCTTCACATCGGTGTCGGCTTGGTTGCCTCCGAAGTCAAATAACAGTTTCAGGTTGTTGATGTTCACTCCGGCGAAGTTCTCCATGCGTATCACATAGTCCTTGCCGCCTTTCAGTGCTATGTCGCGTGTAACATATTCGTAGCCTGTACCCAGCTGGAAGTTTATCACCACATCCTTGCTCACGTTGATGGTGGTGCTGAAGTCGTAGTTGGTGCCTGCCACTGTGGCAATGTCGGTGGTTATGCTATACTGTGCCATCCAGCGTTCGTTGGTTGCGTGGTCAAGGTTGAAGGTATATACTCCGTCAGTCTCGGTAACGACGGGAGCTGTAGTGGGTTTCCATTCCCAATCTGCATAGAACCAGCCTTCAGTCTTTGTGGCTGTCTTGAACAGGTTGCAGTCGCTGTCGTAGTCGAAGGGCTCCACTGAGAGTGTAGTGAAGGTCACGGTCTTTGGTTCAGTGGTGTTCACACCGTCGGAAGCTGTCACGCTGGCGGTGTATTCGGTGTTCTGCGAGAGTCCGCTTATGGTGATGTCGGTATTCTCACCGCTGTTGCCGGTGGTGCTGTAGTTCTTTCCGTCAATGGTAACGGTGTAGGTGAGTGATGTGGCGGTGCCGTCGGTGGCATTCAGTGTGAGTGTCACGCCCTCTGCAGCCTCTTCCTTCACTACGGGGTCGCTGAGCTCGGGCATGTCGTCGTCTTCAATGTCGCCGGTCTTTGTACCATAGGCTGTAAACTCAGCCATCTTCACACCCCAGGTGTTGCCGTTGGCAGCCTTGGCGCTGAAGAACTTGAAGAAGCGCACGTTGGTGTTGCTCTCGTTGAGTACCACGTCGTCATACTGCCATGCATATCCTCCCACGGTCTTGTGGAACACGCTGTTCCATGTCGAGCCGTCTTCAGAGGTGTAGAGGGTGTAGTCGCCCGAGCATGCTCCTTCCTGCACCATGCGCACGAAGTCTATGGTGTAGTAGGCACCGAGGTCAACGATAAATCCTGCCTCATACTCCTGCTGTCCGGGATATTCGCGGTAAACCCATACAGAGCCTTCATTGTCGTCGAAGCCTGCTGCCATGCCGTTTGCCGTGCAATCGCCATTGAGCAGTGCCACCATGTCGGTGGTAATGTTTATTTTCTCTCCGGGGAACACGATGATGTCAGCAGTGGCTGTCTTTTCTGCTGCCGAGGCGGTAACGGTATATGATCCTTCTGCCGTGGCAGTGAAGGTGTTGCCGGTTATCGATGCGCCCTCAGCGGGTTCAATGCTGAAGGTCGGAGTGAGGTCCATGGTAGAGCCATACTGGTCGAGCATGGTGGTGGTGAGTGTCACTCCTGTGTTCTTTGCTACAAAGTTCTTGCTGGCATTGAGTGTGAAGGTGGTGAGCACCGACGGCTCTGCATTTATCACGCGGAACTCATAGAAGCTGTTTCCCCACTGTGTGGCGCGGTCTATGGCGTGATACTTGATGTAGCGTGCCGTCACGGTGTTTTCAAGGTTGAGGGTTTGGGTGACGTTATTGCCAAGACCAGTGTTCACGCCGCTGGCTATCACTGTACCGTCGGTGAGCCATCCGTCGGTATCAACCTCGTTGCCGGCTTCAATGCTGTAGGTCTTGGTGTAGGCACCCTCCCACACAATCTGAATGGTGTTGAACTCCATGGCTTCGCCAAGGTCGAGCTGCCATGTCTGGTCGTCGGCATGACTGCTTTCCCATCGTGTGCCGGTGTTGCCGTCGATGGCATTTGCTGCATCGCCGCTTGTGGCCTTTGCAGTCTTTCCTTCTGCAAGGTTCTGCGAGAAGGCTGTGATGGCTGTTGTCAAGGCAACCATCAAGAATAGAAATTTCTTCATGTTTTTAATGTTTTGTTATTGATAGATTATTGTTTATACTTTTCACTGGCAAATTTACTAAATATATTCATTACACATTATTAATATGAGCATGTAAAACTACGGAAAAAACTCACTTTTCCTCATCTTTTCGCTTCAATTTCCTACTTTTCTGCCTTCAGGGGTTTTTCCTTGTATGCTTGTTTTAGTTGTTTTTATTCCGATTTCATCGGCAAACTCACAGTTTTGTTAGACGTGGAGCATGGTGATGGTATTGTTGTGTGACCATTAACGGCAGCATTTGTGCGTTTCCGGCTAAAATACTAAATTTGCAGCGACGAGAATAAATTTCTGATTTTTATGAAAAAGCAATTCTTAACCTTAGTCTTCGGACTCGCTTTGGCACAGCCCATGCTGGCTGGCACGCCACTGCCCGTGAAGTTGGTAAACAACAGTGAGTTTGCCGACAACGAAATCTATGTTGCCATCATCGGACGCAACAACAACCACACCATCTACTACGACTTCAGCAACAACAGCAGCGACCACGTCGCTATGCCTGAGCTCAACGAGAGTGCCAACACCCTGACGAAGGATGGCTACGGATGGGGCTTCGCCGACGTGTTCACGCGTCTGGACCAAATTGCCGACAAGACAATCTACCTCGATGCCTCCTCGTCGTGCCGACTGTTTTTCAGCTTCAAGTCGCCGATGTATCTCCATGCCTTCGCCGACGGATATGCCGGTGCCGACTTCGGCAACCCCACCGACCCCAACCACGGCATACGCTGGGAGCTCATTGAGTACACCTACGGCGAAGATACCAACATCTGGATCAACACCACACGCGTGGATGCCTACCAGTACCCCATGGGTCTGGAGCTCTTCGGCTCGGAGAACAGCTGGGAGAAATATATCAAGCGCGGTGAGCTCATGACCCACGAAGACATCATCGCACGGTGGAAGAGCCAGCACGGCACCGACAAGTATGCCGCCTGTCTGAAAGACGACATCACCAGCGACGACCTCGGACCGGTCATCGTGCAGCCCTCAAAGGTGGCTGAGCTCAAGAACTCCGGCTTCATGGACGACTTCATCAACCAGGTGTGGAGTTACTTCCACGACCATGACATGTATGTGTCCATGGGAGTGCTCGGAAAATGGAAGGGCAGGGTGCGCGACGACGGCAGCTTCCTGCTCACCTGTCAGGAGGGTAACTACTTCGGAGTGGGAGCACTTGCCACCATTCCCCGCAAGCCCACCACCACCGATGCCGTGGAGGGTGCCGGCGCCTTTGCCACCACCGAGGCAGGCACCAAGGGCGACCTCGCCGTGCAGGCAATGTTCTGCGGTGCCTTCAACCGTGGCGTGGTGCAGCTCACCGAAGGGCTGCAGGACTGGAGTCCCGAGGGCAGCGACTATTTCAACATGGGCACCCCATGCAACGAGTATGTGAAGTTCTTCCATCAGCTCGACCTCACACACGACGGCTATACCTATGCCTTCGCCTACGACGACACCTTCGACCAGTCGTCAACATGCCACACCTATGCTCCGGAGAGCATCACCGTGACCATTGGTGGCTTCGTAGACCGTAACAAGGAACCCGAGGAGACCAACGGCATTTCGTCGCTCACCGCAGCCTCTGCCGCCTCCAACGACTATTTCACCCTTCAGGGAGTGAACGCTGGCAGCCATCCCTCTGCCGGCATCTACATCCACAACGGAAAGAAAGTGGTAGTGAGATAATCTTGTTTCCTACACCTTATTATATATTAGGCTTGCATATAGGAAACACCTTATTATATATTAGGTTTTTGTATATGGTAAACAACGCCATGACATAAAGGAAGCAGCACCCCGCTGCTTCCTTTTTTGTTTTCCGCAGAGCAGCGACAGTAATCCCCAAGACTAATGCAGAATGGGGAAACTAATGTTGAGCAGAGGGGTTAGTTGAGCAGAGGGGTTAGTTGAGCAGAGGGGTTAGTTGAAATGAGGGGTTAGTTGAGCTGAGGTTAGTTGAACTGAGGTTAGTTGAGCAGGGGTTAGTTAAGCTGGATTTGCAATCCAGCTCCCTTGAGTATTAGGATTTGCAATCCGAAATACACTGTACTTAACTTTTTTCCGCATCTCAGATGCTCATATTCGATGGTGTCGGATTGCAAATCCGACACAACTGCAAACCTCCACAACTGCAAATTTCTGTTATTTGGTTTCACCGACTTTCCTCACGCTCGGCAATTCAAACAAGTTTGATTGCTCTCGCTTAATCGGAAAGTTCTGCGGGACAAGAAAATGTCCTTTCTGCGTGAAAAATCAATTTCGTGAAACAGTTAACAAATGTGAACGAAAAATATTCTCCGCACAGTGAGAAAACGAAAGTGCCACTTTCGTGTTGCGAAAGAGGCTCTTTTACCTTCCAAAAGTGGCTCTTTTGCACGCTAAAAGAGGCTCTTTTAAAAAGCCCCTTTCAAACGTTTGATAATCAATGAGTTACAGGGGTAGTTTCTTGAGGCTTTCTTAGCTTCCAAATGTTAAAGAAATTCCCAATCATTTTATATCCTTTCACATTTATTCACAAAATGTTTCACGCGCGAATTCAACCGCGAATTCAACAAGCAAGTGCAAATTTATATGATTTTCTCATAAAAGCACTCTT
>CAMVSV010000041.1 GCA_947170265.1 uncultured Prevotella sp.
AGACAGTGAGCATGAGATAAACTCAATACTTCGTTCAGGCAAGAGCATACTTTGCGAAGGTGCACAGGGTACTCTCCTCGATGTTGACTTCGGTAGCTATCCCTTCGTGACGTCCTCAAACACTATCTGTGCCGGAGCATGCACAGGACTCGGTATAGGACCAAATAAGATTGGTGAGGTTTATGGCATAATGAAGGCCTACTGCACACGAGTGGGTTCCGGACCGTTCCCCACCGAGCTCTTTGATGAGACAGGCGACAAGATACGTGCCATTGGTCATGAGTATGGTGCAGTGACGGGTAGGGAACGTCGCTGTGGATGGATAGACCTCGTTGCACTGAAGTATGCAATCATGGTGAACGGTGTTACCCAGCTCATAATGATGAAGAGCGATGTGCTCGACGACTTCGACACTATAAAGGCATGTGTGGCTTACAAACAGGGCGGTGAGCAGATTGACTATTTCCCCTATGACATCAGCGATGACATAGAGCCGGTGTATGTGGAGATGAAAGGCTGGAAGACGAATATGACCGCCTTCACTGAAGAGTCGCAGTTCCCCAAAGAATTCAACGACTATATAAAATTCCTTGAGCAGCAGTTGGAAACCCCGATAAAAATCATTTCCATTGGTCCTGACCGCGAGCAGACAATAGTGAGAAAATAATCAGACATGGCACAAAAACCAACCATTCCAAAAGGAACGCGCGACTTCTCACCAATAGAGATGGCCAAGCGCAACTACATATTCAACACCATAAGAGAGGTGTACGCCTTGCATGGCTTCAAGCAAATTGAGACCCCGGCAATGGAAACCCTCCAGACACTTATGGGCAAATATGGAGAAGAGGGCGACAAGCTGCTTTTCAAAATACTCAATTCCGGAAACTATCTTTCAAAAGTAAGTCAGGAAGAGCTGCAGAATCCTGATACACTGCATCTTGCTGCGCGTATTTGCGAGAAAGGATTGCGCTATGACCTTACGGTGCCCTTTGCACGATATGTGGTGATGCACCGCGAGGAGTTGCAGCTTCCTTTCAAACGTTATCAGATACAACCTGTGTGGCGCGCAGACAGACCGCAGAAAGGTCGCTATCGTGAGTTTTACCAGTGTGATGCCGACATCGTGGGATCCGATTCGTTGCTCAACGAGGTAGAACTGTTGCAGATTATAGACAATGTATTCCAGCGCTTCGGTATCAGGGTGAAGATACTCATCAACAACAGAAAGATACTCACAGGTATTGCAGAGACGATTGGTGCTGCCGAAAAGATAACCGACATTACCGTTGCCATTGACAAATTTGACAAGATAGGCATCGATAACGTTAATCTTGAGTTGAAGGAGAAAGGACTTACAGACAGCCAGATAGAGAAACTGCAACCTATTATAACCCTTCAGGGCTCTAATGAAGAGAAACTCAATGTCTTGTCAGAGGTGCTCTCGGTATCAAAAACAGGACTAAAGGGAATAGAGGAGACTTGCTATATACTCAATGCGCTCAATGGTTTGGAGATGGGCAATGAGGTGTCGCTTGATCTCACACTCGCAAGAGGCCTGAACTATTATACAGGAGCTATCTTTGAGGTGAAAGCACTTGACACACCAATGGGTAGTATCACAGGAGGCGGTCGCTACGACAACCTCACTGGAATATTCGGTATGCCGGGTCTTAGTGGTGTGGGCATCTCCTTTGGTGCCGACAGGATTTATGACGTGCTCAACGCACTGGACCTCTATCCAAAGGAAACAGCCAGCCAGACACAACTGCTTTTCATTAACTTCGGAGATAAAGAAGCCATGCACATGCTACCCATCGTGGCAAAAGCACGACAGGCAGGCATCAGCGCAGAAATCTATCCGGATGCAGTGAAGATGAAAAAGCAAATGAGCTATGCCAATGCCAATAATATTCCTTTTGTGGTACTTGCAGGAGAAAATGAGATAAGCCAAGGCAAGGCAACACTGAAGGATATGGTCACTGGCGAACAATTGCTTCTGACACCAGATGAACTCATAGAGAAAGTGAAGAATACAAAATAGAGATTAAAAAGCCTTATACAGAGAAAAAGTTTGGAGAATATCCAAACTTTTTTTTATATTTGCAAATAGTATGAAGTAAAATACTACAAAAACATTTTCGTAAACTAATAAATACAAATCATTATGAAGAAAAAATTCATTTGTGCCGTATGCGGCTACATCTATGAGGGAACTGAAGCTCCCGAGAAATGTCCTATATGCAAGGCTCCGGCAAGCAAGTTCTCTGAGTTGAAAGATGATGGTGACATGACATTTGCCACAGTTCACAAGATAGGTGATGGTAAACTGCCAGGTGCCGATGATGAGATGATCAACGACCTCAGAGATCATTTCAATGGAGAGTGTGGGGAAGTGGGAATGTATCTCGCCATGTCACGTCAAGCTGACCGTGAGGGTTATCCCGAAATAGCTGAAGCCTTCAAGCGTTATGCCTTCGAAGAGGCTGAACATGCAGCCAAGTTTGCAGAACTGCTCGGAGAGTGTGTTTGGGATACAAAGACAAACCTTGAGAAACGTGCTGCTGCCGAGCAGGGTGCCTGTGAAGACAAGTTCCGTATTGCAAAGAATGCTAAAGCAGCCGGACTGGATGCCATTCACGATACCGTTCATGAAATGGCTAAAGATGAAGCTCGCCATGGTGCAGGCTTTGCCGGGCTGTTGAAACGTTACTTCAAGTAGAAGAATTTATTTATAAAAGTAAATCCCGACTCTTCAAGGAAGAATCGGGATTATTTGTTTGTTTGGAATAGTTGTTAATTTTTTTTGAGCTTGAGCGTTAAGCCTCCGGTATTACGTTAACCACACTCTTGTTGAATTTGCCCTTGTGGAATTCCACAGTGCCGTCAACAAGTGCATACAGTGTGTCGTCTTTACCAAGACCAACATTCTTGCCAGGGTTGTGCTTTGTGCCACGCTGGCGAACGATGATGTTGCCTGCAATAACCTTCTGACCACCGAAAATCTTAATGCCAAGTCTCTGCGAAGCTGATTCGCGTCCGTTCTTAGAACTACCTACACCTTTTTTATGTGCCATTTCTTAGTCCTCCAAAGTTTAAGCAATTACTGATTTAACTTCAATCTGAGTGTACTGCTGGCGGTGACCGTTCTTAACGCGATAGCCCTTGCGGCGCTTCTTCTTAAACACGATTACCTTTTCACCTTTTACCAGAGGATTCAGAACCTCAGCTTCTACCTTTGCACCTTCTACGGTTGGTGCGCCTACCTTGACTGTGTCACCATCTGCTACGAGCAACACCTTGTCAAACTCAACAGCCTTGCCTTCCTCGGCATCCTTGATGCGGTTGACGAAGAGCTTAGCACCCTTCTCGGCTTTGAACTGCTGACCGTTAATTTCTACAATTGCGTACATTATTAATTATTGTAAACGGTTTTCTCCGTCAGGCGACATGGCGTCGTGCCAGTACTTTTTTGAGCCCAAACGGACATTTATTATTGTCTTTTCTCGAAATTCGCCGCAAAATTAGTGTTTTTATTTGTATAATGTGTGCTTCCTTCCTTTTTATTTCGTCTTTTTTAAGATAATATAACACTTTAGTGTTGTTCAGTGGATTTTACACTATCGCCTTCCTTGCTTGGGTGCGTGTCTTTCTTTTTTCCTTTCTTCCTGTTGCTTCTGAACAAATCTCTTATGTTTGTGAAATCTTTCTTTACGATAAGACCAACTCCCTGAGTGGTGAGTGTGTTACGGGTGAAGTATCTGTCGTTGGTCTGATTGTAGACTTTCACGGCAAGGTTTCCATTTGGATGGAGCAGGTATTGTACGTCGAAATCGCCAATAAACGATGATTTGTTTTCAGTATTTACATTGTCGCGGTAGCCGAACTCTCCATTTATGAGCAGTCGGTTGTCAAGGAGTCTGCCAGAGAGTAGTCCTTCGTATTCAGCATTGTTGAAACCTTCGTCGCCTGTTGAGATGTTGGCCCCGAAATTCCAGTTGTTGCTCTTTACGACGTTTGACAATACCGCATTTATCTGTTGTGATATGGTGCCACTGAGTATGCTCTGCATGGCGAGTGATGTCTGGCTTTGTTGGGTGGTGCTTTCTTGGTTGGCATTGTTCGTACCTTGCGGCATGAAGCGTCCTACAGCTAACAGATAGAACACCTGCTGGTTCATGTCTTCTTCGGAGTTCATGACTGAGAGTATCATTTGTTGGGCATCGGCGTTGAGGGTGGGCATGTCGAGACCGAATGTCACGGTGGGTGCTCCTGCCGTGCCTTCTATGTCCATGGTGCAGTTTACTCTGATGTTGTTGTGAGTGAAGGAACTTCCCATTTGCAGGTCAGAGAGGCTCACCGCGGGTAGGGTGTATAGTCCTTTCAAGTGCAGGGCAGCATTGAAGGGGTCTCCTCCGAAGATGATGCTTGAGCCTTGCTGGAACATGAACTCTTTCTTTATGACATTCTGAATGGTCATGGTATAGGTACCGTGGTCAATGAGGTAGTTGCCATACATGTTTAGTGTTCCTTTGTTGAAGAAAGTGGCTCTTATGGCTCCGTTGCCCACAAGTGAGATTTTGTCGCCTGTCTGTTCGTCCATGAGCACGCGGAGTGTGAAGTCTGGTGTGGTGTTAACGTTGAAGTTCAGGTAGATGTTTGTGGCATCTGGCTTGATGTCGTTTCCATGTTCTTCCTTGAGGAAGGGGATTTTGTTGTTTCTCAGTGCCATGCTGTCAGAGAAAAGACTATATTGGGTGCTGTTGTATGGAGTGGTGCTTAATGTGTTCCAATATCTCAGCAGGGTAGGGGTGTCGTTTTGACTGTCGTTGTAGGATGTGTGTGGCGAGAATGTGGCATTTGTCCAGTCAATGAACTCTCCTGAGCTGATACCTTCAGGTCCCGCCGCGTTATATTCGATGAATGAGTCTTCTTCCGGCGTGGCGTCGATGTCGAAGATAATCTCTCCTTTGCGTCCCTGTATCTTACAGTTGCCTGTGCCATACACCGTGCCGTAGAACACCTGATTGCCATAGTCATGGAAGTCATAGGCAAGAAGTTTTTGCGCTTCAACGTTTATGTCGAAGGTGAGATTCTTGAGATTGTTATGGTGGAGGGCTCCTTCAACTATTCCCATGTGGTGTTCCCTGTCGTAGATGGTGTCTCGTTGTAAGATTATCTCGTTGGGCACCATCGTGATGGTGTCATTGTTGAGGGTATATGTGGTGTTGAGTGTTGAAATGCCGAGTTGTCCGTTGGCAACTACCTGTCCCTCAAGGTTTATAGCTCTCAGGTCGCCGAACACTCTGCAGTGTCCGTTGCCATGAGCTTCAACGTTCTGCATGAATGACCCACAGAAATTCTGTATGAACTCCAATCGTGTGCCTTCAGCCTTTATGCCTAAGTCAATATAGTTTTTCTCTGGCGATATATACCCTTTTATATATGTGCTGCCATAGGGCTGGTCGTTGCATACCGCGTTGATGTCAATCTGGGAGTTGTCGTAGCTAACGTTGGCATGGAGCGTTCCCATGCGTCCGTTCTCAAACCTGAAGTCGCTGACACTGAGCGCGGCCTGAGCTGTTGGCGTGGCGAGCAGGTTCTTGACGGTAGCTCTTCCTGTGGCAAGTCCCGAAAACTCCACGCTGTGGAAATCTACAATGTTGAGGATGTATGCCACGTCGATGTCCTTCATGTCTATAGTTACTGAGTCATCGGGGTTTGTGGTAGCACTTCCGCTTATAATGACATGCTGGTTGTTGTTGCTTATCTGGCAGTGGTCAATATTGAGGTTGTTCTTAGAGTATATAATATCGGATGGCTGAACCTCCCACCTGTTGTCGTCTATAAAGAATTCTGAAGGATGTATGCGTACATGTGCAGCATCTTTTCCTGTCTCTGTCTTGAAAAATTCCGTCTCGGCATTCATAGTTCCCCGCATCTGCAGGCTGTTGTGTGTGTTGAACAGAACACTTGTGGTGAGTTTGTTGTCGGCAGCATCGGCATTGAGCTCTACCGAGAGTCTTCTGCCGTCATCATATACCTTGTCAGATTGAGACGTGGCATGGAGAATGTTGTTGCTTGTAGTGAGGTAGATGTGGGTGTTCTCAAACCTGTGGGTGTCATACCTGAAGCTTGGAATGCTGATATCCATCTCTACATCATGCTCTTTGTCGTTGAGCATTCCCTTTAAGTGGAGAGGCTGGTATATATAGACGGGCACATCAACGATGTGTTTGAGGAAAGATGCGTCGTGAATGTTGGCAATGATGGCAAAATCATTGTCACTCTGAACGATGTTCTTTGGCAACCCAGGCAATGTGGGTAACTTATGGGCAACGAGATTTATGAAGCTTTGGGGCAGAGTCTCATAGTTGTATTTTCCACGAATGAGTATGTTTCCGAAATCGCTGTCTACATCTACGAAGTGTTCGCCGTCGTGGTAGCCGGTGTTAAGCGTGAGGTTATTGAATGAGAACTGTGTTTTCGCATCTTTCATTGTAAAGTTGGAAACATTGAGGAAACCGCTTGAATGTTCAATGCTGCTGCCTTCAAAATCCGCCTCAGCCTGTAGCTGGAAGGATTTGTTGCCCATCATGTTGCCAAAACCGATAGCCTTTGGGACGAGATGTGATATTGTAGTGCTTAGTTTAACTTTCGGCTGTTTCTTTTCTAATGCCACCAAGCCGTTAATCTCCATGTCGGCATTGGCATCGTGTATGGCGACTTTTCCGTTGAAAAGTGAATTATGATAGTCTCCTTCAACTTTGATGTTGCGGTATTGGTATCCATTATAGTCAAAACGACTTACGGCGGCATTGACAGATAGCTTGCTGAAAGGAAGAGAAGCGTTGCCGTACATGGTGCCGTCAGCTTGTAACTTTGCTGTTACTATTCCAAAATCATTATTGTTTGTTATCTTTCCCACGTTCAGCTCGTGAGTCTCAATGTTTCCCTTGAGATGGTTGTTGCTGAGGGTAATGTCCATCTTGGCATTTCCCGCATCCGTCTTTATATTGCCTCTGGCAGAAAGTGCACCGCCGATACCTGATGCCTCACCGCTGAACTTTATATTTCCGAGACGCGTAAGCTCTTCGGGTAGTTGTATCTTATTTTTCCTAAGAATGTCGTGAAGTTGTTTTACGGTGCTGGCGTTTACGGTCATGTCGTTGATGAACGTCTTCCAGTTTAAAGCTGTTGCGGTCTTGTTTATCATTCCGTTGCCGTCAAGGGCTATGCTTCTGTCAGAAGTGGCTAAGTGCAGCTCGTTGATGTTTAGTTTGTTGGCGGTTCCTTCTATGTCTGAATTTATTGAAAAAGTATTATTGAAATTCTTTAACTTTGGTTGTAAAGCTATTAGGTCACAAGGTGTTATGTCGGATTTGTCAATTTGAACTTTGTATGTTAGAGAGTTAGTTTCAAGCTTATTGTCTTTCAGCTGGTAGCCAGCCTCGATATTCTTTACCTTGATATTGGTGTTGGGTAGCTTGATGGCTAAATCGTTGACCACGGCATTGTTTTTTCCTGCATTAAAATCAAACGCCAGAGTGTGGACGTCAATGCCTGAGGCTTCTCTGAACGTAAGCTTTCTCACACTTGCCGACAGTGAGTCGTTGGTAAGTGTGTGGAGCATCATGTGTGCAGAAATATTTGATATGTGAATATGGTTCGGATTGAATTTACCTGGTGTCTTCGGTGCATTCAGAATGTCGTATTTTACTGAGCCATTTCTTATAATCAATGATTGTATTCTGATGTCAAGGTTAGAGGGTTCGTCTTTTTTTGATGATAGAGAATCAATTACAAACTGAAAGTTAGGTGTAGCCTTGGGATTTTCCTTATACAGAAATGCTCTTGTTCCGAAAAGCTGTGCCGACGAAACCTGTATCTTCCCCGATGAAATGAGTTCTATGAGATTGAGCTTTACCGACAGCCGTGATGCTTGTAGCATCTTTTTTTGCGACTGATCATAAAGCAATACGTCGTCAATGATTATTCTGTTTAGAAGACCAAGATTAATTCGCCCAATCTCCGTCTTTGTACCAAGCTTGGATTCAAGCGCATTGCCAACCTGCTTGCCAATAAAAGCCTGGGCGAATGGCAACTGCAGTATGCCTATCAGCATTAGATAGCCACCTGTCATAATCCATATAATGGTGCTCGTTATTTTCCTTAATCTCTTCAAAATTGTAATCTCAGCTTTCCAAATAGATTGCAAAACTACGAATTTTCCCCATTATTGTAAAATTAAACATTCTTTTTCTGCTCAAATTGCTATAAATTTGTTAATTTTGCGGCTGCTTTTGAGATTGTTAGCAGAACAATAATTCAATATCTTTTTTAATATAGTTATGGCAAATGTTATTAAGTTGCGTAAAGGCTTAAACATTAACCTTAAAGGGAAAGCTGCTGAAGCTAAAATGCCAATAAACACACCGGGTGAGTTTGCTCTCGTTCCCGATGATTTTGTTGGTGTTACACCGAAGGTGGTTGTCCGTGAAGGTGATATTGTTAAAGCCGGGGACGCCTTGTTTGTAAACAAGAATTGTCCCGACGTGAAGTTTGCGTCCCCCGTGAGCGGTAAGGTTACTGCTGTTGTACGAGGTGAGCGACGTAAGGTGCTCTCGGTTAAGGTTGAGGCCGACAAAGAGCAAGTGTTCAAGGATTTTGGTAAGCGCAAGGTTGACACTCTTTCTGCCGATGAGGTGAAAGAGACGTTGCTTGAAGCTGGTCTCTTTGGCTATATCAGCCAGCTTCCCTACGCTGTATCAACAACACCCGATACCACACCAAAGGCTATCTTCGTGTCAGCATTGCGTGACATGCCCCTTGCTGCTGATTTCGAGTATGAATTAAAAGGCAATGAGGCTGATTTCCAAACAGGTATATCTGCGCTTGCCAAGATTGCCAAAGTATATCTCGGAGTAGGACGCATGCAGTCGGCTGAGGTTCTCGTGAATGCTGCAGATGCCGAGGTTACTATTTTTGACGGACCATGTCCCGCTGGAAATGTAGGTGTTCAGGTAAATAACACACTCCCTGTAAACAAAGGTGAAGTGGTATGGACGGTAGACCCAACGGCAGTGATATTCTTCGGTAGACTGTTCAACACAGGAAAGGTGAACCTCACACGCACCGTTGCAGTTGCCGGAAGTGAAATCAAGCAGCCTGCTTATGTCGATGCTCTCGTTGGAACACCCATTGGTGCCATTGTTGAAGGCAATGTTGATGATGCCAGGACAGTGAGACTCATCAACGGTAATCCCCTCACTGGCAGACCATGCACGAAAGACGACTATCTGGGAGCGCATACTTCAGAAATCACAGCTATTCCCGAGGGTGACGACACTCATGAGATGGCAGGATGGATTATGCCGCGTTTCAAACAGTTCTCAGCCAACAGGTCTTACTTCTCATGGCTGTTTGGAAAGTCAAAGGAGTATACTCTTGATGCGCGTGTCAAGGGTGGTGAGCGTAAGATAATCATGAGCGGTGAATACGATAGGGTACTACCTATGGATATTTATGGAGAGTATCTTATCAAGGCTATCATTGCGGGTGACATAGACCGCCAGGAACAGCTGGGCATCTATGAAGTGTCGCCTGAGGATTTTGCCGTAGCAGAGTTTGTTGACTCATCGAAACTGGAACTCCAGAAAATTGTAAGAGAGGGTCTCGACATCCTCAGAAAGGAGAATTCATAGATGAAAGCATTAAGAAATTACCTTGATAGAATTAAGCCAAACTTTGAGAAGGATGGCAAGTTGCACGCATTCAGAAGTGTCTTTGACGGATTTGAGACATTCCTTTTTGTTCCAAATACCACATCAAAGACAGGAGTGAGCATACACGATGCCATCGATTCTAAGCGCATTATGAGCTTTGTTGTGATTGCTCTCATGCCTGCAATGTTGTTTGGTATGTATAATGTTGGCTACCAGAACTATCTCGCTGCCGGCACACTTGCTTCAGCATCGTTCTTTGAGATCTTCGCATATGGCTTCCTCGCCGTGTTGCCGAAGATTTTGGTAAGCTACATCGTTGGTCTGGGCATTGAATTTGCCTGGGCGCAGTGGAAAAACGAAGAGATACAAGAGGGCTATCTCGTGAGCGGTATACTCATACCTCTCATCATACCTGTGGGCTGTCCGCTATGGATGCTTGCCTTGGCATGTGCGTTCTCTGTTATCTTCTGTAAGGAGATTTTCGGAGGAACGGGAATGAACATCTTTAATCCGGCTATAGCAGCCCGTATGTTCTTGTTCTTCTCTTATCCTTCAAAGATGACAGGCGACACAGTATGGGTATCTCAGGAATCTATATTCGGATTGGGCAATACCCTTCCCGATGGCTTTACTCAAGCCACACCGCTGGGACAGATTGCCCAGGGCGTGAACCCTGACGCTTCTCTCTGCGACATGATATGCGGTTTCATTCCTGGCTCCATCGGTGAGACATCTGTCATTGCCATTGCCATTGGTGCAGTTATACTCCTCCTTACAGGTATCGCATCGTGGCGCACCATGCTCAGCGTATTCGTTGGTGGTGGTGTCATGGCAGCACTCTTCCAGGCTACGGGGGAGACAACCATGGAGTGGTGGCATCAATTCATCCTTGGTGGATTTGCCTTCGGAGCAGTATTCATGGCTACCGACCCTGTTACCTCGTGCCGTACTGAAGGAGGCAAGTATATCTATGGTTTCCTCATAGGTGCCATGGCTGTGGTCATTCGTGTCATGAATGCAGGTTATCCAGAGGGTATGATGCTTGCAATCTTCTTTGGAAACATGTTTGCTCCAACCATAGACCACTTCATTGTGGAACGTAACATTACAAAACGTATGAAGAGAGGAGGTATAAAATGAAACTGAACACCAATTCCAATTCGTACATTATTATATATAGTGCGATACTCGTAGTAGTAGTGGCATTCCTCTTGGCTTTTGTCTATCAGGCTCTCAAACCCATGCAGGATGCAAATGTCGCTCTCGACATAAAGAAACAAATCCTTTATTCGCTCAATATTCGTGGACTCGATGGTGCCGAAGCTGAAGCTAAATACAAGGATGTGGTGAAGGAAGAGACTAAAATCAACGGACTTGACTACTATGTTTGCAACATTGATGGTAAGACCAAGTATGTGTTCCCACTCAAAGGCATGGGTCTTTGGGGAGGAATAAGTGCTTTCGTGTCAGTCAACGACGACCTGAACACCATCTATGGTGCATATTTCAACCATGAGAGTGAGACAGCCGGTCTCGGAGCAGAGATTAAAGACTCTCAGGCATGGCAGGAGAACTTCCAAGGCAAGAAGATTATGTCTGATGACGGAAACGTTGCAATTGCCGTTGTCAAGAAGGTTGAAAACAAATCATCTGAAGTAGACTGTGTCACAGGAGCTACACTCACTTCCAACGGTGTGTCAGAGATGCTTCGTAACGGTCTGCCTCAATACATCAACGCACTAAAGAAAAAATAGCCATGGCATTATTCAGTAAACAAAACAAAGAGGTATTCACTAATCCGCTGAACCTCGACAACCCAATCCTCATACAGGTGTTGGGTATATGCTCGGCACTGGCTGTTACTTCGCAGCTCAAACCAGCTATAGTAATGGGATTGGCTGTTACCATCATTACAGCATTCTCAAACGTGATAATATCTGTCATTCGCAACACCATACCCAACAGAATAAGAATTGTGGTTCAGCTGGTAGTGGTGGCTGCTCTCGTGACCATCGTCTCGCAGATACTCAAGGCTTTTGCCTACGATGTGAGTGTTCAGTTGAGCGTATATGTCGGACTGATTATAACCAACTGTATACTCATGGGTCGACTGGAAGCCTTCGCCATGATGAACAAGCCTTGGCCTTCGTTCCTCGACGGTGTGGGCAATGGTCTTGGCTATGCCATGATACTTGTCATCGTAGGTGCCCTGCGTGAGTTCTTCGGTAGAGGCTCGCTCATGGGATTTCAGATCCTTCCCCAGAGCTTCTATGATTTCGGTTATGTAAACAACGGAATGATGACAATGCCTGCCATGGCTCTCATCCTTGTGGGTGTGGTCATTTGGGTTCATCGTGCATATTTTTATAAGGAGAAGTAAAAATGGAACACGCAATAAGCTTATTATTCAGATCGATATTTGTTGACAACATGATTTTCGCCTTCTTCCTCGGCATGTGTTCATACCTTGCTGTGTCGAAGACGGTGAAGACATCATTGGGACTGGGATTGGCAGTGACATTCGTACTCACCGTTACAGTGCCCGTCAACTACCTGTTGCAAACTAAGGTGTTGGGTCCTGACTGCCTCGTGCCTGGAGTTGACCTCAGCTATCTCTCATTCATTCTCTTTATCGCGGTCATTGCCGGAATGGTTCAGCTGGTGGAGATGACAGTAGAGAAATACTCTCCGTCGCTCTACGCTGCCCTCGGTATCTTCCTGCCGCTGATAGCTGTAAACTGCGCCATCATGGGTGCATCGCTGTTCATGCAGCAGCGCATACTCCTCGAGCCTACCAACTCGCAGGCAATAACATCCATCTGGGATGCTGTGGTCTATGGCTTCGGCTCAGGTATCGGCTGGACACTCGCCATCGTGGCAATGGGTGCCATCCGTGAGAAGATGCAATATAGCGATGTACCACGCCCGCTGCAAGGACTGGGAATAGTATTCATTACCGTAGGACTCATGGCCATGGCCATGATGTGCTTCAGCGGACTAAACATTTAAGACACACACTTATGGGACAGTTTATAGCATATAGCATAGGAGTATTCCTGATAGTCATACTCCTGCTCGTAATCATTCTGCTCGTAGCTAAGAAATACCTTAGCCCAAGTGGAAACGTGAACATTGAGATCAATGGTGAACGCACCATCAACGTGCCACAGGGTAATAACCTCATGGCAACGCTCAACCAAAACGGTATCTTCCTGCCATCAGCGTGTGGTGGTAAGGCATCGTGCGGACAGTGCAAGGTGCAGGTGCTTGAAGGTGGAGGTGAAATTCTCGACTCCGAGAAACCACACTTCAGCCGTAAGGAAATAAAGAACAACTGGCGTCTGGGATGCCAGTGCAAGGTGAAGAGCGACATGAAGATACATGTTGACGAAAGCATCCTCGGTGTTAAGGAGTATGAGTGTACCGTCATCTCCAATACCAACGTTGCAACGTTCATCAAGGAATTCAAGGTGCAGCTTCCTCCGGGAGCACACATGGACTTCCTCCCTGGTTCGTATGCACAGATCAAGATACCTGCATTCGATTGCATCGACTATGACAAGGATTTCGACAAGAGTCTCATCACCGACGAGTATCTGCCAGCATGGGAGAAATTCAAGATGTTCGACCTCAAGTGTAAGAACCCGGAACCCACCATCCGTGCCTATTCCATGGCAAACTATCCGGCTGAGGGCGACGTATTCATGCTCACCGTCCGCATAGCAACCCCACCGTTCAAACCCGACCGCAGTGGTTTCATGGAGGTCAATCCAGGTATAGCATCAAGCTACATCTTCTCACTCAAGCCCGGTGACAAGGTTATCATGAGTGGTCCGTTTGGTGACTTCCACCCACACTTCGACTCAAAGAAGGAGATGATATGGGTTGGTGGTGGTGCCGGTATGGCTCCTCTCCGTGCTCAGATCATGCACATGACGAAGACCCTCCACACAACAGATCGCGAGATGCACTACTTCTATGGTGCTCGTGCCCTGAATGAAGTGTTCTATCTTGATGACTTCCATAACCTTGAGAAGGAATTCAAGAATTTCCACTTCCATCTCGCCCTCGACCGTCCGGACCCAGCTGCCGACGCTGCTGGTGTGGCATACACTCCTGGCTTCGTACATCAGGTGATGTTCAACACTTACCTCAAAGACCATGAGGCTCCCGAGGATATTGAATACTACATGTGCGGTCCCGGTCCAATGTCAAATGCTGTCGTACAGATGCTCGATGGTCTCGGTGTTGATCCTGAAAGCATCATGTATGATAACTTCGGAGGATAATCACGAAATACATGTTACACAATACGAGAAAGAGGATGCTCATCAGGGCATCCTCTTTTTTGATATCTTACTCTCCGACAGAACTTCTGTCTTTGTGTCAGAACTCGCTTGTGAAATGGAACTTTATGTGTTCAAAGTCCTGCTGTGCCATTGATAGCACATAGCCACTGTCAGCCAGGAACACATCCCTGCCTTCCCTGTCCTTGGCCATATACTGATACTTGCGTTTCTTGAAGGCATCAAGCTCCTTCTCATCGTCAGCCTCTATCCAGCATGCCTTATACAAGTGAACAGGTTCCCACCGGCACTTGGCATTATACTCATTCTCCAAACGATATTGTATGACTTCAAACTGAAGCTGTCCCACGGTGCCGATTATTTTTCTTCCGTTAAACTGGTTGACAAACAGCTGTGCCACACCTTCATCCATCAGCTGCTGAATGCCTTTCTCCAGCTGCTTGGCTTTCATGGGGTCATCGTTCTCTATGTATTTGAACATCTCTGGAGAGAACGAGGGAAGTCCTCTGAAATGTATCTTTTCACCTTCTGTCAGAGTGTCACCAATCTTGAAGATGCCATTGTCGGGCAAACCGACAATGTCGCCCGGCCATGCTTCTTCTATGGTTGACTTGCGCTGTGCCATGAACTGTGTTGGTGAAGAGAACCTTACAGTCTTACCTTGTCTCACATGAAGGTATGGCTGATTTCTTACAAACTTTCCGCTGCACACCTTGCAGAAGGCTATGCACGACCTATGGTTGGGGTCGATGTTGGCTGTAATCTTGAAGATAAACCCTGTGAATTTAGGCTCGTCCGGTTCAATGTCGCGCTCTTCTGCCTTGGTGGGCTTGGGCGACGGTGCAATCTTCACGAAACAGTTCAACAGCTCCTGCACTCCGAAGTTGTTCAGGGCAGAGCCGAAGAAAACAGGTGCCACCTCAGCCTTGCGGTATGTGTCTACGTTGAACTCAGGATATACTCCATCCACCAGCTCAAGGTCGTCTCTCAGTTGTTGTGCGTCACTTTCACCGACACGCTCGTCAAGTGCAGAGCTGTTCATGTCGACCTCCACCTTTTCTGTCACCCTCTGCTTGTCGGGAGTAAACAGGTCGAGTTTGTTCTCGTAAATATTGTACACACCCTTAAATCTTGCACCTTGGTTTATGGGCCACGACAGGGGTCTGACCTTGATTTTCAGTTCTTCTTCGAGTTCGTCGAGCAGGTCAAAAGGGTCGCGTCCCTCTCTGTCCATCTTGTTTATGAAGATAATCACGGGTGTGTTTCTCATTCGGCACACCTCCATCAGCTTGCGTGTCTGTGTCTCCACGCCTTTTGCTCCGTCAACAACAATTATGGCAGAGTCTACCGCGGTGAGTGTGCGATAGGTATCTTCGGCAAAGTCCTGGTGTCCCGGCGTGTCGAGTATGTTCACCTTATATTCTGTGTCCGACCCATCGGGCGTATAGTCAAACTCCATCACTGAGGTCGACACCGATATGCCGCGTTGCTTCTCTATGTCCATCCAGTCGCTGGTGGCTGTCTTTCTTATCTTGTTGCTCTTCACGGCTCCTGCCACCTGAATCTGTCCTCCAAACAACAGGAACTTCTCTGTCAGTGTGGTCTTTCCGGCATCTGGATGGCTTATGATGGCAAAGGTGCGTCTTCTCTCTATTTCCTGATTCATTTCTTCTTCTAACTTCTTTTACTTTTATCCTTACGGTGGTTATTGATGGAACTCACCTTGATTTCCCCCTTTTATTGTCCTTTCAGTTTGTCTATACACTCTCTGAGGCTTTCTTCCCAGTAGGGTATGGTTATGCCGTAGGTGTCTTTTATCTTTGTTTTGTCAAGCACGCTGTAGTGTGGACGTGCCGCAGGGGTGGGATATTCACTGGTGTGTATGGGTCTCACGTTGCAACCCGTTATTCCTGCTATCCTGTGTATGGCTTTGGTGAAGTCATACCAGCTTATTGCACCTTCGTTGCTGAAGTGGTATATGCCGGGTGTGATACCTTGTTCTATGGCTGTCATTATAGCTACGGCAAGGTCGCGGGCATAGGTAGGCGTGCCTATCTGGTCGAATATCACTCCGAGCTGGTCTCTCTCTTCTCCCAGTCGTATCATCGTTTTCACGAAGTTGTTGCCGAAGGTGGAGTAGAGCCATGCCGTCCTGATGATCATGGTGCGACAGCATGCTGCCATGGCGCCCTTCTCACCGTTGAGCTTCGTGGCTCCATATACCGAGTTCGGACAGGTGGCATCGTCGGGGGTGTAGGGTGTGTGTGCCGTCCCGTCAAACACATAGTCTGTGCTTATCTGTATGAACCATCCGTGGCGTTTCTCTATTGCTGCCGCAAGGTTCTCCGGTGCTTCGGCATTGAGTTTCTTGCATAGCTCCTCATTGCTTTCAGCTTTGTCTACTGCCGTATAGGCAGCGCAGTTAACTATGCCGTCAATGTCGTTGTCTGTCACAAAAGCGTCTATGGCTTCTCTGTCGGTTATGTCTAATTCCGCTACGTCGGTGTTGAAGAAACGGTGGTCGGGATGGCTGGCTTCCAAGAGCTGCATCTCATTGCCCAGCTGACCGTTGCATCCGGTTATAAGTATATTCATAGTCTCTTTGTTTGTTTCATTCGTCAAAGACCAGACCCTCGGTCTTGTCTTTCAGGTAATAGTCGGAGAGCATCCCCACGAGGGTGGTTATCTCCTTTATGGCGTGTTGTGTCTCGGTGGTGATGTCTTTCTTCTGGAGCCTGAGCATCATGGTGCCGTAGAGGGCGTTGAAGCATGTCTCTATCTCCGACTCACCCTTGCTGGCAGCCCCTTTGTTGCGCAGCTCTACGATGAATGGCAGCACACGGTAGTACTCTGCCGAGTAGAATGGAAACTTGCTCGACTGCAGCAGTGCACCGTGGAGCTCTTCCAGGTCTTTCAGTATGATGTTGTTAATCTGTAGGTGTCCTTTCTCCCGGAGTCCCTCAGAATTCATCATCCTCACCAGATTGCCATACCAGTCGGTGAGCTCTTCCTTCTGTTCTTCAGTATATTGGAACTGTTGTATGTATTCGCGCTTCAAGCGGGTCAGCGAACAGTCATAAGCTCTTATGATGTCCTCCACCTGCCACATATACAATAGATATTCGGCTATTGATTTCTTTCTGAGTTGATTTGCTATAAACATGATGCTATTGTTAGAATTCAGGTAACTGGTAAAGGTTGAATACCAATCCAACAAGACCAACAAGTGAGAAGACGATAACAATAGAACCAATCACCTTATTTATTATCATCACTGTGCTGGTGTCAAACTTGCTGCGTATCTTGTCAATTACCCATGTCAACCCAAACCACCACATCAGTGCACCGGCAATAATCGACAGGTAACCCACCGTCATCTCAAACGGGTGATCGGGAATGATGAAGGCAAACTGTGCAAACGTTGCCATGAACAGGAAGATGATGAGCGGGTTGCTCAGCGTCACCAAGAATGCCGTGAAGGCATTGTGGCTGATTGTTCCTTTCTTGTTGGAACTCTGGTGGGCGTTCTTCATCGGGTTGGAAAAGAAACAATACAGTCCGAAGCACAACAGCATCACCGAACCAAAGATCTGTAACAGAAACTTGTTCTGGGCATTGTTTATGAAGTCCATTACGAAACTCATGCCGAAACCTGTTATCAAGGCGTAGATAATATCACTCGCAGCGGCTCCTATACCAGTGACGAAACCATACCACCTGCCTTTGTTCAGCGTGCGCTGCACACACAGTATACCCACAGGACCCATCGGCGCCGATGCCAATATGCCTATGAGGATGCCCTTGTACATGCAGTCCAGGATATCTATTTGAAATGGAAATGGCAAGTTCATATTCGCTGCAAAGTTAAGAAAAAGATTGCTTATATAGAAATATTACCAATGAAAAGCAGTGGCATGGCTAAAATAATGTTAAATAATAGATATAATCCATTCCGATTGTTAAAATGTTCAATCTTTTTCCTACCTTTGCATAAATAACATCATACAAACAAAGGCTCGCAGGTAGAACCACAACCAGAGCCGTTGCACTTGGACGGTGCAGCACAGCATGAAAATTATTATTAACTAAAAACAATTCAATATTATGGATGTACGACAGCAAAAGCCTTATGTCATTGGCTTGGATTTGGGAGGAACAAACTCTGTTTTCGGTATTGTGGACCAGCGTGGTGAGATAAAGGCTACCACAGCCATCAAGACACAGGAATATCCCGATGTGGAAGACTATGTAAAGGCATCGGTAGATGCTCTCCAGATTATCATCGAACAGGTTGGTGGCATAGAAAACATCAAGGCAATGGGTATTGGCGCACCTAACGCCAACTACTACAACGGTACCATAGAGAAAGCTCCCAACCTTATATGGGCAAAGGACAAGGTGGTGCCCCTCGCACAGATGTTCTCCGACAAACTCAATATCCCAGTTGCAATGACCAACGATGCCAACGCAGCAGCCATCGGTGAGATGACCTATGGAGTGGCACGAGGAATGAAGAACTTCATCATGCTCACCCTCGGCACAGGTGTGGGATCAGGTATAGTTATCAATGGTCAGCTCGTTTATGGCTGCGACGGCTTCGCCGGTGAGCTCGGACACGTTACCATGCGCCGCGAAAACGGACGTTCCTGCGGATGTGGACGCAATGGCTGTCTGGAGGCTTACTGCTCTGCCACTGGCGTGGCACGCACCGCCCGTGAGTTCCTTCAGACTCGCGATGAGCCTTCGTTGCTCCGTGAACTCGACCCCGAGAAAATCACCTCTCTCGACGTGTCGATAGCTGCCGGAAAAGGTGACGTCCTCGCAAAGTCTGTTTACGACTTCACAGGATACATGCTTGGTGAGGCTTGCGCTGACTTCGCAGCCTTCTCTTCGCCTGAGGCATTCATCTTCTTCGGTGGAATGGCAAAGGCTGGCGACCTCATCATGGATCCTATAAAGAAGTCCTACAATGAGCATGTAATGCCCATCTTCCGCGACAAGGCTCAGTTCCTCATCAGCTCGCTTGATGGTGCCAGTGCAGCAGTGCTCGGCGCTTCAGCCATTGGTTGGGAAATCTGATAACACCTTATTATATTATAGCACCCATTACCCATACAGCATCTAATAGCTGCTGGGTAATGGGTGTTATTCGTTTGTTTCTGTTGCTCACATACCCAGGGCGTTGCCCTGGGCTGACTGCAGGTTGCCCCTTTTGGGGCGTACCAATCCGAGAAACGCTGTCCTTATGGGCAGGAGTGTTAGGGCAGGAGTGTTAGGGCAGGAGTGAGTTGGGCAGGAGTGAGTTGGGCTGGATTTGCAATCCAGCCCCTATGAATATTAGGATTT
>CAMVSV010000042.1 GCA_947170265.1 uncultured Prevotella sp.
CTCGGCAATTCAAACAAGTTTGATTGCTCTCGCTTAATCGGAAAGTTCTGCGGGATATGAAAAAAAGCCCTTTCTGCGGGACAGGAAAATGTCCTTTCTGCGTGAATTTTCAATTCCGTGAAACAGTTAACAAATGTGAACGAAAAATATTCTCCGCACAGTGAGAAAACGAAAGTGCCACTTTCGCGTTGCGAAAGAGGCTCTTTTACCTTCCAAAAGAGGCTCTTTTGCACGCTAAAAGAGGCTCTTTTAAAACGCCCCTTCCAAACGTTTGATTACCAATGAGTTACAGGGGTGATTTTTTGAGCCTTTCCTACTGCCCAAATGTTAAAGAATTTGTAAAGAAATTTACAAATCTTCACGTTTATTCACAAAATGTTTCACGCCGATTTTCTATGTTTTCGGGGGGTGAATTGAGCCGGTTTTGCTGTTGGTAAGACAAATGTTGGGACTTGATGGCAAATCACATAACTTAATATGAATATAAAGAAGCCGCAGACGACTTATCGCCTGCGGCTTCTTTAGTTGTATTTTTTATATAGGGGTATGGATTAATAGGAAATTACGGAGTTTATTTTCTTATGGTTTTCTTTCCGTTTTCTATCACGATGCCTTTATAGTTGTTGCCCACGCGCTGTCCGTTGAGGTTGTAGCGGGCCGAAGGGGTAGCTTTTGTTTCTGCCGTCACGGCGTTGATGGCTGTGGGTTGCTCGCCTATGAAGTCCTTCATAACGAAGAGTGCGGGTGACACCTTACCTGTCTGGTCGTCCCACAGGCTGGCGTTGTACCAGTCTTTGGTAGTCTGCTGTGGTCCGGTGTGTCCGTATTCGTTGGCTTCCATCCACCACCAGAACAGTCCTGTCACGGTGTCGTGCTTGAGGAGCACGTCGATGAGTGCTTTCAGGTAGAGTGCCTGTCCTTCCTGGCTTATGGGATAGATGCCGCTCAGGTCTTTTCCTGAGCCTGAGATGGCGCACTGGTAGGCGTGGTAGTATGCCATTTCCACTACCATGATTTCTTTTCCGTAGCCTTCCATGATTGTCAGTGCATTGTCGAGGTCATCTAAGTCGCCGTGGTAGTAGGAGTAGAAGCTTGTGCCAATGATGTCGTAGTCGACGTTCCATTTGGTTATGTTGTCGTAGAAGTAGGTGATCATTCCGGGGTTTCTCACAAACTCGGTGTGGACGATGACTTTTGCATCAGGACATTCCTCGCGACATGCCTTGCTTGCACGGTTGAGGAGGGTGGCGAAGCGTTTCCAGTTGTCGGAGGCTTTCACGGGTGACTTTGTGCCGTAGGGTCCCCAGCATAGTCCGTAGCTTATCTCGTTGCCAGTTTGTATGAAGTCGGGCTCGGCTCCTGCGGCTTTCATCTCCTGTAGCACTTCCTTGGTATATTCATAGATTTTGTCGTAGAGCTCGGTGTCGCTGAGGTCTTTCCATGCGTCGGGTGTCCATTGGTTCACCGGGTCTGCCCATGTGTCGGAATAGTGGAAGTCGAGCATGAGTTTCATTCCGGCATCCTTGATGCGCTTGCCCAAGGCTTTCACATAGTCAAGGTCCTGACGCACACCTTCGGCAATCTCGTCGGCAGGAGCCTTTGAGGGGTCTACGAAGAGGCGCACGCGCATGGTGTTGAGTCCTGCGTCCTTGCAGAAGGGTATGATATCTGGAATGACCTTTCCGTTGAGGTCGCGATACCTTGTTCCGTTGGCTTCGTATGAGGGTAGGAGCGATATGTCTCCGCCTGCATATCGTGGTATGAAGGTGTTTGTTTCCTGTGCCATGGCGCTGATGGCTGTGAGGCACAATAAAAGCAGAAGCGTGAAGGTTTTTTTCATAGTGTGGATAGGTTTTTGATGTGTTTGAATGTCCTTTGTCTGCAAAGATAGTGTTTTTTCCATAAGCAACAAAAAAACGGCAGACTTTTTGTCTGCCGTTCTTGTTGTTAGTTGCTGATTTACCGTTTGTTATCTCACTATTATCTTCTTTCCGTTATGGATGTAGATGCCTTTTTGTGTGGGTTTGTCAATCTTCTGTCCGCTGAGGGTGTAGTAGGCGTTGGAGAAGGGACCCGCGGGTTTGGTGGTAATGGCATTGATTGACGAGGGGTGCTGGTCGGTAACGTCGTTGACGAGGTATTTGCCGCCTTCTTTCTCGCTGGTAATCTCGAAGCATACGCTCTGGCGATAGCCTCCGAAGTCGCTGCCGAGGTCAACGGTCTGCGGTGAACCGGTGCCTGAGCTGAACACGAAGCTCACGAAGTCGGTGGCGCTGTTGATGGTAAACGACTTGTGGAACCACTGCTTGCCGTCGAGAGTGACGGTTTCGGTGACCTTGTCGCCGGGCCATGTGCCGGAGGCTGGCGAGTGGCTGCCGTCGCCGCCCCATGACCAGAAGTTGCAGTAGGACTTGTCGCTCCAGTCGCAGTTGTCGAGGTTAACATATACATCGATGTTGCGCGGGGTGAAGTTTGACGACCAGTATTCGCGTGTGATGATGCCGCTCACGCTGCTGCCCTTGAGCAGTCCAACCTTGAGCACTGAGCCTTTGCTCACGGTGATGGTGGTGCCGCTGTTCACTGCTGTGCTCTTGGCTGTGGGGTTGGTGCCGTCGGTGGTGTATACGAGCTTGGCACCTGCTGTCTTGCTCACGGCGGTGAGCTTCACCTTCACGTCGCTGCTCACTTCCTGTGAAGGCACGTCAGCCCATGCTGTCTCAGTAGAGGTGTTGAGGAAATACTTGTAGTGGTATCCGCTCAATACCTGCACCCATTCGCCGGAGGCCTTGTAGCTGCCGGCGTTGGAGCCTACGGCTACGAGCAGTCTGTAGTCGGAGCTGCTGCTGCCCACCTTTCTCACCACGCCGGTGCTGCCGCTGCTTTCGTTGGCATATACGCTCTGGTTGTTGATGCCGGCAATCTTGCGGGCTTCAATCATTTGCTTGATTTCGTCCTTGTAGTCTTTCCAGTGCTTGAGGAACACGCAGGGTGTGCCCGGGTTGGCAAGGAGCCATGCGTTGCCGGCGATGGTGTCGCGGCGTATGGGGTCTTGCTGCTCTGATGAGCTGCGGTATTCGGTGTCGTGGTTCTCAATGAAGGTGACGCTGTAGCGGCGATAGCTGGCATCTGACATCAGGCTGGCATTGCCGAGGAGCGACCAGTTTGGCGACTGTTTCCAGTTGTTGGAGTTGTTGTCGTTGTTGCTTCCTCTGAGGGCGTCGCGCACGGTGTAGCGGAAGGCGAAGTCGAAGGCAGCCGACTGCACGGTGCCGTCAATCTTGGTGCCGTTAATCCATTTCTTGAGTGTGGCAGCGTTGCCGTCCCAGTATTCTCCCACGGAGTATTTCACTCCGGCATTGGCGTTATACATGGCGGTGTATTTCGAGGGATAGCCCTTGACCATGTCGTAGCGGAAACCGGTATATCCGAGGTCTTCGAGAAGCATCTTGGTATAGGCTTTGCAGATGGTCTGCACGTTGGTGCTCTTGTGGTCGAGGTCGCGCATGCCGTCCCATCCTTCACCTTTCCTTCCAGTGGCAGCATCGTTCTCCTCGGCATTGCCCAGACTCACTCCCAGCTTGTTGGCTTCGGTCTTGGCTTTGCCGCCATCGTCGTCGCTTACCACGTCGGTGGAACTCATGGTGTAGGTCTTGCCCTTGTAGGTCTCACTGGGAAAGCCGAACCATCCGTTGGTGCTCTTGCGGTGGTTTATCACCACGTCGGCAATGGCTCCTATGTGGTTTTCCTTGAAGGTCTTTATGAGCGAGCGCAGCTGGCTCTCGTTACCGAAGGAGCTGTTGTAGCCGTTGCCGCCGGGGAACCAGTAGCAGTCGTCGTAGCCCATGGAGGTGCCGCCGCAGTTGCCGCTCTGTGGCAGCCACACGAGGTCGTAGAACAGTCCGAGCTCCTTGGCTTGCGACTCGAGGTTTGTCCATCGGGTGTCGCCAAAGGAGTCCCAGTAGAATCCCTGGAGCATCACTCCGCCATAGTTGGCAGGCCACCCCTGTGCCATCATCATCATGGTGAAGCACAGGCTTAAAAGGGTAGTGTAAATGCGTTTCATATGAGTTGTAGTTTTTGTTAATAGTTTATGGTTTCGTAGTGAATGTATGACAGAGCAGACGGGTGGTAGCCGTTTGGTAAGCTGCTCTCATGCAAAGATAAGCGAAAAATACATACCCTGCAAATTTTCATTTGCTTTTCAAATGGCGGAAACGGCAAAATTGTGAAATAGGGCGTTCTCCTGACTGTAGCTAAGCATGGTATGGACACAAAAAAAAGCGGGACCCTTTCGGAAATCCCGCCTCTTTGTTATGCAGTTGTATGATGTTATTCCTCTGCAGAGATGAAGTTGTAGCCACCGGTGATGTCGTTGAACACAACCACATAGGTTCCTGCCGTGATAGGAATGTTGGAACCATTCTGCACACCTATGCCTGTGGGGAACTCTGTGGCACCCCAGTTCACTGTCCATGACCAGTCGGTGAGGAACTTGCCTTCGGTGTCGGTGTCGAAGGTGAAGGTAGCAAACCATACATGGTCGTTGTTCTCCATCTTGGTCAGACGCCAGAGAGCATCGTCAGCTTCTTTCTCTTTCCAGTCTTGGAAGGCACCGCACATACCGAGCACCTCATATTCAGCGGGCTCCTGGTCGTCGGCCTTGGCTATGGCGATGGTCTCGGCTGCATAGTTCACGGTGATGGTGTAGAAGCCTTCTTCCACGATGCCGATGTTGTGGTTGTTGCCATCTTCGTCGGTAACGAGGTCTGTGCCCTCAACAACGTTCTGATAGTTCATCTGCTCATCCCAGCTGCCAGGAGTCTTGACGAACTTGAACTGTCCGCCAGCCTTGAAGAAGCCTGTGTAAACGAGTTCCTTCTCGCCCTTGTATGCCATTGGGATGATGGCTTTGCCTATGTTGTCGAAGCTGTTGCCCCATGAACCGTCGCCGATGCAGTTGCCGATGAGGTACCATATCTGCGGAGCTGCCGATACGGGCTTGATTTCGTAGGTGCCTGCAATGAGGTCGAAGGTGATGTTGTAGGCGATGGCATCCTCCACGAGGTCGAACTTGAAGTTGTCAAACTCGTTGGTGTAGGAGAACGAACCTTCCAGCTCGGAGATGGCTGTGGCGTTGACAGAGCTCAGGGCTACGTCCATGCCGCCTGCCTTGATTGTTCCGTCGTCGTTGAACGACTCGTCGGGCACAACCTTGAACTCCAGGAAGCCGTCGTTGAGAACCTGCTCGTTGGGCTCGAAGAGAAGGCTGAACTTAGAGTTCTCGGTGTATGGGTCGCTGCCGTCGTTGACAAGCTCCATACCTTCAACGCGTGTGTTTGTCCATCCGTCGAACGTACCTATCAAATAGTATTTGCTATAGATCTTCGGAGTGTTGAGCGTCACGTCGAGGGAAGATGTGGCAACGTTCTTGATGCTGAGTCCGTTGACATTGGTATAGCCAACGATGTCCATCTGGATGTTGCGTGTCTCGGGAGCTTTGCCAAAGAGGGTCTCAACGCCTTCCTTCAGCAGTGCTGCCGCAATCTGTCCTTCGGCATCGGCTGTAACCTCAAAGGCTTCGCCTTCGTCGTTGAAGAGGGTCACCACATATTCCGTTGCAGCACCTTCCTCGGCTGCAACGGTGGGTATGAAGAGCTTCACAAGGTCGTTGTCGACGTCGCTAATGTTGGCAAAGTCAACAGCGGGAGCCTGTGCTACAGTCATCGTAACGGTTTTGGCATCCTCAGCGTCACTGCTCTGAGGGTCGAGCCAATCGGTGTAGGCATCGCCCGTACATGATGCGAGACCTATGATGGCTGCCAGTCCAAAAAATATTTTCTTAATCATAATGATATAGTCTTAATTTGTTTGTTACTTCTTGTAAAAGTGGAACATTCCGGTAATGTCGTTGAAGACAACGATGTATGTAGCCGGCTCTGGCATGATGAGGTTTGCACCGTTGCTTACGCCGAAGCCGTAGAGCAGGTTGCCGCCGTCAGCAGAGATAAGCTCGCCACCCTTGTTGTAGTCCCAAGTGCCGGTCTGCTTGAATTTCACTTCGGCGTTGGCCTCGAAGGTGTATTCGATGAACCAGTCGTGGTTGTTCTCACCTTCTGCGCATGGAGTCATCTCCTCGTCGCCCCATTCGTTGAAGCTTCCAGAGATTGATATGCCGTCGATTGTTTCTACTGCCTCTACATAAGGTTCAACGGTCAGTTCGTCGGTAGCGGTGTTGAGGGTAACCTTGTAGTAGCCTGCTTCAGGAACAGTGATGTTGGCGGAGCCACCGTCATTCTTCACGAATGTGCCGAAGGAATCGCCTTGTCCCCACTGTGTAGCCCAGCCGTCGTTGAGGTCGCCGCGGAGCTTGAAGCCATCACCCTTGAGGTAGCCAATCCACTGGATCTTGCCCTGACCCTTGGCATCGTATTCCTCGCCTTCGATGGGTTGCATTGGAATGACAGACTTACCGATGTCGGTGCCCCATGAGCCGTCAGCGATGTCGCCACCGATGAGCCACCATATCTCTACCGATGCGTCGGAGAGCTCTACGAAGTAAGGCAATACCTTTATTGCTACAGTGTTTGAGTAGATGGTGCTGCCACCGTAGGTTGACATGGCGCGAACGTAAACGGTCTGGCTCTCAGGCATAGCGTCTTCTTCCCACTGTCCAATTTTCATGATGCCTTTGTTGAAGTCTTCGGCATTGATGCTGCCTTCCACGAGTGTGAACACGTTGTCGAAGGTGAGGTAGTTAGCCTTGGTCTTTCCGGTCTCGTCGGCAGCAGCTTCGTCCACCGATACGGTGAACTTGCCATCGAGAGATGCCTGCAGTTGGTATTCAGCAGCAGCGGGGAAGCCATAGTCGGGTTGCGACCATGTGAACGTTAGTGATGAAGATGTAGCCAGGTCAGTGTTCTGATTAGCGTATGCCGGTGTGTTCAGTGTGAACGTTTCCGGTGTCTTCAGCACAGGGTTATTGTCAAGGTCGTCGCTGCATGCGCTGAATGCTCCGACCCCCAGCAATAACATTAATGTTGATTTAATTATGTTTTTCATGATGAAATGTCTTTTGTTTGATTAATAACCGGGGTTCTGAGTCAGGTTGCCGTTGGCAATGATGTCAGTTTCGGGAATAGCGAAGATATTCAGGTTTGCACTGATGTTTCTTCCGTTCTTCGTACCACCCTTGAAGGTCCAGTTGTAGTTCACGTTGCCGCCGAAACGGTTGAAACGGATGAGCACTGGGCGACGGATGCCTTCGTAGTAGAACTCACGGCTCCACTCGTCGCAAAGCTCGCTGAGAGAGAAGTTTGCCTTTCTTTCTGCGTTGGCACGCTCGCGTACTGCGTTGACAGCGTTGAGGGCTTCCTGGTTGAAGTTGCCGCCGTTCTGGCGTGCGAGTGCTTCGGCATAGGAGAGATAAGCCTCTGCAACACGGAAGAGGAATACGTCGGTGTCTATGTATTTAGAGCCGTGGCCTGATGAGCCGTCGGTCTTCCAACCGTTCCACTTGCAGCATGCGAAGCCGCGCTTGAAGTGTCCGTCAGACTTCACGTCCTCCTGTGTCTGTGCTCCGTCAACCTCGCGTCCCTCGCCGTCGAAGATGGCACGGTCGTCGCCTGCCTCTGCCGGCATCTGGTATGCTGCAACGTTAGGTGCGTTGTTGTTGGGGAAGAACTTAGCTACGAGGTCGGGCAACATGCGGTTACCGCCCCAGCCCTGATCGGAGTTTCCTCCTGAGTTTTCTGAGTTGAAGATATGCACGTCAGAGTCTATCGAGCTTGCCATGAGGAACAGTGATGTACCATATGACTGTGTCGTGAGACCGTCCTGGAGTATTGGGAACACTGCTTCTACCGATGAGCCGTTCTCTCCGTTGTCACCCATGAACATCTGTGCGTAGGCGCTGTAGCCGTTCTTCTCAGTGGTGTAGAGCTTGTAGGGAGAGTCAATCACCTTCTTTGCATATGTGGCAGCCTTTTCCCACTGTGCCGTGCCGGTGTAAACCTCTGCGTTGAGGTACAGGCGCATGAGCAGGAACCATGCAGCAGCCTTGTCTACGCGGCCGTAGTTGGCATCGCTTGATGTCTTTGCCTTGGCTTCGCTGAGGTTAGGCTCAATGGCGAGGAGTTCCTCTTCCAACCACTTGTAGAGGTTGGCGCGTGAGATCTGCTCGGGTTTCTCCGAAGACACTGATGTCACGAAGGGCACGTTTCCGTATCCGTCGAGCAACAGATAGTAGGAGAATGCGCGGAGCAGACGCACTTCGGCAGTCTTGGTGGCATCCAGTTCAGAGAAGTCCTCGAGATACTGGTTGCAGAAAGCTATCGAAACATACAGTCTGTAATAGTAACCGCGGAGCATTGGGTGTGTGCGGTCGTACTGGTTGAAGTCAAACTCTGGTATACCGTCGTCGCCCCATCCGCAGATGGTTTCGTCGGTTGTCAGCTCGTTGGAGTTCCACATCTGGCGATAGAAGCCTGATGTACCGCCGTCGATACCGTCTACGTCGCTGTCGCCGTCGGGACCGGTCTGTCCTGCCAGTGCTATCACGCCGTAGCATTTGTTCAGCAAGGCGTCAGGATTGATCTTGTCGCCTGTCTGCATGTTCGGGTCAATAGGTGTCACGTCAAGGTCGTTGGTGCATGACGTAGTACCTAAGGCAAGAACCATTATGACAGCTGAAAATGTATATAAAATATATTTTTTCATAATTGCTTTATCTTTTATATGGTTTGTTAGAAGTTAAGGTTCACACCGAGTATGAATGAAATAGGACGAGGATAGATGTTGTTGTCTATGCCGCCGAACACTTCCGGATCGATGCCGTCATATTTCGTGATGCAGAACACGTTGGAGCATGTGGCGTATACACGTCCGTTGACACCTCTCCAGTTCTGTGTCTTGAGAAGGTTTGCGAAAGAGTAACCGAGTGTGATGTTGTCGCACTTCAGGAACGATGCGTTCTGTACCCAGCGGTCGGAGAGTACCGATGTCATGGCGTAGGAGCTCCAACCATCCTTGATGGCTGCTATGGGTCGGTTGGTCAGATACTTCGAGAATGCGAAGATTTCGCCTGCACCAACGTTGGATGCTCCTGCTGCTGCGTCGTTGAACACATAGTTGCCAATGTTTGCGCGGAGAGAGAAGCCGAAGTCCCAGTTCTTGTACTCCAGACGTGAGGAGAAGCCCATGGTAACGGGAGCCACGGGGCTCTTGTAGAAGTACAGGTCGTCGGGTGTGATCTGTCCGTCGGCGTTGCGGTCTACAACGGCGCCTTCAATGGGTTTGCCATTGTCGTCGTATGCCTGCTGGTATACATAGAACGAGCTTGCGGTGTGTCCCACGGCGTGTGCCTGACAGTTGTTGCCTGTACCTGAGGAGATACCTCCTGTGGGAACGTAGTAGTCAGAGTCGTCGCCACCGGTGAGCTTGGTAATCTTGTTGTTGTTGTAGGTGAAGTTGTAAGACAGGAGCCAGTGCCAGTCCTTGGTTTCTATGGCGCGCCAGTTCACTGTTACTTCAGTACCCATGTTGCGCAGCGAGCCGATGTTTGATATCACCTGGTTGCGGAAGTTTGTACCTGCGGGCACGTTCACGGTGTTGATCAGGTCGTCGGTCTTGCGATAGTACCAGTCAATGCTACCGCTTACTCTCTGGTTGAGGAAGCCGAAGTCCAGACCGATGTTATATGTTGTGGTCTTCTCCCATTTCAGGTCGGGGTTGTAGGCGTTAGGACGAACCATCACGTTTGTTCCGGGAATGACAGAGTACACGCTACCCTGGCCGCTGTTCGACTGATACACGGCGAGGTATGGATAGTCACCCTGGTTGATGTCCTGCTGACCGGTGATACCCCATCCGAGGCGGAGCTTCAGGTCAGAGAGCCATTTGATGTCGCTGAAGGCATTCTCTTCGTTAATCTTCCATGCGAAGGCGAATGATGGGAAGGTGTCGTAGTGCTTCTTGAAACGTGAAGAACCGTCTCTACGCACTGTTGCCGTAACCATGTAGCGTCCGTCCATGAGTGTCCAGTTGGCACGTCCGAAGAACGATACGAGGTAGTTTTCTGTCTTGAAGCGGTAGCTCTCGAGCTCGCCGTCGCCGTCGTAGTCCACGCCGGAGTCGGTGTAAACCTGTCCTGCCAGCTCGTTGGTTGCTGGATAGTAGCTGAACCAGCGGTTGGTCTGTGAGCGCCAGAAGTGCTGCCACTCATAACCTGCCATGATGTCGAAGTGGTTCTTTGCGGCATCATTGAAGTCGTGGAAGTATTGTGCGTATGCACTCAGCTGGAGGTTACGCTTGAGAATGCGGTCGTTGCCAGTGCTGCCATAGTAGATTGCCAGTGGTGAAGAGTTCTCCACGTCGGTGGCCTGCTTACCTGACGAGATGTCGGCACCTGCGGTGACGTGCAGTCTCAGGTCTTCGAAGCCGTGTATCTGATAGTCTACGTCGGCACTACCCACGAAGTCGCGGCTTATGGCGCGGTCGTTCTTGAGGTTGAGTATGGCAAGCGGGTTTCTTGTTGCGTTTGAATAGAAGGTGTTTGGCCATGTGGGGTCGTTGAGTGCCGTACCGTCGTCTTTCCACTCAAAGTAGTTGCCGAAGTTTGCAGCGTCGGCTGAAGTGTAGTCGCGGGGGCTCTGTGTCGGGTCGAACCACAGTGCAGAACCTATGGCACCACCATCGGCATAGTGCGACTTTGCCCACATGAGCTTACCGTTGAGGTTGATCTTCAAGTGGTCTTGAAGCAGTGAGGGAGAGAGGTTCAGGGCTGCGGTGTAGCGCTGGAAGTCAGATGTCCTGAGTATACCTTCCTGGTTGGTGTAGCCGAAGCTCACGCGGTAGGGGAGCACCTCTGCCACTGTACCCGATACCGATACGTTGTGGTCGTGGCTGATGGCAGTGCGGTATATCTCGTCCTGCCAGTCGGTGTTGGCATCGCCCATGGCGTTCCATGCGTCGGAGCCTTCGCCGAAGGTCTCTCTGATGAATTCGCGATACTGGTTGCCATCCATCACGTCGATGGTCTTCTTCTTCATACTCATGGTAATGCTACCGTTGTATGATACCTCAGTGTGGCGACGTCCTTTCTTCGTTGTGATGATGATCACACCGTTAGAACCACGGCTACCGTAGATGGCGGTAGCAGAAGCGTCCTTCAGCACGTTGAAGCTCTCGATGTCCTGTGGGTTTACCATTGACAATGGGTTGGCAAGACCTTTCACACCGTCGTTGTCCATGGCTATACCATCGATAACGATCAGAGGCTTGTTGCTTGCCGAGAGTGACGAACCACCACGAATGCGTATTTCGGCACCACCACCAGGGGTACCGCCACCGTCGGTTACGTTCACACCGGCAACCTTACCTACCAACATGTCTTGTGCGTTAACCACGAGACCCTTGTTCTTGGAGTCGGGTTTGAGAGCAGCCACCGAACCGGTGAGGTCGCTCTTCTTTACGGCACCGTAACCAATCACCACCACCTCGTTGAGGCTCTGTGCACCGTCTTCCTGCAGTGTCACCACCACGTTCGGAGCGGCTGTCACCTCTTGTGTCTCATATCCTATGTATGAGACCTGGAGTGTAGTGCCTTGGTCTACAGTGAGAGTGAAGTTACCGTCGATGTCCGTTACAGCTCCTTGTGTAGAGCCAGCCACTCTTACAGTGGCACCGATAATCGGCTCGCCGGTAGCATCCTTGACTAAGCCATTGACAGTGAGTTGCTGTGCAAAGGCGCCAACTGATAGGAACAACCCGAATATAAGGGCAGCCATCCTAACAGGGAATTTGAATTTTACCTGCATCATTGTTCTACTAAGTTAAAGTTAATGTTATAAATTGTTTATGTTGAGGTTTCTCTCTTTAAAGGTGCCGAACTCCTCCGGCTTCATGTCAGGTCTGTTAGTAATTGTGTCCGGCATCGCGCCGTTGTTAGTGCAAAAATAGACTTATTACACAAAAGTTAAACACTTTTTAGTTTAAAAAATGTTACAAAGTTTGTGCAAACGTTTGCGCGGTAAAAAACTTTTATTTATTTTTGCTGCATCATAACATTCACACTAATTCCATAACTTTGCCTTTGAAAGACCTACTAATGAAAGAAACTACTCCTATAACAATGAAAGACATTGCCGAGGCACTCGGTGTCTCGGTTGCCACTGTGTCCAGGGCACTGAAAGACAGCCCGCGCATCAGTGCCGAGAAGCGTAATATAATAAAAAGGTACGCGCGCGAGCACAATTTCTTTCCAAACTTCATAGCCGAGTCGTTGCGCAAGAGCCGCATACAGCCCATGAAGATCATCGGAGTAATCATCCCGCAGTTCAACCACTACTATTTCTCTTCGGTGCTCTCGGGCATAGAAGAGGCTGCCTCGGCGCGCGGCTACCGCATCCTCGTGGCGCAGAGCAACGAGAGCTACGAGCGCGAGGTGAGCATCTGCCAGTCGTTCTTTGAGAACAAGGTGTGCGGCATCATCGTCTCGCAAGCCAAGGACACCACCGTCTACGAGCATTTCCAGAAGCTCCTTGACCAAGGGGTGCCCCTCGTGTTCTACGACCGTATATGCACCGGTGTGGACTGCAGCCGTGTGGTTGTCGACGACTACAACGGTGCCTTCAATGCCGTCACCCATCTCATCAACACCGGTTGCCGCCGCATAGCGTTCTATGGTGCCACCATGAAGATGGAGATTTCCAAGAACCGCTACAACGGCTACCGCGACGCGCTGCTCAGAGCCGGTCTCAAGATCGACGAGAACTTCATCCGCGAGTGCGACAACCGTCAGGATGCCGAGCTCATCACCCCCGAGCTGCTGAGCCACGAAGTGGTGCCCGATGCCTTCTTCGCCATCAACGACGACACCGCCATAGGCATACTCTACTCAGCCAAGCGCATGGGCTACCGCATACCCGAGGACATCTCCATCTGCGGCTTCACCAATGGAGAGAGAGCCATAGCCTGCGACCCCATGCTCACCACCGTGGAGCAGCGCGGCTTCAAGGTGGGCTCCGAAGCCGTGGAGGTGCTCATCAACCAGGTGGAAGGCATCATTCCGCGCGACAAGGTGGAGAAACGCGTGGTGAAGACGCGCCTCGTGCTGCGCAACACCACCCGCTGAGGACATTCATCAAGACAACATGCAACACTAACAATCATAAAACAACAAAACAATGAAACAAAGACCTGATCTGAATTTCTGGAAGCTGTGGAACCTCAGCTTCGGATTCTTTGGAGTGCAGATAGCCTATGCCCTCCAAAGCGCTAACATCTCGCGCATCTTTGCAACGCTCGGTGCCGACCCCCATTCGCTGAGCTATTTCTGGATACTGCCACCGTTGATGGGCATCCTCGTGCAGCCCATCGTGGGAACACTCTCCGACAAGACGTGGACACGCTGGGGCCGCCGCATACCCTACCTCTTCATCGGTGCCGCCGTGGCAGTGCTCGTGATGTGCCTGCTGCCCAATGCCGGCAGCTTCGGGCTCACCGTGGGTGCCGCAATGATTTTCGGACTTATAGCCCTGATGTTCCTCGACACCAGCATCAACATGGCGATGCAGCCGTTCAAGATGCTCGTGGGCGACATGGTCAACGAGCGTCAGAAAGCCAAGGCCTATGCCATACAGAGCTTCCTGTGCAATGCCGGCAGCGTGGTGGGCTTCCTCTTCCCCTTCTTCTTCACTGCCATCGGCGTGGCCAACGAGGCAGAGAAGGGCGTGGTGCCCGACTCTGTGGTGTGGTCGTTCTACATCGGTGCAGCCATACTCATTCTCTGTGTCATCTACACCACCATGAAGGTCAAGGAGATGCCTCCGAAGGAGTATGCCGAGTATCACGGACTCAATGATGATTCCAAGGAAGAGAGTGCCAACTGGATTGTGCTGCTGAAAAACGCACCGTCAACGTTCTGGAAGGTAGGACTCGTGCAGTTCTTCTGCTGGGCTGCATTCCTTTATATGTGGACCTACACCAGCGGTGCCATAGCATCGACCTGCTGGGGTGTAGACATGGCAGACCCCGAAGCCACGAAGAGCCTCGCCTACCAAGAGGCCGGCAACTGGGTGGGAGTGCTCTTCGCCGTGCAGGCTGTGGGCAGCGTCATCTGGGCAGCCATACTCCCGCAGTTCAAGAACACCAAGGTGGCTTATGCCTTCAGCCTCATACTCGGTGGCATAGGCTTCGCCCTCGTGCCGTTCTTCTCCAACCAGTACATGCAGTTCCTTCCCTTCATGCTCATAGGCTGTGGCTGGGCAGCTATGCTCGCCATGCCGTTCACCTTCGTGACCAACGCCCTTGAGGGCTACGGACACATGGGTGCCTACCTCGGACTCTTCAACGGCACCATCTGCGTGCCGCAGATCGTGGCAGCCCTCGTGGGTGGCAACATCCTCACGCTCGTAGGCTCTCAGCAGAGCAACATGATGATAGTGGCAGGCGTGTTCCTCATCATAGGCTCACTCTGTGTCACGGTGATAAAGGATAAGAAGCATTAAGCCCGCTTAGCTCTTTGGGTAGAGCTCACGCTATAAGGCTAACCGCCGCTTGCGCAGACTGCGCAGGCGGCGGTTTTTTTCATGAGCGGTAGAAAGATGTTTTTTGGATTATTTGATGAAAAAAAAATTATCTGTGATGTGGTTAAGCCATTGCTGTTTTTATGTGATGCAGCAAAATGACGACATCGGATTGATGCGCCCCGAAGGGGCAGTGAGCAGTCAGCCCAGGGCAGCGCCCTGGGTATGTGGGCAACACACACAAACGCCCAGAATGGGCAAAAGCATTGATGTTGATAACGCTTTTGCCCATTCTGGGCGTACTCCCTCAATACTCTGTACCCAGGGCGTTGCCCAGGGCTGTTTGCTTTTGCCCATTCTGGGCGTACTCATTCTGGGCGACAAACGCCATGAAGCCACTCCCATGCTGACAAGATTATCTTTGATTGCTAATCCTTATATTCAAGGGAAATCTTTCTACCGCTCATGTTTTTTGGGGGGAGAGCTTTTTTAAGATCTTTAACGTCCTTAGGGCCCTTAAGGTTGCTTTTTTTTGAAAACTTTGATTTCTGACATTTCGCAAAATGCATATCCATGCAGTTTGCAAACACCGGAAAAGTTCCAAAAATTGCCCCTGTAACTTGTTGATAATCAAGTATTTGAAAGGGGTGTTTCAAAAGAGCCTCTTTTACCTTCCAAAAGAGCCTCTTTTAATTGGTAAAAGAGGCTCTTTCGCAACGTGAAAGTGGCACTTTCGTTTTCTGAGTGTGCGGAGAATGTGATTTCGGGGTGCGAAAGTGAATGTTTATGCAAGCCAGACTTTAATATCTGATACACTGCGATGATGCTCTCGTTCTTGCAGGTTTCCTTTCTCCGGCTTCATTGCCTGGGCTATGGCGCAAAAAAAGCTGCCTGCAAGGATTGCAAGCAGCTTTTTCGTATTAGTGAGCTTATGCTTATTTCTTCAGATATTTCTTGCCGTTCTGTATCACAATGCCGCGGTAGCTGTCGTTCACGCGCTGTCCGGCGAGGTTATACTTCGGAGCATTGCCGTTTGCGGCAGCCTTCTCCATGTTGTTTATCTTGTCAACCTCGAATACTATATCCTCAAAGTCACCATAGGTCTCCTTGTACCAGGGAGATATGGAGGGATCATTATAGGTGTCGGTATCAAAGTCATAATTATAATCCACTTCATTCATGATCATCTCTGTCATGTTACCGTCCTCATCATAGGTGGGTTCATACGAATAACCACCGCCGTCATACATCTTCGGATCTCCGCTATTGTATCCTCCAACGGGGTACCTGTATGTCATGTTGGTCATTGTGCCGTATTCGTCGAAGCTTATCTTTGTTTCATTCTGGTAGTACCAGTATTCTCCTGTCCCTGTGTCCACGTCGGTTTCGTCGGAAAATATTTCGGTGTATACGCAGCTGCCATTGTCGTCAGTGATGTCCAGCTTGTAAATATCCTTATAGCCATCACCGTAATCTATTACGGCATTGTAGCTATCGTCGTCGCCGTAGGTTGCCGTGATGGTAGCAGGGTCTTCATCTCTCCAGGCATACTCAGCACTCTTTATTCTGTTCTCACCCTCAAACAGCTCGTCGTATGGATCGTCAACGAGGAGCTGTCCGTCAAATGACTCCCACTCCTTCACGTTTAAATGTTCGATAAGTTCAAATCCTTTTTCGCCACCAACATACTGTTTTCTGTGTATCTTGTTCTTTGCAGGCGACTTTACCATGAGTTCAGATGAAGCGAAGTTTATAGTTGCGCGTCCGGCAGCGGCATAGCTGACGCTGAGTCCGCTAATCTGACGGTAGCTCGGAGTAAGCTCTTCTCCTTCCTCGCTGATAAGTGACTTGACGGTGCTGAGCATGAATTTCTTCAAGGAAGTCACCCTGCCTAGTTCGTCGCGCTCAATGTCGTAGTAGAATGCTTGACCATTGTTTGCCGTGTATGCTGCTGGTATGATTTCCTCAAGCAGATAACTGTTTAAAGGCATATTAAAACTGCCTTCAGCATACTCTTGTTTTTCCGAATCCCAGACCATGGTCTTGCATCTGGTACAGAAGTCGGTTACCACGTCATCGTAGGTAAACTCCACGCGGTAAATGTTTTGCCATTCTTCTGTTGTGTTTTGGTTTTTCAGCTCTAATGCTGTCACGTTGTCGTTGTCGTCGTATTCCAAAAGTAATTGTAATACACCCTTCTTCTCTCCATCGCTGTTAAGGACATCATTGGTTATGGAGGTGGGCAGTGCCGTCTCGTCGTAGGTGATTTGGGAATTTATTCGGGTTACCCAATTTTCGCCGTCCCACCTAAATGAGCTCATTGTCGTAGGAACCGTTATTGCCACTTCCATTTTCTCCTTCGCCATCTTGGCACGCTTGAGCTGCGCCATGGTAGGCTGTTTGCGCTCCTTGGTCTGTGCGCTTGCTGTCTGCACGCTGGTGCTTGCTGCTGCTACGAAGGCAGCAATGAGTAACATTTTCTTCATAAGTTCGTTTTTTTAGTTAATTAAACATGTATATTCGTTTGCAAAGATAAGGATTTTATTTTAATTTGAAACTATTTTCATGGAGAAATATGCAAACATTTACGATATTTGTATATCGTTACAAGTCGTGTATATTACTGTTAACGAACACAAAACTATACCGCGAAGATGTTAAAAACTATGTAAAAACTGTTAACAGCCATACGCCGTTGCAGAAAATTCACTATATTTGCACCGTCTTTTGGCTCGTGCGTTGGCATTTGTAGCGTTCAACGGCGACATTTTCGGGAACGAAAGACCGTTCCATCCGAGACATCTATAACCGAAGTAGTAATAAAAAAGATTATGAGTTTAAGAAACAAGATACAAACATTAACAGCAGCAGCTATCATGTCGTTTTGTGCACAGGCTTCATTCGCACAGGACCTGATGGCAAACCAAGCACCGGTAGACAGAAAGAATAAAGCAGTAGACTCGATGGCAGTGCGCCATCTCAGACACATAGAGAACCTCGAGAACCCGTCGTCAGACCTCTACGACTGGTGGGACAACAGCCATGCCTACAAGCAGACGGCAATGCCCGACGTATATAAGATTGACCTCAGGGGCTTCCACATGCCCACACCGTCAAGGGTAATCACCAGTAACTACGGACGCCGTTGGGGTCGCAACCACCGTGGTCTCGACATCAAGGTGTATATAGGCGACACCATCCGTGCAGCCTTCTCCGGTAAGGTGCGCGTGGTGAAATACGACGGCAACGGCTATGGCAAGTATGTGGTCATTCGCCACAACAACGGTCTGGAGACCATCTACGGACACATGTCGAAGCAGCTCGTGCATGAGAACCAGATTGTGCGTGCCGGCACGCCGATAGGTCTGGGTGGCAACACCGGACGAAGCACCGGCTCACACCTCCACTTCGAGACCCGTCTCTGTGGTGTGGCTCTCAACCCCGCCCTGATGTTCGACTTCCGCAACCAGGACGTCACCGGCGACTACTATGTATATCGCAAGAGCACCGTAGACAGCGAATCTTCAAGAGCCACCTCGCTCAGAGGCGTGAAGAACGGCGGTCGCTATACTCCCGAGGAGGTGCGCGGCACCAGCCCCGCTCCTGCCAAGGCTCCCGAAGCCACCAAGGAGAAGAAAGACGAGCCCGTGGCACTCACCGGCGGCGAGATGCGCTGGCATGTGGTGCAGGCTGGCGAGACCCTCGAGTCAATAGCCCGCAAGTACGGCATCAATGTGGAGCGCCTCTACAGGCTCAACAACATTGGTCCCTACACGACCATAGCCAAGGGCAACCAACTGAGATACCAGTAAGAAGAATATAGAAAAGCCGCCTGCAAGGAGATTGCAGGCGGCTTTTTTTTATTATTTAGGGCCTTTAAGGTTCTTAGGGTCCTTAGAGCTTTCTTGCCACCATCTTCAGGTGGAGCAGGGTGGTGTGGAGCCAGCCGTAGTGGCAAGCCATCACGCGGAAGCGCTCACGGAGGGAGGCACGGTGGTGGCGCGTGGTCTCACCCTCCTCCAGATATTCAGCCACCACTCCATGCACGTTGCGCAGCGGCAGCCCACGCTGTTCGGCTATCTTCATGACCCTTATGCACCAGTCCACGTCGGCAGAGTAGCGGTAGCGCAGGTCGTAGCTCACGGTACGCGCAATGTCGGTGCGGGCATAGAACGCCTGATGGCATAC
>CAMVSV010000043.1 GCA_947170265.1 uncultured Prevotella sp.
AAATGAAACAAGCAAAACTTCTCTTCCTCCTGATTGCCGCCCTCGCATTCGCCTCCGCGCTCTTCTCCGCACCAGTGGCTTATTTTAGGGGGTAAAATGGGTCTTGTCCATAGCAAATGAGATTTAAGCAGAATATCTATTCGCAAACTTACAAAAAACAATTCAAATAATGTTTAAATATAACTTTTTTTCGTATTCTGCATAAAAAAAGTTCTTTTCGTAATATTGTGTGGCTTCGGTGTAAGTCTTTGTCTGGGCGCAATAGGATTAGTGGCTATATTCTTTCTGAAGCTTGTCCCTGACTGATATTGTTGAGCCTTAGGTAGTTGTTTAGCTTGTCGGTGAATTCGTGGTTTTTCAGTCCCCATTTTGGAGCGATGAGCAGAGTGGCGGGCGACTGGCTCACAAATCGCTCGACAACGAGTGACTGCCGCAGATGTTTCAGATATTCGCCCACAAGCTCTATGTATTCGTCTACGGTGTAGACATGGAAGGGGTTTTCCTCGTAGAGCTTGGCGAGTGGGGTGCCTTTGATAATCTGCATCTGATGGATTTTCAGGATGTCGAGTGGTAGCGATGATATTATTTCTGCCTGTCTGATGCTTTCTTCCTTGTCTTCTCCCGGCAATCCGAGGATAATGTGTCCTCCGGTGAGTATGCCATACCGGTGTGTTTGCTCTACGGCTTTCTTCGTACAAGCGAAATCATGTCCACGGTTTATTAGCTGCAATGTGTGGTCATTGCATGACTCTATACCATATTCCATAAGTACGAATGGGTGTCGGGGAGAATTCTGCAGCTCCTGCAGATAGGATAAGAGCTCGTCTGTCACGCAGTCGGGGCGTGTTCCTATTACAATGCCGACTACATCGTCTACGGCAAGGGCTTCTTCGTAGAGTTGCCTGAGCCTCTCGAGTGGGGCATAGGTGTTTGTGAATGCTTGGAAATAAGCCAAGTATTTCATGTCGGGATATTTCCTGGCAAAGAATTCCTTGCCGCTGACGAGCTGTTGGGTGACAGTTTTTCTGCTGTTGCAATAGGATGGGTTGAACGTGCGGTTGTCGCAAAAGATGCATCCGCCGAGGCTTATGCTTCCATCTCGGTTAGGGCATGTAAATCCGGCATCGACAGACAGCTTCTGTACCCTGAACGGGAATTGCCGGCGTATCCATGTGCCGAAATCGTTGTATGCCTTGATGTCGTTCATCCTATTGCGAGTGTCTGTTTCTGTTTTTTTGTTTGTGCCTGTTGGCATTCTGGTTGTTGAAATTTGGATTGTAGCTTTTCTTCTTCCCTTTCGTTTCCTTGGTTTGCTCATTGCTTGAGGTGGGCATGTGTCGTCGTGGTTTGTCGGCATGATGGTCAAACAATTCCTTTATAAGGTCTTCGCGATGCATGCGCCTGAGCTCCCTTTCAATGTTTTGTCGCTCCGAGGGCTTATACCAGAAGAAGAACTGTCGTTGCGCCAGCTTTTCCTTCTGGCTTTTTGCGCAATAAACCGGTTCCAATGTGTATGGGTCATAGCCTGAATACCATGTTTCCGTGGCAACGGTCATGGGTGTTGGAGTGAAGTCCTGCACCTGTTCAAGGTGAAAGTCCATTTTTTTTGTCTTCACTGCCAGTTCCGCCATATCTTCTGCATGGCATGACGGGTGTGAGCTGATGAAATATGGTATGATTTGCTGTCTGAGATTTTCTTTTTTGTTTATCCTGTCGAATATTCGCTTGAATTCTTCAAATAGCGTGAACGACGGTTTGCGCATGAAGTGCAACACTCTGTCGGAGGTGTGCTCTGGTGCTACCTTGAGTCTTCCACTCACATGGTTGCATATCAGCTCGCGTGTATACTCCCGTGCAGCCTGATTGGAATGCTCGTCCTTGCTTCTGTGAAGAATGAGGTCGTAGCGTACTCCGCTGCCTATGAAGCTTTTCTTTATTCCAGGCAAAGAGTCTACAGCATGGTAGATGTCAAGGAGCTTTGAGTGGTCGGTGTTGAGGTTGGGGCATATTTGCGGGTGCACACATGACGGTCGTTTGCATTTCTCACATGCTTTCTTGTTATTGCCTCCCATGCCGTACATGTTGGCGGAAGGTCCGCCAAGGTCGGAAAGATAACCTTTGAACTCTGGCATGTGGGTTACCTTCTTGACTTCTTCAATGATGTTCTCCTTGGAGCGGCATGTGATGAATTTGCCTTGATGGGCAGAGATGGTGCAGAAGGCGCATCCACCGAAACATCCACGGTGAATGTTTACGGAGAAACGTATCATGTCATAGGCTGGTATGCGCTTTCCCTTATATTTGGGGTGAGGCAGTCTTGTATAGGGTAAGGCAAACGATGCATCGAGCTCTTCTGTTGTCATGACGGGGTAGGGTGGATTTACCACTGCATATTTGCCGTCGACCTCCTGAATGAGTCGCTGCGCATGCATCTTGTTTGACTCTTCCTCAATGTGTCTGAAGTTTTCGGCATGTGCTTTTTTGTTTCTCAGACATTCCTCGTGTGAGTGGAGTATGATGTCGTCGGTTTGTATGCCGCCATAAACATTGTCTTTTTCGGTGAGGTATACTGTTTGTGGAATGTCGTGAAGGTCTTTGATGTTGCATCCCTGGTCGAGTCGCCTGGCAATTTCCACAATCTGCTTTTCTCCCATACCGTATATTATAAGGTCGGCTCCTGAATCACACAAGATGCACTTGCGCAGCTTGTCCTGCCAATAGTCGTAGTGGGTGAGGCGACGCAGCGACGCTTCTATGCCGCCAAGAACCACGGGCACATCGGGGAAGAGCTCCTTGAGGATCTTGGTATAGACAATGGTAGGGTATTCGGGGCGGCAGTCGTGCCGTCCGTCGGGACTGTATGCGTCTTCAGACCGTAGTCTCTTGTTGGCGGTATATTTGTTTACCATAGAGTCCATACAGCCTGGTGCAATGCCGAAGTAAAGCCTTGGCTTTCCGAGCTTCTTGAAGTCGCGATAGTCGCCGTGCCAGTCTGGTTGTGGCACAATGGCTACCTTGTATCCTGCTGCTTCCAAGGTGCGTCCAATGACAGCCGCCCCGAAGGAGGGATGGTCTACATAGGCATCTCCGGAAAACAGGATGATGTCGAGCTGGCTCCATCCACGGAGCTCCACCTCTTTCTTTGTCGTGGGAAGGAAGTCAGTCAGCTGTGGCATTGTGGTATTTCTCGGTATACAGGGCAAGAAGGTTTTTCAATCCCAATGCCTTCATGTCTTTGTGGTAGATGACGTCGAGACACAGGTCTAAGAGCTGCTTGTCGGAGTTTGCATCTGACTCCAGCAGTGAACGAATGTTCAGCTTGAGTTTTTCAAGAACATCCTCGTCAACGACACCATTGCTGTCTACGAGGTGCTCAAAGAGTGAATACTTTTCAATGGTGGCAAGATGGTCGTTGCTGATTTCTATTGTTCGCGTACCAGATGCGTTGGCTTGAATTTTATACATGGTAATTGTTATTTTAGGAGATAAGCCAATATGCCACGCATTATTGCTGCGCGGGTATTGGTATCGGTGATACATTCAAAAGGAAATCCTATGGTGAAGCATTTGTAGTCGCTGCCGGAATAAGCCACGCAGGCACTTTGATTGTCGGCATATTGCATGGCACTGAATGCTGGTGCTACCGGTGACAGTATGTCGGTGGCTGTGGCTGCATAATGGTTTTCGTTGAGAGTATTGAAAATATTGAAGTTCATGCCCAGACCATTTATACTGTTGGCGGCGGAACGTTCAGAACCTCCGTATGTCAATTTCAGCACTTCAGCAAGAAAGTGTTGCTCGCTGGGGTCGGTCATGTCGGATGCCACGAATGCACCACTCACCAACAGCCTTCCACCTTTCTTTGTATAGTCGGATAGTTTTTGCTGCATCAATGTGGTGAAGGTCTTGTAAGGCTTCAATGATTGCCTGTCGTTTTTCTCAAGACCTAACAACAGGTCTGTGCAGTCAAACTGATTAAGGTTTACATATCCGTTCTCAACGCTTTCGCTTGAACAGCTTACAATATTATACTTTCTGGCTGTTTGAATGGCACGCGAATGGGATACAGTGTAGTTGAAGTCGTTGCCGGCAACGAAGGTTCCAGCCATGTTGTTTTCGCAATAGCCTAAAGCACCCGGTCCTTCCTTGCCTGCCTGCGACTTGTCGAAGCACAACTGTCTTCCTGCCCATCCTGCATTGATGCCAAAGCCCACGCCAGGGTCGTTGTCGATGTCGAACCCTTGTTGTGTGTCGTTGTTTATAACCTTGGGCGCAGAGAGCCTGTGGAATCCGTTAACAATGAGAATTGTCTGTTTAGCATCGGGCTCGTAGAGCGCAGTGAGTTCTTCTGTGGGAAAGCTCTCACCCCCTCGGTTGCATGCTGTAACCTTGAAACGGTATAGCGACCCGGGAGTGAGTGTGGTGGTGAAGTGTGTAGATGTGGTGTTTGTGCCATTGTCAAATCCTCCCGTACCTTCAGCTACATACACATTGTAGGAGGTGGCATTGGCTGTTGGTTCCAACTCATCGCTTACCTCGTTCCAACTGAGTGTAACTTCGTCTTTTGATGTAAAGGCAACGTGGAAGTTGCTTGGTTGGAGAGGAGTGATGATACATGGCTTTCCATGCTGGTGGGCAATGTAGCGTGCTATGCTCTTGTAGACAGCTCTTGCCAGTGTGAAGCGGAAATTAGGGTCAAGTGCATAACGCATGTCTGTGAAGTTCTGATGTGACAGCGTTTCCAATATGGCCGATGGTACCTCTGGTCTGCGCGTCTCGCTGTAGTTCCTGTCCCACAATGAGCGTCTTGTCCAGTTGCCGTATGTTGCTTTCAGATCCTTGAGAACAGTTGACAACAGCATGTCGGCAAAGTCGCGTGATGCCATTCTCGATATTCCTGAGTCAAGTATTTTCTTATATCCTTCAGGCTTGTCGTCGTTGTTTGTTGTGCAGATGCCTAATGTGCCATACACCTCGTCGGTCTTGCTCACTCCGGCATCGCTGTGAACAGCCAGCGACAACTCTATTGGCACATTCTTTCCTTCTTGGTTTGGAACATAGCACGAGCCTCCTGCAAGCCAGTTGGTCATCATGGAACGCACGTTTATATCGTCTTTATAGTCGTCTTTTCCTTCTGAAAGACTCACTATGTTGTAAGGAGCACCAGCCCATTGTGCATAATAACGTGCTCCTTCCAGGCATCGGGGCAAACCGCTTGTTGTTCCTCCACGCTGGATATTGCCCATACCTCCGCCAAATCTCACGGCATCGCCGCTGACAACGCCATGTTTCTTTGACACATTTGTGAGCACAACGTTGTTGTATTCGTTGTTTCCTGCATCAAAGTCGAATGTTCCGAGATAAACCCATGTGCCTCCACCCATTGTCTGATTGACACTGAATATTGTCTCCTGTCCTTTGTGATGGACAATGTATTGTGCGTTGTCTATGCTGTTTGGCATTGTCTGGTAGCTCACATAGACAGCATATTTCCCTTCTTTGGGAATGTTTGGCTGCCACACTATCTTGTGATTGCCGTTCTTTGCAGTGGCAACCATGCGTGCGGTACCGGCATTAAACGGGTTCTCTCCACCAGCATAGCTGCCGGAGTGTTGGGAGAAACCTTTTGTGGGAGTGTTGGTCCAAGGGTCTCCTTGCTTGATTTCCATGTATGTGGACTGGTGTGTGGAGCCGTCGTTGTCTACAATGACTTCATTCTTCTGCCAGTCGCGTTCGCGCGGTGTAAACACAATAGCCCCGGCATTCTCAAGCATGGGTATGAGATATGGAACGACGATGGTCTGTGTAAACAGGTCTTCAGTCGTGCAGAACAGGTTGGGGCGTTGCCATTTCCATGTGTTTTTTGCTGCGTCAAAGTATCGTCCGTGACTTGACCACAGTGATATGTGTCTGTTTTGCAGTCCGTGGGTAATGTTGTTTGGTCTTGAAATGTTTTCAGTCCATGGCTTTCCCTTGTATTCAATCTTTCCCCACATGCGGCTCTCATCGTTGACGTCGGAAAGGAAATTCGGGACAAGCTCCTCAATGCTCATGCCATTGGTGATGATGGTTACCTTGTAGTCGTCGTAAGGTGATGGCAGAGACTTGCTTACTTTCTTGTAGATTTTCTCAACTATCTTGGTGGAGAAGTCTTGCTGGGCAAATATTCCATCAGTCTTTATGGTGATGGTTTTCAGAGAGTCGTTTATTTTATAGCTTGTCATCTGCGGCTGGCGTTCAAGCTTGGTGTCATGGGCTTTATAGGAACTGAAATAGTCTTTGAGCTTTCGTTCCAGCTTGTTGATAGTCTTTGGGTCTCTGTCTTGAGCCAGACTTGAGGTTGCGGTAATAATACCTAATAGCAAGAGACATAAAATCTTTTTCGTCATCATAACTCTCCTAAAGTGAATTTCTCGGGATATTTGCCCTTGAAGTCTTTGTAATATAGTTTTATCTCTCGCAACTCGGTGTCTAAGTCACCGACTGGAACCATGCTCTTGGTACATCTGATGAGCTTTTTTTCGTAATCAACACCATACAGCAGTATGGGTATCTGAGCACCTAACGCAATGTAGTAGAATCCTTTTTTCCAATCAGGATTCAATGCCCTTGTTGCCTCTGGTGTTATACATAAGACGAAATGCTTTTCTTTGCGAGCTGTCTCAACAAGGGTGTCGGTCATGCTGCATCGTTTGTCCCGATATACGGCAATGCCGCCCATCTTGCGAAACAGATAGCCTAAAGGCCAGAAAAACCATTCTTTCTTCATCAGGAAGTTTGTTTTCATACCTTCGGCAAGAGCATAGAGCTGCCCTATGACGAAGTCCCAGTTGGAAGTGTGTGGAGCCAAACAAATGATGCACTTTTCTGGGATGTTCTCAGACACGTCTTTCGTCCATCCCATACGCTCATAAAGCATCCACCTACAAATGTTTCTTAACATCTATAGTTGTTTTTAAAAGTTCTACAATGTGGTTATGAAAGATTTGAAATATTGTCGATTATTTCGTTGGTCTCTTTATTGAAACAATTGATCAAATCTTTGTAATACAGTTTTGCTTTCATGCCTGGCTCCGGATGAGACACACGGGTTATGTAGTTGGAGTGTGTAGCCAATATGGAAGCCAGCAAAGCATCGATGTTTTCCTTGTCAACATTATCACCGTAGAGAGATGCGGCAACACATTCTGCAAACAGGTCGCTGCTAATGTAGTTGATTATTTTCTTGAGATTTCTTTTGTTAGCCATAGTCCTTTTAATTATATTTCCGTTCAAAGATAAGCAAAATCCGTTAATTACAGAAATCTATATATAAAAAAAAGGCTAAAAACTTAATTTGACTTGTTTTGTTTTATATTTTCGAGGAAAATGACTAAATTTGCAAACTAATAGGAGAATGTAGATTTTATATTTTCAGAACATTTTAATATTTCATTAAGTTATGTCAAAAAGTGCATTGCAGAAAGCCCGTGCCGACTACCAGCCAAAGCTGCCGGTAGCACTGCAGGGTGCAGTAAAAGTAAAAGAGGGAGAACCCACACAGAGCGTGGATAACCAAGAAGAAATAAAAGCTCTGTTCCCAAACACCTATGGTATGCCGCTCGTAGAGTTTGTGCCTGGAGATGTTGCAAACAATACAAAGATGAACGTCGGAGTAATTCTCAGTGGAGGACAGGCTCCCGGTGGACACAATGTCATCACTGGACTGTTTGACACCATTAAGGCTCTGAACCCAGAAAACCGTCTTTTCGGTTTTATCCTCGGTCCTGGCGGCTTGGTAGACCACAACTATATGGAGCTTACCGCTGACATCATTGACGAGTATCGCAACACTGGTGGTTTCGATATGATAGGATCTGGTCGTACTAAACTTGAGAAGGTTGACCAGTTTGAGAAAGGTCTCGAGATTATCCGCGAGTTGGATATCAAGGCTCTTGTAATCATAGGTGGTGATGACTCAAACACTAACGCATGCGTTTTGGCAGAATACTATGCAGCCAAGAACTATGGCGTGCAGGTTATCGGTTGTCCCAAGACCATAGACGGCGACCTTAAGAACAGCCAGATTGAGACCTCTTTCGGTTTCGATACAGCCACAAAGGTTTATGCCGAGTTGATTGGAAACATTGAGCGTGACTGTAACTCTGCCCGCAAATATTGGCACTTCATCAAGGTTATGGGACGCTCGGCTTCGCATATCGCACTGGAATGTGCTTTGCAGGTTCAGCCAAACATCTGCCTTATCAGCGAAGAGATTGAGAAGGAAGAAAAGAGCCTTGACGATGTTGTTGAATACATTGCCAGCGTAGTAGCAGAGCGTGCTGCTGCCGGAAACAATTTCGGTACGGTGATTATACCAGAGGGATTGATTGAGTTCATTCCTGCCATTAAGAAGCTCATCGCAGAACTTAACGATGTTCTCGCACAGCCTGAAGCACAGAACCTTGGACGTCACGACCAAATAGACTTCGTTAAGACAAACCTGTCTCCTGAAAACCTTGCAGTGTTCAACTCACTGCCTACAAGCGTTTCACGTCAGCTCGCACTTGACCGCGACCCACACGGAAACGTACAGGTGTCTCTCATTGAGACCGAGAAGCTGCTCTCGTCAATGGTTGCCGTGAAGCTTGAGAAATGGAAGAAAGCCGGCAAGTATGTTGGTAAATTCGCTGCTCAGCACCACTTCTTCGGTTATGAGGGACGTTGCGCTGCTCCTTCTAACTTTGATGCAGACTACTGCTATGCACTCGGAACAAGTGCAGCTCAGCTCATTGCCAATGGTAAGACTGGCTACATGGCAATCGTAAAGAACACTACAGCACCTGCCGACAAGTGGATTGCTGGTGGTGTGCCCATCACTATGATGATGAACATGGAGCGTCGTAACGGTGAAATGAAACCGGTTATCCGCAAGGCTCTTGTTGAGCTTGACGGTGCACCGTTCAAGGCATTTGCCGCAGTTAGAGACCGTTGGGCAAAGGAGACCGATTATGTTTATCCCGGTCCAATACAGTATTGGGGTCCTACAGAGGTTTGCGACCAACCTACCAAGACTTTGAAGCTGGAGCAAAATAGCTAATAGCTGACGATAATGTTAAACCCACACATTCAACAGCATACACGTCATCCTAAATCTCCATTTAAATGGATATTTGCGATCGTCGTGGTGGTGTTGTATGTGTGGGCTTTTTATACCTATTTCGTTGGTCCCACAGCCTTCCGATGGCGTGCCCTATATGGTGATCCGAGTTATCCTGAAGGCTATGAGATTCACGGCATAGACATAAGCCATTATCAGGGCACTATTGATTGGGACAGGTTGAGGCTGGCAATGATACAGCGATGTCCGGTTCGTTTTGTGTTTATAAAGTCAACAGAAGGAAAAGGTCATCTGGACGAGAATTTCAAGGAGAATTTTCGGTTGGCTAAGGAAAACGGATTTCTAAGGGGCGCATATCACTTCTGGAGCAATAAGTCTTCAGCCAAGTCACAAGCTGATTATTTCATCAAGAATGTGCATCTTGAAGAGGGCGATCTTCCTCCAGTGCTTGATGTGGAGAGTTTTCCCCAAGATGCGTCAGTCGAAGAGTTTCAAGAGGAAATCCTTCTCTGGCTTCAAACCATGGAGAAGCGTTACCATGTGAAACCAATCATTTACACCTATTATAAATTCAAGGAGCGTTATCTGTCAGACTCCCGTTTCAATGACTATCCTTATTGGATAGCCCACTACTATGTGGATAAGATGGAATATTCTGGTGATTGGAAGTTCTGGCAGCATACCGATGCCGGGCGTCTTCCAGGCATTGATGCCTATGTGGACTTGGATGTATATAATGGCAGCTATTATGATCTGCGGCGACTCACAATAGGTACAAATCTGCCAAATGACTAACAGGCATTTGTTGCTGTTACGTTAACAATCAACAATGAAACTTCATATATTTAACCCAGAGCACGACATAGCGCTGGCACATGACAATCCTTTCTTTACGGCTCCCTTTGCAGGTCGTAGGCTAAGGAGCGATCTTGGCTTTATTCCCGCTCTTTGGGCGGATGACGGTGACTATGTGTTGGTTGACGATGTGCAGCTGTCTGTTGATACGTTGGACAAGATAGACAGTCTGACAAGCAAAGTTATCTTTATATCACTTCAGGATTTGCGTCATCTGTCAAAGGACAGCCAGTTGAAAAACAAACTTGTCGTAGACCCATGGGGGTGGGATAGTGCCTTGTGTCATCAATTGGTAAAAAACGGCTTCAATGTTGATTTGTTGCCTTCGAATGAACAATTGAAATCGATAAGGACGATGAGCGGAAGACGTTGGTTTGCCAATACCATCATAAGAGAAATGAGAATGTTTGCTGATGGCACTTATGAAGCGCCTTGTTCTTTTTCATCTGTTGACGATCTGCAACGAAATCTATGTCGGTCGCCTCATCATAAATTTGTTCTGAAGGAACCATGGAGCAGTAGCGGCAGGGGAGTGAGGTTCGTCTCATGTGACATTGATGACCACACTGTAAACTGGGTGTCGAGAGTGGTCAGGCAGCAAGGGCATATCATGTGTGAGCCCTATTATGACAAGACTTTGGACTTCGCTTCAGAATTCTATTCACACAAAGATGGAGAAGTCACCTACGAAGGACTGTCGCTCTTCCATACCACCGGTGGAGCTTATACCGGAAATATTGTTGATACGGAAAGGCACAAGCTGCACATCCTCTCTGAGTATGTAGATCTCGCAGAATATGAAGCCGCCGTGAACTTTCTATGCAACATTCTTAGTACTCACCTGAAAGGCATCTATGTCGGACCGTTGGGTGTTGACATGATGGCACTTCCGGGAAAACGGCTTTATCCATGCGTAGAGCTAAATCTCAGGAGGACAATGGGACATGTGGCGCTTTCCGTCAAGTCAAAGCTCCCACCGCCTCTTATATTTTCTATTTCCTATACCGACAGATACAAGCTGGAGCTACATACCTATGAGCCATAGCTACACAGCGAGGCAAGTAATCTGTCTTTCAAATCATACCTCGTCAATAAGGTATGCCCATGCTACAGCTAAAGTCATTGCTACAGCAGCGATGCTCATCAGCGAAAATAAAGCTTTCTTCATTATCCTACGCCGTTTTGCTGCACTGCGTGCGCTTCTAATCTGAATTTCTTCTGGGTCTTTCTGTTTTTTTGAAAAGTGGTGTCTTCTGTTGTGATGTGAATGCATAATGATTAATTTAGAAAGAATACATAAGCCTGTGCTGGTGGTCTTGCCATCAGCACAGGCTTTTATGGTTTTTAAATAAATGCTACGGTCAGTCCAGCCATAACTATGCTGACCATTGACATTAGTTTTATCAAAATGTTAAGAGAGGGACCGGAGGTATCCTTGAATGGGTCGCCCACAGTGTCGCCCACAATAGTGGCCTTGTGAGCGAACGAGCCTTTTCCTCCAAAGTTTCCTTCCTCAATGTTCTTCTTTGCATTGTCCCATGCTCCTCCGGCATTTGCCATGAACACAGCGAGTGTGAACCCGCATGCCAGTCCTCCTACCAAGAGTCCCAATACGCCTGCTACGCCAAGCACACAGCCTACTACAATAGGAATCAATATGGCAAGGAACGATGGCAGTATCATCTCGTGTTGGGCTGCTCGTGTAGAGATTTCCACGCAGCGACCATAGTCGGGAGTGGCTTTACCTTCGAGAATGCCGACAATCTCCTTGAACTGACGACGCACCTCTACAACCATCTTCTGTGCTGCACGTCCTACGGCTTCCATTGTCAAGCCACAGAACAGGAATGCAGCCATGCCACCAATGAATGCTCCCACGAGAACCTTGGGATTCATCAGGTTCACTTGGAAATAGTTCATGAAGTCGGGAATGGTGGCTTGTGCGGCACTTATCGTCTCTCCGGCAAGGTTGGTCATCTCTACATGTGCACGTTCCATGGCTATCTTTATTTCCTCTATGTAGGATGCCAGAAGAGCCAGTGCCGTGAGTGCTGCCGAGCCAATGGCGAAGCCTTTACCCGTAGCAGCGGTGGTGTTGCCCAGTGCATCGAGAGCATCGGTGCGGTGGCGTACCTCTTCACCCAACTCACTCATCTCGGCATTTCCTCCGGCATTGTCGGCAATAGGTCCGTAGGCATCCGTTGCCAGTGTTATTCCAAGGGTGGAAAGCATTCCCACGGCAGCAATGCCAACACCATAGAGTCCGTGAGCCAGGCTCGTAGAGCTCATTGACAGGTCAAAGCCGTTGGCGCAAAGATAGCTTAGCATTATGGCAACGCCAATGGTTATCACAGGAACACAAGTGGAAATCATACCTGTTCCTATACCTTTTATTATCACTGTAGCTGAGCCTGTCAAGCCAGCTTCAGAAATCTTCTGTGTGGGTTTGTAGCTGTGAGAGGTATAGTATTCAGTGGCTTGACCTATTATCACGCCGGCTACAAGTCCGGTTATTACCGAGAACGACAGACCTATCCAGTTTTCTACACCCAAGAGATAGAGTATGGCAAATGTTGCAATAGCTATGAGTGCTGCACTTACATTGGTTCCCACCGACAGCGAACGAAGGAGGTCACGCATGGTAGCTCCTTCTTTTGTGCGCACGAGGAAGATGCCAATCAACGATAAGAACACTCCCACGGCAGCAATGAGCATGGGGGCAATGACGGCTTTCAGCTGGGTAGCACCACCTACGGCAGCGTATGCGGCAGCACCGAGAGCTGCTGTAGACAGCACCGAGCCACAATAGCTTTCATAAAGGTCGGCACCCATGCCTGCCACGTCGCCCACATTGTCGCCCACATTGTCGGCTATGGTAGCCGGATTGCGCGGGTCGTCTTCTGGTATGTCGGCTTCAACCTTGCCTACAATGTCGGCGCCCACATCGGCAGCTTTTGTATAGATGCCTCCGCCTACACGCGCAAACAGAGCCTGGGTCGATGCACCCATGCCGAAGGTCAGCATGGTGGTGGTAATGGATATGAGTCCGTCTGTATCGAAAATGTTTAATACAACAAACCAAATGGCAATGTCAAGCAATCCCAGTCCTACAACGGTGAGACCCATCACGGCACCTGAGCGGAAGGCTATTTTCAAACCAGAGTCGAGACTCTTACGGGCAGCATTGGCAGTACGTCCGCTGGCATAGGTGGCGGTCTTCATGCCGAAGAATCCAGCCAGACCGGAGAAGAATCCACCAGTGAGGAAGGCGAATGGCACCCATGGGTTCTGCACCTTCAGCACATATGCCATAATGGCAAACAATATGGCAAGAGCAATGAACACATAGGTAACTACCTTGTACTGCTGTTTGAGGTAGGCCATGGCTCCGTCGCGCACATACTTGGCAATCTCTTTCATTCGGGGAGTACCCTCGTCTGCTGAAAGCATGGATTTGAAGAAATGCCATGCCATGCCCAGTGCCACAAGCGATGCTATAGGCACGAGCCAGAATACATTTGGAATGTTAGTCATGATTTGTTGGTTTTAGTTATTAGATGTTTATCATAGTTCTTTTTTTCATTATGGGTGGCTGGATTAGTGCCACCCATAATGTTGCTTCGGCATCGTTAGAATCTGAAAGCAAGTTCCACGTCAAATACCGAATAGTTGTGCTTGTCAAGTGCACGGTTGTTCACGAGAGCATATTCGGCGTTAATCTGGAAATTCTTATGGAACAGATAGTTCAGTCCTACCTCGTATTGGGTCTTAGCCCTGTCCCAGTCGCCTGTGGGACGGTACATGTCATAGCGGGTCTTGGCATACAGCTTTTTCTTTACTACAGGTGCTATGGCAAGTGCATACACACCGTCAGCCTTGTCGCCAATGGCATCGTTCACGTTGGCATCGTTGTCTTTGGTGACACCGGTCTTGCTGAATGCTTTTCCGGTTGAGTGTATATATTCTGAGCGGAAAGTCCAGTCGTTAACCTTATATTCTGCCGAGAATGCGTAGCGACGCTGCTGCAGCCTGTGCACCTCTCCCTTATGCTCTACAATGTCAAGTGGTCTGCTCTCTATCCAGTCGCCTTTGCGTGAATATGAGCCTATCCAGCCGAAGGCACCAATGCGCATACCTTTCACTGGCATCACCCATAAGCCGCCGATAAGGTCTTTCTGCTGATCCACGTCGCCGGTGTTGATGCCTTGTCCGTTGAACACACCCATCTGGTAGTGCAGGAGCTCGCGGCCGTTGGCGTTTTTCAGTACGTCACCCTGGATCTGCACACCAATGTCGCGTCCGTTTGATGCGTGGGCACCGGCACGGTCGCTGAAGCCCGCAAGCGCATTTACGTTCTGTGAATACGACATAAAGCCTTGGTCTATCGGGTGCATGGGGTTTTCAAAGGTGAACGGACGTTTGAACTGTCCGGCTTTCACCATGAAGAACTTGTATTTCTGCCATTCCGCAAAGAGGTCTACCAATCTTGGCGATGTGCCGAGGGTGGAGGTGTTGCCGTTGAACTGTATCTGCGCCTTCCAGTAGAAGTCCTTTGCTATGCGTCCGTCGAGCGATATACGTCCCAGACGCAGGTTGAAAGAGTTTGATTTCGCATTTTCCTGTGTGCTTGCCTGATACTGCACTATGCCATATCCGCTGAGCTTCACATCGCTAATCCACGAAGGCATTTTAATTTCCTGTGCATAAGTTGCCATGGCGGCGCACAGCATTATTACAAATGTAAGTTTTCTTTTCATGTTTTATCCTTATTTTTATTATGCAAAGGTAAATTAAATATTTTTAACTACAAAATAGTTGTGAGTATTTGTGAGTATCCATTGATGGGAAATTGCTTGTTGGCGGGTCATCCCTGATTTTTCCTTACAAGTCTAACCACGTTTTCCACATGCGGAGTGTGAGGAAACATATCCACAGGCTGTATGTCGGTTATCCTGTAGTCTCTGCCGAGCAGTTCCAGGTCGCGGGCCTGGGTGGCAGGGTTGCACGAAACATAGACAATCACTTCTGGCTGCGCTTTCAATATCACGTCTACCACATCTTGATGCATGCCTGCACGCGGCGGGTCGGTTATTATTATGTCTGGACGCCCGTGTGCGGCAATGAAGTCTTCTGTGAGAATGTCTTTCATGTCGCCGGCATAAAACAACGTGTTGTCTATGTTGTTTTCCTTTGAATTTATCTTTGCGTCTTCAATGGCTTCAGGCACATACTCTATGCCCACGACCCTGCGGGCTTTTCTTGCCACGAAGTTGGCTATGGTGCCTGTACCCGTGTACAGGTCGTATACGAGTGGTTTCTCGCCGTCGTCTTCATATCCGGCAAAGGCAAAGCTGCGCGCCACTTCATACAGGTGGTAGGCTTGTTCTGTGTTTGTCTGGTAGAAACTCTTTGGACCGACCTTGAACCTCAGCTCTTCCATGGTTTCATATATGTGGTCGTTGCCTTTGAATACCTTGAGGTCAAGATCGCCGAATGTGTCGTTGCGTTTCTGGTTGTCTACAAACATCAATGCACTGATACACGGGAATTTATTGGCAATATGTTGTAGTAATGCAAGAGCATTCTTTTCGTCTTCTTGCAGTTGCTCTTCTGAAGTGTGGTCGTAGTGGAATTGCACCAGCAACATCCATTCGCCAGTGTTGGAGTTCCTTATCATTATGTTGCGCAGCAATCCCGTTTGCTCGCGGAGGTCAAAGAAGATCAGTCCGTGGTCTATGGCATACTCGCAGATGGTGTTCCTTATCTGGTTGTGTATGTCGTCCATAAGCCAGCATTTCTCTATTGGCAGTATCTTGTCGAAGGCTCCCGTAATATGGAAGCCGCAGGCGTTCATGTCGGTGATGTCAGCCCCTGACACCACTTCTTCGTGGGTGAGCCATCGTTTGTTGGAGAACCCGAATTCCAGCTTGTTGCGATATTCATATTCTTTCACGCTGCCGAGAATATTGTGAAACGTGGTGTCGGTGTCATTGGTATCTCCGGGCATGGGTAGTTGCAGGTGTCCTATTCGTGTCAGTTGGTCGTAAACCTGTTTCTGCTTTGCCTTGAGCTGTTCCTCATAGGGGAGGTTCTGCCACTTGCAACCACCGCAAACACCGAAATGCTTGCAGGGCGGAGTCGTCCTTATGTTGCTGTATTCGTGGAATTTAACGACTCTCGCTTCAGCATAACTACGTTTCTTCTTTGTTATCTGAAGGTCCACCACGTCGCCTGGAACGCAAAAAGGCACAAACACTACCATCTGGCTTTCAGGGGTCCCGTCGTGTGCCGGAATGGTTATCCTCACGAGCGACTTGCCTTCGGCAGCCACATCGGTTATGGTAATATTCTTGAAAAGGGGTAGTTCTTTCTTCTTCCTTGCCATGCTATTTTGTGTTTTGTGACTGCAAAATTACATAAAAAACCAAAATATTTTATGTACTTTTGCAATTAAAAGGATAGAATGCTGCTTATGGAAGAAAAATTCGTTATAACAAGTTTGCAGAACAATAAGGTCAAACGTCTTGTGGCATTGCAGAAAAAGTCGGCAGAGAGACGCAAGGAAGGGGTGTTCGTCGTTGAGGGGAGGCGCGAGCTTCAGCATTGTCTTGATGCCGGCTACGAGCCCGAAATGGTTTTCTGCCGTGATGACATAGCTGTGTATGACAGTGGATTGGGGCAGGTCACTCCTGACAGGGTGCTCTATGTTTCAAAGGATGTATATGCCAAGATGGCATACCGTGACACCACAGAGGGTGTGCTTGCCATAGTAAGGGAACAAAAACTAACCCTTGCCGACCTCAAGCTCCCCGCCAATCCTCTCATCGTGGTACTCGAGAGCGTGGAGAAACCCGGAAACCTCGGAGCTGTGCTGCGCAGTGCTGAGGCTGCAGGCGCATCAGCTGTAATGGTGTGCGACCCTCTCACCGACCTATATAACCCTAACCTCATTCGCAGCTCCATCGGCGCAATATTCAGAGTGCCGTGCGTGGCTTGTTCCTCTGAGGAGTGCATTGCCTACCTCAAGAGAAGCAACATACAAATTCTCACGGCACAGCTCCAGGATTCGTCGCTCTACTATAATATAAATATGTGTAAGCCTACAGCCATTGTTATGGGTACCGAGTCAACGGGTCTCACCGACATGTGGCGTAGTGCAGCAACAAGCCATATACGCATACCCATGCTCGGCAAGCTCGACTCGCTGAATGTGTCGGTGAGTGCCGCCATACTCCTGTATGAGGCAGTGAGGCAACGCCAGATGGAAGGGTAGGGTGGTTGCTGTCTTTCAGGCATTAGTGATATATGGAGCAGTGAAAGCTTTACTTTTAGAGCGCAAAAAAGGAGTTGGAAAAAATCCAACTCCTTTTTGTTTTGGAGGTGCCTAGCAGATTCGAACTGCTGTAGACGGTTTTGCAGACCGTTGACTAAGCCACTCATCCAAGGCACCCTTTCATTTTGCGCTGCAAAGGTAGTGCTTTTATTTTGTTTCCCAAAATTTTTGTTTGCTTTTTTGAGAAATAGCAGCAAATCGGTTGATTTTTTTGATGAAGTCTCGTCCTGTACCTATGCCTCGGCGGTACATAAAGACTGTTCTTCGGGAGTGCAAAAACACCCTTGTTGAGTGATTTTTCAATTCCGTGAAACAGTTAACAAATGTGAACGAAAAATATTCTCCGCACAGTGAGAAAACGAAAGTGCCACTTTCACGTTGCGAAAGAGGCTCTTTTACCTTCCAAAAGAGGCTCTTTTGTACGCTAAAAGAGGCTCTTTTGAAATACCCCTTTCAACCTTTTGATTACCAACGAGTTACAGAGGCGGTTTTTAAAGCCTCTCTTAGTCTCCAAATGTTAAAGAAATTGTTCAAATTTTTACATCCTTTTATATTTATTTACAAAATGTTTCACGGGAATTTTTGCGAGAAAAATCATCTTGCTGTAACCGATTTCAGTTGTGTCTGTTGTGTCGGATTTGCAGTTGTGTCGGATTTTCAGTTGTGTCGGATTTGCAATCCGACACCATCGAATATGA
>CAMVSV010000044.1 GCA_947170265.1 uncultured Prevotella sp.
GGATTGTTGAGCGGGATTTGCAATCCTGCTCCCATGAATATCAGGATTTGCAATCATGGATAATCTTGTCAGCATGGAAGTGGCTTCATGGTGTTTGTCGCCCAGAATGGGCAGTGAGCTGTCAGCCCGGGGTTAACCGCGACTGCCCCCCTCTTCGGGGCGTACCTCTTTGATGTCGTCATTTTGACGCATCACAGATGCTTATATTCAATGGTGTTGGATTGCAAATCCAACACAACTGAATGCTTTTGCCCTTTCTGGGCGTTTTTGTGTGTTGCCCGCATACCCAGGGCGTTGCCCCGGGCTGACTGCTGGTTGCCCTCTTTGGGGCGTACCTCTTTGATGTCGTCATTTTAACGCATCACAGATGCTTATATTCAATGGTGTTGGATTGCTCATCGACCTATGGTCGCTTGCCAGAAGCAAGAAATCCAACACAACTTAATGCTTTTGCCCTTCTGGGCGCTTTTGTGTGTTATTCGCATACCCAGGGCGTAGCCCCGGGCTGACTGCTGGTTGCCCCCGTTCGGGGCATACTAATCCGAGAAACGCTGTCCTTATGGGCAGGAGTGTTTGAGCAGGAGTGAGTTGGGCTGGATTTGCAATCCAGCCCCTATGAATATTAGGATTTGCAATCCGAAATACACTGTACTTACCTTTTTTCCGCATCACAGATGCTCATATTCAATGGTGTCGGATTACAAATCCGACACAACTGTAAATCCAACACTACTGAAGCAAGAAATCCAACACTACTGACACAACTGACAGAACTGAAATCGGGTATAACAGGGTGGTTTTTCTCACGAAAATTCCCATGAAACATTTTGTGAACAAATGTAAAGAGATGTGAATTATTTAACATATTCTTTAACATTTAGAAGCTAAGAATGGCTCGAAAAATCACACCTGTAACTCATTGACTATCAAACAATTGAAAGGGGCATTTTAAAAGAGCCTCTTTTAGCGTGCAAAAGAGCCACTTTTGGAAGGTAAAAGAGCCTCTTTCACATCGCGAAAGTGGCACTTTCGTTTTCTCACTGTGCGGAGAACATTTTTCGTTCACATTTGTTAACTGTTTCACGGAATTGAAAATTCATGCAAAAAGGATGTTTCTCTCATGCAGAAAGGGTATTTTCTGCCCCGCAGAAATCGCGGAACTTTCCGAGTGAACAAGAGAAATTGAGTTTGCATGAATTGTTTGAGAATGAAGAAAGGCTTACGCCACCCAGTCTACGGGAAGTGATCTGTCATCTCATTACAAAAAAAGCTATGGCAAAGGTTGCCCATAGCAGTATAAAGGCTGCGAGCATCCATTGACATAGCTTCTTTAAATAGTCTTTGTTCATATCTCTATCTTGTATATACGTCCACCATAGGGTGGAACAGTTACCGTCACGCTCTGGTCGCCGGCAACAGCCATGACGCACTGCTCGTTGGAGAGCATGTCGGTGGCGGTGTATTCCTTTTCGGGAATGGCGAGATAGTCGATGGCGTGGCTGGGAATGACCACATCGCAAGAAGCCTCGTCGCGCGAGAAGTTAGCCACGACCAACATCAGTTCGTTGTCGGCTTTTCTGAGGAAAGCATACTGGTGTTCTCCTATATGGTGGTTCATATACATGAGGTCGAAGAACTCACCATTGGTGAAAGCCTTCTCTGCATTGGCGAGGTTGAGCACATACTTGTAAATGTTCTCCAAGCGTTTCTCCTCGGCGGTCATGGCGCGGCGGTCGTAGTAGCCTCGTCGCAGACTCTCCACCGTCCAGTAGTCGAAGATGGTTGTTCTGCCGTCTTTACCGCTGAATCCCTCCTTGTCCATGCCTGGCTCTCCAAACTCCTGTCCTGCATATAGCATGAACGGATTGTTTTGCATGAGCACGCTCACGAGCAGTCCCGGCAGTGCCTTTCGTGCATCGCCGGCAAAGAAGTCGGATGCTATGCGCTGCTCGTCGTGGTTCTCAAGGAAGTAGAGCATGTGCCGGCTAATGTCGTCGGTGGCTTGCCACTGAAGTGTTATCTCGTCGGCACGTCCGTAGCCACAGATGGCGTTGCGCACGCAGTCGTACATGCCAACCTTGTCGTAGAGCCAGTCAAAGCCGGAGCCTATATAGCTGCGGTAGAGTGCTGGATTGTAAACCTCGCCAATGAACTTTATCTCCGGATAGGAGAACTTCACCTTGTCGGTGGCCCACTGCCAGAAGGCGGCGGGCACCATCTCAGCCATGTCGCATCGGAAAGCGTCAACGCCCTTCTTTGCCCAGAACAACAGTATGGCTGTCATCTTATGCCATGTGTCGGGGATGGGACTGAAGTGTTCCGAGCGTCCTCCGGCATCGCAGTAGTCTATACCATAGTTGAGCTTCACTGTCTCATACCAGTCATTTCTGTCGGGACAGGAGGTGAAGCGGTCATTGCCGGTGGCTTTGGCGGGATTTTCCTCGTAGGTCTGCGGTGCTGCTATGTTACACAAGTTGAGCTTCTGTCCCCAACAATAGTAGAAATTGTTCTTTATGGAGAAATGAAGGTTGGTGTCGTCGTCCTCTCCGAGGTCTTTCATACCAAGGGGCTTGCACACCGACTTATACTGCCTTGCCACATGGTTTGGCACGAAGTCGATTACCACCTTGAGTCCTGCCTTGTGGGTACGCTCGATGAGAGCGTCGAGTTCAGCCATGCGGTTCTCCACGTCAACAGCCAGATCAGGGTCTACGTCATAGTAGTCGGTGATGGCATAGGGCGATCCAGCCCTTCCCTTCACCACCTCGGCGTTCTGCACCGGTATGCCGTAGCGTGAGTAATCGGTCTGCGTGGCATGGCGCAAGAGTCCCGTGTACCACACATGTGTGGCACCGAGATCTCTTATGCGTCTGAGTGTGCGCATGTCAATGTCGTTCATCTTGCCGCAGCCGTTGTCCTCGATTGTTCCGTTTTCCACGCATGAGGTGTTGCGGTTTCCGAACAGACGTGTGAACACCTGATATATTATCGGTTTCTTCATACTGAGTGAGCGTAAGAAATGAGCCTACTCCACTCCGTGGGCAGCCACGGTCTTGTCGATGCGACCGATCATTCCCTGCAGAGCCTTGCCCGGACCGCACTCGGTGAAGTCGTCGGCACCGTCGGCAATCATGTTCTGCACGCTGGCAGTCCAGCGCACGCTACCAGTGAGCTGTGCTATGAGGTTTGCCTTGATTTCAGCAGCATCGGTGTGGGGCTTTGCATCCACGTTCTGGTAAACGGGGCACTTGGGAGCACTGAACTCGGTAGCCTCAATGGCTTTCTGGAGTTCCTCCTTTGCAGGCTGCATGAGTGGAGAGTGGAAGGCACCACTCACCGGCAGCGGCAATGCACGCTTGGCACCGGCAGCCTTGAGCTGCTCGCATGCAGCATTCACTGCATCAATCTCTCCTGATATGACAAGCTGTCCGGGACAGTTGTAGTTGGCGGGAACCACGGTTCCGTCAATGCCGGCGCAAACCTCTTCCACCTTCTCGTCGGGAAGACCGATGATGGCTGCCATGGTACCCTTCACAGCCTCGCAGCATTTCTGCATGGCAAGGGCACGGGCATAGACGAGCTTCAGTCCGTCTTCAAAGCTCAGCGCACCGGCGGCTACGAGTGCCGAGAACTCACCGAGTGAGTGTCCTGCCACCATGGCGGGTTTGAACTCATCGCCCATGCACATGGCTGTCACCACGCTATGGAGGAACACAGCCGGCTGTGTAACCTTTGTCTGCTTGAGCTCGTCGGCGGTACCGTTGAACATTATCTCTGTGATTTTGAAGCCGAGCACTTCGTCGGCTTTGTCAAACAGCTGTTTTGCCAGTGGATTACTCTCATAGAGGTCTTTGCCCATTCCTACGAACTGGGCACCCTGTCCGGGAAATACAAATGCTTTCATTTTTTCTGCTTTTATTGTTGTTTTACGCTTTTCTGTCATTAAGTCGTGCAAAATTACACAAAAAAACTCAACCAGCCTTTACACCGGTTGAGTTTTTAATCATTTTTATATGGTAAGTTTGTGTTGTTTGTGCTGTCAGAAATGTATTTTCAGGTCGGCACCGATCTGGAAGGGATTACCCTGCTGTGCGGAGTAGACCATGTCGCCGGTGGCACGGCTGCCGAAGGCAAAGGTGTTGTAGTGTGTGTTGGTGAGATTGCGTGCCCAGATGTTCAGGCTCACAACACCGCAGTCGGCAAGGACATGGGCTCCCATCACGGCATAGAATTTCTGGGAGAAGGTGTTGGCTTCGTCCCACCATGTCTTGCCTCTCGCATTCATGTTGGCACCGATGGTGATGCCTTTGAGCAGCGAGCCGTTGACACCGAAGGTATAGTCGGCCATGGCACTGAGTGTGTGGGCAGGCACGAAGGGCACCTTCTTGTCCTTGTAGTCAACCATGGCTTCACCTTCGCCTGTGACATAGTCTTTGAAGGCAGCATGGGTGTAGCCATAGCTCAGCGAGTAGGCGAGATGGTCGTCGAAGGCTTGTCCACGGAGTGCAGCCTCAACACCACAGCTGTAGCTCTTTCCGGCATTGACCATCACTCGTCCATAGCCATAGAGTGAGGAGAGCACCGACAGTTGCTGGTTGGTGATTTGCATGTAGAATGCCGAGAGGTCGAGTTGCATTGCTTTGCCGAAGAGGTTCAGGTGGCTTCCCACCTCATAGTTCCAGCTTGTTTCTGGCTTGAAGGCTATGGTGTTGCGCAGGTTTTCATAGTCCTTGGTAGTATGTGGCATGTCAATGTTTATATCTTCGCGCGACACCATGATGCCCTGCATCATCGACATGAGGTTTCCTCGCATACCGTTGAGGTCGGCTTGAATGATGTCGCTGAACATCTGAACGTTAAATCCTCCGGCACGATAGCCCTTGGCTACCGTGGCATAAATGTTTGAGCCGTTGGGGAACTTGTATGTGAGTGCGAACTTGGGCAGCAGTTGCTGGAAGTGGTCACTCTCCTTGTTGTTGAATGCTGACACGGCGTTGATGTTGACATCTTGCCCGAGCACGCTGAAGAGCATGTTCATGGCTCCATAGGTATCATACTTGATGCGTGTGTCGGTATAGTCGTAGCGCAGACCGACGGTAGCCATGAGCTGCGGAGTTATGTCGAAGTTGGTTTCATGAAACAAACCCATGTTGAACTGCGGAGTATGGAAGAGGGCAGGCACCTGCATGTCAACGCCGATGTTCACACCTCCCTGACGGGCAATGAACTCTGCTGCTCCCTGCTCACCCATGCGCTGAGCCATGGACTGTAGTATCTGACCATAGATCATCTTTTCCACGGCATCCATGTGCATCTGTGTCTTCATGTAGGAGCCGAAAGCTACGGGTGCCGTGGTCTTGAGCCACTGGTATGATGCGAAGAAGCCAGTAGTCCAGTGCCATGGTCCCTGTCGGTTGCTCTTGAGTGTCAGCTCCTGTGAGATGGCATTCTGCAGCTGACGCTGCTTCAGACTCACGAAGTCGATGCTGGTATAGTCGTTGTCCATGAGCATGTTGTCCTTGAGCACCTGATAGCTGGTGGTTGAAAAGAGGTCTACACCGTCACCGATATACTTGACATTGAGTCCGGTGTTGAACAGGTGGCGCTCGTAGAAGCTCGGAATGTTGTTGTCGGGGCTTGCCACCCTGTTGCTTTCAATATTGAGAGTACCATAGGGATAGGCTTTCTGGTCAATGGTCTGATAGTCGGCAATGAGGTCGAGGGAGAGCCTTGAGGTAGGCTGCCATACAAAACGGAGTTTGCCGCCTGCCTCATTGTAACTGTCTGCGCGCTTTCCCGTGAGGCTGTTGCGGAAGAAACCGTTCTGTCCGCCATAGAAGCCTGCTACAGAAAGTGCCATCTTGGAACCGAGCTTCATATAGTGGGCTGCCTCAACGTTACGATAGAAACGTGAACCACCGCTGATTTTCACATCGGTGCCTTGGTAGGTGAGCGGATTCTTACTGTAGATGCGCACCATGCCACCCTCGGTGTTCAGTCCGTAGAGGGTACCTTGAGGACCACGCAGCACGTCAATGCGGTCGAGTTCATAGAGATGGGTGGTGAATGCCGACTTGCTCAGGATGGGCATGCCATCGACGTAGAACCCCACCGAGGGGCTGTTGACCCTTGATCCTATACCGCGCACATAGACCGACGGTGTGTAGGCGGAGCCATAGACAGGCATCACAAACGAAGGAACGAATGACGACAGCTCGCGAATGTCGCGTGCTGCAACCTTATTGGCTTCAGTAGCAGTGAGCACCGTTGAAGACAGAGGTTGTTGTCTGAGTGGAAGAAACTCCTTTGACTGCTGAACAACCACCACCTCATCGAGGTCGAACACACGCGAAGAGTCGCCGAGAACAACCTCGTTGGCAGCGTTTGCAGCAATAGAGAACGACAGAGCCAGAGCTCCGAGAATTGTTTTATTCATAACACTATAATTGTTTTTTTGAAATCACGCCTATGTGAGTGAACCGTTACCTTTATAAATCGGGTGCAAAGGTATGAATAAGGGAGATTATACACAATCCTTATTTATTAGGATTGCAAGCGGGATGAGCGTTTCACTGCCCAATACATGTAGGCTATGAACAAAGGATAGCCTATATAATATAAGGTGGTGATGCTGAAAACAATGTAGTTGAAGGCACAAACGGCAGCCAAGCCACACAGGTAAAGGAAAGCCTCGTTGAACCTAAGGGAGTGCAACACCTCGTCGACGGCGGCAATAGCCACGATGAGAAGAGACCATACGCTGGCAAGAAACACCGCCAAGAGTGGTGGTTGGGAGAAAGGATTGAGTGAAGGATGGAAATAGAACTCCCTCCATGCCTCCGGAGCAAACAGCTGAATGGTGGCATAGAACGTTGCAGCGGCAGCCACCAAAAGCGCAAGGGCAGCCGGGTAGAATGAGGAAATATCGTTGAAATGAACTATCTTGGCGTTGTGCTTTCTTATTTTCCTAAACAGATAGCCCACTCCAATGAGGCTTATGACCACGAGGAATATGAGCAGGTGGGTGTCGGAGAAGATTGAGATGAACTGTGATATGGGGTCATCAGGGTCGACAGCCTTCAGCAACTTGCTCTCGCGTATCCATCCAAACTCACTCTGTTCCGTTGCGAGATACACCCATACGGAGTCTACTGCATCGTCAGGATATATGCGAATGTCGGCAACAACCATGCGTTCGTTGCGATACACGCTGAACGAGTCGGTCATCATCTGGCTGAGATACTCCTCAGGTTGCTGACGCAGCAACACCACGGAGTCTTTTCTTACCACGAAGTTGAAGTTTTCGGAATAATGATGAGTCTTTGCAAAATTTATAGAGTCCTGTTGTGAGGGAGTGAGAGTATCGGCAACAACCACGGTGTCTTTCAGCTGAAAGCGCGAAGGAGTATGCTCACGATAGCATGAGCTCATAAGCAGCAATGCAAGAAGCACGGCTGAAAACACGCGGAATGGTTCTGTCATTCTCCTACTTGTCATATACATTCATCTGACATTGTTTACAATCAAACTCGAGGCGGAAACGCTGCCTGTCGGAAAGCTCCAGAGACAGCGGCTCCTTCCACTCCGGTCTTTTTCCTCCTCGCTTGACACAGTAGCCGAGCGAAAATCTCAGACAATGGCGACACTGCATGAGCAGCCTCGGACTGTCATCCGTCCTGTTGCCTTCATTCCTGTTGCTCAGCTCAAACGCTGGAAGTAGCAAGGATAGTCCCTGCTGCCCATAGAAAGCCTTCGCTTTCTTGTTGCTTATGTTATATAGATAGGGATAGTGTTCATAATAAGGATTCCACGAAAGCCTGCCTGTTGCGTCTGCCGGGTTCTTTCCCTTGGCTACAGTGGTACTTTCTGCAAGATTGTTGTGACGCTGCTGCTGCATATCCTGCGCAAAAAGAGCAAGCAACTGGTCAACAAGATTACGTCGCATGGTAGCCAGCACCGTGGCAGGAACAAACCATCGGTCGGCATCGCCCACCACGTCGGCATCATCACATGCAAACGGCGTGTTGCCAAGCTTGGTTATCTGCCGCAGTATCTGATTGCGCTGGGGCGACTTGGCGGCTTCTTTGGGCAGTCTGACGAACTGCTCTGCATAAGGAGTTCCACCCATCTGCACGTCACCAAGTTCTTCCACCCAGCATCGAAGGCAGAAACCTTCGTCTGTCTCCACATATCTCATGCGCAATGGAATGTGGCGCTCTGCACTCTTTCCCGAAAGAAGCTTCTCAAAAGCCACGTCGCTGTTGCGATAGAGAGCCATGCCGGGGCGGAGGTGTGAAGGCATGTGCTGGGGAAAGAGACGGTTGCCCTCGGCTCTGTTCACACGGAAGCCTTCCAACTCTCGTTGGGCATTGATGAAACACAAGCCATCGCCATTTGCAAAAGCCGCTGTTCCAGAAACGTTGAACGACTGACGGCTCATCTCCTTCACCTTTCCTACATATTCGCCCATGGCTTTTGGTGTGTCAGGAGAGAATATGTCGGGTTGCCGCCCTTCCAGAAAATATGTGGTGAAACCACGGTTGAACGTCTTGTTGAGGTTTGGGGTAAACCTGTACTCCACCCTTCCAAGCGATGCTCTCCTGTATCTGCCTCCAGACTGTTCCACAATACGGTTGAGCTGCTGTGAATAGGCTGCCACCACGTTCTTCACATAGGTGGCATCTTTCAGCCGACCCTCTATCTTGAACGACACTGCACCCGCTTCAACAAGCCGTTTGAGATTGTCTATCTGACACATGTCCTTAAGTGAAAGAAGGTGTCGCTTTCGTATGATTTCCGTGCCATTGGCATCGACAAGGCTGAACGGCATGCGGCAGAACTGTGCACATTCGCCTCGGTTGGCGCTTCTCTGGAAACAGTGCTGAGAAGCATAGCACACACCTGAATAGCTCACGCAGAGAGCTCCATGCACAAACACTTCAAGCTCCACGTCGGGCACCTCACGGTGTATGTGAGCAATCTCATCGGCAGAGAGCTCACGGGCGAGCACCACACGGCGAAAACCACGCTCGCCAAGCCACTTCACCTTTTCCAGTGTGCGGTTGTCGGTCTGAGTGCTTGCATGAAGCGGCACCCTGCTCTTCCCCACCAGTGACATGTCCTGCACAAGGATGGCATCCACGCCAATGTCGGCGAGGTCGGCAATGAGCTGCCGTGTGTCATCGAGCTCGTGGTCGTAGACGATGGTGTTCACCGTAACATAAACCTTGGCTTTGAACTGGTGGGCATAGGAGCACAGCTCTTCTATGTCAGCAAGACTGTTGCCAGCTGCCGCGCGTGCTCCATAGCGTTCGGCACCAATGTATACGGCATCGGCACCATTGTCAATGGCAGCCATACCACATTCCAGGTTCTTTGCGGGCGCCAGCAGTTCAAGTGAGGTCATTCTATCTCGTCGATGTTAAATGGGGTTTCCTGATATACATAATAGTTTATCCAGTTGGCAAAAAGCAGGTTGGCATGGGCGCGCCATGTGACAACGGGAGGATTGTCGGGATTGTCATCACGATAGTAGTTGACGGGCATGTCCACGTCGCTGCGTTTTCCCTTGTCGCGCATGTATTCGTTATGAAGGGTGTTTGACGAATATTCAAGATGCCCGGTAATGAAGAATTCCCTTCCTCCGCGCGCCATGACGATGCCCGGTCCGCATTCGTCGGAGTCAGCAATGAGTGAGAGCTGGGGACATTTGAGCACATCTTCGCGCCTTATCTCGGTATGACGGCTTTGCGGCATGCAGAACACGTCGTCAAAGCCCCGGAATATGGGCAGCTGCCTGTCTGACGGCTCTTGCGGGAATATGCCAAAGAGCTTCTTCTCAAGAGGATATTTGGGTATGCCGTAATAGTAGTAGAGCCCAGCCTGCGCAGCCCAGCATATATACAGTGTTGATGTGACATGGGTGTGAGCCCAGTTGAATATGGTTGTTATCTCGTCCCAGTAGTTCACGTCTTCAAACTCAAGCGTCTCAACGGGTGCTCCGGTAATAATCATTCCGTCAAACTTCTGGTTCTTCATTTCCTGAAAGTCGCGGTAGAACATCATCATGTGTTCTATTGGGGTATGCTTGGGAGTGTGGCTCTTGAGCTTCATGAAGCTTATCTCAAGTTGCAACGGAGTGTTTGAAAGCAGTCTCACGAGGTCGGTCTCTGTGGTTACTTTCAGTGGCATGAGGTTGAGTATGACTATTCTCAACGGTCGTATATCTTGCGTGTGGGCTCTGGTATCGTCCATCACGAAGATGTTTTCCGTCTTCAATATGTCTATGGCTGGCAGTTTATCGGGTAATCTTAACGGCATCTGAACAATCTTTTGTTTTAATCACTTGCAAAGTTAACTATTAGCTGAATTATAACCAAAATTTATTTGTGTTTTTACGGACGTGAGTAGCTCCGACCATGTCAGGGCTACTCACGCACATTATATTATTTCAAGTAGAATTACCAGAGCTCCAGACGTTGCTCCTTGGGTATGAACATTTTGTCGGTTGGTTTCACGTTGAAGGCATCATACCACATATCGATGTGTGGCAGTGCACCATTCACTCGCCATTCGCCAAGTGAGTGAGGATCGTTTTTCACGCGGTTGCGTATCTCCTGCTCGGTGATGTTCTGTCCCCACACTCCTGCATAGGCAATGAAGAAGCGTTGTTCGGGGGTAAAACCGTCTTTCACCTTCAGAGGTTTCTTCTCCGTTGCATTCTTGAAGGCATAGTAAGCCACCTGAAGTCCGCCATGGTCGGCAAGGTTCTCACCGAGTGTGAGTCTGCCGTTGGCATTAAGGTCGGGCAACACCTTGATATTTGAGAAGAAACGGTCGTAAAGGTTGGCACGTTCTTCAAATCCTGCGGCATCGGAGGCCGTCCACCAGTCGTTCATGTTGCCGTCGGCATCATACTGTCGCCCTTGGTCGTCAAAGCCGTGGGTCATCTCATGACCAATCACCACTCCTATGGCTCCGTAGTTGAAAGCCTCGTCGGCTTTGGGGTCGAAGAAGGGATATTGCAGTATGCCTGCGGGGAAACAAATCTCGTTGGTTGTAGGATTGTAATACGCATTGACGGTCTGTGGTGTCATATACCACTCGTCTCTATCCACAGGTTTGCCAGCTTTTTCGGCAATATGCTTCCTTGAGCTCCACACCCGGGTATTGACTATATTCTCATAATAGCTCTTCGAAGGGTCGATGGTTAGCTGTGAGTAGTCTGTCCATTTGTCGGGATAGCCTATCTTTACATAGAAGGTGCTTAGTTTCTTGTGGGCATTAGCCTTTGTTGAGTCGCTCATCCATGTCTGGGCATCTATGCGTTGTCCGAGAGCGGTCTGCAGGTTCTTCACCAGTTGTTCCATTATTTTCTTTGAAGTAGCCGGGAAATATTTCTCGCAGTACATCTTTCCGAGGGCTTCGCCCATGGTTGCCTGCACCTGATTGGTAGCTCTTTTCCAAAGAGGATAGTCTTCTTTCCTTCCTGTCATGGTCTTGCCGTAGAAGTCGAAGTTTGCTTCGCGTATCTCGTCGGAGAGATAGTTGGCTGCACTGGAGATGACATCCCACTGCATATATGCCTTCATGTCATCGGTTGTCATGGCTGCCACAAGCTTGTCGGCTCCGGCTGCAAAGGCAGGCTGTCCCACAACGAGCTCTCTCATGTGGTCGCTGCTTATGCCCTCGGCATTGGCAAACTTCTCAAGCAAAAGATTGGGATAATCGCTGCTGAAGTCGCTAAGGGTGGTTTTGTTGTAGTTGGCTTGCGGGTCTCTGAGTTCGGTATTGCTCTTCGACACGAGTGCCAGTGCCGTCTCGAAACGGAAGATGGCGTCGCGCTTCCTGGCAGCCTCTTCTGGGGTAAATCCGAAGAGGGTGAACATTCTCGCGATATGGCTTTTGTATGCTTCACGAATTGCCACTGTAGCCTCATCGTTGTTGAGATAGTAGTCTTTCTGTCCGAGAGTGAGACCTCCTTGGTATACATACAGGATATTCATCTCAACGTTTTTCTCATCGGCAGCGAAACGATAGCCATAGGGTATGCCATAGCCGAAGGTGGAATATTTCTCTTGCAGCGACTGCACGTCGGCTTTGGTCTGTGCTGCCTCTATCTCATCAAGGATCGGTTTCACGGGAGCTATACCCTCGTTGTTCCTGCGTTCGATGTCCATGGCGAGCTTATAGAAGTCGGCAAGCTTGCGTTCGGTGGTGCCTTCTGCAAACTTTTTCTTGTTCAGCTCATCAAGCAGGGCATTGATGCGTTTGTTGTTGTCTTCTTGCAGTTGGTCAAAGCTGCCGAAGCGTGAGTAGGCAGCCGGCAGCGGATTGTTTTTCTGCCAGCCTCCTGTGGCAAACTGATAGAAATCGTCAGCGGGGTTTACTTTCTTGTCGAGGTTTTCCATTTTCAGCCCCGAGTGGTTCTGTGCCGGTGTGACAGCCGGTACAGCTGACATGAGTACCATTGGCAGGATGTGTTTCATTTTCATAGTTTCTTTATTTTTTAGTTTATCTGATTGTGTCATTACAGTTTGGATTGCAGCTCCTCGAGTTGCTCCGAAGCTTCCATCCAACGGTCGTTTTCTTGGTCGAGAGCTTTCTTTATGTCGGTATATTCGGTTATGAGCACCATGTCGGAAGCATGGTCGGGCTGACACAGCAGTGTGTCGAGCTCTTTTATGCGCTGCTCCATGTCGGTTATCTTCTTTTCCGAGTCCTTTACGGTTTTCTCTGCCTTGCGTATGGCTTTCTGCAGTTCCTTGCGCTCGGCATAGGAGGAGGCACCAGAACCTTTCTCTGCACTGTCATCCGCAGGAGAGGGCTTTGGAGGAGCAACATTCTGTGGTTCGCCAACGGGGGGAAACATGTGGGGAGTACCTATCCAGTCGTAAATTCCTCCAAGGTGCTCCTTCACCTTTCCGCCACCGAACTCATAGACCTTCGTCACCAGTCCGTCAAGAAACTCGCGGTCGTGGCTCACAATGATGGCGGTGCCGTCAAAGGCGCGTATGGCTTCCTTCAGCACGTCTTTCGATGCCATGTCGAGATGGTTGGTGGGCTCGTCGAGAATGAGCAGGTTCACGGGTTCAAGCAGCAGCTTTATCATTGCCAGCCGGCTGCGCTCACCGCCGCTGAGCACCTTCACCTTTTTCTCCGATGCCTCGCCTCCAAACATGAATGCACCGAGGATGTCGTTGATTTTCAAGCGCACCTCTCCCTTTGCCACGTTGTCAATAGTCTGGAACACCGTGAGTTCCTCGTCAAGCAGCTGTGCCTGGTTCTGTGCGAAATAGCCTATCTGAACGTTGTGTCCCACCTTCAATGTGCCGTCAAAGGGTATCTCGCCCATGATACATTTCACGAGAGTTGACTTTCCTTCACCGTTTTTTCCCACAAAGGCTACTTTCTCGCCACGCTTGATCATGAACGTGGCATTGGCAAACACCTTGTGGTCGCCGTAGCTCTTCGCCACCTCATCACAAATCACGGGATAGTCGCCACTGCGCATACACGGTGGGAATTTCAGTCTCAGTGCCGAGGTGTCTACTTCATCCACCTCTATGGGCACAATCTTCTCCAGCTGCCTGATCTTCTGCTGCACCTGCACGGCCTTGGTGGCTTGGTAGCGGAAACGGTCGATGAACGCACGCATGTCGGCAATCTCCTTCTGCTGGTTCTCATAGGCACGCAGCTGCTGTTCCCTGCGTTCCTGACGCAACACCACATACTCATCGTATTTCACCTTGTAGTCTATGATGTTTCCACAGGAAATCTCAAGGGTGCGCACAGTGACATTGTTTATGAAGGCACGGTCGTGGCTGACAAGCACCACAGCCTTTGCCGACTGCACGAGAAACTGCTCCAGCCACTGTATTGACTCAATGTCAAGATGGTTGGTGGGCTCGTCGAGCAACAGCACGTCGGGATGCTGGAGCAGGATTTTGGCAAGCTCAATACGCATGCGCCAGCCACCGGAGAACTCCTTGGTGGGCCTATGGAAGTCAGACCGCTGGAAACCCAGGCCTGTGAGGGTGCGTTCCATCTCTGCCTCGTAGCCCTCGCCACCCATGAGCATATATCTGTCGTGCTCCTGAGTGAATTTTTCCACGAGTTGCATGTAAGAGTCGCTGTCATAATCGGTGCGCTCTGCCATCTCCTGCTGCATACGGTCGAGCCGCTGTTTCAGCAACGTGGTATTGGCAAAAGCCTTGCGAGTCTCTTCTATCACCGTGGTATCGTCGCTGATGCGCATCACCTGCGGCAGATAGCCTATGGTGGTGTCGCCAGGTATGGCCACGGTGCCCGCCGTGGGTTGTTGCTTGCCACAAAGTATCTTCATCAGGGTGGACTTTCCTGCACCGTTCTTTCCCACCAATGCTATGCGGTCGCGGTCGTTGACCACGAAACTGGCATCACGAAACAACGGTTTCACACCAAACTCCACCCTCAGTCCTTCTACTGAAATCATCTTTTACTTATTCCCTTTTTGGTAACCATTGAAATGGATTTCCCATTTGATGAACTGCAAAAATACTGCAAAATTCTGACTTACCGAAATTTTAGCTTTCATAATAGCTGCCACGCAAACATAAAAGAACATTTCCTTTGCTGTTTTAGGCTTACTTAGTATCTTTGTGTTGCGAAAAACGAACAATCTTCTACTCATGGACAATAAAGACTTTACCACCCTGATAGCAAAAGCATTGCAGATAAGAGAGCAATATGTGGGCAACACCTTGCAGCTGCTTGAGGAAGGCTGCACCATTCCCTTCATAGCACGCTACCGCAAGGAACGCACAGGCAATCTCAACGAGGTGCAGATTGCACAGATAAGCGAGCTCAACGACAAATACAAGGAACTGCAGAAACGCAAGGACACGATAGTCAAGACCATAAACGAACAGGAAAAAATGACTCCCGAGCTACAACAACGCATAGACCAATGCTGGGATGCCAACGAGCTCGAGGACATATACCTGCCCTACAAGCCGAAACGCCGCACCAGGGCACAGGTGGCACGCGAACAAGGACTGGAGCCGCTGGCACAGACACTGCTCTTCCAGCGTGAACGCGACATAGAGCAGGCAGCAAGGCGCTTCGTGGGCAGCAACGGCGTGGAAAGCATTGAGCAAGCACTACAGGGAGCAAAAGACATCATTGCCGAACAGCTGAGCGAGAACCAGCAGTCACGACAGCTGCTGCGTGCCGCCTTCCGCCGTCAGGCAGTGATAAGCTCCAAGGTGGTGAAAGCCAAGCAAGACCTTGACGAAGCTCAGAAATACCGCGACTACTTCGACTTCTCCGAACCGCTGCGCCGATGCTCCAGTCACCGTCTCCTCGCCATGCGCCGTGGTGAAGACGAAGGCATTCTGCGCATAGACATCTCGCCCGACGACGACGATTGCATGACCCGACTGAAGAGAAACCTGCCGCCAATGCCTCACGGAGGCTCACGCCACTGCCGGCAGCTGCTGGAGGAAGCCGCTGACGACAGCTACAAACGACTCCTGAAGCCATCGATAGAAACAGAATTCCGACAGCTCAGCAAGGAACGTGCCGACAACGATGCCATACTCGTGTTTGCAGAAAACCTGAGACAACTGCTTCTCTCCGCACCACTCGGGCAGAAACGTGTCATGGGCATTGATCCGGGCTTCCGCACTGGCTGCAAGGTGGTATGCCTTGACGAACAAGGAAACCTGCTTCACCACGAAGCCATATTCCCACATCCTCCGGTGAACAAGCGCATGCAAGCCCTCGTAGCCGTGGAGCGCATGGTTGAGCGTCACCACATAGAGGCAATAGCCGTGGGCAACGGCACGGCAAGCCGCGAGACAATGGAGTTTCTTAAAGACCTCAGCACCACCATCCCACCCCGCATCTTCACCGTGAGCGAAGACGGAGCGTCGGTCTATTCTGCATCACAGACAGCACGCGAAGAGTTTCCCGACGAAGACGTGACGGTGAGAGGAGCCGTGAGCATAGGCAGAAGACTCATTGACCCGTTGGCTGAGCTCGTGAAGATTGACCCTAAGAGCATAGGCGTGGGACAATACCAGCACGACGTAGACCAGAAAAAACTCAAACACTCGCTCGATCAGACGGTGGAGAGCTGCGTGAACCTCGTGGGAGTGAACCTCAACACAGCATCGCAGCACCTGCTCGCATACGTCAGTGGACTCGGACCAGCCCTCGCAAAAAACATCGTTGACTATAGAAAAGAACACGGGGCATTCGCATCGCGGCCACAACTCATGAAGGTACCGCGCCTCGGAGCTGCCGCCTACCAGCAGTGTGCCGGCTTCCTGCGCATACCCAACGCCAAGAACCCACTCGACAACACTGCCGTGCACCCCGAGAGCTACCACATAGTGGAGCAGATGGCAAAAGACCACCACTGCACCGTGAAACAACTCATCGACGACAAAACCCTCCAAAGAAGCATCGACATAGAACGATATGTGAGCGACGACACCGGGCTGCCCACACTCAACGACATCATGACGGAGCTCGACAAGCCCGGACGCGACCCCAGGGAACAGATTGAAGAGTTTGAATTCGACCCCAGGGTAAAAGACATCGACGACCTTGAGACGGGCATGGTACTCCCCGGCATCATAACCAACATAACCAACTTCGGAGCCTTTGTCGACATCGGCGTTCACCACGACGGACTGGTTCACATCTCCCAGCTCGCCGACAAATATGTGAGCGACCCCACACAAGTGGTCAAGCTCCACCAACACGTCATGGTAAAGGTTATCGATGTGGACCATCGCCGGCAACGCATCTCACTGAGCATGCGCGAGCTCGGCTGACATTTGGACTGCCGAGACACGACCATAAACAACCTTCATTCAAGGCACGGAAATTGTGCGTGAAACATTTTGAGAAACAGTTAACAAATGTGAACGAAAAATATTCTCCGCACAGTGAGAAAACGAAAGTGCCACTTTCGTGCTGCGAAAGAGGCTCTTTTTCCTTCCAAAAGAGGCTCTTTTGCACGCTAAAAGAGGCTCTTTTAAAATACCCCTTTCAACCTTTTGATAATCAGTGAGTTACAAAGGCGATTTCTTGAACCTTTCTTAGCCTCTAAATGTTAAAGAAATTATTACAATATTCACACTTATTTACATTTATTTACAAAATGTTTCACGGGGAATTTTGATAGAAAACAACGCCCTTTTCCCAAGTTAGCGAAGGTCTCAAGCGATAACCATCAACGAGTTGCTTGCTCCAAGATTGGCATGGAACAAAAAAAGCACCGCAACCTCTGACTGGTTGCGGTGCTTTCTGATATTGTTTGTGTGAATAGTTTACTTCACTTTGTCAACGATTGCCTTGAATGCGTCAGGATTGTTGACTGCGAGGTCGGCGAGAACCTTGCGGTTGAGGTCGATACCTGCCTTGTGGAGAGCTCCCATGAACTGTGAGTAGCTCATGCCCTCGAGGCGTGCTGCTGCGTTGATACGCTGTATCCACAGTGCGCGGAAGTTGCGTTTCTTGGTACGGCGGTCACGGTAAGCATAAGTCAAACCCTTCTCCCAAGTGTTCTTTGCTACCGTCCATACGTTCTTTCTTGCTCCAAAGTAGCCTTTGGTGAGCTTCAGAATGCGTGTTCTCTTTGCTTTAGAAGCAACATGATTTACTGATCTTGGCATAATTTTCTTCTTTTAAGTGTTTGACTAATGGTTTAACGGAGGCAGAGCAGCTCACGAACCTGCTTGCGGTTTGTAACGTCGACGATGGTGTCGTGAACGAGGTTTCTCTTCTGCTTCTTTGTTTTCTTAGTCAGAATGTGAC
>CAMVSV010000045.1 GCA_947170265.1 uncultured Prevotella sp.
TGTAGCGTTTTTCCAAGACTGACGCTTTGATTCAATGGCTTCCTTTCTAAGGCAGGAGATGGAGGATGATGAATTTGAGAAGCTGCTCAATAGTTTAATTTGCGATGAGAGCAAGGATTTAAATGACAAAAACACAGAAGAAGAGCAAGACAGCGGCTATGAGGAATGTTATGAGGAGAGCTATTCGGAAACGGATGAAGAAGACACACAGGCAGATGATGGCACAGTGTTTCCCGATGGTGAGATTGAGCAGAACCTAAATCTCAGCGTCAACGTAGAGATACTGCGTCCGATAGCCAATCCACGCGAAGAGCTCGACAAGCTCGTGGGTTGTGGTGAGATTAAGCAGAGAATGGATGAACTGGTAAATCTAACTCGCTACAACAAGATGATTCATGAGCTATGTCCTACCGGCAAGCAACATAAGGTTTCGTTACACAGCTTGTTCTTAGGGCGCCCCGGCACGGGAAAGACTACCATCTGCAAGATCTACGGTTCCTTGCTCCGACAAGCTGGGGCTCTGTCGAAAGGACATGTTGTGGTTTGCGACCGTGGCACATTCATCGGCACGCTGTGGGGTGATGAAGAACGGTCCACACGTCAGGTCATCGACATGGCGAGAGGCGGAGTGCTGATGATTGACGAAGCCTACCTTCTTAACAGTGCAAACCAGAACGACCCAGGGAGAATGGTCATACAACTGCTGATGAATATCCTTGCAGATGAGTCACAGCGCGACATTGCCGTAGTGTTATGTGGTTACAGAGAGCCTATGCAGAAGCTTATGGATCTCAACCCAGGGTTGCAGTCGCGCTTCCCCAACAAGTTTGAGTTCCAGGACTTTACTATTGACGAGCTTCTGGTGATAACAAGACAACGCATCAAGGAGTATGACTACACTTTTACTGCCGAGGCATGGGAAAAATATGTAGACATACTTACGGCTGCCTATCAGAGACGCGACCCTCAGACGTGGGGAAATGCACGATTCATTGGCAATCTGTTGGAGCGCATATATATAAGACATGCCTCTCGATGTGTGGAACAGCAGTCAAGAGGACGGTCGGCATTGCTTTCCCTTACACCTGACGACATCGTCCCCATTGAAGTTCCCCGTTCGAAAGCCAGGATAGGTTTTTAGTCACTAACAATAAATAAGGTCAGGAATGCGTTTATAAAACATAAGTTAAACATTATATAGCACCATGACAGAAAAAGAAAAGATGCTTGCCGGCAAGCTTTACTCCGCCATTGACCCAGACTTGTTGAAAGAAATCAACGAGGTAAAGAACATGCTCCAGGACTACAACGCCCTGCGGCCTACTGACTTTGCTGCCCGCCTGCAGCTCTTGAAAAGGCTGTTAGGCAGCATTGCCGACGATGAGGTGAACATCATACAGCCTTTCTTCTGCGACTTTGGCAAGCATATCAGCGTTGGCAAGAGATTTTTTGCCAACTTCAACTTCACCATCCTGGACGAAGCCCCCGTCACCTTTGGCGACGACTGTTTCGTAGGTCCGAATGTGAGCATTTATACAGCCTGCCACAGCACAAACCCCGTAGAGCGCAACAGCAGAATGGAATGGGCTGAACGCGTGAGCATTGGCAATAACGTTTGGATAGGCGGCAGCGTGACCATACTTCCTGGTGTCACCATTGGCGACAATGTGACGATAGGAGCCGGCAGCGTCGTTACCAAAGACATACCATCAAACGTTGTGGCTGTAGGCAATCCTTGCCGTGCTATTTCTACAGTCTGACACACTCTGTCATTTACCTGATGGTGCAAGCATGCGCATGGCATTGAATACGGCAAGCACGGTGACACCCACATCGGCAAAGACTGCCATGCCCATGCTTGCCAAGCCTACTGAAGCGAGCAGCAGCACTGATATTTTCACGCCGATGGCAAACAGCACGTTCTGGCGAGCTATGCCAATGGTGCGTCGCGAGAGTTGTATGGCTGTGGCAATCTTGGAAGGCTGGTCGTCCATGAGCACCACATCGGCAGCTTCTATGGCGGCATCGCTGCCCAAGCCCCCCATGGCTATGCCCACATCGGCACGTTTGAGCACAGGGGCATCGTTGATACCGTCGCCTACAAAGGCTGTGGCATGGTTTTTCAAGATACCTTCCACGGCAGAGACCTTGTCGGCTGGCAATAGTTCTGCTTGCCATTGGTCAATGCCTATCTTCTGAGCCACGTCGCTTGCCACATCCCTGCTGTCGCCTGTGAGCATCATGGTGTTTTCTACTCCAAGGTTTTTTAGTGCAGCTATGGCTGAGGCGCTGTCAGCCTTGATGCGGTCGTTTATCACGATATGTCCTATGTATGTGAAAGGATCATCTGTTGCCTCGCCATCAAGGTTATCCTTGACAGCCACATGTATGATGGTGCCGGTGTGATGGCAGTCGTGCCATTCGGCTCCTATCTGCTGCATCATCTTGCTGTTGCCCACACACACTATGCGATTGCCAACAATAGCTCGTATGCCCCTGCCCGCTATCTCCTGGACATCGGCAACAGGACAGCCATCGGTGGCTTCATTGGGAAAGGCATCACGCAGGGCGGCACCTATGGGATGGGTAGAGAAATGCTCCACATGGGCAGCCAAATGAAGCAACTCCTGCTGGTCGAAGCGGTCGGGATGGACAGCCTCAACGGCAAACTCGCCATGAGTGAGGGTGCCCGTCTTGTCAAACACCACCGCATTGACCTTTGCGAGCATATCTATATAGCTGCTGCCTTTTATGAGTATGCCCCGCCGCGATGCCGCACCTATGCCACCGAAGAAAGTCAGCGGCACGCTGATGACCAGTGCACACGGACACGATACCACGAGGAAAACCAGTGCCCGATAGAGCCATGTGGCAAACATCTCCATGAAAGACATTCCACAGAACAAGGCACCAATGGTGGGTGGAAGCACGGCGAGCACCACGGATATGGCAACGACAATGGGAGTGTAGATGCGTGAGAAACGCGTGATGAATGTTTCGCTCTGCGACTTCTTCTCATCGGCACTCTCCACAAGACGAATGATTTTCGACACAGTGCTCTCGCCAAAGCTCTTGGTGGTGCATACACGGATGACACCACTGAGATTGACACAACCGGAGACAACGGTGTCGCCCTCAGCAACGTCTCTGGGCATACTCTCACCCGTGAGTGCCACGGTATTGAGCGACGTGGTGCCGCTGACAACTTGCCCGTCGAGTGGTATTTTTTCACCAGGACGCACCACTATGACAGAACCCACGGCCACCTGCTCAGGCGCAACGCTCTCCTCCTTCACCCCACCGTTGCCGTCGGGTTTCTCCAGTGTTGCCGTGTCGGGACGGATGTTCATGAGATGGGCAATGCTGTCGCGACTCTTGCCCTCGGCATAGCCCTCGAAGAGTTCACCCACCTGATAGAACAGCATCACGAAGACTGCCTCTGGGAACTCATTCTCTGCCCCGGGAAGAAAGCCTATGCACATGGCTCCGATAGTGGCTATAGACATTAAGAAGTGCTCGTTGAACATATCGCCCTTGGCAATACCCTCAAGAGCCTCCTTCAGAGTGTCGTGCCCAACAAGCAGATAGGGTATGAGATAGACTATGAGCAGTTGCCATGTGGTTAACTGCCAGCGTTTCTCTATGAAACAGGCTGCTGCCAGCAACACCGACGTGACAAGCAACAAGACAATCTTACCCTTACCTTCTTCATGATGATGGTGATGCTCATGATGGTTATGTTCATGGTGGTGCTCATGACAGCACTCGCAACTGTGGTTATGGTGATTGTGACTCATGATTATTTGCTTTATTATTATGTTTTCGGATGCAAAGGTACGGAAGAAGTTATGCAACTCGGTTGCAAATAATCAATGCCAAGGAAATGAGATATTGTTTTTTTTCATACTTTTGCAGTCGGTATACAACAAGAATGACACCAGACATGCAAAGATATGAGAAGCTGATGGAAGCTCACGGGGTGAAGTCCACCGCAAACCGCCTGCTCATAGCACGCGCCATGGGAGCAGCCTCGCGACCGCTGACGATGAAGGAACTGGAAGATGCTATAGTAACGCTCGACAAGTCGAGCATCTTCAGGACACTCACGGTGTTTCGCGAGCACAACATGGTACATGTGATAGAAGGTGGAGAAGGAGGTGTGAGGTATGAACTGTGCCAGAGCCACCACCCTGACATCGATGACGACGAGCACATACACTTCTATTGCGAAAGATGCCACCGCACCTTCTGTCTCTACGGCCAACAGCTGCCAAACGTGGTACTGCCTCCCCACTTTACTCTCACCAGTGCCAGCTTCCTTGTTCACGGTATCTGCGAGGAGTGTAACTCATAGTAACGGTTACTATAAACAAAAAAAGGCTGCATCAGGTTTGGATGCAGCCTTTTTTGTTTCATTCTTCAGGATAGTTATTGCTGAGTGCATTGATGAGATTGTCGAGGGGAGGAATAAGAGACAACAGTTCTTCCTCCTTAACACCTTTGTCTGTCAAACAATCCGACATACAAGAAGGTATGTCCTTTGCTCTTTCTTCCATCCCGCGACCTTTCTCGGTCAGCGACACAAAGGTCTGACGGCCGTCAACCTTGCCTTTCTTACGCTTCACCAACCCTTCCTTTTCCATTCGCTGCAACAGTGGTGTCATGGTGTTTGACTCCAGATAGAGACGATGTGCTATGGAATTTACCAGCTGATGATCTTCCTCCCATAGTATCAACAACACAAGATACTGCGGATAGGTCAACCCAAGCGGTTCAAGATAGGGACGATAGGTCTGTATCACGAGTCTCGAAACGGTATAGAGCCGGAAACAGAGTTGATTATCCAATTTCAGTTGTTCGTATGCCATAATAACATGTCTTTTGATTTTCAGTTAACCCATCACCACATCGAGCACCATCATCAGAACAAAGCCGATGGCAAAGCCAATGGTGCTGAGATTGGAATGCTGTCCTTCGGAAGCTTCGGGAATGAGTTCTTCCACCACTACATACATCATAGCCCCGGCAGCAAAGGCAAGCATGTAGGGCAATACGGGCAGTATGGCTGAAGCCAGCAGCAACACTACAACAGCACCGATGGGTTCCACGGCTCCACTGAGTGATCCTATGAGAAACGAGCGCCAACGCGAGTTGCCTTCAGCACGCAGGGGCATGGAAATGATTGCCCCTTCCGGAATGTTCTGTATGGCTATACCCAACGACACGGCTGCCGCTCCCGCCAACGATATGTTGACAGCACCATTTTCCGCACCTGCGAAGACCACGCCCACCGCCATGCCTTCCGGAAGGTTGTGTATGGTGACAGCCAATGTCAGCATCACCGTTCGCGAAATCTTCGCACGGGGACCTTCGGGCTTGCTGGAACCTAAATGCAGGTGGGGTGTCAGATCATCTATCAGCAACAGAAAACCGATGCCGAGCAGGAAGCCTATGGCTGCAGGCATCACAGCCCACTTGCCGCTGCCAGCTTCCATATTCATTGCCGGCATGAGCAGTGACCACACCGATGCTGCCACCATCACACCCGAGGCAAAGCCCAGAAGTCCCTTCTGTAACTGCCCTGGCATGTCACCTTTCATGAAGAACACGAAAGCCGAGCCAAACATAGTGCCCAGCAGGGGTATGAGGAGTCCGATGGTTAGTGTGGTCATCATAAGACTATTATTTTGTCATACATCAAGCTGGCTGCCACTTGCAACGCACCGGCGACACTATGGCTCCTTCTTTCTTCAGTTCAGCAAAAGCCTTGTCAACGCCCTTGCGGTCGGCACCCAATATTTTTGTCACCTCGCCTGCCGAGACGGGTTTGCCTGCCTCGCGCATGGCTTGTAATACCTGTTCTTTCATAACTATAGCTTGTTTATAAGTTCGTGGATTTTCTGCTTGGTCTCTTCTGTTTTCTGCTCTTCCATACATGCAGTTACTATGCCTGTGTCCTCATAACCACAGAAACCGGCAATGAGTTTGTATTCACAGATGGCAGCGTCGTAGACATTGGGAGAATGGGACGACAGCAACAGTGCCGACTTCTTGATATGGGAGGGCTTCATCACGGCATAGAAGCGATGAATGGGAGCTTGTATCTGTGAGTTAAGCGAAAAATAATATATGGGTGATGCCAACACCAGCACGTCGGCTTCAGACAACAGCGGATAAATCTCCTGCATGTCGTCTTTCTGTATGCAGGCACCATTGCCCTTAGTGTGGCAGTACTCACATGCCAGACAACCGTTTATTCTTTTCTTAGCCACATTTACAATCGTCACATCGTGACCTGCTGCTTCTGCAGCGTTCTTATATTCCTCTGCCATCCAGGCTGTGTTTCCCTTCGCACGCGGCGAAGACTGTAGGATTAGTATTCTCATGGATAGTATTGATAAAAGATTGATAATAAATGGGGAGCTATACAACTCCCCACATTTGTCCTTCACAAATGGAATTACATCATTGCTGTGAGGAAATTCTCATAGCCGAGCTTGTCGATGTAGTTCAGATACTGAGCCTCCCAAGCCATGTGGTTCTTCTCATCGTCAATCCACTTGTAGATGAGTTTCTGAGTGGGATAGTCGTCTGCGAAGGCGGCAGCGAGGTCGCTCAGCTGCTTCACGGCGGTGGGTTCAAAGTCAGACTCAATCTGTTGCTTTGGATCGTCATAGAACGGGAATTCTATGGTTTTCATTGCCTCTTGCAGGTCTGCGGGCTTACATCCGAGCTCTACCAGGCGTGTAAGCACTTCCTCTGCCTCTTCCCACTCTTCTTCTGCCTCTTCCTTCCATTTGTCAGCCAACTTGTTCCAGCCATTCAAGCGGCAATAAGCCGAGAAGGCAAAGTGTTGCTTACTGTTACCAAACCATACAGCACCAAGATTGGCGAACTGTTTCAAAGCTTCTTCCTTAGTCATAATTGTTTTGTTTTTATTAGATTAATATATAAATAATGTTGATAATCGTTTATCCAAGCATGGATATAATGTCCTCTTCAAAGTCCTTTGGCTCTGTGGTGGGAGCATATCGTTTGATTTCCTTGCCATCCTTAGAGACAAGAAACTTTGTGAAGTTCCATTTTATGTCACTGTCTTTCTCCACGCTCGTACTAATGGTCTTGAAAAGCGTCTTCGCTGCCTTCGCCTTCAGTCCGTGATATTCTTCTGTTGGTGCTTCCTCCTTGAGATATTCAAAGATGGGTTGGGCATCGAGACCGTTAACGTCGCCTTTCTTCATGATTTGAAACGTCACTCCATAGTTCAACTGGCAGAATTCTTCTATCTTGCTGTCGTCGGCAGGGTCTTGCTCCTTGAACTGGTTGCAGGGAAAGCCGATGATGACCAATCCCTTGTCCTTATATTTCCGGTTGAGTTCCTCAAGCGCTGCAAACTGCGGGGTAAAGCCACACTTACTGGCTGTGTTGACAATCAGCAGCACCTTACCTTTAAACTCAGAGAAATCCAACTCCTTTCCTTTGCTCGTAAAAGCCTTGAAATCATAAATCTGTTTCATAGTACAATCTCTTTAAATCGTTTGCGATGCAAATATAAGAATGTTATTTCATTTGGCAAGCATTATTGCCATAACTTTAAGATTGTTTAACAGTAAATCGTTCACGATGTAACCTCCTTCTTCTCTGAAAGGAAACAAAGTCTTCGGCAAGTTTTCCCTCATCATCCACAATGTTGGAGGCATGACAGAATAAGAAAAAAGGGAAATAGACGGAAGTAAACGAAAAAATTTGTAACTTTGCGGTTCAAAGCACCTTGTGTTCACGAGGCAACACTTTCAAACAAGCCACGATCATCAATGCACTGGAAGGAAGTAATAGGACAGCAAGAAACGATTGAGCGTCTGCGAGCACTCGCCGACAGCGACCGTGTGCCCCATGCCTTGCTACTCTGCGGACAGGAAGGAGCCGGAAAGATGGCTCTTGCCATGGCATTCGCCAAATACCTGCTGGCAAGTCGCAACCCATCGCCCAATGCAGAGGCTATGCTGAGGGAATGGGCTCACCCCGACCTTCACTTCTCCTACCCCACCATAAAGCTTCCTTCAATGTCAGGCGAACACCAGCCCGTAAGCGACGACTTCAGTTCGGAATGGCATCAGATGATAATGCAGGGACCATATTTCAGTCTTCAGCAGTGGATGGGAGCCATGGGTGCCACCACACAGCAAGCCATCATCACCGGAGCAGAAAGCGACGAGCTCACACGGAAGCTCAGTCTCAAGGCCAGTCAGGGAGGCTACAAGGTGGCTGTGATATGGTTGCCAGAGAGAATGAACCTCACCAGTGCCAACAAGATACTCAAACTGCTGGAAGAACCGCCACAGCGAACAGTGTTCATCATGGTGGCAAACCAACCCGACAAGCTCCTTGAGACAATACGCAGCCGCACACAGCGCATAGATGTCAAGCCAATAGCCTACAACGACATGGTGGAAGCACTCATCACGCGGCGGGGCATAGACCAGCAGACAGCCAAGCACATCGCCCATACAGCCAAAGGCAACTGGCTGAAGGCAATAGAGAGCCTTGATGCAGGCAGCGAGAACAAACAGTTTCTCGACATGTTCATCTTGCTCATGCGCATGGCATACTCCAGGAATGTGGTTCAGCTGAAGAAGTGGAGCGAGACTGCAGCAGCACTCGGACGCGAGAAGTCACGACGAATGCTTGTCTACTTCCTCCAGATGGTCAGAGAGAACTTCATGTATAACTTCAAGATGCCCGAGCTGAGCTACATGACGGAGGAGGAAGAAGCCTTCTCGCGGAAGTTCTCACCGTTCATCAACGAAAACAACGTGGTGGAAATGTCGGAGCTCATAGAGCGCACCAACCGCGACATCGGGCAAAATGCCAACGCCAAGATACAATTCTACGACTTCGCTCTCAACATGATAGTGTTGTTGCTAAGAAAATAACCATACAACAGAACGACAAAGAAGACATGGACTACAAAGATATGAAATTCAAGATGTGGACGGGATGCGACCGCGGACTGTGCAAACAAGGCTGCGGACGACAGGACAAGCAGCTCAACACCTACGACTGGCTTGCCGACGTGCCTGGAAACACCGATGACACAGACCTTGTGGAGGTGCAATTCAAGAACACACGCAAGGGATACTACCACAACGACAGTCACCTGGAGCTCAAGAAAGGCGACATAGTAGCCGTGGAGGCAAGCCCCGGACACGACATCGGAGTGGTCACGCTCACAGGAAGGCTCGTGAAGCTTCAGATAAAGAAAGCCAACATCCGCTCAGCCGACGACATCAAGCGAGTATATCGACTGGCACGTCAGGGCGACATGGACAAGTATTTCGAAGCAAAGGCCCGCGAACACTCCACCATGATAGAAAGCCGGCAGATAGCCAAGCGGCTCGGACTTGACATGAAGATTGGCGACGTGGAATACCAAGGCGACGGCAACAAAGCCATATTCTACTATATCGCCGATGAGCGCGTTGACTTCCGCCAACTCATCAAAGACCTCGCCGCGGCATTCCATGTACGCATAGAGATGAAACAGATTGGAGCACGACAGGAAGCAGGACGCATAGGAGGCACCGGACCATGCGGAAGAGAGCTGTGTTGCGCCACATGGATGAAAAACTTCTCGTCGGTAAACACCGGAGCAGCCCGCATCCAGGACATCTCTCTCAACCCCACCAAGCTCGCAGGAATGTGTGCAAAGCTCAAGTGCTGCCTCAACTACGAGGTCGACAGCTACATGGAAGCAAGCCGCAAGCTGCCACCTAAGGACGCTGTGCTACAGACTCTCGACAACGACTACTTCCATTTCAAGACCGACATCCTCGCAGGGCAAATCACCTACTCCACCGACAAGAAGCTCGCTGTGAACCTTCAGACCATCAGCTATGAGAGAGCCCTGGAGATAATAGAGATGAACAAACGGGGAGAGAAGCCCATGTCACTGGAAGAAGACGGCAAGCAACGACAGCCCGAGAAACCCATAGACCTGCTCGCCGACACCGACATCAGCCGCTTTGACAAGACAAAGAAGAAGAAAAAGAATAAAAACAAGAACAAACAGCAGGCCGGCAATCAGAACAACGGCAACAACAAGCAGAACGGCAACAACAAGCAGAACAACCGCCAGCGCCACGGCAATGGCAACAACGCCGCCAACAACGGCGAGAGACAAAATGAAGGAAACAATCAATAAGAGCAACATAGCAAATATGGCAATGAGTGTCAGGAAAAAACAGAAAGTCCTGACACTCATTGCCATATTTGCTTTATTCATGGTGGTTGCCACAACCACATCGTGCAACGGTTCAACAACCTACAACCACTATGAAGCCATAAAGGAAAGTTCGTGGAACAGCGGCGATACACTCACTTTCAACATTCCTCCACAACAACAAGGCTCCTACGCTCTCACGCTGGGCATAAGAGCCACGCAAAACTACCCATACAAGCAACTTGTAGTCATAATGCAAAGCACCGTCTTTCCAAGCCGTCTTACCCGCAAAGACACCATTCGCTGCAACATTGCCGACGACAACGGCAACATGACAGGCAACAACGGCATCAGCTCCACCGACTACCTGTTCCACATTTCCAATGAGAACCTTCACACCGGCGACTCGCTCAGCATAAAGATACACCATTGCATGAAGCCCGACAACCTTGCCGGACTCACCGATATGGGAATAAGACTTTCAAGAAACAAGCGCTGACACGCTATTGTCTGATAAGATTTCTTCCGGCATCAATCCTCAGGAAGATGAAAAGCAACAATGTGAAGCCCCACAACGATGACCCTCCGTAGCTGAAGAAGGGCAAGGGAATGCCTATCACCGGAGTCAGTCCCAGCACCATGCCAACGTTTATGAACACATGGAAGAGGAATATGCCCAGCACACAGTAGCCATAGACCCTGCCAAAACGGAACGGTTGACGCTCGGCAAGCTTTATCAGCCGTAGTATCAACGCCAGAAACAGCAGCAACACACCCGCAGATCCAACAAAGCCTTCCTCCTCACCCACTGTGCAGAAGATGAAGTCTGTGTCTTGCTCCGGCACGAACTTCAGCTTTGTCTGGGTACCGTTGAGAAATCCTTTCCCCTGCAAGCCTCCGGAGCCAATGGCAATCTCACTCTGATGGACGTTATATCCCGCTCCTGCCAAGTCTTCATCCAGTCCCAGCAGCACGTTGATACGCACTCTCTGGTGCGGTTGCATGATGTTGTTCAGCACATAGTCGGCACCTGAGAAAAACGCAATGCTTCCCAAGGAGAACAATGCTATGAGCACATAGTTGTTCATGCGCGTGCGCGTGTATTTATATAATAGGTGCAATATCAGACAGGCACATATCACATACTGCACATAAGTGACATCAAACGGTATAACAAACTCGGAGAAGAGCAGGAATAGCAGCGTGAAGCCGAACGAATAGCCCACTATATGCCATGCTTCCTTCTTGTCATCGCAGTTGACATAAACCAGTCCGGCAGTAAACACCTGCACCAATAGCATCACTATAAACCGACCGAGCGACGTGGGTGTGTGCCAGAGCATCACCTCCTCGTATTTTATACCCAAAACGAAATACATCACCATTGCCACGGCAGTGAAGAGTATGCTTCCGGGCATTCCCTCGCGATAGAACATAAGGAAGAATGAGAGATAGACCAGTGCCGAACCGGTTTCCTTCTGCCCCACTATACACAGCATAGGCAGCAGCACCACCCCGCAGGCAGCAGCAAAATGCTTCCACCGCTGCATGGTGAAACCATAGGTGCTCATCAGCTTTGCCACTGCCAGTGCCGTGGCAAACTTAGCAAATTCTGCGGGCTGGAGCCTCAACGGTCCCATTACAATCCACGAGCGCGAGCCTTTTATCTCATGAGGGTTGAATATAGTGGCAAAGAGCAGCAGCAGCAACAAGCCGTATATTACATAGGCAAAGGTGTCGAAGAAACGGTCGTCCATCATCAGCAACACAAAACCAATGCATATCGAAGTGACTATCCATACTATCTGCATGCCGGAACGTGCGTCAAGGCTGAAAATATCAGTGTCGCCATAGGTATAGCTGGCTCCGCACACGCTTATCCATCCGAAGATGAGCAGAGCCACATAGATACCTATAGTCCACCAGTCTAACGACTGCAACACTCCCGGCTGTTTGTCATTCACTCTCCCGCTTGGCATTGTTTTCCTGTATTTGTTCCTTTTTGTTGTTTCCTCCCATGCCTCCGTCCTTATCGGCAGACTTCTCGGCAGGTTCACGTTTCACTGTCGTCTCTTCATCCATGCGTATCAGCGGTTCGTCGGCAGGCTTGTGTTTCTGCTTACCGCCATTGCTGCCCTCGTCACGGCTTGCATCCGTCGACGATGTTGGCTTCTCATGTTCAATCTTCTTCTCCTGTGCACGTCGCAGTGAGTCCTGACGCTGGTTAATGCGCTTGATGGAGTCAAGACGCTGAAGGTCGGCAGCCGTGCGCTTGCGTTCAAAGTTATATGCTATGTGGCGGCTTTGCATTGCCGCGGCCCTTGCCTCAGAGGCTGGAGTGAGCTTGCCGTTGATATACTGTTCCATCATCAGCGCTCCTATGGGCACTCCAAATACGGCTCCGAAACCACCGTTCTCCACATACACCGCTATTGCAATCTTTGGATTGTTCATTGGTGCAAATCCCATGAATGCCGAATGGTCCTTTCCTCTGTTCTGTGCCGTACCTGTTTTTCCACACACTTCATACATGGTTGTATTGGCTGACCTACAGGTGCCGCCCAATACCGCCGACCTCATGCCCTGAACAACATATTCATATGCCTCCCTGCTGCCCTTGGTATAGTGCTTCTCCTGATACTTCGGGTCGAGCTTCTGCCCATTTATCCGTCTCACCACATGCGGGGCAATGTAATATCCGCGGTTGGCTATTGTTGCTCCGAGGTTGGCTATCTGCAAGGGTGTCAGCGTAACCTCGCCCTGTCCGATGGATATCGACACCACCGACAGTCCGCTCCACTTGCCGAAGGCGTTGTTGTAGAATTCGGCATTGGGTATCATTCCGCGCTTCTCGCCCGGCAGGTCTATCCCGAGCTTATATCCAAATCCCATGCTCACCATATAGTCGCGCCATGTGTTCATGGCTTGATCCAGTGTCTTGTATTTCTGCCTGTTTGAGAGCATGTGGTAGAGTCCCCAGCAGAAATATCCGTTGCATGATGTTGACAGTGCCGGCACGAGGTTTATTGGTGAGCCGTGACCGTGACACCCCACATGCAGACCCTGGAAGTTAAATCCCCTCGAACAAGGATAGAGTGTCTGTGGGGTTATAATCCCCTCTGTGAAATAGGTCACGGCTTGTCCGGTCTTGAAAGTTGAACCGGGAGGATACATTCCCATGATGCCGCGGTTGAGCAGTGGCTTGGCAGGGTCGTCGGTGAGCTCTCGCTGTGTCTCACCGCGCATCTTTCCAATCATGGTATGTGGGTCGTAGGTCGGCGACGACACCATACACAGCACCTCGCCGGTAGCGGGTTCTATTGCCACTATGGCACCGAGCTTACCCTCCATGAGTCGCTCGCCGAGAGCCTGCAGGTCTACGTCGATGCTCAGCTGCAGGTCTTTACCGGGCTTTGGTTTCTGGTCATACTCTCCGTTTTTGTACGACCCTTTTATTCTTCCGTGGGCATCGCGCAGCATCACCTGCACGCCCTTCTGTCCGCGCAGCTCTTTCTCGTAGGCTCTTTCCACACCCATCTTGCCTATATAGTCGCCGGGCTGATAGTAGTCGTCGTCCTCAATGTCGGATTGCGACACCTCTGCCACGTCGCCCAGCACATGGGCTGCACAGTTGTATTTATATTGTCTTACGCTCCTTCGCTGTATGTAGAAGCCTGGGAAACGGTAGAGCTTCTCATGGAAGGCACTGAACTGTATGTCGCTGAGCTGGCTCATGAACAGCTGTTGTGTAAACCTGGAATATCCCGGGTTGCGGTTGCGGTCTTTTATCTCCGCCATGCGTTTGTTGAAATAGTCGCGTGTGATGTTGAGCGAACGGCAGAACTCCACGGTATCGAGGCGACCCACCTGTTCATTCATCACCACCATGATGTCATAGGATGGCTGGTTAAACACCATGAGCTTGCCTTTCCTGTCGGTAATGGTGCCGCGTGAGGGAAACTCCACCTTCTTCAGAAAGGCGTTTGAGTCGGCGCTCTTCCTATAGTCGTCGCTCATTATCTGCAACGCAAAGAGCCTGATGATGTATGTCACCACCACTACCACAGCCACTGCGGAAATCACCACCCGTCGTTTCTCAAGCTCGAAATCCTTCACCTCATGCCCTCCTGACCGATTCCATAACGACTATCAAGAGCGTCACCAGCACGGTGCTGCCCACGACGCACTCCAACCAATACAACCAGTTGAAGAAGCTGAACATTTCCAATGTGAAAAACAACAGGCAGAAGATAAACACCATTATCAGGGCATAGGAAAGATATTTCGTGAAGCCAATCTGATACATCGCAGGTTCAACGTCGTCGGCAGAGTCGCGTGCCACGAAGGGTGTGAACAAATAGGGTTGCAATGCTGCCACGAAAGTGAGCGAGGCAGCTGTCACACCTGGGGTGTTGGAGAAACTGTCTATGGTCAGTCCCATGAAGAATGCCCACAGCAGCAAGCCCCACTTGGGATAGTTTCTGCGGAAGCGCATCACGAAATATACGCACAGCAATGGCGTAGCCACCCCAAAGAGGTGTATGCGGTTGAGCACCAGCACCTGCATGAGGCAGAACAATGCAAAGGCTCCCAATTTCTTCAACAGCTCTATGCTCATGATTATCTATTGTTTATTCTCTGGTTTTCAAGGAGTCGATGGCAGCCTGATAAACCTCCATGCGCTCACGCGCTGCTGCATCGTCAATCACACACACGTCTCTCAGACGTGAGAAGTCGGTAGACAAACGAAGCTGCAATCGGTATGACAGTCCGTCGGTGGAATTGAACACATGGAGTATCTCACCCACCATCAAGCCCGGAGGGAACACCGACGAGTAGCCACTCGTCACCACCTTCTCGTGGAGCTTGAAATGGGCATGGCGTGGAATATCGTCAACATAGGCAATGTCTGAGCGTCCACCGCTCCAGTGCAGATAGCCGAAATAGCCACGTCCGTTGATGGCGCAGCTGATGTTTGACTTGCTGTTGAGCACCGGTATGACCACCGAATAGTGTTTCGCCACAAGGTAAACTATTCCTACCACACCCGTGCCGCAAGCCACGCCCATGTCGCGTCTCACACCGTCGGCACTGCCCTTGTCAATGGTGATATAGTTGTCAATCTTTGATATGGAGTTGTCTACCACCTTTGCCTTAATGAGCTTCACGGCGGGCAGCGCCACGGTGGTTGCCACCGGCATGGTGTCGCGGGCTTGCGTGCTGTAGTGCAGCTTTTCTTCGAGCTGCCTCACCTTTTGCTCCAGATACACGTTTCTCTTGGTGAGGTCTTCGTTCACCTTTCCAAGTGAGAAGAACGACTCCACCTCCGAGCTCATGGAGAGCACCGAGCCAGCCATGCTGTTGGCTGACGTAAACCATACGCTACCCTGGTAGCTGTTGAAGCGAAACAACAGCACCAGACTCACCGTTTCAAGCACGAGCAGCAACAGCCAGTGGTTGTAACGGGCAAGGAACTCTATAAGATTTCTCATATCACCAAAGAGAAGTGAAAAGGGGAAACACTCCTCTTTTCACTTTTCGTTATTCATTCTGCCTTAGCGGCACTTATCTCATGAGGAACTGGAAGCGATCCACGTTCTGCAATGCCACGCCGGCACCCTTTGCCACGCAGTGCAACGGGTCTTCAGCCACGATGAACGGAATGTTTATCTTGTCGGTCAGTCGCTTGGCAAGTCCGCGCAGCAGCGCACCACCACCGGTGAGATAGATACCGTTCTTCACGATGTCGGCGTAGAGCTCTGGTGGAGTGTTCTCCAGTGCGTTGAGCACGGCAGCTTCTATGCGTGCCACGGTGCGGTCTATGCAGTGGGCTATCTCCTGGTAGCACACTGGCACCTCCATGGGCAGTGCCGTCACCTTGTTTGGTCCGTGAACGATATAGTCCTCGGGGGCTTCCTCGCCAAGGTCGGTGAGTGCAGAACCTACATTTATCTTTATGCGTTCAGCCATACGTTCACTAACCTTAACGTTATGCTGTCTGCCCATATAGTCCTGAATGTCAGAAGTGAGGTCGTCGCCGGCAACCTTTATGCTGTTGTTGGCAACGATGCCGCCAAGCGAAATCACGGCAATCTCAGTGGTACCACCACCTATGTCTACAATCATGTTGCCTTCGGGGGCTTCCACATCTATGCCTATACCTATGGCTGCTGCCATGGGCTCGAATATCAGATACACGTCGCGACCGCCGGCGTGCTCGGCACTGTCTCTCACGGCACGGAGCTCCACCTCGGTGCTTCCCGACGGCACTCCTATCACCATTCTCAACGACTGTGAGAACAGACGACTGCCGGTGTGAACCATGCGTATCAGTCCGCGCATCATCTGCTCGCAGGCAGAGAAGTCGGCAATCACTCCGTCTTTCAGCGGACGTATGGTGCGAATGTTCTCGTGGGTCTTCTCATACATCAACTTTGCCTTCTCTCCAACGGCAATCATCTTGTCGGTGCGGCGGTCAAGTGCCACCACCGATGGTTCGTCAACCACGATCTTGTCATCACTGATAATGATGGTGTTGGCGGTACCAAGGTCCATTGCAATCTCTTGCACAAAACTAAAAAATCCCATGTCTGAAATGTTTCCTTTCCTATGAAGGCTACAAGCCTTAACGATGCTGCATACTGCTTGCGCCTTGCTGTTTCTTATTTTTGCTAAATATCAATTCAAAGAACAATTTACTTTGAGAACCACTCGTGAATGGCGGTATCGTAGTGGCTGCTCACTCCGAAGGCTCTCTCTGCAAACATCTTGCGCTGAGCGAGAGTGGTGCAGGCACCCTGTTTGTTCAGAATGTCGAGCAGCACTGAATATTCGGCTTTACTTGGAACGATCACCACGTCGTTGAAGTTCTTGGCTCCGGCACGGATGAGCGATATGCCACCAATGTCAATCTTCTCAATGATGTCGGCCTCGCTGGCACCACTTGCCACGGTCTGCTCAAAGGGATAGAGGTCTACTATCACCAAGTCAATGGCAGGTATCTCATATTCTGCCATCTGCTGCTGGTCACCCTCGTTGTCGCGACGACCGAGTATTCCTCCGAACACTTTCGGGTGAAGGGTCTTCACACGTCCGCCAAGGATTGAGGGATAGGTGGTGATGCTCTCCACCGTCTTGCACTCGTAGCCAAGCTGTTCAATAAACTTCTGTGTACCTCCAGTAGAAAGGAACTCCACACCCTCGGCATTAAGCTTGGCGAGCAGCTCCTCAAGACCGTCTTTGTGGAAAACCGATATCAGTGCGGTTTTCATCTGCTTGTTGTCTGTCATAAAAAAAACGTTTTTTCTTTCCTTAATTATTTCTTTTCACCTTAATATATATATTATGGGCTGCAAAGTTACGAAAAAGCGAGGGCAGAACAAAAAGAAATCTTTCTTTTTTTATGCCGAGCGTGAGGAACTTATCTAAAGTTACGAAAAAGCGAGGGCAGAACAAAAAGAAATCTTTCTTTTTTTATGCCG
>CAMVSV010000046.1 GCA_947170265.1 uncultured Prevotella sp.
TGCGACTGCGCACCAACACCTTCGGAGCCGTCATGCGCATACGCCACAACATGGCAATAGCCATACACCGCTACTTCCACGAACACGGCTTCTTCTATTTCCACACGCCACTCATCACAGCAAGCGACTGCGAAGGAGCAGGAAACATGTTTCAGGTGACAACGAAGAACCTCTACGACCTGAAGAAAGACGAAAGCGGAAAAATAATCTACGACGACGACTTCTTCGGAGAGCAGACATCGCTCACCGTGAGCGGACAGCTCGAAGGCGAGCTCGGAGCAACAGCACTCGGAGCCATCTACACCTTCGGTCCCACCTTCCGCGCCGAGAACAGCAACACACCGCGACATCTCGCAGAGTTCTGGATGATTGAACCAGAGGTGGCTTTCCTTGACCAGGAAGGACTCATGGATCTTGAGGAAGACTTCATCAAATACTGCGTGCGCTGGGCACTCGACAACTGCAAGGATGACCTTGCCTTCCTCAACCAGATGATTGACAAGACCCTCATAGAGCGTCTCGAAGGTGTGCTCAAGGACGACTTCGTGCGTCTGCCCTATACTGAAGGCATCAACATCCTTCAGGAAGCCAAGAAGAACGGCAAGAAGTTTGAGTTCCCATGCGAATGGGGCGACGACCTCGCATCGGAGCATGAACGCTATCTCGTGGAGGAGCACTTCAAGAAACCAGTCATCATGACCGACTATCCCACAGCCATCAAGGCCTTCTACATGAAACAGAACGCTACAGCTGCCGACGGCAAGGGTTCGGTAGGTTATAAAGGTGCCGTGGCTCCGGGCGAGACCATGCAGGGCACCGACGTGCTGTTCCCACAGATTGGCGAGATTATAGGCGGTTCGGTGCGCGAAGAGAGCTACGACAAGCTCATGGCAGAAATCAACCGTCGCGACATGGAGACCGACAAGCTGTGGTGGTATCTCGACACACGCAAATACGGTTCATGTCCCCACGCTGGTTTCGGACTCGGTTTCGAGCGTCTGATACTCTTCGTGACGGGCATGCAGAACATCCGCGACGTGATACCTTTCCCACGCACACCGAAGAGTGCCGAGTTCTGATGAAACAAAATAGAAACAAAAAAACGCTTTTGCAACGGTTGCAAAAGCGTTTTTTTATTGTTGTTACTAAATTGTGCCGTATCCGTAGTCGTGTCTATTTCTTACCAATGTTGCCAACCTCGTAGAGATACTCGGCAATCTGCACGGCATTCAGGGCCGCACCCTTGCGTATCTGGTCGCCGGTGAGCCACAGGGTGATGCCATTGTCGTTGGCGAGATCGCGACGCACGCGGCCAACATACACATCATCCTTGCCAGCCGATTCCAAAGGCATGGGGTAGACGTAGTTCTGAGGATCGTCTTTCAGTGTAACACCGGGAGCCGAGGCGAGGGCATTGCGAACCTGTTCAACGGTGAGAGGCTGCTCTGTCTCCAACCATACCGACTCTGAATGTGAGCGGAGCGAAGACACACGCACGCAGGTGGCACTCGTCTTCACGTCAGAGTGCATGATCTTGCGGGTCTCGTTATACATCTTCATCTCCTCCTTGGTATAGTCGGTGTCGGTCATCACGTCAATCTGCGGAATGACGTTGTAAGCCAACTGATGTGGGAACTTCTTTATTGTCTTTGCCTCACCGGTCTCCACAAGCTCCTTGTACTGCTGCTGCAGCTCTGCCATGGCAACGGCACCGGCACCGCTGGCGCTCTGATAGCTCGAGACATGTATGCGCTTGATGTGCGACAGTTTCTCAATGGGCTGCAGCACAACTACCATCATGATGGTGGTGCAGTTGGGGTTGGCAATGATGTTGCGCGGACGGTTGAGGGCATCCTCGGCATTCACCTCTGGAACCACCAAGGGCACGTCGTCGTCCATGCGGAAAGCACTGGAGTTGTCAATCATCACTGCGCCATACTTGGTAATGGTCTCGGCGAAATCTTTCGATGTGCCGCCACCTGCCGACACGAAAGCCACGTCAATGTCTTTGAAGTCGTCGTTGTGCTGAAGAAGCTTCACCTCGTATTCCTTGCCTTTGAAGGTGTACTTGCTTCCGGCACTGCGCTCAGAGCCGAACAGCACCAGTTCGTCGATAGGGAAATTTCTCTCTGCAAGGATGCGCAGGAACTCCTGTCCGACAGCACCACTTGCGCCTACAATTGCTACTTTCATCTTTGTCTGTTTTAATTTTTACGAACGACTGTTGTTCGTCTTTTTTACATTTGCGGTTGCAAAATTACACATTTTCGGTTGCAAAATTACACATTTTCATATATTAAATTTAGTATCTTATATTTTTTTCGTTACTTTGCAGTGCATTTTGCAACTGAAATCAAGCCTTCTATGCTCAAATTCACACAATATCTCCCCATAAGCGACCCAACGCTGATATTCTTTGTGGTGCTGCTTATCATACTCCTTGCCCCAATAGTGATGGGCAGGTTGCGCATACCCCATATCATTGGCATGGTGCTCGCAGGAGTGCTGATTGGCGAATATGGTTTCAACATCCTGCAACGTGATGCGTCGTTTGAGCTCTTCGGCAAGGTGGGACTGCTCTACATAATGTTCCTTGCCGGCATAGAGATGGATGTGGAGGGCTTCAAGAAAAACGTGAAGAAGGTGTTGCTGTTTGGACTGTTCACATGCATAATGCCGTTCCTGCTCACCTTTACAGCATCGTTGTGGCTGCTCCACTTCTCACCAACGGCATCGTTGATGCTCGGTGCTCTCATGGCATCAAACACGCTGGTGGCTTATCCCATAGTGGGACGCTACGGACTGCAGCGCCATACGGCATCTACACTCAGCGTGGGAGCCACCATGGTGTCGTTGTTCATAGCCTTGGTGCTCATGGCAGCCATAGCCAACTCCTACAGTGCCAGCGGAGGCGTGGTCTTCTGGCTGCTGTTCATCATGAAGTTCGTGGCGTTCTGCGCCGGAATGGTATTCTTCATACCAAGGCTCACACGTTGGTTCCTGCGCAACTACAGCGATGCCGTCATGCAGTTCATCTTCGTGCTGGCAATAATGTTCCTCAGTGCAGCACTGTCCGACTGGATAGGTCTTGAGGGCATCTTCGGAGCTTTCATGGCCGGACTGATACTCAACCGTTTCATACCGAGCGTGTCACCGTTGATGAACAGGCTGGAGTTTACCGGCAACGCACTGTTCATACCCTACTTCCTCATAGGAGTGGGTATGCTCATCAACCTGCGTCTTCTGTTCCAAGGCAATGCCGTACTGTGGGTGTTCGTATGCATCACCGTGGCGGGAACGATAGGCAAGGCTGCCGCAGCATACCTTTCCTCGCTGCTGAACAGATACTCGTGGAAATGGGGACACCTCATGTTCGGACTCACGTCGGCACATGCCGCCGGTGCCATAGCCATGGTCATGGTGGGCTACAAGCTTGAGACAGCACCCGGAGAGCGTCTCTTCGGCGACGATGTGCTCAACGGCGTGGTGCTGATGATACTCGTCACCTGCGTGGTATCGTCGGTGATGACAGAGAGAGCAGCCATAGCCATACGCTTGCAGGAAAAAAACAATGTGGGCGAACAACCACAACATGGCGACGACGAGAAGATGCTCCTGCCCGTGAAATATCCCGAATATGCCGACAACCTGCTCGAGATGGCAATGATGATGCGCAACCCAAAGGCAAACAACGGAATGGTGGCACTCAACGTGGTCTACGACGACGTCAATGCTGCAAAGAACCAAGCCGAAGGACTACGCCTGCTTGAACACCTGCAACAGATGGCAAGCGCTGCCGACGTGGCACTAACCACACAGGTACGCATTGCCGCCAACATCGCCAACGGCATAAAACACGCCTTCAAGGAGACACAGGCATCGGAGATAGTCATGGGACTGCACTTCCACAAGGAGATTTCAAACAAGTTCTGGGGACAGTTCACCCAGAGTCTCTACAACGGACTGAGCCGACAGATAGTGATAGCCCGCATCATGCAGCCACTCAACACCATAAGAAGCATACAAGTGGCTGTGCCGTCACGCGCAGAGTTTGAGCCGGGCTTCTACCGATGGCTGGAGAGACTGTCACGCATGGCGGGCAACCTTGACTGTCGCATAGAGTTCCATGGACGCAACGAGAGCCTTGAGCTCATAAGGGAATACATCAGCAACCGACATCCCAGCGTGAGACTCGGGCTCACCTTCATGGGACATTGGAATGAGCTCCCCGAGCTTGCCGCCAAGATTAAGGAACACCACATGTTCGTGGTGGTCACCGCCCGCAAAGGCACCGTGTCATACAAGAACGCACTGGAAAGACTGCCCGAAGAAATAAACCGCTACTACTCGGGAAAGACGCTCATGATACTCTTCCCAGACCAGTATGGAACGCCCGACGACACCATGACCTTCGCCACGGCACAGCACACCGAGGAACGCTCCGTTTACGAAGAGATAATTGGCTGGGCTGGAAAGAAGCTCAACAAGAAATAAAACATGCAGCAACCGCTGCACACAAGTCGGGAAACATAGCTTTTCAACAATAAAGACAGCTGACAACAATGATAGACATAAGAAATATAACCAAGAGTTTCGGAACGCTCCAAGTTCTCAAAGGCATTGACCTCCACATAGAGAAAGGCGAGGTGGTGAGCATCGTCGGACCCAGCGGAGCCGGAAAGACCACACTGCTGCAAATCATTGGCACCCTTGACAAACCCGACAGCGGAAACGTGACCATCAACGGCACCGACACCATGACGCTCAAAGGCAGCAAGCTGAGCCACTTCAGAAACACCAATCTGGGCTTCGTGTTCCAGTTTCACCAGTTACTGCCGGAGTTCACTGCGCTTGAAAACATCATGATACCGGCATACATCGGAGGCGCAGGAAAGAAAGAAGCAAGCAGGAGAGCCAGCGAGCTGCTTGAATTTATGGGACTGTCAAACCGTGCCAACCATAAGCCCAACGAGCTCTCGGGCGGAGAGAAGCAACGCGTGGCAGTGGCAAGAGCACTTGTCAACAACCCAGCAGTGATACTTGCCGACGAACCATCGGGTTCGCTCGACTCACAAAACAAGCAGGAACTCCACCAGCTGTTCTTCGACCTGAGAAAACAGTTCGGACAGACCTTCGTCATAGTAACCCACGACGAGCAACTCGCAGCCACTACCGACCGCACCATACACCTGCGCGACGGACTCATAGTGCCCGAGAGTGCAACCATCGACACCACAAACCCAAACAGCAACCAACCATTATGAGAATACTCTTAGGCGACTACAACACTCTCACAGTGACACGCAAGGTGGACTTCGGCATCTACCTCAACGGTGGCGACGAAGGCGACATACTCATGCCACAGCGTTATGTACCCGAAGGCACGCAGGTGGGCGACGAGCTGCGCGTGTTCGTCTACCTTGACCAGGAAGAACGTCCCATAGCCACCACCGAGACACCCCTTGCCCGTGTCGGTGAATTTGCATTTCTGGAATGCAGCTGGGTGAACGAATACGGTGCTTTTCTCTCATGGGGACTCATGAAAGACCTCTTCTGTCCCTTCCGCGAGCAGAAACAGCGCATGGAACGTGGCAAGAAATACATCGTATATGTATACATCGATGAAGAGAGCTACCGTATAGCGGCATCGGCAAAAGTGGAGAAGTTCCTCAGCCAGAGCCTCCCTCCCTATGCCGAAGGCGATGAGGTGGAGCTGCTGGTGCAACAAAAGACCGACATCGGCTTCAAAGTCATCGTTGACAACCAATACGGTGGACTGGTTTATGAGAACCAAGTGTTCCGTCAGCTCCATACCGGCGACCGGCTGAAAGGCTTTGTCGCCATGCTGCGCCATGATGGAAAGCTCGACATCCGGCTGCAGGCCACAGGCAGACAACACACCATTGACTTTGCCGAAGAGCTGCTACAGTACCTCAAGACCCATGACGGCGTTTGCGAACTGGGTGACAAGAGCGAGGCTGAAGACATAAAACGACAGTTCCAAGTGAGCAAGAAGACATTCAAACGGGCGGTGGGCGACCTCTATAAGCGACGCCTCATCACCGTGAGTCCACTGAAGATACAGCTTCAAGACACATGACAACAATGAAATGACACTACACCTAAACCATCACAGCCATGAAACCAAGCATCATAACAACAATTGCCGCAACCATACTGTTAGGCACTGCTCTCACCGGCAACGCACAACAGGTTGAAGATGCCATAATTAAGGCTAACCCCATGTGGGGCAGATACGAGCAGAAACCGCTCATTGAACGCTACCATACACAACAACAGAGCGACATCGCAAACAGAAACAAACCCATGAAGAGGCTTCCTGCGAAGCTTCTCACCGAAGACATAATGTCATGGACTGACGGTGTGACACTCTATGCCACCGTTCCCAGCGACGACACACCGTTCTCCGTGGAGCTCGTCTCCGAAGAACCCGAAGGAAAGAAATACTATGAGATGAAGCTCTCTGCCGGAAAAATGTCGCTCAAACAACCTAAGGGTGCCACTGCAACCATCGAACAGGTTGGCGACTGGACTCTTCTGGTGGTGCGCAACGCCCAAGGCAAAGCCATCGACGTGCTCTTTGCCGACGAACAGAACAGCTTCAGAAACACCAAGTGGGCAGTGTTCCGCGATGCACATGCCATCTACGACGGACTCTATGTGAGCAACCACGGCGAACAAGCTCTCTTCGGTCTCCACCAGCCGTTCTACAACAGCGACGAATATTATATTGCCGACCCTGGAATGTTCTACATGTACCCGCAGAAGTCCGGCAAATATACCGATGTGCTGGCATTCGGCGAGGGTAGGATAAACCATGGCGACCCCAGCGTGAAGGTTGAAATGCCCGGAGCAGGAGGTGCCGGAGCCATCATGGGTCCCATCTACTGGCGCGTGGCTCCCACGAAAGACGGCATAAAGGTGTGGGTGCGCCACGACGAGAAGTTTGTAGACCACTACCCCACATTCTCACATACGATGTTCAACCTCACTCTCCAGCAGTCACCCTACGCCGACCTGCCCGGCAAGTGGGCTGTAGCCTCGGTGCGTCCTCTGTCTGTCGCCATGCTCGACCGCTTCCCCAAGAGTGCGTTGCTGCTCATGCGTAAGGAAATCTTCGCCCGCCACGGCGACACCTTCAAAGACCCGGACATCCAGGCATACTTCGACCAACAGCCATGGTACAGGAAAAGCTCACAGCCCGTAGTCCTCACCGACATTGAGAGACTCAACAACCAACTCATACAGGCTGTTGAAGCCACCAAACCTGACAACCGTCTCAACGAGATACACTACAAATACAGCGGCATGAGGCGTGAACCTTATTCCGACATCACCCTCAAGCGCAAGGAAGACAACCCGCAGAAAGCCACACTATCCTTCTACGGGCCGTTGGGAGAGCAGAGCGTGGAGGTGACTGCCACATGGCTCGACGAGCTCGATGCCATCGTGAAGGACGAGAAGCTCAGCAATCTCGCCGTTTCCTACAGCACCACCATGGAAGGCATGCTCGACGGATATAGCTGGGAGTTCAAAGCAGACTATGAGGAAGAGACCATCACGTCGAGCGGACGCAACGCCGGTCCCGACGACACCAAAGGTCTCAACCGGGTGAATGAATATCTGGTAGAGAAATGCCGACTATCCGACCCCAAGAACCAACAGCAATGAACAGTCTCCTACAACAGTTCCAGCCCATCAGCCTCGACGAGATGAAAGGCATAAGACTGATGAACCGCACCGACACGAAGTTCGTGACGTCTAAGGTGCGGCTCATGCAGCTTCTTGCCATGGCCACCGGTGACTATCGCATACAGGAGACCCTCGGCGAGCGAAACATCAGATACGAGACAACCTATTTCGATACCGACAAGCTGGAGATGTTCAGGGCACACCACTCCGGACACCTCAACCGGCAGAAGATACGCTTCCGCACATACGTCTCCTCACACCTGCAGTTCATGGAGGTGAAGACGAAGAACAACCACGGACGCACAAAGAAGAAACGCATGGCGGTGACAGACATGAGCCTTGCCGACGACGAGAAGCTACAGTTTCTCAGCCGTCACCTGCGCTACGATGCCGCAACGCTCACACCAGCCATCTCCAACAGCTTCAACCGCATAACGCTGGTCAACAACGACAAGACCGAGAGACTAACCATCGACACCGGGCTGTGGTTCCGCCGTGCCAACGGCAACCAACTCACCACCGACGACCTCGTTATCATCGAGCTCAAGCGCGACGGACTGTATCCCTCGCCCATACTCCAGATGCTCCGCGACCTTAGAATCTTCCCCCATGGTTTCAGCAAATACTGCATGGGAATGGCTCTCACCGACCCTTCCCTGCCGAAAAACCGCATCAAGCTGAAGCTCATTGAGGTGGAAAAGACCCTATGGCGAGACGGAGCTTCACTCTATCCACAGAAATAACACATTTATAAACATAATAAAAACATGTTGTTCAACTTAACCATTTCATCCGATTTCATCCACATGCTGTTGCGACTCTTTATCAGCATAGTGGTAAACCTTATAGTGATTGACCGGCTATACTACCAGAAGAGCAAGCGGCGCGAGTTCTACTTCACCTTCATGCTCATATCCATGGCCATATTCCTGCTGGTGTTCTTCATGATATTCGTGCTTGAAGACATGAAAGGCAAGACAGGCATCGGTATAGGCATAGGACTCTTCGGCATATTCAGCATCATGCGCTACCGCACCGATACCATGCCGGTGAGAGAGATGACCTACCTCTTCGTGCTCATTTCCCTGTCGGTGGTCAATGCCCTGGCTGCCACCACCTCGCTTACCGAGCTGCTCATCACCAACGCCATCGTGGTGATTGCCATCTGGATGTGCGAGAAACGTCTGAGAATACGTCCGTGCAAGCTCATACAATACGACCGCATAGAGCTGGTGAAGCCTGAGAAGAGAGCCGAGCTCATTGCCGACCTTGAACAACGCCTCGGCTTCACCGTCAAGTCGGTAGAGGTGGGAGGCATCGACCTGCTGCGCGACATGGCGATACTCAAGGTCTACTACGAAGACAACATCACCAAGGCGAGCAACAGCGTGGACTCAAAGGTAAAGCTGAAGCTCAACGAACTCACCGAGAACGGCAACGACTAATCCCCCGCAACAATGAAAAAGATACTCACGATGATAATGTTCATGCCCCTCATGGCATGTGCACAGCACTCCGACTTCGGCGTTTGGTACACCCTCGGAGCCACAAAGAAGGTAAACAAGAAACTGTCCGTGGGCGTAGAGGCAGAGATGCGCACTCGCAACGACTCCAAGACCATAAGCAGGTGGACGGGAGAGCTCTCGGCAAGCTACAAGCTCCTGCCATGGCTGAAGGCATCGGCAGGCTACAAGCTCATCGACGACAACAACCGCGAGAAGATTACCTACCACACCGACGGCACCGAAAACAACTGGCGTCCGTCATACTGGGGAGTGAAACACCGCTTCAACGTCTCGCTCACCGGCGAGGCTACTCTCGGCATGTGGAGCATATCCCTTCGCGAGCGTTGGCAATACACCTACCGTCCCGAGAAAAGCACCACACGCTACGACTTCGACAACGAATGGTGGGAGTCTACCACCGTCAGCGGCAAAGGCAGCAACGTGCTCAGGAGCCGCCTGCAGGTGGAGTGCAACATCCCCAAATGCAAGGTTGACCCCTTCGCCAGTGCCGAGCTCTTCAATGCCTGGAGCATACAGAAGGTACGCTACACCGTAGGTGCCGACTGGAAGATACGCAAGCGCCACACCCTCACAGCCTTCTACCGTTTCCAGGACGTGCGCCACAACGACATCGACGACGATCCCGACACCCACGTCCTCGGCTTGGGCTACAACTATAAGTTCTGACCCTGCACAACGCAAGACCAATGACAAAGAAACGAAAACAAACAAAACCGCAACCAATGAAAGCAAGACAATATATCATAGCAGCAATATTGGCAACAGCAACACTCACTTTCTGCGCCTGCGAGAACGACGACACCGACTTCAGCTCCCGCATAAACGGTTCCACCAACAATGACGACAGCTCTGACGTTGAGGAACCCACGATAGACATCCGCGAGATAGCACTCGACGAGAGCGACCTCGACGAAGGCACGGAGACCATACCCACGGCTGCCACCAACAGTCTCACATACAATGACTATTGGGAAAACAGCGACTGGGACTACACCGTATACATAGCCTACAGCGGCACCACAGCCACCGTCACCGGCAACACCGAGAAGGTATCGGTGGAAACCGACGGGGCTTACGTCACCATCACCTCCACATCCAAGCACATGCACTACATCGTCAGTGGCACCACCGGCGACGGACACCTGCAGATCTACAGCGACAACAAATACAAGCTCACCCTCAACGGGCTCACCATGAAGTGCCTCACACGCTCTGCCATCAACAACCAATGCGGAAAAACCATGTATGTGCATCTCGCTGAAGGCACCACCAACACCCTGGAGGATGCAGCCTCCTACACCACCGACACAAAGGGCGAAGACGAGAAGGGAGCCTTCTTCAGCGAGGGACAGGTCATCTTCAGCGGCAAGGGATCGCTCCGTGTCACCGGCAATGCTAAAAACGGAATAGCCAGCGACGACTACATTCGTTTCCGTCCGGGCTGCAAGGTGAACATCACCACCACCAACGGCAACGGCATCAAGGTCAACGACGGACTCTATGTCTCCGGCGGAGTGATCAATATCAGCGTCAACGATGCCGCCGGCTACAAAGGCATCAACAGTGAGACTTTCGTCAACATCGACGGCGGTCGCACTACCATCATCAACTCTTCGGCTACACGCGTGGAAAGCACCAACCTCACCAAGAGCGCAGCAATAAAATGCGACAGCACCTACACCCAGACAGCCGGCACCGTGAACCTCAAAGCCACGGGCGAAGGAGGCAAGGGACTCAATGCCGACAAGACCATCACCATCAGCGGCGGACAACTCAACGTGGTCACCCTCGGCGACAAGACCAATGCGTCGCCTAAGGGCATCAGCAGCGACATCGACATCGCCATCTCTGCTGCCAAGGTCTACTCCTACAGTGCCAACGCCAGCCCCATAGATGCCACCGGCACCCTCTCCATTGCCGAAGGCTACTCGCTCCTGGAGCAGTCCGACCGTCTTTTCAACGTGGAATACTGACAAGCATTCCACGTTGAACAACACATGCAGCGCCCCCGTTTTCAATTATTTAACTAAAAACCTGACAACATTTTTCAAGAAAACAACGTTATAGAAACACATACGTTTAACTAAATACAATCTTTTATGAAGAAAACAATCATCCTCTTGCTCCTCATCCTTGGAGCAGTCAGCATGAATGCCGAGGACTATCAGTACCTCACATTCGTCGACAACAGCGGAACGGCAAAGTCCTACACCGCTCTCGGACTGGAGATAACCTTCAGCGGGGGCAACGCCGTGGTGACAAACGGCACCGAGAGTGGCACCTACAGCCTCGACAACCTCAACCGCATGTTCTTCTCCAACGACAAAGACGTGGCAAATGCCATACAAGCCATCACCGCCGACACGGCAGCCATGCACATCTACACCACCTCCGGAGTGTTTGTCGGCGAATACCGCGACACCTCTTCCCTCTCCGGCATGCTCCCACAAGGCATCTACATCATCAAGCAGAATGGTAAAACCCGTAAAATCAGCGTAAGATGAAAAAGACAGTAACAACAGCCGTAGCCCTTGCAGCATGCCTTGCGGCAGGCGCACAGACCATGAAGATACAAACGGGTGAAGTAACCTACCTCATACCAGCCAGTCAAGCCAGAAACATCACCTTCTCCGGCTCCGAGACCATCAAGGCCAAGGGCAAGGAGATAGCCATCAGCGACATCGACAAGATAAACATCGACGACAGCTCCGTTGCCGACGACAACATCGTAGTGACCTACAACGGCAACAGTGCCAGCGTGGCCGTGGCAGGCAACATCATGAAATATGTCACGGTGACAGCCAACGGCAGCGATGTGAGCATCATCCAGGACGAGAGCCTTGAAACGGAAATCACCTATACCCTCAAGGGCACATCCTCCGACGGCTCGTTCTACATGGACGGAGAGTATAAAGCCACCGTCGTTCTCGATAACCTCCAGCTCACCAATGCCGACGGTGCACCCATAGACATCGAGAACGGCAAGCGCATCAACATTGAGCTCGTGGGAAGCAACGTGCTCGTCGACAGCGAGGACGGCTCGCAGAAAGGCTGCATGATGGTCAACGGACATGCAGAGTTCACCGGCAGCGGCACCCTCTCGCTCACCGGAAATGCCAAGCACGCCTTCTGGGGCGACGAATATGTGCTTCTGAAGAAAAGCATGACGGGAACCATCACCGTGGAGAATGCCGTGAAAGACGCATTCAACGTCAACGAACACTTTGAGCAGCGCGCCGGACAAGTGGTCATCAAGGCTTGCGGCGACGACGGCATACAGGTGAGCTACGAAGATGCCACCAACCCCACCGACGACGACACCGGCAGCATCATCATCTCCGGAGGCATACTCCAAGCCACCGTCACCGGCGATGCCACCAAGGCTCTCAAGGCTGAAGGCAACATCACCATCAACGATGCCTACAGCACACCCACAGTGAAGCTCTACACCCGCGGCGACGGCACATGGGACGACGACGACCAGGAGACCAAGGCATGTGCGGGCATCTCTGCCGACGGCAACATCACCATCGATGCCGGAACGATAACGCTCAACAGCACCGGCTCGGGCGGCAAGGGCATGAAGTGCGACGGCGACCTCACCATCAACGGCGGCACCATCGATGCCTCCACCACCGGCAACCGCTTCACCTATGGCAGCAACGGCAACCGCGAAGGCAGCCAGTACAGCGCCTACCGCAGCTCACCGAAGGGACTCAAGGCCGACGGCACCATCACCATCAACGGCGGAACCATCACCGTGAAGACCACCGGCACCTATGGCGAAGGCATAGAGAGCAAGTATGGCAACATATATATAAAAGGTGGAACCATTGACGTAAATTCCTACGACGACGGCATCAACGCCTCGGCATCGGGCTCCACCACTGCCGGCGACATACGCATACAGGGAGGCACCGTAACCGTCTATGCCACCAACAACGACGGCATCGACAGCAACGGCGACCTGTATATCGAAGGTGGCACCACAGTGACCTATGGCATACGTCAGCCTGAGTGCGGCATCGACGCCGCCGAACGACGCTACGTCTACTTCACCGGAGGCAACCTCTTTGCCATAGGCGAGAGCAACTCCGTGCCGAGCAACTCCACATCCTCGCAATACTTCATACAGATAAGCAGAGGCTCGGTGTCGGCAAACACCACAGCCACGGTGAAGAGCGGCAGCACCACGCTCGCCACCTTCACACTGCCCTACGCCGCCTCACAGAAAAACATCGTGATAACAGCAGAGGGAATGAAGAGCGGCAGCTACAGCGTGACGCTTGGCAATTCAACCAACTCCTACACCGCCACACAATACTCCTCCGGAGGCGGACAAGGAGGACCGGGTCCCCGTTGGTGACAGCATCGGTGTGGCACGATATTTGTTTAAAGACTAACAGGGGGTGACACGCCAGCCGTGCCACCCCTTTCAATTAGAAACCAATTAAAACAATAACGACAATGGACAACAACAACCAGAACAAACAAGGACAACTGCAGATTGACCTCTCGCAGGAGGTGTCGAAAGGCATCTATTCAAACTTCGCCATCATCTCACACTCCAGCTCGGAGTTCGTGGTAGACTTTGCGGCACTGCTGCCCGGACTGCCCAAGGCTCAGGTACGCAGCCGCATACTCCTCGCTCCCGAGCATGCCAAGCGTCTGCTTGCCGCCCTTCAGGAGAACGTGGTGAAATATGAGAGCGAGTTCGGAAAGATTGAGATGCACAACCAGAAACCACGCACCATCAATCCTTTCATAAACAAAGGCGACGCATAAAAGGCGGGAACAACAATCACAAATCAACAAAAACGAAGAAAGCGGATATGCACTTGCACATCCGCTTTCTTTTGTTTCATAGCCTGCTATCTGTTACATAGCACCATACTTTGGTGACTCGCCATACTGGTTGGTACCCTGATCGCTGTCCTTGATACACATGAACAGGGGAATCAGTCCACCTACACCACACACGAGGAAGAGCCACAGCATGTGACCGCTCTTGCCAATGTCGTGCAGACGACGCACCCATGCTGCAAGCAGCGGGATGAACAGAGCCAGAAGGATAATGCAGCAGATACCCGACACTGTGAAGAACATCGAGTCGAAGCTGCTGGCTTCTGCCATAATGGCGTCATACTTTGCCTGGTCGAAGAGGGCTTCCATAGCCTGTGACTCCAATGCGGCTTTCTTTGCCATCTTCAGCTGCACCATGTAGCTCATAATCCATGATGGAATGCAGGTGAGCAGATAGAACCACCAGAACTCGGAGCGACGTGCGCGACCCTTGAATGTTGCATACTTTGCGAAGCAGGTCTTGATAGCTTCGATGAATGACATTGCTTTTGTTGCCATAATAGATAAGTTTTAAATTGGTTAATGAAATAAATATATAATTTAGTGGTTTTCATCTCACACCGCCACCGGAGCCGCCGCCGCTGAAGCCGCCGCCGCCACCGAAGGAGGTGCTGCCGCCGGAGCCCTTGGAGCGCATCGACTGCGACACTATTGACGACGTGGATGCACTGGTGAGCATGAGGCTGTTGAAGAGCATACCCTCGTCGGTGCCGTTCATCATGGCTTTCGCCACATTGTCCATCTCCATATATTCCGGACACATCTGTGCCATGTCCTTGCGCACCTGGTCGCCAATGCCGAAGAGGGTGGCAAAGACAAGGTACTCCTTCCAGAGGCTCACCTCCTCCACATGGCGTTCGTTGGTGAGGGTGAACTCCTTGAGGAACTTCTTCAGTCCCACCACGGCACGGGCATCCTCACCCACGATGTCCTTCGACGGTATGCTGGTGTCGAGCAGCCTGACGAGGGGCTGCAGGTCTTCGGCATTCTTCTGTATGTAGCGTTTGAGTTCCTTGGGTTGGAGTATGTGGTCGTCGCCGGCAGCATCGTAGAGCAGCTGGTGCACCTCGTGGCGCAACCTCTCGTCCTGCGAATTGTAGTCATATATCCCTGCACCCGGTTTCTTTATGCTGAGCATCTTACGCGGCTCATTGTTCCTGCCGTAGGGAGCCATGGTAATGGTTATCACCTTCTGGTAGATGAGCCTCAGTATCAGTGCGCTCATGAGGTTGCCGCTGCCGGAGGTGATGCCGCCGTAGAGGGCTTTCATTATGGCGTTGGCCTTGAGCAGCTCGCCGTTGACGGGTGTGTCCCTGTACCATGGCAGCAGCTTCTCGTCGCCGAGCAGGCTCTTGCGCAGCTTCTTCTGCTTATACTTCCTCCATGCCACATAGCCGGCACCGAATCCCACGGTGCCCAAGAGTGCCAACAGCATGTTGTCGTCCTCGTCGTCCGGGTTGTCGTCGTAGTTGCTGTCTTTCTTGGCTTCTTCAATCACGCTCTCGAAGCTGTCTGCCACGGTGTCCTCGGGTGTGAACTCTCCTTTGTTGAAGCGGCATACAATGATCATTGCCGACTCATCTTGGAAGGGTTCTGTGGTCTCGTCCACGATGGTTCCGTCCGCGAAGTGTATGTTGCCATTGTGGCGGAAGCCCCAGATGTCGGCTACCTCGTCGGTTATGGGCTTGCCGTCCTCACGTCTGATGGTCACCTTGGCGTGCTGTGGTTTCTGTCTCATGCCTTGTGCCACGAACATGAAGTTGAAGCCGTCGGCATCGTCATAGCCTTTCAGCACGTTGGTAACAACGTATTCCACCTTGTAGATGCGCTCACCGCTGGCACCTATGCCCCAGCAGAGCTCGCAGCCATTGTCGGTGCGGTGTATGCCGCAGCGGTTGGCTTTCGCCGAGCGCGACCTGTCGGTGTCCCAGTCGCCTGGCTCAAAGTCATACACGGTGCCCGTCTCGTCGCTCACACGGAGGCTTGCCACACGGCTCATGCCCTTGAGGTTCCCCATGATGATGTAGCACTCGGTGCCTTCGTCGTCGATGGTCATCTGTCGTGTCTCTGTGATGCGGGCATGTCCCTTGGCAGTGAGCACCACGTCGACGTTGAGGTCGTGCAACACCGGTCTTGCCGTCACCACGAGTGTGGCGGTGAGAAAGAGCATTATAAGCGATAGTCGTCTCATGATGATTGTCGTTTATGCTGTTTCAGTCCATGGCGCTCATGCCATAGCTGTCATAGTGTGTGTGATTATGCCTGTGGGAAGAGGTCGGGCATGTCTTTCTTCTCTTCCTTGTCGGTCTTCAGGTATGCGCGCTCGGTGAAGTGGAGCATGCCGGCAACGATCGATGATGGCCACATTCTCACGGCGCGGTTCATCTTCGTGGCGGTATCGTTATACACCATACGGCTCATCCTCACGTTCTCCTCATAGGAGTTCACGCTGTCCATGGTCTTGAGAAACAGGTCGTTGGCCTTGAGCTCGGGATAGGCCTCACCAATAGCCATGAGCCTGCCCATGACCTGTGTGAGCTCACCCTGCTGCTGGTTCACATCGTCGGCAGTGGCAACGGTGGCTTGGCGACGTGCGTTGATGGTGTTGATGAGGGTCTCGCTCTCGTGCTTGGCATACTGCGATGCTGTCTTGGCGAGTGCCAGGAGGGCATCCCAGCGTGAGTTCAGCTGCACCTCTATCTGGCTGAGTGCATTCTTGCAGTTCTCGTCAAGCTGCACCAGTGAGCGCTGTGTATTCACGAAATAGAGTCCTACTACGGCTATTACTGCCAAAATAATTATTCCTGCTGTCATGATATAAATGTTTTTGGTTAATTCTATCTATATAATTGTTTTTCGGTTTTTTCCACACTTGTCGTTTCGCCACCTTATTTATATATATAGGGCAGCGTCACGATGAAACAAAAGGTCACCACTGCAAAGATAAACAAATCTTTTTGAATTGTTTTAAATTACTAACAGTTTTTTTAAATTCTGCTTCCGCAAGTTCTCATTTGTCGCCCCAAAAGGACAATCAGCTGTCAGCCCGGGGCAACGCCCTGGGTATAGAGTGATGATGAAGTACGCCCTGAAAGGGCAGTGATGTTGTGTGCTTTTTGCGCAAGTAGGGTTGAACAGGATTTGTTGTGTGCGCTTTGATCAAGGAGGGTTGAGCAGGATTTGCAATCCTGCTCCATTGAATATTAGGATTTGTAATCCGAGAAACACTGTCCTTACCTTTTTTCGCATCACAGATGCTCATATTCAATGGTGTCGGATTGCAAATCCGACACAACTGAAGGATTGTTTTGAGCACTCGTTAAGCAGGATTTGTTGTGTGTGAGCTTTGATCAAGTAGGGTTGAGCAGGATTTGCAATCCTGCTCCATTGAATATTAGGATTTGTAATCCGAGAATTCCTGTCCGTAACTTTTTTCGCATCACAGATGCTCATATTCAATGGTGTCGGATT
>CAMVSV010000047.1 GCA_947170265.1 uncultured Prevotella sp.
TCCGAGAATTCCTGTCCGTACCTTTTTTCGCATCACAGATGCTTATATTCAATGGAGCAGGATTGCAAATCCAACACAACTGCAAATCCAACACAACAAACATAGCTAAAAAATGACATAACTGGGTGCTTTTCTAACGAAAATTTCCGTGAAACATTTTGTGAATAAATATAAAATATTGTAAATTTTCAGACGGTTTCTTTAACATTTGAAGACATGGGAAGACATAATAAACCTCATCTGTAACTCATTGATTATCAAATGTTTGAAAAGGGCATTTTAAAAGAGCCTCTTTTAGCGTGCAAAAGAGCCACTTTTGGAAGGTAAAAGAGCCTCTTTTGGAACGCGAAAGTGGCACTTTCGTTTTCTCACTGTGCGGAGAATATTTTTCGTTCACATTTGTTAATTGTTTCACGGAATTGAAATAATCGGGAAATATTAGGAAAACCACTCAGTGTTTGCCGACGGTTTTGAGTCTCTCATCACTATATGTTAACAGTAGGGGAGTGGTTTCCCGCTCATGACATGTGGGCTTTAAAAAAGTCATGAATTGATGATGCAAGCAAATTTATTCGCTGCTTCAATCCTGTATTTCAATATTTATGTCTAAATTTGCAGGCTGAAACAACAATGCTTTAAATAAAATAAGGTATGAACTACATAAAGACAGAGATCGACGGCGTGTGGATCATTGAACCGAAAGTGTTTGGTGACCATCGTGGTTATTTCTTCGAGGCATGGAAACAAGCAGAGTTCGACGAACACATCGGACACCATGTGGAATTTATTCAGGACAACGAGTCGAAATCATCGTTTGGTGTGCTGCGCGGACTGCACTATCAGAAAGGTGAGTTTTCGCAAGCCAAGCTGGTGAGGGTCATCAAGGGCCGTGTGGTGGATGTGGCAGTAGACATCCGCAAAAGCTCACCCACCTTTGGAAAACATGTGGCTGTGGAGCTGAGTGAAGACAACAAGCGTCAGCTGTTTATTCCCCGTGGTTTTGCCCATGGCTTTCTGGTGCTCAGCGATGAGGCTGTGTTCACATACAAGGTTGACAATGTATACGCTCCCCAACATGAGGCTTCCATACGATGGGACGACGAAACCATAGGTATCTCCTGGCCCATAGACAGAAGTAAGGTGGTGACAAGCGAGAAAGACCTGAAGGCTGCGTCGCTTGCCGATGCCGACGTTTTTGAATGAAAAACAACAAAATATGAATATTGCAATAGTAGGAACAGGCTATGTGGGCTTGGTGTCGGGCACATGCTTTGCCGATACAGGTGCCAACGTTACATGTGTTGACGTTGACGAAAAGAAGATAGAGCGCCTCATGCGCGGAGAAATACCCATCTATGAGCCTGGTCTCGACGAACTGGTGTTGAAGAACGTCAAAGCCGGCAGACTGAAGTTCACCACGTCGCTGGCAGACGTGCTCAACGACCAGGAGATAATCTTCTCGGCAGTGGGCACTCCTCCCGATGAAGACGGGTCTGCCGACCTGAAGTATGTGCTTCAGGTGGCTAAGACCATTGGCGAGAACCTCAACCACTATGCCGTGGTGGTGACCAAGAGTACAGTGCCGGTGGGTACGGCAAAGAAGGTGAGAGCCGCCATACAAGCCGAACTTGACAAACGAGGGGTGGATGTGGAGTTTGACGTGGCAAGCAATCCGGAGTTTCTCAAGGAGGGCAATGCCATCAAAGACTTCATGAGTCCCGACAGAGTAGTGGTTGGTGTGGAGAGTGAGCGTGCCAAGAAAATGCTTACCCGTCTCTACAAGCCATTCCTCATAAACAACTTCAGGGTGATTTTCATGGACATACCTTCAGCAGAGATGACCAAATATGCAGCTAACTCCATGCTTGCTACCCGCATATCATTTATGAACGACATTGCCAACCTGTGTGAAAAGGTTGGAGCCGACGTTAACATGGTGCGCCAAGGCATAGGCAGCGACACACGCATAGGACGAAAGTTCCTGTATGCAGGCTGCGGATACGGCGGCAGCTGCTTCCCCAAGGATGTGAAGGCACTCATAAAGACCGCCGACGATAACGGCTATTCCATGGAGGTGCTCAAAGCCGTGGAGAGGGTGAACGAGAAACAAAAGTCCATACTCTTTGAGAAACTGCAGAAAGCCTATGGCGGCGAGAGCCTTGAGGGACGCACCATTGCCATGTGGGGACTGTCGTTCAAACCCGAAACCGACGACATGCGTGAGAGCACGGCACTGGTGATGATAGACCTCTTGCTGAAAGCAGGATGCTCGCTGAAGGTCTATGACCCCGTGGCCATGGAAGAGTGCCAGCGAAGAATGAGTATCAGCACGATGAAGGCAGTGGCAGACGAAAAGATAACGTATTGCAAGGATAAATATGAGGCGGCTCTTGATGCCGACGCACTGCTGCTCCTCACCGAGTGGAAGGAGTTCCGCCTACCCAGTTGGGAGTTGCTTTCACGCGAGATGAAGCGCCCGCTTGTCATCGATGGCAGAAACATCTTCGATGCAGAGGAGATGGCGGAGGCTGGCTTCGAGTATTATTGCATTGGCAGATGAGAGATGCCTTAACATTCAACATACAATGAAGAAAGACGGATTATACATGTTGCTTGCCGCCATCGTAGCTATAACGATGGTGGGATGCAAGGACGGTGGCTCACGATATGCCCTTGATCATCAGGACAAGGAGGCAAAACGAATGCTGCAAGGGGTGTGGGTGAACAGCGAGGAGGGTAACCCTGCCATCATGGTCAAGGGCGACTCCATACTCTTTCCCGACACGTCGAGCCTGCCGGCATTCTTCTGGATATACAAGGACAGCATATACCTTCAGGGACAGAACATCAGCCGGTATCATATAACCAAACAGGCTGAGCATGTGTTCAGGTTTGAGAACCAGAGCGGGGAGGAGGTGAAGCTCGTGAAGGGTAGCGACGGCATGATGAACAAGGCATTCATGCAATACCGTCCCTATGCCTTGAACATATTCAGGACGCTCGACAGCGACACCACGGCAACGGTGGGCGGCGTGACCTATGTGTGCCGGACGCATATAGAACCCACGTCTGACAGGCTGATAGCCACCTCTTTCAACAACGAAGGCATAGAGGTGGAAAACATGTATCTGGACAATGATGCCCGTCTTGACGTGAGTGTGGGGCAGCGACGCGTGTATTCCCATCATTTCCGCAAGCAGGAATTTTCCACCCTCGTTCCCGACGGCTTCATGAACAAGTCTATTTTGCGCGACATACAATATAACCATGCCGACACGGGAGCGGTTTATTTCGATGCCGTGATAGGTGTTCCCGATGCCTCTTCGGCTTATGTGGTGGAACTGAAAGTAACAAAAGAAGGGAAACTTACCAAACGGTTGCGGTAAGCTTCCCTTCTTTTGTTTTTTTGTCGTAAGTCTCTGATAACCGGTATCCTATATTGTAATCTCACCGACGATGCTCCTTGACATGAGCTGGCGAATGGTGTCCTGGTCCTTGTAACGTGCCTGCAGGTGCATGAGCTTGGTAACCGCTGCTTCCACAGTGCTGTCGTAACCGCTCACCACACCGGCTTCCTTGAGCTGATATCCGGTGTCGTAGCGTGACATCTCCACATTGCCAGACACACACTGACTGATGTTCACCACAAGCACACCGCGGCTCGCGGCTTCTTCAAGCAAGCCCATGAGCCACGGGCTGCGTGGGGCATTGCCGCTGCCATAGGAGCGCATGACGATGGCACGGAGCTCGGGTGCATCTATCACATGACGGATGATGCTCTCCTGGAGTCCGGGAAACAGTGACATGACAATGACGTTGCAGTCTAAGTCGAAGTGGGGAGTCACAGGTTTGGAAAAGTCGGGAGAGAGAATGTGGTGGTGGTGATAGTTGAAGTTCACACCGGCATCACACAGGTGGGGATAGTTGAAGGAGTCGAAGGCATGGAAGCCGTCGGCATTAATCTTTGTAGACCTGTTGCCACGCAACAGCCTGCCACTGAAATAGATGCACACCTCGGGAACCATAGGCTCACCGCGGCTGTTGCAGTCTGATGCCAGCTCAATGCTCGTGATGAGGTTTTCCTTGCCGTCGGTTCTGAGTTGTCCGATGGGTAGCTGAGAACCGGTGAGAATGACAGGCTTGGTGAGGTTCTCAAGCATGAACGACAGGGCGGAGGCTGTATATGCCATGGTGTCGGTGCCATGGAGGATCACGAAGCCGTCGTAGCTGTCGTAGCGGCTTACTATTATCCTTGTGAGCTCTGCCCACAGCTGCGGTGTCATGTCCGATGAGTCGATGGGCGGATTGAACTGGTAGGTGTCAACGTTGGTGGAGATGAGCTTCAGCTCCGGCACATTGCCCACCAGATGTGCGAAATCCAATGGTTCCAACGAACCGGTAATCACATTCCTGTCCATGCCTATGGTGCCCCCGGTGTATATCAGCAACACGCAGTTGTTGCGCTTCTGAACGGCGTTTGATGAATTGTTTTCGTAAGTGTGTTCCATAGCATGTGGGTTTATGCACCTGCAAATTTACTCCAAAATCAATATACCTCCAAGAAATACCTGTGTTTTTCATTGTCTATGAACAAAGAGCGATTAACATGTTTTTGTAGGAATAAAGTTTTTGCATTGTTTGTCAGTATCGGAAAATAGTGTTAATTTTGCAACATTAATAAGAAAATTTCTAAAAAAAGATATGAAAAAACTACTCTTGTCAATTATTGCCGCTGCCATGATTATAGTGTTGGGCAGCTGCGGAAGTTCTAAGAATGTGACTTACTTGCAGAACCTCGATTCCATAAGTCTGGCCCCGTCGCGCGGACTCTATGATGCCAAGATTATGCCGAAAGACCAGCTGATGATCACAGTGAGCACCACTGACTATGAGGCATCGCGACCATTCAACCTTACAGTGCACAACAGCCTCGGCAGCGCTGGTAGCATATCCTCGGGAGGTGGCTCGCTTCAGCAGTATGTCGTTGACAACAGCGGTTTCATCAACTTTCCTGTGGTGGGAAAGATACATGTGGAAGGACTGACGGTTCATGAAACCGAAGACCTCATAAAGTCGAAGATACAGCCATACCTCGCACGCACGGAGAACCCCATAGTGACGGTGCGCATGGCAAGCTATCGCATAACGGTGATAGGTGAGGTGAACAGACCGGGTGTCATACCAGTGACCACAGAGCGCATGAGCATACTCGAGGCTCTGGCACAGGCTGGTGACCTTTCCATCTACGGTCTGCGTGACAACATCGCACTCATACGCACCGATGCAGCAGGTGAGAAACATCAGGTGAGACTCAACCTCAACGATGCAAACATCATCAATTCACCATACTACTATGTGCAGCAGGACGATGTGATATATGTTGAGCCGAACAACGTGAAAGCCAAGAATTCAAGCATTGGCAGCTCTACCACACTGTGGTTCTCATTCATAGGCATTGCCACATCGGTGGCTTCGCTGCTCGTAAACATCCTCAAAGACTGATGTCTTCCCCACAGGGGAATAGCAATAACACTGTCAAGCCCCTTCCACTTTTTTGGAAGGGGCTTTCCAAAGGGTGATATTTTATCTTTTATCTTCACAAAAACAAAACAAATTCAGATTATATATGTGTGGCATAGTAGGATATATAGGCAAGAAGGAAGCCTTTCCTATTCTTGTGAAAGGATTGAAACGATTGGAATATCGAGGCTACGACAGTGCCGGAGTGGCTCTGGCAAATGCCGAAGGCAACCTCAACGTGTATAAGACAAAAGGAAAGGTGTCTGACCTTGAGGCTTACTGTGTTGACAAGGATGTGAGTGGCACGGTGGGAATAGCACACACACGATGGGCTACTCACGGAGAGCCGTCATCGGTAAACGCACACCCGCATTATTCCGAGTCGAAGTCGCTGGCTATCATCCACAACGGAATAATTGAAAACTACGCCGACATCAAGAAAAACCTGATAGATAAAGGCGTGACCTTCCGCTCGGATACCGATACGGAGGTGCTCGTACAGCTTATCGAATATGTAAGGGTGAAGAAAGATGTAGACCTGTTGACGGCAGTACAGCTGTCCTTGCATCAGGTCATTGGTGCCTATGCCATTGCCGTGCTCGACAAGAACGACACCAATCAGATTATAGCTGCCCGCAAGCAGAGTCCGTTGGTAGTGGGAATAGGTGATGATGAGTTCTTCCTCGGAAGCGATGCCAGTCCCATCGTTGAATATACTGACAAGGTGGTATACCTCGATGATGGCAACATTGCAGTGATAAGAAAGGGAGAAGAACTGAAGGTGGTGAGCATACTCAACGAGGAACTGTCGCTTGAGGTGAAGACTGTAGACATCAACCTCGGACAGATTGAAAAGGGAGGCTACCCACATTTCATGCTGAAAGAAATTTTTGAGCAGCCCGAGTGTCTCACCAACTGTATGAGGGGACGCGTGAATGTGGAAGCCGACCATGTAACCTTGAGCGCACTCATAGACTACAGACGACAGCTTCTTGGCGCAAAACGTATCATAATAGTTGCATGTGGCACAAGCTGGCATGCCGGACTCATTGGCAAGCAGACCATTGAGACGATGTGCAGGATACCCGTGGAGGTGGAGTATGCCTCGGAGTTCAGATACCGCAATCCTGTGGTTACCAAGGACGATGTGGTGATAGCTATCTCGCAAAGTGGGGAGACCGCCGACACGCTGGCTGCCGTTCAGCTTGCCAAGAGCAAGGGCGCATTCATATATGGTATATGCAATGCCATAGGCTCAAGCATACCCAGAGCAACCGACACAGGTACATATATCCATGTGGGACCGGAGATAGGCGTGGCATCGACCAAGGCTTTCACCGGGCAGGTTACCGTGCTGACAATGTTTGCACTCGCACTTGCCGAAGCCAAAGGCACCATCTCTTATGACGACTACCTGCAGACGGTGAAGGGACTGAGTGAGGTGCCGCAGAAAATATCAGAGGTACTGAAGTCAAACGACAAGATTGCAGACCTGGCACGAACGTTCACCTATGCCAGAAACTTCTTATATCTCGGAAGAGGATTCAGCTATCCCGTGGCTCTCGAGGGTGCACTGAAGCTCAAGGAGATTTCTTATATCCACGCTGAAGGCTATCCTGCCGCCGAGATGAAGCATGGTCCGATAGCCCTCATCGACTCCGACATGCCTGTGGTGGTAATTGCCACTCACAATGCCATGTATGAGAAGGTGCTGAGCAACATCCAGGAGATAAAGGCGCGCAAGGGAAGGGTCATAGCCCTGGTTTCCAAAGACGACAATACAATATCAAATATTGCCGACGAGACCATAGAGCTGCCAGATACATTGGAATGTCTGGAGCCGCTTGTGGCTTCCATACCTTTGCAGTTGCTCGCCTATCACATAGCAGTATGCAAGGACAAGGATGTAGACCAACCTCGTAATCTCGCCAAGTCGGTGACGGTGGAGTAGTGGTCCTGCGAATAATTTCCGTCCACGACTCAACGAACCATAACAAAAAAACTGCCTGCATGACCAACATGCAGGCAGCTTTGTTTATTTGTCTTTGGTTTATACATAAAAAACAACCGTCAAACTCTTGGAGCCTGACGGTTTTCTCTCAATTTCTGTTCGTACTGAATTACTTAACAGTAGCAGTGTCCTGAGCTGCAGCAGTGTCCTGAGCAGTAGTGTCAACCTGTACTGTGTCAACAGTAGCTGTGTCTGCGTTCTGAGCAGGAGTTGCTTTGTCACCGCAAGATGCAAAAGAGATAGCTGCGAAAGCTACGAACATTAAAACTAATTTTTTCATTTTCTTTGCTTTTTAAATCTGTAAAACAATCATTTGTTTATTAAAACGATGCAAAGGTAAGTATTTTTTCAATACGACAATCACTTTTTTAGGATTTTTTTTGCCAACTTTTGTAACCTATTTGTAAAACGTTGATATTCAGCTTTTTGGAAACTGTAAACAAATGTTAAAGTTTTTATGTGCTCCCACACAGTCTTTAAAAACCTAAAAAAGAGTGTTTGTTTTTCCCTCATTATTACCCCTTTTCTCGTCATCTAACTTCATGAAAGTCTCATTTTCTTGAAGTTCAACTGCATAATTGGCTATTTTTGTGTAATTTTGCATTAAAATTGTGGACTATTGAGGATTTCATCAGCTTGTGTCTTCCTCGCGCGCGTATATATATAATAAGGTATATGATTGACTCTTCTGCTTTTCAAGGTAAAAAAGCCGCTTACTATACATTGGGCTGTAAGCTGAATTTCTCTGAGACGTCTACTTTCGGAAAGATGCTCAGCGAGATGGGTGTCACAACCGCCGGAAAGGGTGAGGCTGCCGATATCTGTCTTATCAACACCTGTTCGGTGACAGAGGTAGCCGACCACAAGGGCAGGCAAGCCATTCACCGCATGGTGCGCCAGCATCCCGGTGCATTTGTAGTGGTTACGGGCTGCTATGCACAGCTTGAGCCGCAGACCATTGGCAGCATACCGGGAGTAGACCTGGTGCTCGGAAGCAATGAGAAAGCCAACCTCATACAGTATCTCAATGATGCTTTCACCAGGAAAGGTTCCGATACACACATTATACATACCCCGAAGACAAAGGAGATTACATCGTTTGCGCCGTCGTGTTCGCGAGGCAACCGCACTCGTTACTTCCTCAAGGTACAGGACGGCTGCAACTATTTCTGCACATATTGCACCATTCCCTTTGCAAGGGGCTTTTCAAGAAACCCCTCAATAGACTCTCTGGTGAAACAGGCGCAGGAGGTGGCTGCCGAAGGTGGTAAGGAGATAGTGCTTACAGGCGTAAATATCGGTGACTTCGGACAGTCAACGGGTGAGAGCTTCCTCGAGCTTGTGCGCCGGCTTGATGCTGTCGATGGTATACAACGCTACAGGATAAGTTCCATAGAACCCAATCTGCTCACCGACGAGCTCATTGCCTTCTGTGCGCAGTCGCGAGCGTTCATGCCTCATTTCCACATACCCTTGCAGAGCGGTTCCGACCAGGTGCTCAAACTCATGCATCGACGTTACGACACAGCCCTCTTTGAGCACAAGATAAAGCTCATCAAGCAAGCCATGCCACATGCCTTCATCGGCGTTGACGTGATGGTGGGCACCAGAGGTGAGACACCCGAGCTCTTCCAGGAGTGCTACGACTTCCTGAAACGGCTTGACGTGACACAGCTACATGTGTTCCCATATTCCGAGCGTCCCGGCACGGCAGCTCTCAACATTCCCCATGTGGTGTCAGACAAAGACAAGAAGCACCGTTCCAAGCTCCTGCTCGCACTCTCCGACGAGAAGACGGAGGCATTCTACCAGTTGCACATGGGCAGTAAGGAGAGGGTGTTGTTTGAGAAAGCAACACGAGGGAGAGCCATGCATGGCTTCACATCAAACTATATCAGGGTTGAGCTGCCGCCAACGATGGCACAACCCGAGCTTGACAACCAAATAGTAGAGGTGACGCTCGGCGATTTCAACCACGACAAAACTGCCCTCATGGCTATTTTCAACGATTGACATGCAAACAACAAATACCACAGCAACCTTGAAACAAACGGCTATAGTAATACTCAACTACAACGGCTTGGACATGCTCCAACGTTATCTGCCTTCCGTGATAGCCCACTCCTGGGAACAGGCATCGGTGATAGTGGCTGACAATGCGTCGACCGATGGCTCCGTGGCTTGGCTAAGGACCAACTACCCCGATATGAAACTCATCACCCTTGACCGGAACTATGGGTTTGCTGAAGGCTACAACAGGGCTCTCAAACAGGTTGAGGCAGAATACTATGTGCTGCTGAATTCTGATGTGGAAGTGACCGAGGGATGGCTCACGCCTCTCCTTGAGTTTATGAACAGCCACAATAATGCTGCTGCATGCCAGCCTAAGCTGCTCAGTGCCGACGACAAGACTCATTTTGAATATGCCGGGGCATGTGGAGGTTACCTTGATAAATATGGCTATCCCTTCTGTCGCGGAAGGATATTTGACACCGTTGAAGCCGACAACCACCAGTATGACACCACGACGGAGGTGTTATGGGCAACGGGAGCATGTCTCATGATTCGTTCCACCGACTATTGGAGGGTAGGAGGGCTCGATGCACGGTTCTTCGCTCACAATGAAGAGATAGACCTGTGCTGGCGACTGCACCATCAGCAACGACTCTCATACTGTGTGCCAGCGAGCAGGGTATATCATGTGGGAGGTGGCACGCTGCCAAAGGACAACCCCATGAAGACATTCCTCAACTTCCGCAACAACCTGACAATGCTCTATAAGAACCTGCCGGAGGAAGAGCTCAAGCCAGTGATGCGCATGAGGTGGTTCCTTGACTATCTCGCAGCAATTCAAACGCTCATCCTTAACCGTCACTGGGGCGACTGCAAGGCAATATTCAAGGCCCGCCGTGCATTCAACAAGTGGAAACACGACTTCGACAGCGATCGTTCAGAGATACAACGCAGCATGGCTGCCACCTCTAAAGGTACGGCATCGTATTCCATCCTCTGGAAGTATTACGTTTGCCGTCGTCGGCGCTACTCCGATTTATAGTCATAAGCGTTAGAAAGATGTTTTAGGGATTATTTGATAAAAACAATTATCTGTGATGCGACAAAATGACAACATAAAAGAGGTACGCCCGAAGGGGCGATAATTATCATGAAGCCACTCACATGTTGACAAGATTATCTATGATTGCCAACTGAAATCCAGCTCAACTGGAAATCCTGTTCAATACAAATTCTTCCGACCGCTCATGATTTATAGTCCATGGTTTGTTTGCCGGTAAGCTGCCTGTATTTGCGCAAGGTGAACAAGCTGTAGACCATTGCCCCTACAAGATGTATGGCGGCAACAGTCCAGAATGCAGTCTGATACGACGTGTGCTCTGCGAGGACACCGCCGAGCACCACACCGATGCCCATGCCGAAGTCCCATGACGTGAGTATGGTGGAATTGGCAGTGCCGCGCTCATTCTTGCCGGCAATGTTGAGAATCATGTTCTGGAAAGCCGGCCACAGATGACCATTGCCAATGCCAATGAGCAATGCTGAACCATAGTAGCCAAACATGTTGGGACATGCCACAAACAACACATAGCCGCAGGAGGATACAGCCATTCCAACAGCAGCATTAAACGTGAGCCGTCCCTTGCGCAGCGTCTTCGCTCCCTGAAGGCGTGACAGAAAAAGACCTGTGGAAAGAATCATGAAAAACAGTCCGGTGCCACTCGTGATGCCCATCACCTCCTTGCCGTAGATGGCAAGATAGTTTGACAACACTCCGTAGCATATACCCATGAAAAGCATGTTCATTCCCAGCATCCAGCCTCTGAGCAGGAAGAATCGGTCTAATGAGATGTTCAGCTTACCGCTCACCAACGGTCGCACGGGTATTTTTACCGTGGAGTTGACAGCCAGTCCCATGCCGGCAACAACGAAAGCGAGCCAGAAAAGCAGGCTGAAGTCATTGGAATGGTGGTAGATAAGCAGTCCCACCGTGGGAGCAATGGCAGTGGCAACATTGTTGCTCAGTCCGTAGTAGCCCACACCTTCCATGCGTCTTGACGATGGCAGCACGTCGATAGCTACTGTGCTGTTGGCTACCGTGGAGGCACCAAATGGACCACCATGCAACGTGCGTACAATGAAAAACCACAACAGCGTGCCCGGCACCAGATAGCCGGCAAAGCATGTGAAGTATAATGCGAAGCATAACAATAAAATCTTGCGGCGCGAGAAGCTGTCAACCAGAAACCCACTGAATGGACGCATCAGCATAGCTGTGATGGTATAGCCCGACAGCACTATGCCAATCACATCCTTGCTCGCTCCGAAATTCTCACTTAGATAGAGTGGTAGCAGGGGAGTGAGCAGATAAAACGCAAAAAACAATGAGAAATTTGCCACCATCACCTTGCAGTAGTTGGCATTCCATAGCTTGTCGCCCGAGATTGTTTCCTGTTTCGTAATCTTCATCGTCATCCTCTTGCTATCCTTTACTTTGTTTCTTTATCCATCCTTGGCTTTGTCACCTTCTTTTATAGAATTACTCCTGCAATTACGCCATTGTGCCTGCAAAAGTACGATTAAGCGAGCGAACAGCCAAATTTTTGTTTGGGCTTTTCCGAGCGTGAGTACTTTCAACGTAAGTTAAAATTACGATTAAGCGAGCGAACAGCCAAATTTTTGTTTGATCCTTTGTCCATTGATGGTAATGTAGTATTGGCTTCCTTCGCCAATGGTGGTGACATTCCTTTTGCCATCCATGATTACAATATTGTAAAAACGGCTGAGGATAAATGCCGAAATGTTAATTTTTTAATTTTCTTTGTTTTTTATTTGGAACTTATTAACTATTTTCATATTTTTGTCGCACGTTTTATTGGATTTCGACATTACGAAATCGTCTTTCGAGGTTGGTAGCATCCTGCACCAACCTCTTTTTTATGCTCTGTTGTTTGCATGGTTAGGCTATTTTGTATAACTTTGCGATAGTGTGCAGACAGTTGCACGCTTGTGGCATAAAGAATCTTGGCTATGAGGAAAATTGTGTTTTTGATGATTATAGGTTTGATTGCAACCATGTGTGGCTGCGAGAAGATTATAGTGGAGGAAAAAGAAGAGGATGAGCAGGAGCAAACCACTGACTTGAGAGACGATGACGGTGATGGATACTATGACGACGGCGATGGCTATGACGAGGGTGACGACGATGAATGGGAGGAAGATACCACGAAGTCCTATGACCGTTCTACGGAATATGTGGAGAAAGACTTTACCGTGGAGGAGGGCGACGACACTGGCGGGTTCCATACCGGCGATGAGATTACCGTCGCACAATTCATCAACAATGAGATAAGATGCGGAGTGTGGGTCACTGGATATATCGTGGCGGCATGCACTACATCGGCAAACAAGGAAGGCAACGTAGACTTCACTCCGCCATTCAAATTCTCCTCGGCTGTGCTCATTGCCGACAAACCCGACGAGAACAACGTGAGCAGGTGTGCTTCCATACAGCTCAAGAGCGGCTCTGCAATCAGGAATACACTGGATCCAGAAACTCATCCCGAGATTAAGGGTAAGCGCCTGAAGGTGTTCGGCTATAAGACAACCTATCTGGGCATCCCCGGAATGAAGGACATTCTCAGCGGCAACTTCATGTTGCTTGATTGACGTGAAATTATTCCAACGACTATATTCTATCCAGTCGTTAACACATAAGTTCTGCTTCTCACAGAACTTGTTAATCTCAAAACGTTGGTTCTCAACCGTCTGCTTGTCGCTGTTTACTCTTATATATCCGTAAATCATAATATAAACATAGGTATGACAAAGGGTGTTGAAATGTCAGATTTGTGGGTGGATATCGATAAAATGTTGAGGGATTTACGTTTTGCAGTGATGTTATTGAAAGCAAATAGTTAGTTTTTTGTTATAAAATTTGCACAAAAAGATAAAAGTTTTTACATTTGCAAACCATAAACACTATTTAACGACAAAAATAAATTTAAAACGAAAGCCTATCGGAACAACATTACTTAAATAACAAATACAGTTTTAAGGAATGAAGAATCTGGATATGCTGACCGACGAAAAGTTGGCCATGCTATATGTTAAGGGAGACAACAGGGCTTTTGACATGCTTTTGTCGCGCAATCAGTCGAAATTGTTTTCGTATATACTTTTCATGGTTCACGACCGTGATGTGGCTGATGACATCTTTCAAGAGACCTTTGTAAAGGTTGTAGTGAAACTGCAACAGGGAAAATATTCTCCCACAGGAAAGTTCGGTGCGTGGCTGATGCGCATTGCCCACAATGTGATGATGGACTGGTATAGGGACCAGCGCACTGACCGCATTGTGGAAGCTCCGAAGGACAATGACCTCTCGAATATGGGCAGTGGTGACTTACTTGACAGCAATATAGAGAGTGACTTCGTGAACATGCAGGTGCTGTCGGATGTGAAGAAGCTGATGAACAGCTTGCCGCCCACCCAGCGCGAGGTGGTGTTCATGCGTTTCTATCAGGAGATGTCGTTCAAGGAGATTGCCGACACCACTGGTGTAAGCATCAATACATCGCTCGGACGCATGCGGTATGCTATACTCAACCTGCGGCGCATGGTGCGTGAGCATCAGATACAGCTTCAGCTGGCATAGTAGTGATGTAATAAACAATAGATAAAACAATTCAACTCTTCAATCTCTCTGATTTTCAACAGAGGCTCCGTCGGCATTGCCGCGGAGCCTCTTTGTGTAAGTAGGATGTGGATGTGATGTTATAGCTGCTTGAGTCCTTTGATGGCTTCTTCGGGGCGGGGTGACTTGAACACATAGCTTCCGCTTACGAGTGCATCGGCACCGGCAGCAACGATGGCTGGGGCTGTGATGTTGTCTACTCCGCCATCGACTTCAATCAATGCCTTGCTTCCAGATTCGTTGATGAGCTGGCGAAGCCGCTTGATCTTATTGATAGTGTTGGGTATGAACTTCTGTCCTCCGAAGCCAGGGTTGACACTCATGAGCAGTATGAGTTCCACGTCGTTGACAATGTCTTCGAGTACGCTCACTGGTGTTGAGGGGTTAAGGGTGACGCCGGCTTTCATTCCTGCTGCATGGATTTCCTGTATGGTTCGGTGGAGATGTGTGCATGCCTCGTAGTGCACGTTCATGAGCATGGCTCCCGCCTTTGCCGTTTGTTCTATGTAGCGTTCGGGTTGGACTATCATCAGGTGCACGTCAAGTGGTTTTGTGCACGCTTTTGCTACTGCGCTGATTACCGGAAATCCAAACGAGATGTTTGGCACGAATACTCCGTCCATGACATCCATGTGAAGCCAGTCGGCATCGCTACGGTTGATCATGTCTACATCCTTGCTCAGATTGAGGAAATCGGCTGAGAGCATGGATGGTGATACTATTGTTGACATTCTGTTGCTTGCATTTATATGGGGGTTCTTTTTTTTATTGAACCCCCTGATTAGGAAATGAAATTAAACGGTGGAATTTCAATATGTTCCACCTTAGTTAAGACAATAGGACTGCTGGCGTCCGTTTGTTGTAAAGGTGCGATAGGTGTGGGCTATCTGCCGGATAATGTTCAGAGTGTTCTCTGACGGGCGAAGTTCTTCGGGTGTAAAATACTTCATAGGCATATTATTTTAAGTGCTGTTATTTATGTAACGCTCAGCCTTCACATATTATTATATATAAGCCACAGTTTTTTTGCATAGGGAGAAGAATAGCAGTTTTTTGTTTGCATATTCAAGCTAAATGAAGTACTTTTGCAAGTGGAAACAATATTTGAAAGTTAATGAGTTGTTGAAAAATATGGAAGGCCTGCCGTTGATTTGCGACAGGCTTTTTTTAAGGACTGGATGATATGATAGTAAAGATATGTGGATTGCGCGATGCCGACAATATTCGCGCTGTGGGTGAGACAGGGGTGGACTGGCTGGGATTTGACTTCCGTACCGAAAGCCCTCGTTATGTGAGCCAGATAAGAAGCCGTGCCGGGATTATTCCCGACTACTCATCGCTGGAACGTATGCCAGGCTGTTGTCCAGAAGCTGCGTCAGGCGTAGGGGCGATGAACTGTAAGAGGGTAGGGGTGTTTGCCGATGACATGCCGCAGACTATTGTCACGCGTGTAGTGAACTATAATCTCGATATTGTGCAGCTCAATGGTTCTGAAAGCGAGGTGATGATTGATAACCTGCGCCGGACCCTGGATCCGGATATCCACGCTGGCATAAGAATTATGAAGAGGATTGCCGTGGAGAGCATTGACGATATTGGTAAGTATAAGCAATATGCCGGTCATGCAGACTATCTCTTGTTTGACGTTTGCAGACGGCAGACGTGTGACGGAAGAACTGCTATTGATGTGTCGCTGCTTGATGCCTATGATGGCGAAGTGCCATTCTTATTGGGTGGAGGCATCTCTGTAGATGACCTTGAGACGATACTTGGCATTGACCATAAAATGTTTCTTGGCATAGACCTCAACAGCTGTTTCGAGACCGAGACGGCAGTGAAGGATGCTGTGTTGATAAAGGATTTCATTAGCCAACTGTGAGGGTATGAATGAAGAGGGACAGAATACTATAGTGGATCAGTCGGCACAGCCATGGTATGCCATACGCCTGTTCTCGCTGAGACAAAAAGAGGTGGAGGAGTATCTCACGGCGAAAAACCTAGAGACGTTCATTCCCAGACAATGGGTGGATTATGAAGGCAGGGATGGAAAGGTGCATCATGAGTTGCGCCCGGTGGTTCATAACCTGTTGTTTGTGAAGAAAACCACGGAGAACGAGTTGAAACAGGCTGTTGCGGAGTGCCAGTTCAAGATGTCGGTGATACGAAAGGCTAAGGACTCGAGTGACTACTATGAGATACCTTCGCGGCAGATGAACGAGTTTAGACTTATGTGTAATCCCGACATAGAGCTGCGCCAATATCTCAGTGAGGAGGAGGCTAAGATGAAGGTCGGGGCGGAGGTTCTCGTGAAATTCGGTCCCCTGAAAGGACTCACAGGTAGATTGGTGCGCATAAGTAAGAAATATTATCTGCTTAAAGAAGTGCCGGGCTTGGGGGTGGCTTTGAAGGTGAGCAGGTGGTGCTGTGTCGCTCTTGACAGTTGAAGTTACTACTTTGTATTTATTATATTTATGCGAAGTCTATGCGAAGATGGACTTTTTTCTTGGGATTGTTTAAAAAATATAAGAAAAGTTTTGCAGATAAGAAAAAAACGTGTACCTTTGCAACCGCATTTAGAGAAATGCTCCTGAGAAATTAGGATATTGCGGAAATAGCTCAGTTGGTAGAGCACAACCTTGCCAAGGTTGGGGTCGCG
>CAMVSV010000048.1 GCA_947170265.1 uncultured Prevotella sp.
GATGGTATCTTATGCAGGAAATAAAGAAAAAAGGGACCGTTGAACCAAAGGCAAACAACAACTGGAAGTTTGTGCCCGAGAAATTGACTATACCTGCAGCAATTCGTGATAGGAAAATACTGTTTGGTGACACCGTCGGTAGTAAATAAATATGTGATTTCATATAACTATGAATATATTCTGGTATATCTTCTGTGATAATTTACTGCTATTGGAAAAACTTGATGACCAAAGCTTCCGAATACCTATAGGTGAGAAACCTGAGATAAGGTCTTCTTATAAAAATATTACTGTACATCAAGTAAAACTGGATGTTGATAAGAGAGTGATGGCAATGATGGTTGATGAAGATATATTTAATGAAATTGTCAACAGCCATGATAAGCGTACATTTGAAGCATGCGATTTGCGAAAGTCCTATTATAAGCTTAACCAGCACGAATATGAAACAGCTGGAAAATGTCGTGAGATACTCTATTGGGACGAGCATACTCAATATTGTGGTAAATGCGGTAGCAGGATGAACCTCAGTTCTCCCATATCAAAAAAATGCGAAAGGTGTGGCTATGAAGTGTGGCCTCATGTGAGCCCGGCAGTCATAGTGCTAATCCATAAGATAAAGAAAAAAGAAAAGAATGCCACTGATGGCACTGGAGGAGAAGAGGTGCTCCTTGTGCAAGCACGAAATTTCAGAAGTAACTTTTATGGTTTAGTGGCTGGATTTGTTGAGACTGGAGAGAGTCTTGAACAGGCATTGGCTCGAGAGGTAAAAGAAGAAACAGGACTCACCATCACTAATATAGAGTACTTCGGGAGCCAACCCTGGCCTTATCCCTCGGGAATAATGATTGGCTTCAATGCCGAATATGTATCAGGCGATTTGCATTTGCAAGACAATGAATTGAAAAATGGGAATTGGTTTACCAAAGATAACCTTCCTACGTTACCGGAAAAATTATCAATAGCTCGTATGCTGATTGACAACTGGCTTGAGAATGCAAAAAATAAAAGCTTGTAACTTTGATTTTTAAATGAAATAATGTATTTTTGCAACATATTAATTACAATAATAACCAAATATCAATTAATCATGAAGAAACTTATTCTATTATTATTCGCCATCACAACTATGGCAACCATTGAAGCGCAGAATGTGTATATAGCACCCTCGAAAAGCGCAATAGCGTACCATAAAAACAAAGATTGCAGCTATCTTCGCAATTCGGTTAATGTTACTGCCGTAAAACAGTCGGAAGCTAAAGATATGGGACGTCATGCGTGCGTGAGATGTTATCCGGAGCTAAAGGAAAAGACAATGAAGGATATAGCAAAGGGAAGCAAAACAAAGAAATCTACAACTACAAAGACGGCTACAGCAGAAGCCAAAACGGCAAAGAACGTTTATATAACCTCTGCTAAAGGTGCAACGGCTTACCATAAGAATAAGTCATGTAGCTATTTGAAAAAAGCAACAGATGTAAAATCCATTTCCGCCGAAGAAGCCTCAGAAATGAAGCGAGTACCTTGCAAAGCTTGCTATCCTAATGGTGCGGCAAAGACTACGAAAAAGACAACCTCTGCAAAAAAATCTGTGGAAAAAAACTCAGAAAAGAAAGCGACAACAACATCAACGGCAAAAAAGAACACACCAGCTCGCGATGAAAAGGGACGTTTCGTGAAGAAGACAACAGAAGAAACGAAGTCATCAACAAAGAAAACAACACCAGCTCGTGATGAAAAGGGACGTTTTGTGAAGAAGACAACAGAAGAAACGAAGTCTTCAACAAAGAAAACAACACCAGCTCGTGATGAAAAGGGACGTTTTGTGAAAACCCAAAAGGCTGCTTAATAGTAAAAGTCTTACCCACATACCCCAAAAAGAGGATGGCATATTGTTCATCCTCTTTTTTGTATGTGACAAACCAATTATTTTTTCAACTTCTCTCTTAGGAACATTGATGTAAACCCAGACTTACATGTGGCAACCTCTTCAGGTGTACCTGCGCAGACAATAGAACCTCCATTATTACCACCGTCAGGTCCTAAGTCAATTATATAGTCTGCACTTTTAATTACATCAAGGTTATGTTCTATAACCAATATTGTATGTCCACGCAAGAGCAACTCATCAAAGGCTGACAGAAGCTTTTTTATATCGTGAAAATGGAGTCCTGTTGTCGGTTCATCAAAAATAAATAGGGTAGGGGTTTGCTTCTCTTGACCTATGTAATATGCGAGTTTTACTCTTTGGTTTTCTCCACCAGAAAGAGTTGAAGAATTCTGTCCTAACTTTATGTAGCCTAATCCTACTGCTTCAAGTGGCTTTAGACGTTCAACAATTGTTTTTAGAAGTGTTGATGGTTTAGTAGCACTTCCAAAGAACTCGATTGCTTCACTTACTGTCATTTCTAAGACATCATTAATTGTCTTTCCGCAATATTGCACATCCAATATTTCTTTCTTAAACCTTTTGCCATGGCATTCCTCACATTCAATGACGAGATCAGCCATGAATTGCATCTCTACAGTTACCACACCAGCTCCCTTACATTCTTCACACCTTCCGCCATCTTGATTGAAAGAAAAATATTGAGGAGTGTATCCCATTTGCTTTGAGAGTGCTTGCTCTGCAAAAAGTTGTCGAATGGCATCATAGGCTTTTACATATGTTGCAGGATTGGAACGTGTGCTTTTACCAATGGGGTTTTGGTCTACCATTTCTACATGTGAAATTTTACGCCAGTCTCCTTCAAGCGAAACATATTCTCCAGGCATCTCAGCAACTTCATTGAGATGACGCTTCAAGGCTGGATAAAGAATTCCTTTAACTAAGGATGACTTTCCACTTCCACTAACTCCAGTTACTACCGTAAATGCATTTAAAGGAAATTTTACGTTAATTCCTTTTAGGTTGTTCATTCTGGCACCTTTGATTTCTATTGCCATATTCCACTTGCGACGAGACGACGGAACGGGTATTTTTTCTTCTCCTGTAAGATATTTAATGGTGTGGGAGTATGGGTGTTTATCTCCGACTAATTTATCGCCAATATGCGCTACATCTCCTTCAAAAACAATTTCTCCACCAAGTCTGCCAGCATCAGGTCCAACATCTATGAGATAATCGGCAGAGCGTATGATATCTTCATCATGTTCAACTACAATGACAGTATTTCCTATTTCCTTGAGTTCTTTTATTACTTTTATTAGTTTCTCAGTATCACGGCTATGAAGACCTATTGAAGGCTCGTCGAGAATGTATAGTGAACCAACAAGCGAACTTCCGAGTGATGTTGTAAGATTTATTCTCTGACTTTCACCGCCTGAAAGAGTGTTTGATGCTCTGTTTAATGTAAGATACCCAAGTCCTACATTATCAAGAAATTGCAATCTGTTTGTAATTTCCATTATCAAACGCTTTGCAACATTAGTTTCATGCTCGTTGAGGGTTAGGTTTTTAAACCATTTAAGCAATTGTGTTATGGACATTTCAACAAGGTCGGTAATGCTCATACCATTAATTTTGACATATTCTGATTGTTTTTTAAGCCTTGTTCCTCTGCAATCTGGGCAAACTGTACGTCCTCTATACCTACTCATCATTACCCTATATTGTATCTTGTATTGATTGTCTTTAACCATTTTAAAGAACGAATCAATACATACCTTCTCGCTTATATCTTTATTCTTTTCTGAAGGCAGTCCATGCCACAGCATGTCTTTTTCTTTATGGGTTAATTCATAGTATGGTTTAAATATTGGAAAATCGTCTCTTGACGCACGTCTGCAAAATTCATTCTTCCATTCTGCCATCTTATCCCCGTGCCAACATTGCACACAACCATCATAGACACTAAGAGCTGTGTTTGGAATGACCAGTTTCTCATCAATCCCTATAATATTTCCCATTCCTTCGCATGTGGGACACGCTCCCAGTGGAGAGTTAAATGAAAACATATTTTCATTTGGCTCTTCAAAAGTAATACCATCTGCTTCAAACTTAGTAGAGAAATCATAATGAATATTTGAAGGTATGAATAGAATACGACACATGCCTTCACCTTCGTAAAAAGCGGTCTCGCACGAATCTATAAGTCGTGAAATCGTGCTTTTCTCAGAATCAACCGACATTCTATCAACAACAATATAGAAAACTTCATCTTTTGTATCGTTATTGTCATCGCCTAAATTCTTTATAAATTCATCTATTCTTGTAATACTACCTTTATAAAACATTCTGACATACCCTTGCTGAAGATACATCCCAAATTGTTCTTTAATGCTTCTTCCATTACGAGGATGGACCGGTGCGAGAATGCAAAATCTCGTACCTTTGGAATATGAAAGCATGCAATTGACGATGTCGTCAGTGCTATGTCTCTTAACTTCTTGAGAACTGATAGGGGAGTAGGTCTTTCCAATTCTTGCATAGAGCAATTTTAGATATTCATATATTTCAGTTGATGTGCCAACCGTGGATCTCGGATTGCGAGATATCGTTTTTTGTTCAATGGCAATGGCTGGTGGCAGACCTTCTATGAAATCGCATTCTGGTTTTGACATTCTGCCAAGAAACTGTCTGGCATATGAGGAAAGACTTTCAACATATCTACGTTGACCTTCCGCATAAAGAGTATCAAACGCTAAAGATGACTTACCAGAACCACTAACACCGGCTATAACAACAAATTTATTGAGAGGTATACTTATATCTATGTTCTTAAGGTTGTTAACCCGTACTCCTTTTAATTCGATACAGTTATTCATATTCTTTATGACGTATATATATTTTTGCAAAAATACTATTTTTTCAGATTTCAACCATTGCAAGACATAAAAAATATCTATATTTGCAATAATAAACATATAGTAACTTAAAACGGTTTAAAATGAAGATCAAAGTTTCTGCAATAGCTTTAACAACATTGTTCATCTCCATTAATGGCATGGCTCAGTCTGACTATGTTTCAGACATGTCCTCTGCATATTACCAACAGTGGTATACGGACTATGAGCAAACTGGTATAAAGATTAATGATATTTCTACTATCTATGAGCAGCAAGTTGCCAAGCGTGGCTATCCAAAGAAGAAAACTGTAAAAATCAAAATGGAGTTAATAGAACATTATGTTCAGCTTTTACAAAATCAACTTGTAGATCCGCGACTCAATAAAGATGTTGATAAAGAAAAAATTCAACGTAAGATAGATGAATGGCAAACACAGTATGTTATGCTTAAAGCGCTTTTGAAGAAAATTTAATTAGAGTTTAGTTTAAACTGTATGGGGTTATATGAGTGTATTGATCGCAATACAAATGGTATAATAGCCATTATGATAAATAACGCAGCGTGAAATTTAGAATACTTTTAATTAACATTCTCATAACTCAAATATTGTTTTGTGTTGAGGCATTTACCATGAACAATTCACAAGGCAATAAGGAAAGTCGTATAGTTAGGAAAACACTAAAAAAAATCTTTGAATATTCTGATAGCCTGAAGCTAACAATTCCAGATACAGTCGTTACATATAATTATTCAAAATGGCGGTTGAAAATATTAAAAAGAAATCCTTTTATATGGACAATTCCTTCAATGTTTCAGGCTGCAAGAGATGGTCATAGAGAGTATATATCTGAATTATATGATAAAACAACCCTTATTGGTGGTAAAATAGCTAATAGAGAGAAAATCATATATTCATCAACTACATATAAAAATCGTAAAGTTTTGGATAGAATGCAAGCCTTTTTGCAACCAAATCTCTACTCTCCGACTTTGATTAACGATTATCTCCTATCTCCATTCTGCCGTCAGAATAAAAGATATTACATTTATCATAATGTCAAAGAAAGCAAAAACTCCGTTACTATTTCCTTTAAGCCCAAAACAAATAACACTCAACTCGTAAGAGGAACGGCAAATATAGACCATGAGACAGGAAGAATTATTTCATGTGAAATAAATGGTGAATATGACTTGACCAAGTTTAACTTATTTGTTGAAATGGGACAAGGCGGTTTCAGATGTTTATATGCCAAAAAAGCTCATTTGCAATCAAAACTTTCCTATTTAGGTAACTCTATAAAAAGTGATATATCAGCTTGTTATGATATTGAAAAACTTGCATTGGACACTATAAAGTCTACTCTGTCACAGAGTAATTTAATGAATATGGTTCGCCCCTACCCTCTTTCTGAAGAAGATAGTTTGTTGTTTATTGAAAATGATACCAATTCATTAAACTCAAATGAATTCTCAAACAATAATATAAAGAAAAGGAGGAATGTCGCGAAGTATATACTTTGGGATATTATCGGTGACAATATTATTCATAGATATAAGACTCATTTCGGAGAGACCGACAATGGAGTCATAAAAATTGGACCTTTGTTTAATCCTCTATATTTCGGATACAATAAAAGTAAAGGATTAGTATATAAATTCAGTATAAATGTCTCTTACGATTTCTCAGAAATCAGTAATATTAGTCTTAATGCGAAAACTGGATATTCTTTTAAACAAAGACGTTTTTTTGTCAACGCACCACTTACCTATACATTTAATTCTCATCACAAAGGTTTTGTTAATGCCACTTTTCAAACTGGAAACAGAATAACCAATTCGTCAGTTTTAGATAGAATAAAAGAGGAGCCAAGGAATAGCAAGATAGACCTTGACAAATATCAGCTTGATTATTTCAATAATACTTCATTGCAATTGGTTTCACATTATGATTTAAACGAAAAAATTGGCTTGCAGACAGGCTTCGTATACCATAAACGTAAGGCTGTTAGAATTAAGGATTTTACAGCAGTTGGTCATTCTGGAAAATTCACGACATTTGCACCATTGCTACAAATTCAATATAGGCCAAAAGGATACAAAGGTATTATATTCACATGGGATTATGAACATGGGTTAAAAGATATCTTTGGTTCAGAAATGAATTACGACAGATGGGAATTCGATGCTTCTTACATCAGACCGCTTCCCTGCATGAGATATTTCTCAATGAAAGCGGGATTTGGCTTCTACACCACAAAAGGCAACAAGCAATATTTTCTTGATTATGCAAACTTCAAAAATAACAACATACCAGGTGGCTGGTATGACGAGTGGACGGGCGAGTTTGAGTTGCTCAACAGTAACTGGTATAATGCCTCAGATTATTATGTCAGGTGGAATTCAACCTATGAATCGCCTTTGCTGCTACTTTCATGGTGCCCGCTAATTGGTCAGGTTGTTGAGAAAGAGAGAATATATGCAAGTGCACTCATTGTGAGAAAACTATATCCCTATGTTGAATGTGGATATGGATTCACAAACAGAGTTTTTTCAATGGGTATATTTTTAGGAGCTTCAAGCCATCATTTTGAAGGTGTGGGCTTAAAATTAGGATTGGAATTATTTGATAATTGGTAAAAAATATGGGAACTACTCCACTGACTGTATATAAAGCAAGTGCCGGTTCTGGCAAAACGTTTACATTAGCTGTAAGATATATTTCGCAACTTATAGCCAATCCTGACTGTTATGAAGAAATCTTGGCAGTTACCTTCACTAATAAGGCAACAGAAGAGATGAAAACTCGCATCATGGGACAGCTTTACGGAATCTGGAAAGGTCATGATGATTCTGACGATTATCTTGAAGCAGTTATACACAACACAGGAAAAACAGAAGAAGAGGTAAGGAGAAACGCAGGAATAGCCCTTAAACTTCTCATTCATAAGTACAATTATTTTCGTGTTCAGACCATTGATTCATTTTTCCAGAACGTGCTACGCAACCTTGCCCGTGAGTTGGAACTGTCTGCCAATCTCAGTGTAGACCTAAATGATCGTCAAGTTGAGGAGTTTGCGGTAGATACAATTATAGATTCTTTAGACACTGACAAACAGATGTTGTCATGGATAAAAGAGTATATAACCAGAAACATTGAAGATGATAACTCCTGGAACGTCATCGGAAGTATAAAAGCATTTGGACTTAACATTTTCAAAGATCATTACAAGAAATATTCCCAAGAACTTGAACGGCTGATGAAGGATGATAATTTTTTCAACAAATATACAGAAATACTTAGAAAGAAGGAATCACATCCGACAGAAATGTTGAAGAAAGAGGCCGTCAGGCTTTATAAGCTGCTCAGAGACAATGGATATGACGATACTTCAATGTACAAGTTTAAAGATAAAGGCACCATTCCGGTATATGTAAAGAAACTTGCGGAAAGTTATAGTTATGACGACTCCCCAACACCTACCCGTGTACAATTGTTTATCGACAATCCTGAAAACATGCTTTCAAAAGATTCTGTTTCGAAGCAGACACTATCCTTCTTTGAAGGAAACTTCAATAAGGCATTGGAAAGGTTTGAAGAAATGAGACACAAAGCATGGTTTGAAACTCAGTCTGCCACTCTGACCCTTCGCCACATTAATCAATTACGACTGATACACGCCATTGAAGACACTGTTAACTCAATCAACACTGCCACAAACAGATTTCAGTTGTCCAACACACAGTCACTACTCCATTCTATTATAGAAGATAGCGATGCTCCATTTGTGTTTGAGAAGATTGGAGCTCATCTAAAACATATCATGATAGATGAGTTTCAAGATACCAGCCTAATACAATGGGCTAATTTCAAAACACTCCTCATGGAATGTTTGTCAAAATCAGAATCGCAAAGTCTTATTGTCGGTGACGTCAAGCAAAGCATATATCGTTGGAGGTCAGGAGATTGGCGACTTCTAAATAACATACAAGAGGAGTTCAACAAGAGTCAGATGCAGATCATACCGCTTTCTACAAACTATCGTTCAGAAAGAAGAATTGTTGAATTCAACAATGCATTTTTTTCAGAAGCTGTAAATGCAACTTTCAGTGAACTTACACTTGATGAGATAAATGGTAAGGAGCAGCTATGTAATGCATATAATAGCAGAGAACTTATTCAGAAAACAAAAAAACAAACACATAAAGGCTTCATTCGCATCTCACTGTTGCCAAGCAAAGACTACGATGATGCTGTAATGAACAATCTCCTTGAATCGGTAGAACAGCTATTAGACAAAGGCATAAGGCAGAAAGACATTGCCATACTTGTGAGGACAAATCGTCACATACCTAAGATTGCTGAAATGTTTATGAAGAATCGTCCCGATATAAAACTTGTCTCAGATGAGGCTTTTCGCTTGGATGCCTCCATGTCTGTCAATATGATAATAATGGCGTTGAAAGTGATACAAAAACCGGATGATGTTCTGACAAAAGCCACTTTAGCCAAATATTACCATCAATACGTCATTAGGGACATAGAAAATGAAGAAAAAATGTTTCTTTCTGAGTCTGTTGACACAATGCTGCCTGAAGAATTCTCCAATATCAGTGAATTGAGTTCATTGCCATTAATTGAGATGATTGATAGGATATATTCAGTTTTCTCCTTGCATGCATTTGGCAATCAAGGTGCATATATTTGCGCATTATACGATATCGTCAACAACTTCCTCGAAGATAATCCTGCCGACATCTCACTTTTCCTCAATGAATGGGAAAACGTATATAGTGAGAAAACCATTCAAAGTGATGAAACCGATGGCATACGCATCATCTCTATCCACAAAAGCAAAGGATTGGAATTTCCGCATGTAATCATTCCCTACTGTGATTGGGAATTGGAAAAAGACAATATAATATGGTGTGATAGAAAACATACATCACCTTTCGACCAACTTCCGGTAATACCAATATCATTCAGTAAGAAACAAATGCTTGGCACTGTCTATGAGGACGATTATAAGGAAGAACATCTTCAAAATGTAGTTGACAATCTCAATTTGCTTTATGTCGCTTTTACTCGTGCAGGAAAGTCTCTTGTTGTCATCGGCAAACGCATGTCGAAAGACAAGATTAACAAAAGGAAATCTTCTGACTACACCTCCACAAACAGAAGTCAAATAATAGAAGAGGTGTTGCCTAAACTTATTGATAAAGACCCCAAAGAAGGGTTGTTGCTTTCTGGTTGCCAATTGTTGAATAGTGATGATTACGACGAACCTCTTACATTTGTTTGGGGTGAGATAGAAAACGAAAGCAAACAGGCAACTGAAAGTCTCCAGTCACAAAACCGCAATCTTAATGTCTTTACTCCTACAGAGATTCCACAGACTATTGAAGTTAAGACCTTTCCCCCGAAAGCAAGCTTCAAACAAAGTAATAAAAGTAAGGCTTTCGTTACCTCTTCAGAAAATACGCCACAATCCCAACAATCATATATAAAGCTGGGTAACATTCTGCATCAACTGTTCTCAACAATATCCACTTTTTCGGATTTTGAGCCACATCTCCGTCAAATGCAGATTGATGGCATACTGAGTAACGATGAAGTTAACACAAACCAGATTAAAGAAAAAATCAATCAAGCCATTACCCATCCATTGGTAAAGGATTGGTTCTCTGGAAAATGGGTTTTATTCAATGAATGTAATATTATTGAAAGAAATCCACAAACAAACGAGATTACAGAGCATCGTCCCGACAGAGTTATGGTTTCTGGTGATGAAACCATAGTCGTGGATTTCAAGTTTGGTGTTCCCAGAAACGAATACCATTCCCAAGTACAACGCTACATGCAGCTTCTTCACAACATGGGTTACAAAGGAATCAGAGGTTATTTGTGGTATGTAGTGGAAAATAAAGTCGTGGAGGTTGATATGTAGTTTTTCCATTTCCGTAAAATATAAATGTAAGATGCAATGAAAACTTTTTTAGAACACGTCGCTAAAGACATTCTTCTCAAATATAAAAATCAGATTGGGCAAATAGCAGTAGTTTTCCCGAACAAGAGGGCTGCCCTATTCATGAACCAAGCGCTTACCCAACAGACTGCTGACCCCATCTGGGCTCCACACTATCTAACCATTAGTGAACTCTTCCGTCAGCAAACCACATTACTTGAGGCTGACCCAATAAAGCTTGTATCTGAATTGCACAAAAGCTATATGGCAATTACCGGCAAGCAGGAAACACTTGATGAATTCTATTCATGGGGACAGATGCTATTGTCAGACTTCGATGATATTGACAAGCACATGGCAGATGTAGAAAAGTTGTTTCTTAATCTCAGAGACATACACGAATATGACGACTTGTCGTATCTCACTGATGAGCAGAAAAATGCAATAAAGAAATTCTTTCAGCATTTCAATGACAGTGAAACCCTCATAAAACAGCGCTTCCTCAATATCTGGAGCCGTCTGTATGACATATATACAGATTACCGTGAGCGACTCATAAGTCAAGGGTTGGCATATGAGGGCATGCTCTATAGAATGGTTATTGAGGAGAATAAATTCTATTTTCCACAAACAAGATACCTGTTTGTGGGCTTTAACTTTCTCCACGAAGTAGAACAAGAGCTTTTCATGGTTCTCAAGAACGAAGGCAAGGCTGCTTTCTATTGGGATTTTGATTTCTATTATTTAAATCCAAAAGCATTCTCACATCACCACGAAGCAGGTATATATATCAGCAAGTATCTTGACCTCTTTCCTAATGAACTTGACAACACCGATCACAGTATATTTTCCCATCTCGTGGATCATGACAAAAACATCACACTTATATCTGCAGCCACAGAAAACATTCAAGCTCGTTTTGTAAGCAATTGGCTTTCTCAAAACAATCGTATTGCCGATGGCAACAGAACTGCCATTGTTCTTTGCAACGAAGCTCTCTTGCAATCAGTAACTCACTCTATGCCTCAAGAGGTTAAGCAGGTGAACATAACTACTGGCTATCCTCTCAACCTCACCCCCATTGCTTCTTTCGTGTCTCAGGTAATCTCACTGTATTACAATGGTTATTCATCGCGTCAGAATGCTTTCAAACTGCATTTTGCAAATGCTGTATTACGACATCCTTATTTAATATATATATGTCCAACAGTACAAGAGACAATTACAAGACTTAATACAGAAAAAATCTACTATATTTCAAATGAAACGTTCTGCGACGATGAACTGCTGGCTGAACTCTTCAGCTATCCCAACAGCAATCTGCAACTACTCTCAAAACTAAAGCTATTGGTTAAAACAATAGCACATAACGGTTATTCTTCCAATGACGATCTTTTCCAAGAGTCAACCTTTAGAATGTACACCTTGCTGAACCGGCTTCATACGCTTATAGAAACAGAAGATATTGTTGTAGACAAAATAACATTGCAACGATTTATTCGCCAAATAATTAAATCAACATCCATTCCTTTTCATGGTGAACCAGCTGTAGGGACTCAAATCATGGGAGTGCTTGAAACCCGAAACCTTGACTTCGACCACCTGCTCATACTCTCATGCAATGAAGGTAACATGCCCAAGGTTGCTAATGATACCTCGTTCATTCCCTATGCACTCCGAAAAGCCTATGGTCTCACTACCACCGACAACAAAGTGGGTATCTACAGCTACTACTTCCACAGAATGCTTCAGAGAGCTTCTGACGTTACAGTGCTTTATTGTAATGCCACCGATATCAGTCAGGTAGGAGAAATGAGCCGTTTCATGCTTCAGTTGCTTGTGGAATCACCATTACATATTAACAGGGTGACTCTCAAGGCAGGACAGGAAATCACTCACACCGATGCTGCCACAATAAGGAAGACACCACAGGTAATGACAGTTCTCAGCTCATATTCCAAACTCTCCCCCACTGCTATCAATAAATATATAAGGTGTCAAAAACAATTCTACTATAACTATGTGTTGCAGATTGCCGAACCTGATGACACTGATGAAGACCTTATTGATAATCGTATCTTCGGAAATATTTTCCATCGTGCAGCACAACTCATCTACGACACATTGCTGCCCCACGACGAAATAAAGACTGCTGACATTGAACGGCTCTTGAAGAGCAAGACATCGCTGAACAATGTCATTGACCAGGCTTTCAGCGAGGAGCTCTTTCATCTGCCGGAAGGAACTACGCGGCATCCAGTCCTCAACGGACTGCAACTAATCAATAGAGAGGTTATTGAAACATATTTGCGGCAGCTGTTGAGAGTTGACCTCACGTTAACCCCATTCCGGGTTATCGGACATGAAATACCCATTTTCCTCAGCCGCACAATCAATGGACGGGAAATAAGCATTGGTGGACGCATCGACCGCCTCGACATGACTACATCCAATGGAGGGGCATTGCGTGTGGTTGACTATAAAACCGGCAATAAGACTTCAAAAGATCTCAAGGATATTTCTCATGTGTTTGACCCTAAATATATCTCAACAATCCACTCCGACTATATCCTCCAAGCCCTACTCTATTCAAGCAATCTGGCTGGCATATTGCGTAATGAAGATTCGGCAAAAGGTGATAACAATGTTCTCAAAGGTATCGGACAGCTGCCAGTATCTCCAGCCCTGTTGTTCATTCAACATGCCGGAGTAAAAGACTATTCTCCTGTGTTGACTTTTTGCGGTACACCTATTACAGACATTCAGCAACAATGCAGGTCGGAGTTTGAGGAGCTTCTCGTAAATAAAGTAGAAGAAATCTTTTCTGAAGAAACACCGTTTGAGCCAACTGCTAACCTTCATACTTGTTCATATTGTCCTTATTTGGCTTTGTGTGGCAGAATGGTTTAAGCATGAATACAAGTGAATAAGACATAAAGCAAAAAAGACAAGAAGCAATAGATGAGCTTCTTGTCTTTTTTGTTTCATCACTTAACGGTAAAGGTGAAATATGTGTTCTTGTAGGGTTCGTCAGCAAGAGTGAAATGCCACCACTCTGTGCTCAAAGGATTGAAACCATGGCGCATCATTGCTTCGCGCAGTATCATCCTGTTGCAAAACTGTTCCTTGGTGATGCTGCGACCATAGGGTGAGCTGCCACCGGTATACTCGCCTGTTTCAGGGTTGCCGCAGAAATCAGGATGGCTCTCCTCACCAAACCAGTCAAATGTCCCTCCCATGTCAAGTTCCTTTTCTGTGTTCATGTCAAAGAGTGTCAGGTCCACAGTGCTTCCGCGCGAATGACCGCTGCGTGAATAGATATATTCCTGTTCAAAAAGCACACTCTTGTCAAGGTCTGGATAGAAATAGTTTTTCATTAGTGTATCCGTGACATTTTCTGACCATCTCACAAAGTGGTCAACACCTTTTTGCGGACGGTATGCATCGTATATCTTAAGCCTATAGCCTTGTTTCATTACATCATCGCTGACTTCTTTCAGGGCTTTTGCAGCTTTCTTTGTCATATAGGCAATGGGCTGCTCATAACCGTCTATACGTTTACCCACAAAGTTATATGTCCCGAAATAGCGAATTTCAAGTATCACGTCGGGAACTACGTCTGTAATAACCACGAAATCACTTGAGTCAGCACTTTCTGTCACTTTATCTTCTGTCTGCGGTGTGGTGGCTGCATGGGAATAGCATGAATATGTGGCAACAAGCAATAGAATTATAATATTTCTTTTCATGATGAATAATGTTTGATGATTATGCCTTTTTAAGGAAAAAGTCTGGAGAAGACACGATTAAGTGTAAACTCCAGACTTCTTATTATTTCCAAATGAGACAGTTCGTGTCAATAGTATGACAAGGTAGTCTCTTGTAGATTGTAATTATTTGCCTTTCTCCATGTCAGCCTTGAGCTTGGCAAGTACATCGAGGTCACCAAGTGTGGTGCTTGCTGCCACGTTGTTTATTGCGGGAGCAGCTTCCTTCTTGGCAGCCTTCTTCTTCGGTGCAGCCTTGGGCTCGTCTTTCACATCTTCGAAAGTGCGTGAGTGAGAAAGAATTATACGCTTGGTCTCTTTCACAAATTCAATTACCATGAATGGCAGCTCCTCACCCTTCTGAGCCTGTGTGCCGTCTTCCTTAACGAGGTGTTTTGGTGTGGCAAAGCCTTCGCCACCCTCGTTGAGTGCGATAACGGCACCTTTGTCCATTGCATCGGTAATCTTACCGGTGTGGATGCTACCCGGGGTATAGATGGTCTCGTATGTGTCCCAAGGATTATCCTCAAGCTGCTTGTGACCGAGAGAGAGACGACGGTTCTCCTTGTCTATCTCAAGAACTACCACGTCAATCTCTGCACCTGTCTGGGTGAACTCTGAAGGATGCTTAACCTTCTTGGTCCATGAGAGGTCAGAGATGTGGATGAGTCCGTCAACGCCTTCCTCAAGCTCAACGAAGATGCCGAAGTTGGTGAAGTTGCGAACCTTAGCGGTGTGCTTGCTGCCAACAGGATATTTAACCTCAATGGTCTCCCATGGGTCTTCCTTGAGCTGCTTGATACCGAGAGACATCTTGCGCTCTTCACGGTCAAGGGTAAGGATAACAGCCTCTACCTCATCACCAACGTGCATGAATTCCTGAGCTGAACGCAGGTGCTGGCTCCAAGACATTTCGCTTACATGGATAAGGCCTTCTACTCCGGGGGCAATCTCTACGAATGCACCGTAGTCTGCCATCACAACAACCTTACCCTTCACATGGTCACCTACCTTGAGGTTTGCATCAAGTGCATCCCATGGATGAGGAGTAAGCTGCTTCAGACCGAGGGCAATGCGCTTCTTCTCGTCGTCGAAGTCAAGGATGACAACGTTTATCTTCTGGTCGAGGGCAACAACCTCGTGTGGATCGCTCACGCGTCCCCATGACAGGTCGGTGATGTGCACGAGTCCGTCTACGCCGCCAAGGTCAACAAACACACCGTAAGATGTGATGTTCTTGACAGTACCCTCAAGAATCTGTCCTTTCTCAAGCTTGCTGATAATTTCTTTCTTCTGTGCCTCAAGTTCTGCCTCAATGAGAGCCTTGTGCGACACAACGACATTTCTGAATTCCTGATTGATTTTCACAACCTTGAACTCCATGTTCTTGCCTACGAACACATCGTAGTCGCGAATAGGATGAACATCAATCTGGCTTCCGGGGAGGAATGCCTCAATGCCAAATACATCGACAATCATACCACCCTTTGTGCGACACTTGATGTAGCCCTGGATAATCTCATCGGCCTCAAGTGCTGCATTAACACGCTCCCAGCTCTTGCTCAGACGTGCTTTCTTGTGGCTCAGTACGAGCTGTCCTTTCTTGTCTTCCTGGTTTTCAACATAAACCTCTACTACGTCACCAACCTTGAGGTCGGGATTGTAGCGGAATTCTGATGCAGGAATAATACCATCGCTCTTGTAACCAATGTTAACAACAACTTCTTTCTTGTCAACACTGATAACCTTACCGTCAACAACCTGATGGTCGGCTACTTTGTTGAGGGTCTCATCGTAGGCTTTTTCAAGTTCTTCCTTGCTCGTTCCTACGGTTGCGCCATTCTCAAACTCTTCCCAGTTGAAATCGTCGAGTGGCTGTACATTTTTAAAGTTAGACATAAATGTTAATTAATAAAATTTGAACTAATAAAGTTAGACTTTATGTTACACTTGGGCACACTACGCCCATAGCGGC
>CAMVSV010000049.1 GCA_947170265.1 uncultured Prevotella sp.
AAAAGAGGCTCTTTTGCACGCTAAAAGAGGCTCTTTTAAAATGCCCCTTCCAAACGTTTGATTACCAACGAGTTACAAGGGTGGTTTCTTGAGGCTTTCTTAGCTTCCAAATGTTAAAGAAACTGATAAATATTTCACACTTGTTTGCATTTATTTACAAAATGTTTCACGGAAATTATTTAAGCCGTTTCAGCCGTTTGTAGAACTCTGAGAGCTCACCTCTCGACATGCCGTTGTCTACCAGACGATCGAGGTCGTCCTTGGCTTCACGCCTGCGGTTGAGAAGCAGGTAGACATCGGCACGGGAAAGCAGATAGTCACTGTTGTCAGGGTCGAGAAGCAGTGCTCTGGTGTAGTCGTATTCGGCAAGCTCGAGCATGCCGCGGTCACGCTCCATGCCTGCACGGCAGGCATAGGCAATGGCACTGTCGGGAAAGAGCTCCACCAACCTGTTTATCTGGTCCATGGCTTCGGTCTTATGCTGACTGCGGTCGTTGAGCAGAGCCAGCCCCAGGAGGGCGTTGAAGTTACCCGGCACTATGCGCAGCATGTGCTCATAGTCAAGACGCGAGAAATTATAGCGTCCCAACTGCTGGTTCACGAAGGCACGATAGTAGAGCGCTGCGGGATTATCGGGGTCGAGCTTGAGTACCCTGTCATATTCGTCCTTGGCATATTCCCACTGCTTCAGCTCCACGTTCCATGCAGCTTTCTTGAGTCTGAGGTGTACGGAGTCGGGATGGTATGCCAATTCATCTACGGCTTTGGCGAGAGAATCGCGCAAATGCTGCTGTGCGCATGCAGTGAGAGTTGTTGCAAGAATGCACAAAACTGTTGCAAAGAGTCTTTTCCTCATCATAAGTGTATGTTATGAAACGTATTGCAAATGTACATGTTTTTATGAGAACCGGAGTGAAATGTAGCAAAGATTTAAGTTTTTTCAAGTTTCCAGGGTGGAAATATTGTTTGAGAATAACATAGCAAAAGACAGTTTTAATAATATTTAATACAAAAAAAACGATTTTTAGTCTATATGTTGCTATATTTGCGAATGATAGCTGCTGTGAGTTCAATTTGCGAACAACAGCGAATTATAAACCATTAAACCTAAACTACGATGAAAAAAATTTTAATGACATTGATGTTTTTTATGACATTGGCAACGAGTGTGAGTGCTCAGGATATGACCGTAAAGAAGACTGAATTCAGCTGGAGGGATGAAATGGATGGATTTAAAGGCTCCAAATTAGTTGGTCGGATAGGCTATGAAGCTGGGTTGGTTGGTGATGTTACCGCGGACATCTCGCTTTCAAGGCAGTTTAATTTCAGAAATCATTCGGGTCTGCGTATGCAGGTAGAAATAGTATTTGATTGGACTTATTGGACTGGAAGTGAGTATAAGACTAATAAAGACAATGTTCTTGAGTGTCCCATGCTTGAGCCTAACGGGTACTGGACATCAAGCAAGCTGCCAGCATCATGTCGCACTGTACGCATTAAAAGCATGAGGGTTACAAATTGGAAGAGGTAAAGAGGCTGGACAAACCATTTTGAATATCTCCGCAACTTTCACACAATTATTTCAAACCTAAACTTAACGAATATGAAAAAGATTCTATTAACATTGGCAGCACTCGTAGCCATGAGCATGAGTGTATACGCACAAAAAGGACAAAAAATCTGGCAAGGCGGCTCAGGCAAGAAGTATGTAGACCGCAGCACTCTGAATGAGCGCGCCAAGAACTACCATTTCGTCGTCAACGACAAATCGTCTGAAATATATCTTGCCAAATATAATGGCAAACTATGTTGGTTTGGAGGTGCTTCCGGAAAGGACAACATGGGCTACTATGACGAGAGTATCACCTACTCGGAAAAAGAAATCATTGAGAAGGAAAACATTCCCACCCGCTCCAAATCTGATGCAGACTTTACAAGCGTAAAGAAGAAGAAAAAGTTTTAGCGTAAGAAAGATAAGGACACATCTGTCAGTCCTTAAAGCCTTGACGACAATGCCCTCCATGACCAGTTCTCAAGTCATGGAGGGCATGTCAGAACACTACAATGCTTATTCTACGCTACATTGCACCATAATTGACTGTAAGAGATTATGAAAACACCAAAAGACGTTGGTGAGCGGGTGACGCTCTGTAAGGATGGGAAATACCGCTGGGTATATGAGATGGACATGCTGAAGAATCCTTCCATACTCTTTGACATATGGAAAGTGTTTGGTATTACCATAGCCATCATGGTTGGTATGGCTCTCATCATTGGATTGCTATCGGGTGATTTAGACCTGAAGATGCTTGCTGAGCTATGCCAAAGTCTGGGAATAGTCGTTGCTGCCATTGCCGTGGTCAGCACTCTGGGCTACCTGCTCTATGCCGCCATCACCGGTTGGAAATATGTTGTGCTATTCATCATGGACGAAAGGGATGTGGTGCACCAGCAGATGCCCTCACAGGTAAAGAAGGGGCAGGTGATTGGAGCTCTCACCACACTGGCAGGCATGGCATCGGGCAAACCCGGCATGGTTGGTACAGGACTTCTGGCACAGTCGCGCACGTCAATGACTACTGCTCTCGCTAATGTGGAACGCCTGATACCTTGCCGCAGCATGAACCTCATCAAGGTGAACCAGCTGCTGGAGAAGAACCGTGTGTATGTTCCCGGTGAAGACTTTGACTTCGTATATGACTTTCTTTGCAAACATTGTGTGAAAGCAAAGAAAGATTAAATTCCACCTTATTATATCGTGAGTTCGAGATAAGCATTATGCAATAGCTGTTGCCAATGATTTTCAATATTCTTTGACGGAGGCTTTGAAATAACGGCAGACTATTCGACGGATGATTCGAAATTGCGACGGACGGTTTGGAATGCTGTAGGGAATTTGCTTGTCAAATTCCGCATCCATAGCAATGAACAATTCGGAATTTGACAAGCAAATTCCCTACAGTGGACGTTCCCACCGCAATGGACAATTTCAAATTGCAATGAACGGTTTGGAATTACAGCACAATGCTTACATTGAACTCTCGTGTATTATATACATAGCTTTGAAGCAGGATAGGTATGGTTTTAAAAAGATGAGGGGATACGAAAAAAGTGCAAAGCGAGAAAAGATTTTTCCGCTTTGCACTTTATATAATTAGGATATGTTTTATGCTTTTTTGATGTAGTCGACAATCCAGGCACCAACCTCTTCGGTGCCGTAGGTGTCGCCGCCCTCTACCTGTATCTCCGGTGTGCGCACGTTGGCATCGAGGCTTGCATTTACAGCTTCTCGTATGAGCGAGCCCTCGGTGTTGAGACCAAAATGCTCAAGCAGCATGGCAGCAGAAAGAATCTGTGCAACAGGGTTGGCTTTGTTCTGTCCGGCAGCCTGAGGCCATGAGCCATGAACGGGTTCAAAGAGCGGGGTGTGCTCGCCGAGCGACGACGATGGCTGCAGACCCATGGAGCCCGTTATGCAGCTTGTCTCATCGGTGAGGATGTCACCAAAGGTGTTCTCGGTTACGATAACATCAAAGAATGTGGGTTCTGTGAGCACGCGCATTGAGGCATTGTCGATAAACATATAGTCGGTGTTCACATCAGGATACTGCGGTTCCATCTCCTTGGCAATCTGACGCCACAGACGACTGCTTGCCAGCACGTTGGCCTTGTCGACAACGGTGAGGTGCTTGTTTCGCTTCTGCGCACATTCAAATGCAACCTTGAGTATGCGCTCTATCTCATGCCGATAGTAGATGTCGGTGTCGTAGGCTTTGTCGTTGTCCTGATATTTCTCGCCGAAATACATGCCTCCGGTAAGTTCGCGGATGACAATGAAATCGGCACCACGCAGGAGTTCATCCTTGAGTGGGCTCTTATGGAGCAGACAGGGGAAGGTTGCCACAGGACGGATGTTGGCAAAGAGTCCGAGCTTCTTGCGCATGGCAAGCAGTCCTTGCTCGGGACGCACCTTGGCTGTAGGGTTGTTGTCGAAGCGGAGGTCGCCAACGGCAGCAAAGAGCACTGCATCGGCACGCATACATGCCTCATGGGTAGCCTCGGGATAGGGGTCGCCAACGGCATCGATGGCATGGGCACCACACAATGCTTCCTCGTATTCAAACTCGTGGTTGTACTTCTCGGCGATAGCATTGAGTACAGCCACGCCCTGTTTCATAATCTCCGGTCCTATTCCATCACCGGGAAGGATTGCAATTCTCAGTTTCATTTGTCGTATATGTTTTATATATTTGTTGTCGCTTAGGGAGTAAACACTATTCTGTTTGCGACTACTCCACTCTTGTTTCTTCAAACAACGTTATTACTCTTCCTCGAATATGTTCAGCATCTTGAACGTTGCCTTGATGGCTGCTTCGGTCTGGTCGGCATCGAGTCCGCGGGTACGGAGCTGGCGGTCGCCGTTACGCCATGTGATGATAGTCTGCACGAGGGCATCGGTGCGTCCTCCGGGAGGTATTGACACCGTATAGTTCTCAAGAATGGGGAAGGTGCGGTTGAGGTGGTGCTTGTATATGTGCCTGAGAGCCTTTACAAAGGCATCATACTGTCCGTCTCCGGTAGAGTCGGCTTCATACTGCTGTCCGTTTATCTCCACCTTGATGCTTGCCAAAGGCTTCAAGCCATAGCTCGTGGTGACCATATAGCTGAGCAGTTTGACCTTTTCCTCCCGCACGTCGTGCTTGAGCACGTCGCTGACGATGTAAGGGAGGTCTTCCTGTGTTACTATCTCCTTCTTGTCGCCAAGCTCAGTTATGCGCTGAGTGACTCGTTTTGTCTGCTCAGGAGTGAGTTCAAGTCCAAGCTCCTCGAGGTTTTTGGCAATGTTTGCACGCCCGGAATTCTTGCCAAGAGCATATTCGCGCTTTCTGCCGAAACGCTCCGGAACGAGATCGTTGCAATAGAGGTTGTCTTTCTTGTCGCCGTCGGCATGAACGCCAGCCACCTGCGTGAACACGTTTTCACCAACGATGGGTTGGTTGGGTGCAACGGCAATACCGCTGTAGCCTTCCACAAGGCGGCTCACTTCGTTGAGACGTTCTTCGTTGATGTGAGTCTGTGCGTGGAAATGGTCTTTGAGTATGGCTTGTACGCTCGCCAACGGAGCATTGCCACAACGCTCGCCCAAACCATTGACGGTGACATGAACGCCTCGTGCTCCACTGAGCACTGCTGCCAGAGAGTTGGAAACAGCCATGTCGTAGTCGTTGTGGGCATGGAAATCGAAATGCTTGTCGGGATAGCGTTTGAGCATCTTGCGCATGAAGCCCACCACCTGAAGCGGGTTCATCACGCCAAGGGTGTCGGGGAGCATGAAACGTTTCACATTACTGTCAGCCAACGCATCGAGAACCTGATATACATATTCAGGTGAGTCTTTCATGCCGTTGCTCCAGTCTTCGAGATACATGTTGACCTCGACATTCATCTTATCGGCATAGTCAAGCACTTTCCTGATGTCGGAGATGTGCTCTTCGGGAGTTTTGTGGAGCTGGTGTGTGCAATGTCGCAGGGAACCTTTTGCCAGCAGGTTGATGACCGTGCCTCCGCATGACCGTATCCAGTCAATAGACAAATGGCCGTCAACGAAGCCAAGCACCTCGACCTTCTGGAGCATGCCCACGCTCTGGGCATAGCGGCAGATGAGTTTCACAGCCTCTTTTTCTCCATCGGAGACGCGGGCTGACGCTACTTCTATACGGTCAACGTTGACGTCGCGCATGAGCATGCGGGCGATCATCAGCTTCTCATGAGGCACGAAGCTGACGCCACTGGTCTGTTCACCATCGCGTAGTGTGGAGTCCATTATCTCCACCACGGGACGATGAGGTTGTTCGGAAGCAATTATTTGTTCTGCTGTTCCCATGCTTCTATCTTGTCCTTGTTCTCAAGCAAAAAGTCTATGTCGTCTAATCCGTTTATCAAACAATGTTTCTTGTAAGCGTTTATTTCAAAATGCTCGGTGGCTCCCGTGGCTTTGTTAGTCACGGTCTGTGCAGGAAGGTTTACCTCTACCTCTGTCTTATGGTCGGCAGCAATGCTGGCGAAGAGCTGCTGTAGGAATTCCTCGCTCACCACCACGGGAAGAACGAAGTTGTTGAGTTCGTTGTTCTTGTGGATGTCGGCGAAGAAAGAACTTATCACCACTCGGAATCCATAGCCGGCTATTGCCCATGCAGCATGCTCGCGTGAGGAACCTGAACCGAAGTTCTTTCCTGCCACGAGTATCACTCCGCTATAGCTTGGGTCGTTGAGCACAAAGTCGGGTTTCAGCGAACCATCCTTGTTGTATCGCCAGTCGCGAAAGAGGTTTTCACCAAAGCCTTTCTTGTCGGTTGCCTTCAGGAAGCGAGCCGGTATTATCTGGTCGGTATCCACGTTCTCCAACGGCAGTGGGATGCATGTGGATGTTATTACGTCGAATTTCTGTTTCATTATTAGTGATATGCTTGGAAACGTTTATTTATGTAAATGTGCAGACACCACTCCTTAGAGGAATTGTCTTGGGTCGGATATTACCCCGGTGATGGCGGCAGCAGCCGCGACGAGCGGACTTGCCAGTATGGTGCGTGACCCGGGACCTTGCCTGCCTTCAAAATTACGGTTACTGGTCGACACGCAGTATTTGCCTGCCGGTATCTTGTCGTCGTTCATGGCAAGACAAGCTGAACAACCGGGCTGACGGATGGCGAAACCTGCTTCCTGAAGGATAATGTCAAGTCCTTCCTGACGTATCTGTCGGTCAACAGCCCAGCTTCCCGGCACGAGCCACGCCGTGACGTTGTCGGCTTTCTTATGTCCTTTCACCACTGAAGCAAAGGCTCTGAAGTCTTCAATTCGTCCGTTGGTGCATGCTCCGAGGAACACATAGTCGATTGGCTTTCCCAAGAGTTTCTCACCGGCATTGAAGCCCATGTAACTGAGGCTCTTGCTGAACGATGCCTGTCCTGCCTCATCAATGCTCTGCAATTCGGGAATAGACTCGCTTATGCCTATGCCCATGCCAGGGTTGGTGCCGTAGGTGACACGCGGCTCTATGTCGTTGCCATCGAAAACCAGCTCCTTGTCAAACACGGCATCGTCGCCACTGCGCAGGGTCTTCCAATACTCCACTGCTTTATCCCATTCGTCGCCCTTGGGCGCGAACTCCTTGCCCTTGATGTATTCAAAAGTAATATTGTCGGGAGCGATGAAGCCACCCCGCGCACCCATCTCTATTGACAGGTTGCAGAGGGTGAGTCGTCCCTCCATCGACATGTTTTCAATCACCTCGCCGGCATATTCAACGAAATATCCAGTGGCACCCGATGTGGTGAGCTTTGACATGAGATAGAGCGCCACATCCTTGGCTACCACACCTTTTCCAAGCTTTCCGTTGATGGTTATGCGCATGGATTTTGGCTTTTGCTGGAGAATGCACTGCGATGCCATCACCATCTCCACCTCCGAGGTGCCTATGCCGAAAGCCACGGCACCCACTGCTCCGTGGGTAGACGTGTGGGAGTCGCCACACACAATGGTCATACCCGGCAGGGTTAGTCCCTTCTCCGGTCCAACCACATGGATGATACCGTTGTCGGGAGACAGCATGCCATAGTGGGTGAGCCCAAATTCTTCACAGTTTTTAGCCAGAGTATCTACTTGTTTTTTCGATACTGGGTCAACTATGGGTTTGTCTTGGTCGTGAGTGGGCGTGTTATGGTCGGGCATGCAGTAGATCTGCTGAGGTCTCAGACATTTCAGACCTCGGCTTCTGAGTCCGTCGAAAGCCTGTGGCGATGTAACCTCATGGCAATACAAACGGTCTATATAGAGCTGTGTGGGACCATCTTCAACAATCTGCACTACATGCTTGTCCCAAATCTTGTCAAAAAGCGTGTTCATGTTTACTTATTCAATAATGTTTTTGATATTTTGTTCTGCGTTGACTCGTGGTCGGGATAGCCAAACCACTATGCCATGACAACCTTGAATTTGTTTATACAGTCAATGTAAGCTTCCACGCTGGCGGTCACGATGTCGGTGTTGGCACCGAAGCCATAGTACACGCCGCCGTTGTATTCCACCTGCATGTGCACCTTACCAACATCGTCGGAACCCTTGGATATTGCCTGTATGGTGAACTCCTTCAAGGTCATCTGCTTCATGATGATTTTCTTCAGAGCTTTTATGGCGGCATCAACAGGACCGTTGCCCGAAGAAGCTGCTTCGAACTTCTGTCCGCTGATGTCCAGTCCTATGCTTGCCACGCTCTTGACACCCTTTCCTGTGGTCACCTGCAGGAAGTCGAGCTTCACGGCATGAGCCTCGGCGGTGTCGGCACCGGCGAGCATGAGGATGTCGTCGTCGTTGACTTCCTTCTTCTGGTCAGCCAGATTCAGGAACTTCTGGTACAGTTTGTCGAGCTTGGCCTCATCGTCGATGTTCACACCAAGCACTTGCAGACGATATTTGAGTGCCGCGCGTCCGGAACGAGCGGTGAGGACTATGCTGTTGTCGTCGAGTCCCACATCCTTAGGATTCATGATCTCGTAGGTCTGCACGTTTTTAAGCACACCGTCTTGGTGTATACCACTGGAGTGAGCAAAGGCATTACGTCCGACTATGGCTTTGTTCGGCTGAACAGGCATGTTCATGAGCGAGCTCACCATTCTCGATGTCGGGTAGATCTTAGTTGTATTGATATTGGTGTCAATACCCAGATGGGAATGACATTTGAGTATCATGGCAATTTCTTCAAGCGAAGTGTTGCCGGCTCTCTCTCCTATTCCATTGACGGTCACCTCCACTTGTCGTGCTCCATTAATCACACCGCTGAAAGTGTTGGCTGTTGCCATACCAAGGTCGTTGTGGCAGTGGGTGGAGAGTATGGCCTTGTCAACGCCGTCGACATGCTCCATGAGGTATTTAATCTTCTCACCATATTCTGAGGGGAGGCAATATCCGGTTGTATCGGGTATGTTAACCACGGTGGCACCGGCTTTGATTACGGCTTCTACGACGCGTGCAAGATACTCGTTATCAGTACGTCCGGCATCCTCGGCATAGAACTCCACATCCTCAACATATTTCTTTGCATGCTTGACGGCAGCCACTGCACGTTCAATGATCTCCTCGCGAGTGGAGTTGAACTTATACTTGATGTGCGAATCGCTGGTGCCTATACCTGTATGTATACGTTTGTGCTTGGCATACTGAAGAGCTTCGGCAGCCACATCTATATCTTTTTCCACGGCTCGTGTGAGGGCGCATATCGTAGGCCATGTAACAGCCTTTGATATTTCAATAACCGAGTTGAAATCACCTGGGCTTGATATGGGAAATCCTGCTTCTATGACATCCACTCCAAGCTGTTCCAATGCTTTCGCCACTTGAATCTTTTCTACCGTGTTAAGTTGACAACCAGGCACTTGCTCACCGTCGCGAAGTGTGGTGTCGAAAATGTAAAGTCTGTCGTTCATAACATCTATATTTATTTTATTTCTTTTTCTTGTAAGCTATTGTCCAAATGGTTCTCTCTTTGCTGTCTACTCAGCCTATCTATATGCAAAAAGCCTTTCGCACATTGGAAGTGAGAAAGGCTTTGTAGACATATTGTATTATCTATATGCACATACCATCACTTCCAACTACGTTATGCAGTCGAAGTCGAAGGTATAGGCTAATAATATTTTCAAAGTTCACCATGTCTGTTATAATTTGCGTGCAAAGTTAAGCATTTCCGTAACAATATGCAAATAATCTATGTCTTTTTTCAATGAATTTGGCACAAATCGTCAGAATATCCCAATAAATCATCAGAAAGGCATTGGGTCGCCTGTAGATGTGGGAGGCAAGGGAGGTGGGAACGGGTCGCCACCATTCATTCTTGAGCCGATGATTTCACCTCCACCGTCATCAATAGGATTGCTGGTGTCGGGGTTGTCGAAGCGGGTATATTCTCCCTTGAAACGCAGCACCACATCGCCTGTGGCTCCCTTACGGTGCTTGGCAATGATAATCTGTGCCATACCACGCAGGTCTACGCCTCCTTCACCCTCATAGATGTGATAGTATTCGGGACGGTGGACGAAAAGTACCATGTCGGCATCTTGTTCTATGGCTCCCGATTCACGGAGGTCGCTCAGCTGCGGACGTTTGCCGTCGATGCCTCCTTTGGTTTCTCTCTGCTCCACGGCACGGCTGAGCTGCGAAAGGGCTATGATGGGAATATTGAGTTCCTTGGCAAGCTGCTTGAGCGAGCGGCTTATGGTGCTCACCTCCTCCTGACGGCTGTTAAAACGCATGCCCGTGGCATTCATCAGCTGCAAATAGTCTATCATGAGTATTCCTATATTGTGCTCACGTTTCAGACGGCGTGCCTTGGTGCGCAGTTCAAAGACCGACAGTCCCGGCGTATCGTCTATATAAATAGGTGCACCTTGCAATTTGTTTATGTTGTTGTCGAAGCGTTCCCACTCGTCATTGGAGAGCTGTCCATTGAGTATTTTCGAGCCAGCCACCTCGCAAACGTTGGATATCAGACGATTGACAAGTTGCACGCCATTCATCTCAAGAGAGAAGAAAGCGATGGGTTGACGATAGTCCACAGCAATATTCTTTGCCAGGCTGAGGGCAAACGATGTCTTACCCATGGCTGGACGGCCTGCTATGATAATGAGGTCGGAAGCTTGCCATCCTGCCGTTATCTCATCAAGACGCGTATAGCCACTGGGCACACCGGTGAGTCCTCCGGTGTTCTCAGAAGCCTTTCTGAGTATGCGGTAAGCCTCATCAAGTATAGGATCAATGGGCTGATAGTCCTTGAGCATGGATTTCTGAGCCAGTTCAAAGAGCATGCCTTCCGCTTTCTGCATGAGCTCATCAACATCGGTTGTCTCATCGAAGGCACCCTCCTCTATCACCGATGCGAAATGAATGAGCTGTCGAGCCTGAAACTTGTCGGAGAGTATCTTGGCATGGTATTCTATGTTGGCTGATGATGCAACATGGGAGCTGAGCTCCACGATATATGCCGGACCACCCACTTCCTCAAGAGTACCTTCCTTGCGCAACTGTTCCGCCACCGTCATGATGTCTACAGGCAGCTCCTGCATGTTCATGGTCTGTATGGCATGGTATATCTTCTGGTTACGGGGCTCATAGAATGTTTCGGGACGCAAAATCTCCGAAACGACTGTGAAGGCATCCTTGTCTATCATCAACGCTCCGAGCACCACGCGCTCTATCTCAAGAGCTTGCGGTTGCAGGTGTCCGAAACTATTGTCTATCGGCGTCGGCTTGCGTCTTCGCTCCGACCTGTTGGTTTTATTTGTATCAGGCATCGATTGGTAATAAATTATTGAGTTTGCAGAAAAGAAACATTGCTCCGTTGATGCGGAACGGATTGCAAAGTTAAGAATTATTTTTGACTATCCAACCACAAACAGCATTACATTTCACAAGATACTTTCACTCGCAATGAAAGAAAAATGGGTTTTCCTTTTGCATTGTGCCCACTTAATCGTATCTTTGCCGAAGCTAAAAAAAACGGTTATGATTACATTTCCCTGCTGCAAGATAAACCTTGGACTCAACATCGTATCCAAACGCAAAGACGGATACCATGACCTTGAAACGGTGTTCTACCCCGTAGCACTCACCGACGCCCTGTCAATAAAACGAATGGACGAAGGCTTCCCCTCTATAAGCGACTGCGACCTTAAAGTGACGTATTCCATTGATAATATTGAGAGCCACAACGACAGCCAACTGAGTAAACTCAACAACGACGACAACCTTGTGGTGAGAGCCTACAAGCTACTTGCCAGGGACTATAAGCTCCCAAGGCTTCACATACATCTCTGCAAGCGCATACCATCGCAGGCAGGACTGGGCGGTGGATCCTCCGATGCAGCCTTTATGATTCGCATGCTTGATGAATACTGCCAGTTGAACATGGGCAATGCCGAGATGGAACGCTATGCAGCAATGCTCGGTGCCGACTGCGCCTTCTTCATAACTGCCGAGCCATCGTTTGCCACAGGCAAAGGAGAAATCCTTCAGCCTGCCGACAACGAAACAGGAAACCTGATAGGCTACTACATTGCCATTGTCAAACCCGACATTGCCGTCTCAACGGCAGAAGCCTTCTCAAGACTCACACCAAAGAAACCAGCCAAATGCTGCCGTGACATCGTCCGTCAACCCATCGACACATGGAAAGACCAACTCGTAAACGACTTTGAAGAACCCATATTCGCCATACATCCTGAGCTCAAGGCCATAAAAGAGGCACTATACAAGAAAGGTGCAGCTTACGCCCAGATGAGCGGCAGCGGCAGTGCCATCTTCGGAATATTCAGGGAACGCCCCGAAGGAGTGGACAAAATGTTCCCAAACAGCTTCACATCGGTGTTGCCATTATAGTTATATTTAGTCACATTTATGGTTATATTTAACCATTTTAAACAGAAACTTTTCCTTTTTCTTGACAAATATTTGAACTGTTTTTTGTAATTTTGCAGCGATTTACGCACCTTTTTGTTAGTAAAGATTTGACATTCAGATATTTAAAGACGTTTTTAGGGAAGAATGAGACAATTAAAAATCCAGAAAAGTATTACAAACCGCAGTAGCGAAGCACTAGACAAGTACCTCGTAGAAATTGGCCGTGCCCCTCTAATCTCCATTGACGAGGAGATAGAGCTGGCACAGAAAATCAAGAAGGGGGGTCCTGAGGGCGAGCGCGCCAAGGACAAACTGGTTACAGCCAACTTGAGGTTTGTGGTATCAGTAGCCAAGCAGTACCAGCATCAGGGACTCACGCTTACTGATTTGATTGACGAGGGTAACATCGGCTTGATAAAAGCCGCGCAGAAATTTGACGAGACACGAGGATTTAAGTTCATATCGTATGCCGTATGGTGGATACGACAGAGCATCCTGCAAGCCATTGCCGAGCAGAGCCGTATCGTAAGGCTGCCGCTAAATCAAGTAGGCTCACTAAACAAGATAAACCATGAGATAAACCGCTTTGAGCAGGAGAACCAACGTCATCCTTCAGTGTCGGAGTTGGCTGAAGCCACCAAGATAGACGAAGAAAAGATTGGCCAGAGCCTTATGGCTGACGGTCACCATGTGTCGATAGATGCACCTTTCCAAGACGGAGAAGACAACTGCATGCTCGACGTTATGCCCAGCGGTGACGACTCACGCACAGACAAACAGGTGGATCACGAGAGCATGGCATTGGAGCTCAACTCCGTGCTGAGCAAAGTGCTCAAGGAGCGCGAGATAACCATCATCCGCGAATGTTTCGGTATCGGCTGCCATGAGAAAGGTCTTGAGGAGATTGGCGACCAACTGGGACTGACCCGCGAACGTGTACGCCAGATCAGGGAGAAGAGCATAGCCAAGCTGCGCGACTCTGGAAATGCAAAGATACTCATGAAATACCTTGGATAACTTTTGACATGCAATAATAAAAAACGGACAGCGAGCAATCACTGTCCGTTTTTTGTGCCTTTTCATTCCACGTTTACAGTCTGAAGGATGTAAATGTCGGGCCATATTATGACATTAACTCCCACGCTTACGCCTTCTTTTCTAAATTCCAACATGTTTGTCTGCGACCGGCTATTGCGGATTTCAAACCCCATGCGCCTCAGTTCATGAGCAAAACGCCGATAGTATTTCTTTCCCCAGAATACCAGTTCACACTTTAATTCATCAGGTGAAAAGTAATCAATGACAGCCATGCTGCCGAAGTCCGACCGCTTGAACAACTTATACAGAGGTTCTCTCTGCTTGTCATACTCAAGGTTGGCATGCAGATGAAATCCCCATATACGTCGAGGGTCGTCATCTGAGAGCACCTTTGATGCTTTTATCCGCTTCATTCCATACTTCTTGAAAGGAGCGTTGGCACCATTGTCCTTGCTCTTTGCCCGCTGATACTGGAGCATTTCCACCATCGACACCAAGGCTTCCTGGTAGGTTTGAGCCATGACCTTACCTTGAAAGCCTGCCAGCATGAGCAATAATATAATGTATCTAACCAATGTCTAATCCTTTTTTTTTATATTTCTTTACCCCTAAAACAATCTTTCCTATACTTCAAAGCCTTTCACACTCAGAAAGCCACAGCCCGCTGCTGGCATCGCTCGGCATTCGCCAGTCTCCACGGGGCGACAGACTCACGCTTCCCACCTTTGGTCCGTCAGGCAGACAGCTGCGCTTGAACTGCTGAGAGAAGAACCTTCGGAAGAAGGTCGTGAGCCACTTCTTTATCGTCGCGTCGCTATAGTCGTCCTTGAAAGCCTGCTTGGCGAGCATGAACACCTTCTTCGGGCTGAAGCCATGACGAAGGACATAGTAGAGGAAGAAGTCATGGAGTTCGTATGGTCCCACGAGGTCTTCTGTTTTCTGCTTGATGTTGCCCTGTTCGTCAGCAGGGATGAGTTCGGGAGAGATTGGAGTATCCACTATATCCATCAGTGTGAGCCGTGCCTGTTCGCCTACCCCACTCTCTGCCACATAGCTCACAAGATACCTGATAAGTGTTTTCGGCACACTCGCGTTCACTCCATACATTGACATGTGGTCACCATTGTAGGTTGCCCACCCCAGAGCCAGCTCGCTAAGGTCGCCGGTGCCTATGACCATACCACCGAGTTCGTTGGTGAGATCCATGAGAATCTGAGTACGCTCGCGTGCCTGCGCATTCTCATAAGCCACATCGTGGATGTCGGGGTCATGTCCTATATCCTCAAAGTGTTGCATCACAGCCTTGGCTATGTTTATTTCCTTAACCGTGACACCAAGCTGCTGCATGAGCGAGATGGCATTGTTGTAGGTGCGATCGGTAGTTCCAAATCCAGGCATGGTCACACCCACAATGCCCTTGCGGTCGAGTTGCAGCTTGTCAAACGTCTTCACACACACAAGCAAAGCCAACGTGGAGTCGAGACCACCACTGATACCCACCACCACCGTGCTGCAATGGGTATGCACGAGTCGTTTGGCAAGTGCTGCCACCTGTATGTTGAAAATCTCTTCGCAGGAGCTATGCATGTCGTTGTCGTTAGGAATGAACGGGTGTTTGTCTATATGCCTCATCAAATCGGAAGACTTTTGCTCTTTATAGACGTCACCAATGCCCAGTGTGGTGAATGTGGCATGACGCTGGGCGTTGACGAAGGTGGTGTTGCGCCTGCGTTCCGACCTAAGCATCTCAACATCAACATCGGCAACCATAAGCTGCGGTTCAAACGAGAAGCGCTCAGCCTCAGCCATGCACTTTCCATTTTCAAAAACCATGGCATTGCCGCCATACACCACGTCTTGCGTGCTCTCTCCGAAGCCGCAGCTGCTGTACACATACGCACTCAGTGTGCGGGCGCTCTGCTGGGAGAGGAGGGAGAGCAGGTAGTGGTGCTTACCTATCAGCTCGTCGCTTGCAGAGAGGTTTACTATTATCTCGGCTCCGGAGAGTGCCAGGCTATTGCTTGGCGGGGTGGGAGCCCACAGGTCTTCACATATCTCTATGCCGAAATTCACGCCGTCGCTCAACGTAAAGAGCACGGGGTTCTTCCTCAGTGGCGTGTTGCGGCCGGCATAACGCATCATCATGTCATCAGAGATGTCCTGGGCAGAGGCAAACCATCGTTTTTCATAGAACTCTCCGTAGTTGGGAAGATAGGTCTTCGGAACAAGTGCAGCGAGCTCGCCCCCACACACTACGGCGGCACAGTTGAGCAGTATCTTCCCTGTGTTGACCGGCACTCCCACCACTACCGCTACTTGTTTGTCGCGTGTGAAAGCCTTCAGCCGTTCAACGGCTCTCTCAGCCTTGTCAATGAGTAGCTGTTGTGTAAAGAGATCCTGACATGTATATCCTGTCACCGACAACTCCGGGAATGCCAAGACTCTCACTCCCATGGCTTCAGCCTCTGCTATCTGTGCTTCTATATGCTCTACATTGTAATCTACGTCAGCCACTCTCACCGACGGTATGGCAGCAGCCACTCTGATAAATCCGTTATTCATAGCCTTATTGTTTATCTTCCTTAAACACTTTGCACCTTTGTCTTGCTCCTCATTTTATTGTTACCTGTGTGGCACCATATCCATATTCCTGGAACGATGCATCCTGATATGGATATTGCTTGTACTTGTAGTTGAGCTCATGTATGATGCTTTGGCGGAGCACACCCTCACCCTTACCATGGATAAACACAATCTTCTGT
>CAMVSV010000050.1 GCA_947170265.1 uncultured Prevotella sp.
TCGGCAATTCAAACAAGTTTGATTGCTCTCGCTTAATCGGAAAGTTCTGCGGGACGTGAAAAACACCCTTTCGCATGATTTTTCAATTCCGTGAAACAGTTAACAAATGTGAACGGAAAATATTCTCCGCACAGTGAGAAAACGAAAGTGCCACTTTCGCGTTCCAAAAGAGGCTCTTTTAAAATGCCCCTTTCAACTATTTGATTACCAACGAGTTGCAGAGGCGGTTTTTTAAGCCTTTCTTATATCCCAAATGTTAAAGAAACTGCTCAATATTTTATATATCTTTACATTTATTTACAAAATGTTTCACGCCAATTTTCCACCTATTTCTTCTTCCATTTTACAACTATCAGCAGCTAACCACAAGCACAGTTACAAATGACTTCCTTAGGCTATCATCCACAAAAGAAGGAAATAATTTTGCCATCTGAGCTTTTTGGACTATATTTGCAAGTATAATAATAATCTAAACCATAATCGTTATGTCATTCACAGAACAATGCAATGAGATTTTCAATAAAGCCATCAACGACTACCACATCACAGACAACGTAGACACACCTATAAACAACCCCTTTGACGAAGGTACTATAGAGAACCGTCTGTATCTGAAATGCTGGATAGACACCGTGCAGTGGCATTTCGAGGACATCATTCGCGACCCGGAGATTGATCCTAAGGACGCCCTGGTGCTCAAACGCAGGATAGACAAGTCAAACCAAGACCGCACCGACCTTGTGGAACAGATTGACTCATACTTCAGACAGGTGTATTCTGACGTGAAGGTGCTGCCCGACGCAACCATCAACACCGAGAGTCCGGCATGGGCTGTAGACCGTCTGAGCATTCTCGCACTGAAAATCTACCACATGCGCGAACAGACACTGCGCAGCGATGCCTCTGACGAACACCTGAAGAAATGTCAGGACAAACTCAATGTGCTGCTTGAACAGCAGGTTGACCTTTCAACAGCCATCAACCAGCTGCTCGACGACATCAAAGCCGGTAGGAAATACATGAAGGTGTACCGACAGATGAAGATGTATAACGACCCGGCAACCAATCCCGTGCTCTACAAGAAATAATACGATGAACAACCCTCACCTGCTCATCATTCGCTTCTCTGCTATGGGCGACGTGGCAATGCTCGTGCCTGTGGTGGCATCACTTGCCAATACCTATCCCAAGCTGAGGATAACGGTGCTGAGTCAGCCTTTCGCCCGCGCATTCTTCGAGAAGCTGGCTCCCAACGTGAGCTTCATGGAAGCAAGGTTGAAGAAGGAAGACAAAGGCATAAAAGGGCTTAATGCCATATACCGCAGGCTGCAAGCCAAACACTTCACTGCCGTTGCCGACATGCACGACGTGCTCAGAACCAAGTATTTGAGGATGCGTTTCAACGTTGACCGCTACAAGGTGGCTCACATAAACAAGCACCGGAAGGAGAAACGACAGCTGTGCAGCAAAGACAACAAGCAACTGAGACAGCTGCCCACATCGTTCTCCAACTATGCCGACGTGCTCAGTAAACTGGGTTATCCCACCGACCTGAGCTTCACGTCGATATTCGACAGCTCCGGTGCACCGCTCTCCGAGCTTCAGGCAGCCATAGGCACCAAGGCAGAAGGAGACAGATGGATAGGCATAGCTCCCTTTGCAGCACATAAAGGCAAGATACTGCCCGTGGAAAAGACAGAGGAAGTTATAAACACACTTATACACAATAACCCGCAATGCCGCATATTCCTGTTTGGAGGCGGTGAGAGAGAGATGAAGCAGTTTTCAGAGTGGAAGGAAAAACATCCGCAATGCACCATTGTGGGTAACCACCTGAAGGGACTGTCGCAGGAGCTCATACTCATGAGCCAGCTCAACGTGATGCTGTCGATGGACTCTGCCAACATGCACCTTGCCTCACTTGTCAACACTCCGGTGGTGAGCATCTGGGGAGCCACCCACCCCTATGCCGGCTTCATGGGATGGAACCAGAAGGAAAGCAATGCCGTGCAACTGCCGCTGGCATGCCGTCCATGCAGTGTCTATGGCGGCAAGCCGTGCCACCGTGGCGACTATGCATGTCTGAACGACATTAAACCGGAAACGATAGTGGAGAAAATAGAGAATATCATAGGCTCATAAAGCCGTTGATAACCTTGTGGAAAACATAAAGAAAACTCTGTGGATAAGTCAACGGTTATCCACAGAGTTTTTTTATTCACACTTTCTTGGTGGAAAACACCACTGATATGAAAGCTTTTTGAATAAGTTTTCCACAGTTTCATAACAAAAAAAGATATAAACTTATTAACTTTGCAGGCAACAATGAATATTGTTTATAACTCACTTTAATAATTGATAATCAAAGAGAAACAATATGTAAGGAATGTGGATAACCATAAACCACCAACTAATAACTTAATATGCAAGTTTTTATTGGGGAAGTTTTAAACATATCCACGCCACATCATACCAATAATATCTTTTTTCTTTTTAAAAAAAATAAAATATAAATATAATGATATGAGCACAGAGAATAGTGGAAACATCAAAAAGGAATGGATGGAGAAAGGATTTATCGATGAGCCAGCACAAGGCATGAGTGACCTCAAGGCTGAGATAAGACGCATGTGCAAGGAGAAAGACGCAGTGATACTTGCCCACTACTACACCGTGGGAGAGATACAGGAGGTGGCTGACTTCATAGGCGACTCTCTCGCACTGGCACGCAAGGCTGCCGACACCGACGCTAAGATAATAGTAATGTGTGGCGTTCACTTCATGGCTGAGACCTGCAAGATACTCTCTCCTGAGAAGACTGTGCTCACTCCCGACCTCAACGCGGGCTGCTCGCTCGCCGACTCATGCACTGCCGATGACCTCAGGAAGTTCAAGGCTGAGCATCCCGGCTATCAGGTGGTGAGCTATGTCAACACCACTGCTGCCGTGAAGGCACTGACCGACGTGGTGGTGACCAGCGGCAATGCCAAGAAAGTGGTTGACTCTTTTCCCAAGGATGCCAAACTGATATTCGGTCCTGACTACAACCTCGGCAATTATATAAACTCTGTAACGGGCAGGGAGATGGTTTTGTGGAATGGTGGCTGCCATGTTCACGAGCGTTTCTCTGTGGATGAGATAGTGAAGCTCAAGAAGGAGCATCCCGATGCCGTGGTGATGGCTCATCTGGAATGCAAGTCGCCGGTGCTTGCCATTGCCGACGTGAAAGGTTCAACGGCCACCATGCTTCAATATGCGCAGCAACACCCCGAGCAGAAAGAGTTCATCGTGGCTACCGAGGCTGGCATACTCCATGAGATGCAGCGCACATGCAAGGACCAGGTGTTCATTGCCGTGCCGCCTGAGGTGAGCGAAGGTGGTGTGGGCTGTAGTTGCAACGAGTGTGAATACATGAAGATGAACACACTGCTGAAGGTCTACAACACCCTCAAACACGAATGGCCCACAGTGGATGTAGATCCGGAGATACGCGAGGATGCCCTCAAGCCCATCAAGCGTATGCTGGAACTGAGTTAAACAATGTAGAAACTGTATATATATAATATCATTAATGAGATATTTATTGTGGATATTTTTTTTGCTGATTGCTGCTGACTGCCTTGCCGACGACTATGTGTTGGACGAAGGACTGCCTGTGGTGTGGATAGAGACTGTCAACGGTGAGATACCCACAGCCACCAAGGTTACTCATCCTGACGTGGAGGGAGCCCATGGAAACAGCATAACCAATGCCACAAAGGTACCAGGAAGCATAAAGATAACGTTCAAGGGAGAGACGCTCTATGACAGTGGCGACTATGCCGACAGCAAAAGCGGCATGACGATGAAGCTCCGTGGCAACAACAGCGTTTTCTACTCAAGTAAAAAGAAACCATTCAAGGTGAAGCTTGAGAAGAAGAACGACCTGCTCTGTCGTGGCGACAATGACAAATATGCTGACAAGAACTGGGTGTTGCTGCCCATGACAGACAAAGGCTTAAACAATATTGTAGGACTGAAGGTGAACGAGCTTATTGGCATGCAGTATACTCCAGCCTACAAGATGGTGAACGTGGTTATTAACGATGAGTTCTACGGACTCTACACCCTCATTGAACAGGTAAGGAGAAATGCAGATTGCCGTCTCAACGTTGACAAGAATACGGGATATATAATAGAGTGTGATCCATACTGGTGGAACGAAGACCTTTATTTCAAGACCAATACCCTTGGCAAGTTCTTTACCTTCAAATATCCTGAATCCGAAGACATCACCGACGAGCAGCTGGAGTTCATCACCGGCTATATGGAGGCATTTGAACAGTCTGTGGTTGATGGCACCTATGAAGACTACATCGATATTGAGTCGTGGACAAAATGGATGCTCGGTCACGACATACTTGGAACCAACGATGCTGCCGGAAGCAATATCTTTGTTACCAAATATGACGATGCTCCAGAGAGCAAGCTCATGATGGGCAACCTTTGGGACTTCGACACCATAGAGAAAACTGAAGACCGATGGGCAAACATTCACGGATATGGATGGTTCTACTTCAAAGATTTGTTCAGCGACAAGCAGCAAACCTTCGCAAGAAAATATGTAGAAATGTATGAGAGTCTGGAACCGTGGCTTTTTGATGAGATAGACAAGTGGCTCAAAAGTTACAGAAAGTCGGAAGAAGGACAGGCTGTGAAGCGTTCGCTGAAGGAAGATTATAGGAAGTGGCAATACACCGAGGTGGTGTTCGACGACCATATAGCCGACCACCGAGAGTGGTTCAAGCAGCGTCGTGAGTGGATGAACGACAAGGTTGATGATTTGGTCACGGGTATCAAGTACATGGGCATTGAAGTTGGTGACGATGAAACATACTATAACATGCAGGGAATGCGTCTCAAGGGCTCACCAACAGCCAGAGGCATATATATAAAAGGTGGAAAGAAAATATTTGTGAGATGAGAAAGGCATTGTCATTATTGGTATTGATGTTTGCTGCCATTACTCTGTGGGCAGCAGAAGGGGCTGCAACCTACTCAGGCACCGTGCCTGTGATTTTTATCAACACCGACAATGGTGAAGCCGTAAGCTCAAAGACTGAATATCTTAATGCGAAGGCTTACATACTGTCTAATGGCTACCATGGACTTGACAACCTCGGAAGCCAGGAACAGATGGTGAACTTGCAGATACGCGGACGAGGCAACTACACATGGAATAGTTTCGATAAGAAACCCTACAGACTGAAGTTTGAAAAGAAACAGGAAGTGCTTGGAATGGCAGCAAACAAACACTTTGCGCTACTTGCACATGCCGATGACGACTTGGCATTTCTCCGCAATACGGTGGGCTTTGAGATAAGCCGACGCATGAACATGCCTTTCACTCCCTCGCAGGTGCCTGTTGAGGTGGTGCTCAACGGTGAATACATAGGACTCTACATGCTCACCGAGACCATACGCATAGACAAGAGCCGCATAGACATTGAGCCCCAGGCTGACAATGAGACCGACCCGGAGCTCATACAGGGTGGATGGCTCGTTGAGATTGACAACTATGGCGATGAGAGCCAGATACAGTTCAATGTGGATGACTTGCCACTTAACACATTCTACATAACACATAAGACACCGGAAATACTCTCTGAGAGTCAATATAGCTATCTCTACGACGTTTTCAGCACTTTTCTCAGTGATGTGTATACTTCAGACAAATCGCAGGCTCTGTGGAAAAACTACATAGACATGGAGTCGCTTGCAAGATATTACATTGTGATGGAGGCTACCGACCACTATGAAGCGTTTCTCGGCAGTTGCTACATGTATAAGAAGTCGGCAAACGACGGCTGGACCTTTGGCACGGTATGGGATTTTGGTCATGCCTTCGACCGCAATCCTAACGGCAACGATGGGAAATACAAGCTCGGCAATTACATCTACAACGACATACCCATGCCCGAAAGTATCATAAAGGAGATAATGCGCTTTCCGGAATTCAAGCAGATGGTGAAGACCATCTGGCAGCAGGAAAGCGAGAATATCTATTCCGGCTTGAATGCTTTCATAGACACTTTCATAGGCGACATCACCGTTGCTGCTGCCAACGATGCCGTGAGATGGCCCGAATATGGCACCGGCGACACTCAGCAACGTGCTCAGATAGTGAAAGACCGACTGGAATACAAGCGACAGTTTCTCAACAGCAAGTGGAACGGCTCAACACAGATAGTGTCAGTCAGCGATGATGGGTATGAACCTTATATATATAATAAGGTGTGGTATGACCTTCAGGGACGGCGTGTGAGTCCTCCGCTCAAGCCCGGCATATATGTCGTTGATGGAAAGAAGATGATGGTGAGATAAGTAATATGATGGTACTATAAGAAGAAAGGAAGGCTAAACACCTTCCTTTTCTCTTATTATATACACCGGACGGTGTTTGGTTTCGTGGAACACCCTGCCGAGATATTCGCCTATGATGCCGATGGAGAGCAGCTGTATGCCTCCGAGAAAGAGTATTATGACAATCAGTGTGGGGAAGCCTTGCACGGGGTCACCATAGATGATGGTCTTTATGAATATGTAGCACATGTATATGAATGCTACCAACGACACTACCAGTCCGAACACTGTGGAGATGCGCAGCGGAGCCGTGGTATAGCTGGTGATGCCTTCAATGGCGAGGTTGAAGAGTTTCAGAAAATTGAACGACGACATTCCGGAGTCTCTGTCACCACGGTCGAAGGTTATCTCCTTCTTCCTGAAGCCTATCCATGAGTAGAATCCCTTGGTATAGCGCTGTGTCTCGCGAATGCTTCGGAGTGCGTCAACACACTTTCGGTCCAACAGTCTGAAGTCGCCAACGTTGGGCAGCACGTCGATGCGGGCTATTTTCTGGAGTATGTAGTAGTATATCTTTGTGAGGATACGACGCATGAAGCTTTCCTTTCCGCGTGATATGCGCTTGGCATAGATGTCGTCGTAGCCCTGTTCCCAGTTTCTGAGCATGTCGGCAATGACGTATGGAGGGTCTTGCATGTCGCCATCCATGATCACCATGCAGTCGCCTGTGACGTGGTCGAAGCCGGCAAGCATGGCATTCTCCTTTCCGAAGTTGCGCGACAGGTCTATATATGCGTAACGGCTGTCGTTCTCATGAATTGTTTTCATCACACCGAGGGTGTTGTCTTGGCTGCCGTCGTTGATCATCACTATCTCCCACAGGTAGTCCTTATGCTCGTTGATAAACGCGGTGAGCACCTCGCAGAGCTTCGGCAGGGTGTGTTGCTCGTTGTGGCATGGTATGATTATCGATACTTTCTTCATTTTTTCCTTATGCTTTCGGTTTGCGTTCCATTGATGGTCCACACACAGTCGTAGCCCTTGAGAAAGGCATCGTGGGTCATTCTGCGTATGGTCTCGGGTGGAGTGTTGTGGTTTACGAGGGTGTCTTTAATGTTTTCGGGCCACTTATAGGCGTTGGCATGGCTCACGGCAATGCCCCATCCGAGGGCATCGCTTGGTATGACGCAGAACGACGAGAGCTTTGGATAGTCGTCTTCCACGATGATAAACAGCACGTTGTTGACTGGCTTGCCGGTCTTCTGTATTATCTCTTCGGCGAGATGCTTGCCCATGAGTCCAGACTTCCACGAGCAATACCATGTGTGAATACCTATTGCCAGAGCCGAGAGGAGATATAGTGAGAAGGCTATGTTGAGCAGCCTGGTGCTTCTGTAGCTGTTTACAAGATAGCCCACGAGCACTGCCACCATTCCCAGCGAGGCATAGGCGTTCATCATCGACAGCGAGAGCAACAGGTGGGGTGAGAGCACTACCACTGCACTTGCCATCAGCGAGAGTGCCGGACGCATCATCATCACCGGCAGTTTTCTTATGAATGTCATGTAGAACATAGGCAGCGACAGCACTATGGTGGCTATTGCCATGCCAATGTTCCGGCTTGGTGCATGCAGGATGCTTATGAGATCTATTGCCATGAGGCTGTTTACGAGCACCATTCCTATCTCTTTCACCTTGCGAGTGATGCTGAAGGTCTGATAGTCGGGGTTATAGTCGAAGTAATGGGGTATGGATAGCCTCACTATGGCGTATGCCACGGCTATGGATAATCCGAACAGCAGGTGCCGTTTGAGCGTTTTCTTGTCTATGCGGTTGAAGCCATAGGCGATGATTGGTGGTACTACAGCCCATGCGAGTCCGTTTTCCTTCGCCATGGCAGCAATGAATACGAATATGAACCATAGTATATATTTGCTGTTGCATTCCTTGGTGCGCAGGTATAAGAGCACTGCTGCCATGCCCCAAAGCTGCGAATAGGTCTGGTTGAGTGAGTCGCATGCCCATACCGTTGCCCATACGCATGGTGAGATGTAGAAGAAGGTGGTGGCTATGGAGCGTGCCAGTGGTTTAATCCTCAGTTCGCGGCACATCATATATACGAGCAGTGTGTTTGTAAGGTGACCTATTGCTATGAATATATGGTTTATTGTGGGATAGAACTGGTGTCCGATGTATCCGTACAGGTATCCGAAGGCAGCGTCGAAGGGTCGCCAGAAGCTTCCGCATGAGAAGAGGTATTTATACCATTCGGGGTCGTAGTTGGGTGAGGAAAGAGTGTTCCAGTCGTCGAAGGTTGGAAGTATGAGCAGCTTTCCCCATATCACGAACGGTATGGTTATGAATATTATCAGGTAGTATGGGTTTATCTTCAGTTTCATCTGTGTGTTGTTTTGCTTGTCATGCTTGTCATGCCGTCAGCATTTGTGTCAGTTTACCACGGCAATCTTGCATACGGTGCCGCTGCCACCACCCTCGGTGGCTGTCTCTACCATGTACACTCCCGATGCCACACGCTTGCCGTCAAGGTCGTTGCCGTCCCAGGTAAAGGTACCGCCGTTGCTGGTGCCTTGTGCCACGAGGGTGCCGTTGGTGGTTACTATCTTCACGTCGGCGTTGTAGGTCAGTCCCACTATGGTAATCATTCCGCTGTAGCCTGGCTTCACTGGGTTGGGATAGGCATACACGTTGTCCTTGTCCATTTTGTCGCTGGGCTCGGTGGCATCACCCATGTATGAGCATAGTCCATCGGCAGTGCCGAAGAACACCTCGCCTGTGGCATCGTCTATGGCTATCGACAATATCTCGTCTGACAGGAGCTTGCTGTTTTCGGTGGTGAAGTGCTGTAGCTGAGTGTTGTTGTCTTCGCTTATGAGGTAGGCACCGTTGCCGTTGGTGCCGAACCATTTGCGTCCTCCACCGTCAATGGTTATACAGTTGATGTCTACTCCAGCCAGAAGGTAGTCGGCATAGTCGGTGCCGTCGTTGCGTGGCACCTTCACTTGGTTGAACACTGTTTCTGCGGGGTCGGTGCCAATCATCTCGGCTTCGAGCATGAGTGGTCCCATGTCGGTGCCGAACCAGATGTTTCCGCTCTTGTCTTCAGCAGCGCAGTGCACATAGTGGGCTACAATGGTGGTTCCGTCTTCGTTGACGAATTGCTTGTATACCGCCAGTCCGTCGGTTTCCGGCTGATAGGCAATGAGCGACGGCACCCTGTACATGTTGTTGGTAAACCACATGATGCCTCTCGTATCAAATATCATGCTCACCATTTGTTCCAGCGAGCGGTCTGGCTGTGCCATGAGAGATGTCTTGTGGTGCGACACCCATTTTCCGTCGGGTGTTATCTCGAAGAGTGAGTTTGACGGTGCTGAGCTGTTGGTGAGCCACAGGTGGGAGTCTTTGTCAAAGCGGCACGACGACACAATGACGTAGTTCTTGTTGTTGTTGCCAACCGACGAGGCTGTCTGCAGCGGGCTGTTGTCGTTGGTATATTCGCGAATGAACTGTTCGTTGCGATATTCCATGAGTCCGTTTCTTGCTGCTGCAAACACATGACTGTCGTCGTTGGGGTCAATGTCGAGTGCAAACACCTTTACGAAGTTGTGTCCGAGCTTTTCATTGAGGTCGTTCTCGTAGTTCAGCCATTTGTTGTCTGAGGGTGTATACTGCTGTATGTATCCCAGCTTGGTTGCAGAGTTGTTGTTGGCGGTATAGAGCTTTCCGTTTCTGAACATCATAAATCCGAAGCAGTTGTATGTTGGTCCGCCCGGAGAGAGTGTCTGTGCCGTGGCGAGCAGGTCCGGGTCAATGGTCTTTGTGCGTTTGGTGTATTCTCCCGTTCGGTTCCAGTTTTTCCTGTCCAGCAGGTTGTCGGTGAGTTTAGCCCTGTATAGTCCCGCTTCTGACGATGCTGCATAGATGTATTCATTGTCGGTATAGGAGTAGTCTACCTTGAAGCCGAGGTTGTAGGTGTCGCTTATCTCGCAGTCCTTGGTGTTGAGCTTCACTATTCCGAAGCCTGTTGACAGGTAGGCGTAGATGTCCTTCATGTCTATGCTGTAAATCTGCTTGTCACCTACTATGGATTTGAAGTAGTAGTCGGCAATGTTTGTTATTTCTTCTTTTTGGTCAAGCAGGTCAATGTTGGTGTTTTTATATACTATCACCAGTTTCCTTGCCTGCTGGTTCCATGCTATGTGGCTTATGGAACAGTCTGACAGGGCATTCACCTTGTCGTAGGTCTTCAGGCTGTTGTCGTTGGTGTTGTAGGTATAGAGGTTGTCCGACGCCAACACATACATCATGTTGTCGCCTTTCTCTATCTCCTGTATGTCGCTGTAAGCCATATAGGCTTTCCATTGTCCCATGGCGGCTGCCATTGTTTTCATGCAGCACGCCACTGCCAAAAGAAGGAATAGTGTCTTTCTTGCCATTTCTCTTGTGTTTACCTTTATGTTTTTCCCTTTTCCTATTGTTCTTTCAGAAAGTCGGCAAGTTTCTCCACGGCTCTTGCCCTGTGGGATATTTTGTTCTTGATGTCGGTTCCCAGCTCGGCAAACGACTGTTCGTAGCCGTCAGGTATGAATATGGGGTCGTAGCCAAAGCCCTCCTTGCCTGTTTTCTCGTGTGCTATGTGTCCGCTCACCGTTCCTTCGAAGAAGAGGCTTGTGGTGCTGTCGTCGTCGCTGCTGTTGTCATCGTCCTTTAATATCAACGCAATGACGGTGCGAAATCGTGCCTTGCGATTGTTATTTCCTGTTAATTCCTTCAGGAGTTTGTTCATGTTGGCTTCGCTGTCGTGGTCGGTGCCTTCGGCATAGCGTGCACTGTGAACGCCTGGTGCGCCGTTGAGTGCCTCCACCTCGAGTCCTGTGTCGTCGGCGAAGCAGCTGATGTGGTATTTGTCATACACATACTGTGCTTTCTGCATGGCGTTGAGCTCCAGCGTGTCGTAGTCTTCGGGTATGTCGTCGTGGCAGTCCATGTCGTTGAGCGACATCACCTGAAACCTCTCTCCGAGAATGTTTCTTATCTCTTCGAGCTTATGTTTGTTGTTTGTTGCGAATACTATTTTCATTGTTCTTTGGTAGTTTAACTTTCATTTCATCGAAGCCCTCGCCATATACTCCAATCACTGAGCTCTGGCTCACGAAGGCATTGGGGTCGATCATCTTTATCAGTCGGAATATGGCGGTGCTCTCGCGTTTCTTGGCAAGTATGCACAGCACCTTCATCTCCTGTCCGGTATACCATCCGTGTCCGTCGAGTATGGTCACTCCGTGGTTGAGTTGTATGCCTATGGCGTCGGCTATCTCCATGTGTTTGCGCGAGAATATCATGAACTGTACCGACTCCCGTCGGGCATTCATCACATAGTCGAGCATGAAGTTTTCTATCACGAGCGTGCATAGTCCGAACACCACCTTGTATGACCTGCCGAGCCAGTCGCCAAACTCCGGTATGAACAGACAGCTGCCTATTATCAGCAGGTCAACGAAGATGAGCACCGTGCCCAGCGAAATGTTGTTGTATTTGTTCACGCAGGCTGCAATGATGTCGGTACCTCCAGTGCTTCCGTTGTTGAGGAATACAATGGCGAGCGACGTTCCTGTTATGCAGCATCCTATGATGAGCGACATGAAGGCTTGTCCTTCGCCGAGCACCTGCATGAGTGTGCCATCGGGCTTGGTCACCATGTCTTGTGCCAGTGCCAGTATTATAGACAGCATGAATATGGCATACATGGTTTTCATCATGAACCGCCATCCCAGTATCTTCAGTGCTATGCCCAGCAGCAGCACGTTTATGATGAAATAGGGATAGACCACTGGTATGCCTGCGGTGAAATATATGATTGCAGCCAGACCGGTGACACCTCCCGTCACTATGCCGTAGGGCAGCAGGAACACCGTCCACCCGAAGGCATACATCATCAGACCAAGGGTGATGAACACATAGTCCTTGGCTTCGCGCCAGAAGGTGTGGTAAACACTGCCTGTTGCCTCAGTCCTGATGGCTCCCTTGTGCAATGGAGCCTGTTTTGTTTTGTCGTTCATAGTGTTTGTTATAGTTCAAGGTTTTCAAAGTTCATGGTTCATGGCTGTCAAGGCAACCACTGCCTGTAAGTGCCCCGCAGTGCTGTTTTGGGGCTGGAATGTCGTTTTAGTGTGTAACCTCCTCTCTCCCCTCCCCGGAGGGAGGGGATGAAGGCTTTTATCCGTATTATTTCTTCAGCACCACGTTAACGATTTTCTTTGGCACCACAATAACCTTCAGCAGGTTCATGCCGTCCATGTAGCGGGCTGAACGCTCGTCGGCGAGCACCGCCTTTTCTATTTCGTCGTTGGTGGCGTTGGTGGGGAAGGTCATCTGGAAGCGCGCCTTGCCGTTGAACGAGATGGTGAGTTGTATCTCGCTTTCCACGAGATGCTCTTCGTTCCACTCCGGCCATGTGGCGTCGCACACGCTGCCCTGCTCACCCATCATCTCCCACAGCTCCTCTGCAATGTGTGGTGCAAAGGGTGCTATGAGCACCACGAGAGTCTTCAGCAGTTCCTTGTTGCGGCATTTCTGCTGTGACAGCTCGTTTACGCAAATCATGAATGCACTGATGGCGGTGTTGTAGGAGAAGTGTTCAATGTCGAAGCTCACTTTCTTTATCAGCTTGTGAACGCTCTTGAGCGACTCCTTGGCGGGTTCGGTCTCGTCGAAACCGTTGCTATAGAGGTTCCAGAACTTCTTGAGGAAGCGGTGGCAGCCGTCAATGCCGTTGGTGTCCCATGGCTTAGACTGTTCTACCGGTCCGAGGAACATCTCGTAGAGACGCAGTGTGTCGGCACCGTAGCGTTCCACAATCATGTCGGGGTTGACCACGTTGAACATCGACTTCGACATTTTCTCTATTGCCCATCCGCAGATGTACTTGCCGTCTTCGAGAATGAACTCGGCATTCTCATATTCGGGTCTCCATTTCCTGAAGGCTTCGGTGTCGAGTATGTCGTTGCTCACTATGTTCACGTCGACATGTATTGGTGTCACGTCGTAGTTGTCTTTCAGGTTGAGGCTCACGAATGTTGGTTTGCTCTTTGCCTCTTCGTTGTTTATGCGGTAAACGAAGTTTGAGCGTCCCTGTATCATACCTTGGTTCACGAGTTTCTGGAATGGTTCTTCCTTCACCGACACTCCCATGTCGAAGAGGAACTTGTTCCAGAAGCGTGAGTATATGAGGTGTCCGGTGGCATGCTCCGTGCCTCCTACATACAGGTCCACGTTCTGCCAGTAGTTGTCGGCTTCCTTCGACACGAGGGCTTCATTGTTTTTCGGGTCCATGTATCTGAGGTAGTATGCCGACGAGCCTGCAAATCCCGGCATGGTGTTGAGCTCGAGAGGGAACACTGTGGTGTTGTCAATGAGTTTCTTGTCTACCACGGTGTTGCTCTTCGTGTCCCATGCCCACAGGTTGGCGCGTCCCAGTGGTGGTTCGCCGGTCTCGGTGGGCTGGTATTTGTCTATCTCCGGCAGCTGCAGTGGCAGACAGTCCTCGGGTATCATGTAGGGCATGCCGTTGCGGTAGTACACGGGGAAGGGCTCACCCCAGTAGCGTTGGCGTGAGAAGATGGCGTCGCGCAGACGGTAGTTCACCTTCACGCGTCCGAGCTTGTTGCCCTCCACATACTCCTTGGTCTTGGCAATGGCTTCCTTCACCGTCAGTCCGTTGAGCGAGAAGCCTCCCTCGCTCTCTGTCTTCGGTGAGTTCATCACGATGCCTTCCTTGGCATCGAAGCTCTCTTCACTGACGTCGGCACCTTCGATGAGTGGTATGATGGGCAGGTTGAAGTGTTTGGCAAAGGCATAGTCGCGTGAGTCGTGGGCGGGCACTGCCATGATGGCGCCTGTGCCGTAGCCTGCCAGCACATATTCGCTTATCCATACTGGTATCTTGTCGCCGGTGAAGGGGTTCACGGCATAGGAACCGGAGAACACTCCCGTCACTCTGTGGTCGGCAATACGCTCTCTCTCGGTGCGTTTCTTCACATAGGCTATATATTCCTCAACCTCCTGTTTCTGATCTTCGGTGGTGAGTTTTTCCACGAGCTCGCTTTCGGGTGCGAGCACCATGAAGGTCACTCCGAAGATGGTGTCGGCGCGGGTGGTGAATATGGTGAAGTCCATGTCGCTGCCGTATACCTTGAATTTCATCTCCGTACCCTCGGAGCGTCCTATCCAGTTGCGTTGTGTCTCCTTGAGCGAGTCGGTCCAGTCTATGGTGTCCAGACCGTCGAGCAGACGCTGTGAGTAGGCACTCACGCGCAGGCACCACTGGCGCATCTTCTTCTGCACCACGGGATAGCCGCCGCGCACGCTCACACCGTCGACCACCTCGTCGTTGGCAAGCACGGTGCCCAGTCCGGCACACCAGTTCACCATTGTCTCGCCGAGATAGGCTATGCGGTAGTTCATGAGCACCTCCTGCTGACGGTGCTCGTCCATGGCGTTCCACTCCTCGGCGCTGAAGGTCAGCTCTTCGCTCTGTGCCACGTTGAGTCCTTCCGTGCCTTTCTCTTCAAAGTGCTTTATGAGTTTCTCTATGGGTTGTGCGCTCTGACAGCTGTAGCAGTAGAAGCTCTGGAACATTTTCTGGAATGCCCACTGTGTCCAGTGGTAGTATCCCGGCTCGCATGTACGCACCTCACGGTTCCAGTCAAACGAGAAGCCAATCTTGTCTAACTGCTGGCGGTAGCGGTTGATGTTCTCCGTGGTGGTTTTCTCAGGGTGCTGTCCGGTCTGTATGGCATATTGCTCGGCAGGCAGTCCGTAGGCGTCGTAGCCCATGGGGTTTAGCACGTTGAATCCTTTCAGTCGCTTGTAGCGTGCATATATGTCGCTGGCTATATATCCGAGCGGGTGTCCCACATGCAGTCCTGCTCCCGATGGATATGGAAACATGTTCAACACATAGAATTTCTGCTTGCTTTCGTCTTCTGTCACGCGATAGGTCTGCATTTCCACCCATCGTTTCTGCCATTTCTGTTCAATCTCTCTGAAGTTGTATTCCATTTTTATTTCAGTGTTTGTTTTTTCCTTACAGTTTGCTTTTTCAGTCCTCGGAAAGTGGCTTCAAGGACGTATGTAGCCAATACGCGCGCAAAGTTACTAATATTTTGTCAATTTAAATAAATAATGTGGTTTTAACTTTCGCGGGAAGGTCTATCCTTTTGAACCTTGGACAGTGATGAGGGTGGCATGGAAAACACCCTTTTTGAGTGAAAAATCAATTCCGTGAAACAGTTAACAAATGTGAACGAAAAATATTCTCCGCACAGTGAGAAAACGAAAGTGCCACTTTTGCGTTGCGAAAGAGGCTCTTTTACCTTCTAAAAGTGGCTCTTTTGCACGCTAAAAGAGGCTCTTTTAAAATGCCCCTTCCAAATATTTGATTATCAATGAGTTACATGGGTGATTTTTTGAGCCTCTATTAGTCCTCAAATGTTAAAAAAAAGTCTCTGAAATTTACAAATATTTACGTTTATTCACAAAATGTTTCACGGGGATTTCAACGCATAAAGGGTGTTTTTCATGTCCCGCAGAACTTTCCGATTAAGCGAGAGCAATCAAAC
>CAMVSV010000051.1 GCA_947170265.1 uncultured Prevotella sp.
GGATTTGCAATCCGACACCATCGAATATGAGCATCTGAGATGCGGAAAAAAGGTAAGTACAGTGTATTTCAGTTGTGTCGGATTTGCAATCCGACACCATCGAATATGAGCATCTGTGATGCGGAAAAAAGGTAAGTACAGTGTATTTCAGTTGTGCCGGATTTGCAATCCGGCACCATTGAATATAAGCATCTGTGATACGGAAAAAGGCAAGAACAGCGTTTTTTTCGGATTGCAAATCCTAATATTCATAGGGGCTGGATTGCAAATCCAGCCCAACTCACTCCTACTCAACTCACTCCTGCTCAACTCACTCCTGCTCAAACACTCCTGCCCATAAGGACAGCTTTTCTCGGATTGCTACGCCCCGAACGGGGCAGCGAGCAGTCAGCCCAGGGCAGCGCCCTGGGTATGCGGGCAACACACACAAACGCCCTGAATGGGCAAAAGCATTGCTATGTTGATAACGCTTTTGCCCATACAGGGCGTACTCCCTCAATACTCTGTACCCGGGGCAACGCCCCGGGCTGTTTGCTTTTGCCCATTATGGGCGAACTTATTCTGGGCGTATTTCATCGTCACTCTGGGTCCATGGCGTTGTCCTGGGTTGACTGCTCACTGCCCTTGAGACTGAGGGTATTTGTCGAGTATGTCGAGAGCGTATTTTCTGAAGTCATCCCATCGATAGTAGGGTGGTGTGTTTGTTGCGATGGGCAGTGTGGCTTCGTTTTCGTTGAGTAGCACCTTGAGGAGTATTGGTGCTGAGCTGTCGTTGTTGTCTCTGTAGAACACAAATTGCAGGTTGCATGCCATTGGGAAGATGTTGTGTGAAAGCCATTGGTGTTGTTCAAGGCTGTCGAGTGATGTTGCCACTGCGTTGTTGTTGATGTCGAGCAGGCATGTGAGCGACATCACCATACCTTCGTGTCCGAAGCGTAGTGTTGCTCCGGGGTCTTTGAGTTTCAGGCATGAGTCGGTTTCTTCTATTATCTTCCTCAAGAGGTTTCGCTGTGAATAGGGTTGCAGCGAACCGGTGAGTGGCGAGAAGCCGTTGTTCTGGTACCACCATGCGTTGGTGCGCTGCCAGTTTTCATAGAGTTCGTCGGTATTGAAGATGTCGTAGAGGGTGAACTCGTGTCGCAGCTCAGTGTTCTGCAGTGCCGTGGCGAGGTCTATGAGTTGTTTGTAGAGTTGTTTCTGCCGTTCCTTGCTCATTATTATGTCGGCGGCAGCGGTGGGGTTGTTGCTGTCTTGTTCCTTGCATGTGAAGAGCATGTTCATGAGTCGGTCGGAGTGGGAGTGTGTGTCGTTGAATGTCTTGATGGCTTCCTTCACCTGTGGTTGGTTCTTTAGTGAGTCGAGCAGCTTTGTTGACTGGTTCATGTAGTACATGTCGTGTTGCGAGGCATCGTGCACGAACTGCAGCGTGGGTTTCATGGCAGCCATCTGCATGAGTTCGTTTTCCATTGACAGTATGCACCGTATGACCACTGTTGACTTGGCATTGACTGTCACCGAGTCGCTGAACACCTCGGGGAAGCGTTCCACCATGCGCCGTGCTATGTCACGGTGCTGCTGTGCTCCGAGTGGTGTGAGCTCGCCCAGTCGGTTGTTGCTTTCGGCTTTCATCCTCTCAACCTTCGTGAGCACCTCCTTGCCTTTGTCGGTGAGCAGCTGCCGTTCGTTGGCGAGACGCAGCTTGCGCAGTGGTGCATCGTAGTCGTTTTGCGATATGAGGTATCTGGAGCCGTGTCGTCCGTAGTGGCTTATGTAGAATGGTGTGTAGCCCTGTGGTGACGGTGTGAGTGAGGTCTGTCTTGGTCCGGGATATGCCATGTAGTTGCATCCGGCAATGTCGGGGTTGCGGCTGATGTCGTTGCGCACGTCCTGTGCTGCTGTGTTGGCTGCCATGAATGCCGCGGCAATTATTAGCTTTATTTTCATGTGGTTGATGTAGCTGGTTTGTGAATGTGGTTGTGGTGTATGCCTTATACCTTATTTATATTTACGGTTCAGCTCTTCGCTCAGCTGTCGCATGCCTTCGCTGGCTCCCATCCTGAAGTGCTTGATGTTGCCTATTGACGATTGTGCCACGTTGTCGGGGTCGATGAGGTATATGGGTGTGCCTTTTGGTGCGTAGTATACCAGTCCGGCGGCGGGGTACACGTTGAGTGAGGTGCCTATCACCACGAAGATGTCGGCACGGCGTGTTGCCTCTACTGCTTCGTCCATCATGGGCACGCTCTCGCCGAAGAACACTATGAATGGTCGTTTCAGACTGCCGTCGCCGGCTGTGGTGCCCGGGGTGACCTGACTGTTGTCTTCCGTGAGGTCTTCAATGAACATGGGGTTGTAGGGGTCGCGACTTGAGCACACCTTGGTGAGTTCTCCGTGCAGGTGTATGACGTTTGTTGAGCCGGCTTTCTCGTGCAGGTTGTCAACGTTCTGTGTTATGACCGTCACGTTGAAGTCGTTCTCGAGTGAGCTTATTATGCGGTGTCCGTCGTTGGGTTGTGCCTTGTAGAGTTTCTTTCTCAGGTCGTTGTAGAAGTTGGTAACGAGTGTTGGGTTGCGTTCCCATGCTTCGTGTGTTGCCACGTCTTCCACGGGATAGTTCTCCCATAGTCCGTCGTTACCTCGGAACGTCTTAAATCCGCTTTCCACCGACATTCCTGCTCCTGTTAGGAATACTAAGTTTTTCTTCATTGCTGTGTGGTGTTTAGGTTATTGCTTACAAATGTAGTGATTATTTTGCAATAACCTGTTGGTTGTGGAAATAAAAAAAAGCATCTCCGCGAAGGAGATGCTTTAACATTGCTACGTTGTCCAAGGCGGATTCGAACCACCACAAACAGAACCAAAACCTGTTGTGCTACCATTACACCATTGGACAATCATGACTACAGCCATGAGAGGCTATAATGCGCGTGCAAAGGTAATAAAAAGATTGTAGATACAAGCATCAATACTCTTTTTTTTGTGTTTTATCGGATTATTTGTCTTTCGAGAGTTGAGCTTTTGACTTCTTGTTCTGAGGCTGTATCTGTGGTCTTTTCTTACCTGTGACGATGGTTGTTTCAGTCTTTCACCACTATGAGCGAGTAGTTTTTCTTGCCTTTCTGCACGAGCAGGTATTTGCCGTCGATGAGGTCGTCGGCTGTCACTGTCTGGTCGAAGGCATTGAGTTTTTCCTTGTTGAGGCTCACACCTCCGCCTTTCACGAGTTTTCTCATCTCGCTCTTGCTTGGGAAGATGTTCATGCCTTCCTGGTTGAAAATCTCCACTGCGGGTTGTGGCAGCAGGTCTCGTGAGATTTCATAGCGTGGCACACCGTGGAACACGTCGAGGAATGTCTGCTCGTCGAGCTTCAGCAGGCTTTCCTTAGTGCTCTTTCCGAAGAGTATGCTTGAGGCTTCGAGTGCCATCTGGTAGTCGGCTTCGGAGTGTACGAGCACCGTCACCTCCTGTGCGAGTCGTTTCTGCAGCGTGCGTCTGCCTGGGTCCTGTCGGTGCTCTTCAATGAGTGCGTCGATGACATCTTTCTCGAGGCTTGTGAAAATCTTTATGTATTTCTCGGCTTCCTGATCGCTCACGTTGAGCCAGAACTGGTAGAACTGGTATGGCGACGTGCGTTTGGGGTCGAGCCATACGTTTCCGCTCTCTGTCTTTCCGAATTTCTTGCCGTCGCTCTTGGTGATGAGCGGGCAGGTGAGTGCGAAGGCTTCGCAGTCGTTGCCGAGGGTGCGGCGTATGAGTTCCGTTCCCGTGGTCATGTTTCCCCACTGGTCGTTGCCTCCGAGCTGTAGCTTCACTCCCTTGTGCTGGTAGAGGTAGAGGAAGTCGTAGCCTTGCAGCAGCTGGTAGGTGAACTCGGTGAATGACAGTCCGTCGCGTGCAGTGCCGTTGAGTCGCTGCTGCACGCTTTCCTTTGCCATCATGTAGTTCACGGTGATGTGCTTGCCCACCTCGCGTGCGAAGTCGAGGAAGGTGAAGTCTTTCATCCAGTCGTAGTTGTTGACCATTTCGGCAGCGTTGGCATCGTTGCTCTCAAAGTCGAGGAACTTGGCTACTTGCTTCTTTATGCACTCTTGGTTGTGGTATAGCGTCTCGTTGTTGAGCAGGTTGCGTTCCTGGCTTTTTCCTGACGGGTCGCCAATCATTCCGGTAGCTCCTCCCACGAGGATTATGGGTTTGTGTCCGCAGCGTTGCAGGTGTCGGAGCATCATTATTCCACAGAGGTGTCCAATGTGGAGTGAGTCGGCTGTTGGGTCGGTGCCGAGATATGCTGTTACCATTTCCTTCTGCAGGAGCTCTTCTGTTCCTGGCATTATCTGTGCGAGCATTCCTCGCCATTTCAGTTCTTCAACGAAATTCTTTTTCATTGCCTATAGTGTTTTTATCTTTCCTTTTCCTTGTATTCTTTGCTTGTCTACGGCACGGGGTCGTAGCCTGAGCCTCCCCATGGGTGGCATCTGAGTAGTCTCTTCACGGCGAGCAGCAGTCCTTTTGCCGGTCCGTGTTTGGTTATTGCCTGTCTGGCATATTCAGAGCATGTCGGTGTGAAGCGGCATGATGGTGGTGTGAGTGGTGATATGGCATACTGGTAGAAGCGTATTGGCAGCAGGAGCAGCCATGTGAGTGCTGTTCTTATGGCTTTGCAGCATTGTGTGATGATGTTGTTCATAGCTGTTCCGACATGCGTTCGAGCAGTGTTGTCATGCGCTTTTCCACGAGTGTGCTGTGGTGTGTCTGTCTGTCTAACCAGATGAATGCCAATGCGAGTTGTCTTTCCGGTGTGTCGGTGAATTTGTCAGTGAGCAGGTGTTTGTGCTTGCGGTATGCTTCTCTCACCTGTCGTTTCACTCTGTTGCGGTCTACGGCGTGCTTGAGGCATCGCTTCGGCACGCTTATCATTATTGTCACCGGTGGTTGCGACGGTTGTCTTGTTGTCTCAAGGTACACCATTCTTACTGGGAAGGCTGCCATGGAGCGGCTTTGTCCTCCCTGGAAGAGCTGTTGTAGGAGTTTCTTGCTGCACAGACGCTCTTCTTTTCTCAGTGTAAGCGTTGCGGGCATGGTGTTGGTGGTGTTCCTTGGTGTTATTTCTGGTGTTCCTTGGTGTTATTTCTGGTGTTTCTTCAGATAGGCTTTGAGTGCTCCTGTCATCGACGGGTATTCTTTCGAGGGTGCCTCAATGTCGAGTCGCAGTCCCTGTGCCGTCACTTCCTTGGCCGTAGCCGGTCCGAAGGTGGCAATGAGTATGTTGCCTTGTTCAAAGTTCGGGAAATTTTTCTTCAGTGCCTTCACTCCCGTGGGGCTTGAGAAGATGAGCATGTCGTAGTTGAACTGCTGCTTCTCTTCCTCGTTGAAGTCGTTGCTCACGGTGCGGTACATGTAGCATTCGGTGTGGTGCAGCTTCTTGGAGTCGAGCAGAAGCTGTATGCTGTTGTTGGCGGCGCTGCTCAGTGGCACGAGATATTTCTCTGTCTTGTGCTTTATCATCGTGGGCAGCAGGTCGTCGACCTTTCCTGTGGTTCCGAAGAACACTTTGCGTTTTCTGTACTGAACGTATTTCTGTATGTAGAGAGCCACTTGCTCTGTCACGCAGAAGTATTTCATGTCTTCGGGTATGGTGAGTCGCATTTCCTTGCTCAGGCGGAAGAAGTGGTCAATGGCGTGTCTTGACGTGAAGACTATAGCCGTGTGGTCTAATATAGCAACCTTTTGCTGGCGAAACTCCTTGGCTGTGAGTCCCTCAACCTTGAAGAATGGTCGGAAATGGAATTGTACGGAGAATTCTTTCTCCAAGTCGTAGTAGGGTGACTTTTCGCTTGTTGGTTTTGGTTGTGATATCAGGATATTCTTAACCATCGTCGTTTAGTTGTTTTTATGATAATATGGAACCCACTCTTGCCATTATGCCGAAGGCTATAGGCACAGGTGCTAATTCAAGGGTGCAAAAGTACAAAAAAATCTGAAAACCACGGGCTTTTGAATTAAAAAATATTACGAAACACTTATATAATGTAAGGATTTTGATGGTTATGGTAACGAATAGTGTGTAATATACTGTTATTTCCCAAGACATGTTGAAATAGATTGTGAGCAGGAGCATGGGAAAGAGCATAAGCCCCTCGGCGTTGGCGAGATAGAGCCATGTGTACCACCATCTCTCGTTTTCCTTACGTTGGAAGAACACATAGTTGACTATGGTGTAGAGCGTGGCTTTCATCAGGAAGTAGAGGATGAATGCCACGGAGAGTGCTCCTATGGGCAGCCACTGTGTGTGTCCCGGGGTGGCAATGAGGTTTTCCTGCCTTAGAATGAGGAAGGTGCCGAGTCCGAGTATGAGTGCCACTTGCAGCACCAGCAGGTATTGCAGGCGCAGCGTGCCCACGGGCACTGTCTCGTCGGCAATGATTCTGGGCATGTGGAAGAAGTTCTTGGTTTGCTGAGCTATGAAGGTGCGCAGTCCAGAGAGTGCCGTCAGCCCGATGATGAATATAGCTATGATGTAGAGCGTTATGACGTTGTCGGTGCTGGGTTTGTAGGGTATGGGCTCGCCTGTCACTCCACCGTGTGACGTGGTGTGGGGTAGGTACAGGTACGGGCTGTCGGCAAAGGGTCCTTGCTTGATGAAGGACTCTTTGCCTATGGTTTGTTGTTCTTTTCTGAGTGGCACGAAGAACGGCTGTTGCGCTGTTGCGCTGTCACCGGTAGCTGTTGCTATGGTGTCGTTTGCCGTTGTGTCGTCAGCCTTCAGTATGCTTGTCATTTGTCTATTGCGAATGCTGTGCGTATGTCATCCACGCGGTCGAGCTTCTCCCAAGTGAAGAGCTCCACGTCGATGGTCTTGGTCTCGTGATAGTGTGATGTGAATGTCTTTTTCACGGTCTCGCAGCGGCGTCCCATGTGTCCGTAGGCGGCAGTCTCGAGATACATGGGCTGTCTGAGCTTGAGCATGCGTTCTATGGCTTTGGGTCTGAGGTCGAAGAGCTTAGAAATCTTTTCGGCTATCTGGCTGTCGCTCATTGCCACATGGCTGCGTCCGTAGGTGTTCACATAGATGCTCACGGGTTTTGCCACTCCTATGGCATAGGCTATCTGCACGAGCATCTCGTCGGCCACACCGGCTGCAACCATGTTCTTGGCGATGTATCGTGCTGCGTAGGCTGCGCTGCGGTCTACCTTCGATGAGTCTTTGCCGGAGAAGGCACCGCCACCGTGGGCTCCCTTGCCTCCGTAGGTGTCGACGATGATTTTCCTTCCGGTGAGTCCGGTGTCGCCGTGTGGTCCTCCTATTACGAACTTTCCTGTAGGGTTGACATGGTAGTGTATCTCTCCGTTGAAGAGTTTGAGCACTTTCTCGGAGAGCTGTGCCTTCACCCTCGGCATGAGAATGTTCACCACGTCGTTCTTGATCTGTTCGAGCATGCGGTCGTCGTCGGAGTCGAAGTCGTCGTGTTGTGTCGACACCACGATGGTGTCTATTCGCTGCGGAATGTTGTCGTCGGAGTATTCCACCGTTACCTGGCTCTTTGAGTCGGGGCGCAGGTAGGTCATCACCTTGCCTTCGCGGCGTATGTCGGCGAGTGTCTGCATGATGAGGTGTGCCAGATAGAGCGACACGGGCATGTAGCTCTCGGTCTCGTTGGTGGCATAGCCGAACATCATTCCCTGGTCGCCGGCTCCCTGGTTGTCTTCCTCCTCGCGGTCCACGCCGCGGTTAATGTCGGCGCTCTGCTCATGTATGGCTGTGAGTATGCCGCATGAGTCGCCGTCGAACTGGTATTCCGACTTGGTGTATCCAATCTTGTTGATGGTCTTTCTGGCAATGGTCTGGAGGTCGATGTAGGCTTCCGAGCTTACCTCGCCCATTATTACCACCTGCCCGGTGGTAACAAACGATTCTATTGCAGTGCGTGCCTTGGGGTCGTATGCGAGAAACTGGTCGAGCAGTGCGTCGCTTATCTGGTCGGCTACTTTGTCAGGGTGTCCTTCCGACACCGATTCTGATGTGAAGAGATATGGCATAGTATTATGTGTGTATTAATATGAGATTGCAAAATTAGATAAAATTCTGGAATTAAGAGCCAGAGTGGTATAAAAACGAGTGGAAGTCAGTGTGATAAGAGCTGGAGCTTACCTCTTGCGTGACTTTGTCTTCATGGGTTTTTCCGGAAATCTCACGAGCATGAGCAGCCAGAAGAATAGCGTTCCGCTGATAAATCCGAAGATGGCATCCACCAGGTAGTGGGCCTGTATGTATACGGTGGCGAGGCACAGCAGCACATACAGGGGCAGCAGCCACAGCAGCAGCTTGTAGTTCCTGGCTTTCACAAGGAGCCACATGAGCACCGTGGATATGCCTACATGTGAGCTGGGGAAGGCGGCAGTGGGTCGCTCGCCGGCTTCCTTGGCTTGCTCCACGAGGTGGTAGAACAGTCCGTCGCTGTATCCCGGCGACGGCAGGCACTCCTGATGGTAGTTGAAGTAGTCGTTCATTGGTGGGAAGGTGGCTGAGGTGATGTTCTGCAGTCCCGCAGCACAGTAGTAGTAGGTTGGTCCCACCACCGGTACGAATATGAATATGAGATAGTAGATGAAGAACGATGCCATGATGATGAACGTGGCGTGCTCAAAGTCTTTGTATCTCCACGCGAAGAAGTAGACTGTCACAGCTGCAATCATGGGGTAGTAGGCTGCATACCCGAGGTCGAGGAGCTCGCTTATGACCGGCGATGGTAGTTTCTGTGAGAAGAGCAGGGCCGGCTGGCAGTTGAACCATTGCTGTTCCCATGCAGCAAACACATGGTCGAGGTTCTGGAATGTGCGGTTGAGCTCGAAGGTGTCGGGGTACCACATGGCGAGGAATGCCATCTGTGCGCCTATACGCACCATCATCATGAAGCGGCAGGGAATGAGCCGGTAGGCTGTCCATAGTGCTGCGGTGGTCACTGCCACGCTCAGCCTGAGTTGTATCATGCTGTCTGGGTTGGGCACTCTGTGTCGCATGATGACTGTCATGGCGAGTGTGAAGAGCAGATATGCCATCACCACCCACTCCACGAGTGTCAGTCCGCGCTTGGGATTGCTTTCAATCCTGAATAGTTGTTTGATAAATTCCATAGTTTGTTGGTGGGATAATACTTGTTCGGGCATGACGGGCTACAGCCAATTGTTCTCCCTGTACCATTTTATTGTTTCCTTCACTCCGCGTTCAAGGTCGTATTCGGGACGGTATCCGAGTTCGTCAATGGCGGGTTGTATGTCGCATCGCCAGTTGCGTTGCTTCAGAATGTTGTATTTGTCGTTGTTCAAGGCTGTGATCTTGCCGGTGAGCCTGCCTATGTGCTCGCCGAAGAAGGTGACGCAGCGCAGCACCCACAGCGGTGCCTTCATCCTTATCCACCATGGTGAGCCGAGCTCGCGGTGTATGAGGTTGCTGAAGGTGGCGCTCTGATACACCTTTCCGTCGCTCAGGAAATACTTGCGTCCGGTCTTTCCGTGCTCCATGGCGAGAAATACAGCCTGCACCACGTCTCTCACATACACGAAGGTTATGTCCTGCTGCTTGTATCCCACCGAGAAGTCGGAATGGTTCTTTATGCTTTTCGCCATGATGAAGTAGTCTTTCTCGCGCGGACCATACACGCCAGTGGGTCTGAGCACCACATAGGGCAGGTTGGCGGCAGAGGCAAGCACCTGTTCCGCCATGAGTTTGCTCTTCCCGTAGGCAGTGTTGGGCTGCGGGGTGTCGCTCTCGGTGATTTCCTGATAGGGCTGCTGTTCCTTTATGGCTCCGTAGATGCTCAGCGAGCTGAGGTAAATGAAGCGTTCCACCTTCATCTGCAGCCGCTCCATGGCAGCTACGAGGTGGCGCGTCCCCTCGGTGTTTATGCGGAAGAAGTCCTGCTTGTCAATGCATTTCGTCACTCCTGCGGCATGCACGATGTAGTCGAAATGGTGCCCCTTGAGCTGAAGTGTGAGCTCGTCGGCATCCATGAGGTTCAGCTCAATGGTGTTTATTCGCTTGTCTTGAAGGTATTGGCGCGAGCTGCTGCCCCTCACTGCCGCCCATGTGTCCATGCCTCTGTTGAGAGCCTCTTCCACGATGAACGATCCTATGAAGCCGCTGGCACCCGTTATGAGTATCTTTTTCTTTTCCATCATGCTGCAAGAAGAATGGGCTTGTGAGCCCCTTGGGGTATTATTTGCTGTTTTCGCTTGCAAAATTACTAAATAATTCGTTACTTTGTGGCAACATTAAAGCATTAATGACTATGGCAAAGGGAAAGAAAGGCGGAAAACACCTCAGCAAGCGACAGCTTTCGGAAATCATTACAGACTTCTTCCAGGGTCATCCTGGAGAGAAATACAGTATGAAGCAAATATTCAAGGCTCTTCACCTTGACACCCATCCGCTGAAGATGCTCGCCATCGACATCATGGAGGAGATGGCATGGGACGACTTCCTGAGCAAGGTGGGCGACAATGCCTACCGGCTGAACACCTCCGGGCAGGAGCTTGAGGGCACCTTCGTGCGCAAGTCCAACGGCAAGAACTCCTTCCTTGCCGACGGTTCCGACAAACCGGTGTTCGTATCTGAGCGCAACTCAATGTTTGCAATGAACGGCGACAGGGTTAAGGTGACCATGATGGCGCGACGCCGGAACCACATAAAGGAAGCCATGGTAACAGAGATACTCCAGCATTCCAAAGACACCTTCGTGGGTACGCTTCAGGTGGAGCCCGACGTGGCGTTCCTCAATATTGAAAACAACACCATGCCCTCCGACATTCTCGTGCCACGCCGCAAGCTCAAGGGTGGAAAGACCGGCGACAAGGCTCTGGTGAAAATCATTGAGTGGCCCGGCAAGACCTCGCGCCGACTCATTGGAGAGGTCATCGACATACTCGGAGTGAGCGGCGACAACACCACGGAGATGCATGCCATACTCGCACAGTATGGTCTGCCATACAAATATCCCAAGGCGGTGGAGGAAGCCGCCGAGAAGATTTCAGCCGAGATAACCAAGAAAGACCTTGAGGAGCGCGAGGACTTCCGTAATGTGTTCACCTGCACCATAGACCCGCACGATGCCAAGGACTTCGATGATGCACTCTCCATAAGAAGCATCGACAGCAAGGGCAGGCAGCTGTGGGAGGTTGGAGTGCACATTGCCGACGTGTCGCACTATGTAACCGAAGGCTCCATCATAGACAAGGAAGCACAGAAGAGAGCCACCAGCGTGTATCTCGTAGACCGTACCATACCCATGCTTCCCGAGCGGCTCGGCAACTTCATCTGTTCGCTCCGACCAAATGAAGACAAGCTCTGCTACAGCGTGGTGTTCACGCTCGACGACGATGCCAACATAAAGGACTACCGCATAGTGCACACCGTGATACGTTCCGACCGTCGCTATGCCTATGAGGAAGCACAGCAGCTGCTCGAGCAGAACGGCGTGGTCGACGGCACCGGACAGCCTGCACCCGTTCCCGCCTCCGGTGAATACCAGGGTGAGTATGCCAAGGAGATATGCACCCTTGATGCCCTCGCCAAGAAGCTCCGCGAGAAACGCTTCAAGAACGGTGCCATAGACTTCGACTCCGAGGAGCTGCGTTTCGACATCGACGACAAAGGCAAGCCCACACGCTGCTATTTCAAGCGCTCTAAAGATGCCAACAAGCTCATTGAGGAGTTCATGCTCCTTGCCAACCGCACCGTGGCAGAGAGCGTGGGAAAGGTGAAGACCGCACCCAAGGGTGGCAAGACACCGGCAGCCAAGACACTGCCTTACCGTGTTCACGACAATCCCGACCCGCAGAAGCTTGAGGAGCTGCGACAGTTTGTTGCCAAGTTCGGCTACAAGCTCAAGTCGTCGAGCACCAAGGGAGCCACGGCGCGGAGCATGAACAAGCTGCTTGCCGACTGCAACGGCCGCCGCGAGGAGAAACTCATACAGCATGTGGCGCTGCGCTCAATGATGAAAGCCAAATACACCACACACAACATAGGACACTTCGGACTCGCCTTCGACTACTACACCCACTTCACCTCGCCCATCAGACGCTATCCCGACACCATGGTACACAGGCTCCTCACCCGCTACCAGCAAGGTGGGCGTTCAGCCAACCGCGACAAGTATGAAGAGTTGTGTGAGCACAGCTCCGACATGGAACAGATTGCTGCCAACGCCGAACGCGAGAGCATCAAATACAAGATGGTGGAGTTCATGGGCGACAAGATTGGCGAGAGCTTCGATGCCCACATCTCCGGAATAACATCCTACGGCATCTACTGCGAGATTGACGAGAACCACTGCGAGGGTATGGTCATGATGCACGACCTCGACAACGACTACTACGACTTCGACGAGAAGAACTACTGTCTCGTGGGCAGGCGCCGCCACCGCCGCTACCAGCTCGGCGACCCAATACGCATCACCGTGGCAAGAGCCAACCTCGAGCGCAGGCAGCTCGACTTCATACTCGACAAGAACCAAAACAACAAATAATCAAACCATAACAACAACGAAATGAAATTAAGACATCTGTTATTGTCAGCAATGGCAATGATTGCCACCATGACCGTGGCACAGGACTTCGACATGCCGGCAATTCCGGTAGACCAAGCCGTGAGAATAGGTAAGCTCGACAACGGACTGACCTATTACATCCGCCACAACGAGTGGCCCGAGAAAGTAGCAAACTTCTACATCGCACAGCGAGTGGGCTCAATACAGGAAGACGACGACCAGCGCGGACTCGCCCACTTCCTTGAGCACATGGCATTCAACGGCTCAGAACACTTCCCCGACTCCACACTCCTGGAGTTCACACGCTCGCTCGGAGTGGAGTTCGGAAGCGACCTCAATGCCTATACCTCGATAGACCAGACCGTATACCGTATATGCAACGTGCCCACCAAGCGCAGCGAGGCACTCGACTCGTGCGTGCTCATACTCAAGGACTGGTCCAACGGTCTCACCCTTGCCGACAAGGAGATTGACAAGGAGCGCGGAGTGATACACCAGGAGTGGCAGCTCGGCGAAGGTCCCATGCAGCGCATGCTACAGACAGCACTGCCCAAGCTCTATCCCAACTCCAAATACGGTCACCGCATGCCCATAGGACTCATGGAGATTGTAGACAACTTCCCATACCAGGTGCTGAGAGACTACTATCACAAATGGTATCGTCCCGACAACCAGGCAATAATCATAGTGGGCGACGTAGACGTAGACCACATGGAGCAGCTCGTGAAGCAACTATGGAAAGACGTGACGGTGCCTGCCGATGCACCAAAGGTGGTAGACGAGCTCGTGGGCGACAACCCGCAACCCATCTATGTGGTGGAGAAAGACAAGGAACAGCAGTTCTCCATCGTGAGCATCGAGATGAAACACGACCCCGTGCCCACAGAGATGAAGTCTACCATGGCATACCTGCCCGACGTATATATCAGGGCACTCATAGAGATGATGTTCAGCCAGCGCTTCACCGATGCCGCACAGAAAGCCGACTGCCCCTTCGTGGCAGCACAGAGCACCGATGGCAACTATATCCTGTCGAAGACCATGGGGTCGTTCAACATCTATGCCTTTGCCAAAGACGGAAAAGACAGCGAAACCCTCGCTGCCATCTACCGCGAGGCACAGAGAGTGAAGGAATATGGTTTCACCCCCGCCGAGTTTGAACGCTCCAAGCAGGAGTATATCTCCCAGCTCGAGAAAAAGTATGAGAACAGGAACAAGATTGAGAACTCACAGTATGGCGACCAATATCGCGACAACTACCTGGAGAACGAACCCATCATGTCGGTTGAAGACGAATACCGCATCATGACGGAAATGATTATTCCAAACATCAGCCTTGACATTGTAAACATGTATGCCAAGGAGCGCATCTCCAACACCGACGAAAACCTCGTGGCATACTTCTTCGTGCAGGAGAAGGAAGGCAAGACCTATCCCACCGAAGACGACATACAGCAAACCATCAACAACGTGAGACAGGAGAAACTCGAAGCCTATGTCGACAACGCCAAGAACGAACCGCTCATACTACCCGAGGCAATGCCCAAGAAAGGCAAGATAAAGAAGGTGAAGGAAAACAAGGAGTTCGGATACAAGGAACTCACACTCAGCAACGGTGCAAGGGTGATAATCAAGAAAACCGACTTCAAGGAAAACGAGATAATCTTCCAGGCAATGGCAAAGGGCGGCAAGGGACTCTATGGTCCAGACGACTACTCCACACTGAAGCTCTTCGATACCGGCGTGGAAGCTTCCGGACTCGGCAACTTCTCCAACAACGAGCTCCAGAAAGCCCTCTACGGCAAGCAGGTAGCTGTATCCGTGGGCATGGGCAACTACTACCAGTATATGAACGGAAACTGCGTGCCCAAAGACCTGGAGACAGAGATGCAGCTCATATACCTGCATTTCACACAGCTCAAAGCCGACAATGAGGCTTACGGCGCAGTGACATCGCAGGTTGAACTGATGCTCAAGAACAAAGACCTCAGCCCCGAGGCAGCATTCAGCGACTCACTCGTGCTGGCACTCTACGACCACAACCCACGCTTTGCACCACTCGACACCACCGACGTGAAACGCGCCTCACAGCAGCGAATGATTGATATTGCACAGCGAGGCTTCGCCAATGCCGCCGACTTCGTGTTCTACTTCGTGGGCAACTACGACGAGGCACAGCTACTGCCACTCATCGAACAGTATATAGCCTCGCTGCCGTCAACACGCAAAGCCACGGCACAATGGAACGACGTGCCGGCATTTGCAACAGGCAGCGTCAGCAACAGCTTCCTCAGAGAGATGCAGTCGCCTAAAGCCATAGCCTTCGACATGTGGCACGCACCCGCCACCTACGACGTCAACACCAAGGTGCTCGCCGATGCTGCTGCACAAGTGCTGCAGATGGTCTACCTCAAGGACATACGCGAGGATGCCTCGGCAGCCTACTCAGTGATGGCTACAGGACAGCTCAGCCGTCGCGGACTGCAACCCTTCGTAATGCTTCAGGCCTATTGTCCCATGGACCCCGCCAAGGCTCAGCTCGCCCTCGACCTCATAGCCAAGGGCATGGCTGACAACACCGTCAGTGTTGATGCCGACAAGGTGGAGAAGGTGAAGGAGACAATGCTCAAGAAGTTTGAAGTGGAGTCGAAGGAGAACTCTCATTGGATGGATGTCATAGACGAATATGTCTGGACAGGAGTAAACCTCCACAACGGCACCGAGGAAGCTATCAAGGCGCTTACTCCGGAATCCATCGCCGCCTATCTGAAGAACCTCGTAGCTGCCGGCAACCACATCGAGGTGGTCATGCAGCCACAGGAGAAGAAATAAACATACACCTTATTATATATAATAGTATACGAAATTATATATAAGAATAGACAATAAAGCCAGCCATTTTCAGAAACCACTGAAATGGCTGGCTTTTTTTGTTGAGCTGGCTATGTTTTTTTTGTTGAGCTGCCTCTGTTTTTTTTTGTTGTGTTTTGCTATGAATTTTGTTGGGATGGATTTGCAACGTTGGGCTGGATTTGCAATCCAGCCCCTATGAATATTAGGATTTGCAATCCGAAAAAATGCTGTTCTTGCCTTTTTTCGCATCACAGATGCTTATATTCAATGGTGCCGGATTGCAAATCCGGCACAACTGAGTAGCAATCCGAGAAACGCTGTTCTTGCCTTTTTCCGCATCACAGATGCTCATATTCAATGGTGTCGGATTGCAAATCCGACAC
>CAMVSV010000052.1 GCA_947170265.1 uncultured Prevotella sp.
TAAACGGCGAACAAAAACAAGTAATAACAAAAACATCTTTCTACCGCTCATGATTGCAAATCCTAATATTCATAGGGGCTGGATTGCAAATCCAGCCCAACTCACTCCTGCTCAAACACTCCTGCCCATACTTTTGTGTGTTATTCGCATACTCAGGGCGTTGCCCTGGGCTGACTGCGGGTTGCCACTTTCTGGGAGTAGCAATCTGCTTTCGGGGCGTAGCACAATCTGCTGCCGTCATTTTGTCGCATCACAGATAATTGTTTTTTATCAGATAATCCCTAATACATCTTTCTACCGCTTATGTTTAAATATGCAGTTAATTGTTTCGCTATTCGGTAGATTGTTTGTAACTTTGTATGATGTGAATATCCGTTGTCTTTGAGTGAATATGTGCTGAGTGGATGATGGAAGAGACTTACAATAATAAACCGAGTAAAGATGATACACGAATGGCAGCTGCGCGTCCTGCCAGAGCAGGCATACAGCGAGCAGAGTATAAAAGAATATGTTTCGGAGGAAAAGGGTATTCCTCTGAGAGAGATGACTCATGTAAGGGTGTTGAAACGCTCTGTAGACGCTCGCCAACGGCGGATTTTCATTAATCTGAAGGTGAGGGTGTATCAGAACGAGATGCCAGAAGACGACGCTTACACAAGTACTGAATATAAGGATGTAAGCGAATGTGCTCAGGCTGTGGTGGTGGGTGCCGGTCCGGCTGGACTGTTTGCTGCCCTCAGGTTGATAGAACTCGGTGTGAGACCGGTGGTGATAGAGAGGGGTAAAGATGTGAGACAGAGGAAGAAAGACCTTTCTGCCATAGCTCGCAGCCACACAGTCAATCCCGAGAGCAACTATTGTTTCGGTGAGGGTGGAGCTGGTGCCTATTCCGACGGTAAGCTATATACCAGGAGTAAGAAGCGCGGCAATGCCGAGAAAATACTCAATGTCTTTTGTCAGCATGGCGCTTCTACATCGATACTCAGCGATGCCCACCCGCATATAGGTACAGACAAGTTGCCGAGAGTGATAGAAAACATGCGCAACACTATAATAAAATGTGGTGGAGAGGTGCGTTTTCAGACTCGGATGACAGCTTTGCTGATGAGTGACAGAGGCAATGGCTGCCGACGGGTGGAAGGCGTGGAGGCTGTCTACGCATTGCCCGATGGCAGTGACGCAGAAAAAGAGATAACGCTGAGAGGACCGGTGATTCTTGCTACCGGTCACAGCGCACGCGATGTATATCGTTATCTCAGCGACTGCAAGGCTGAGCTTCAGGCGAAAGGTATTGCCGTGGGAGTGAGATTGGAGCATCCCTCAATGCTTATTGACCAGATACAATATCACAACCGTCATGGAAGGGGACAGTATCTTCCTGCTGCTGAATATTCGTTTGTAACACAAGTGGAGGGCAGGGGAGTGTATTCGTTCTGTATGTGTCCGGGTGGATTTGTGATACCGGCAGCAACGGGAGCTGAGCAGATTGTCGTCAACGGCATGTCACCATCAAACAGAGGTACTCAGTGGAGCAACTCAGGCATGGTTGTAGAGATTCATCCCGACGATATCGATGCCATGGGCTTGGTCTCGGAGAATGGCGGTGAAAAAACAGAGCTGCGCATGATGGCATTTCAGGAACAGCTGGAACGACTTACATGGCAGCAAGGAAACCGCCGACAGACGGCTCCAGCACAACGCATGGCAGACTTTGTGAACAATCGTTTGTCGTATGACCTTCCAAAGAGCTCATACGCTCCAGGGATAATCTCGTCGCCGTTGCATTTCTGGATGCCACAGTTCATAGCCAAACGGTTGCAAGATGGTTTCAGGATGTTTGGAAAACGTGCTCACGGATTTCTAACCAACGAGGCTGTGGTGATAGCCACGGAAACGCGCACGAGCTCGCCAGTGAGGATATTGCGCGATGACGAAACCCTTCAGCATACAATGATAGAAGGACTTTATCCCTGTGGTGAGGGTGCTGGATATGCCGGAGGAATTGTGAGTGCGGGGATTGACGGTGAGCGTTGTGCCGAGAAATGTGCACAATATCTTGGCTGTGGGCTTTAGTTTGGAGAGTATGAGAAAACGACAAAGCAGGATAGCTTTGTTTGATGCATAAAAAACGGAGGAACTAAAGTAGTTCTTCCGTTTTTTATTGTGAATGTATATATCTGTGTCAGAACAGCATCTTCGGCTGGTAGAGGAAGCGTTTGATGCTCTTCTTTGGAGTTTTCTCAAACTCTTCTTCGTGAATGCGTATCTCGGAAATCTTACTGTAGTGAGGAATGATCACGTTGAGCTCGTTGCGGTTTTGCTCCATGATGCTCATGAGGTCGTTGGCGGTGAGACCCAGCGCCTTGGCTTCATCGTAGTCGGGGTGAACCAAGGCAATGAGCTTTTCGTCTTCCTGTATGACAACGCTCTCGGCAACCATGGGCAGGGAGTTGAGCTTGTCTTCTATCTCTTCGGGATAGATGTTCTGTCCGTTGGAGCCAAGCAGCATGTTTTTCGAGCGCCCCTTTATGAACACATTGCCGTCGGCATCCATCAGTCCGAGGTCGCCGGTGTGATACCATCCGTCTTTGTCAATGGCCTGCTTGGTGGCTTCTTCGTTCTTGTAATATCCGAGCATTACGTTAGGACCTTTTGTTACTATTTCTCCGGCTGTGGTAGCTGGGTTGGAGCTCAATACCTTCACCTCCTGATGGTAGGCAGCCTGCCCACATGAACCTTGCACGAAGGTGTGCCAGTCGCGGTAGCATATTATGGGAGCGCACTCGGTGGCACCATAGCCCACGGTGTAGGGGAAGTCTATTCTCTTGAGGAACGATTCCACTTCTTGGTTGAGAGCGGCGCCTCCAATGATTATCTCGTAGGCATTGCCTCCGAAAGCCTGATACACTTGTTCGCATATCTTCTCGCGTACCTTCTTGTTTATCACAGGCATGTTGAGGAGCAGGCGTATGCGGTTGTTTTGTATCTTTGGGAATACTTTCTTCCTGATGATTTTCTCAATGATGAGCGGAACAGATATTATAATCCTTGGCCTTACGTCGGCAAAAGCCTGGGCAATGATAGCCGGTGATGGCACACGGGTGAGGTAGTAAATGTGGCATCCGCTAAGGAACTCGTAGATGAATTCAAACGACATGCCGTACATGTGGGCCATTGGAAGGATGCTTATCACGTTGTCACCGGGATGGATGTCGCGTCCAAGCACATGATTTGCAAAGTCAGCGTTGCTCCACAATGCTCTGTAGGGAAGCATCACTCCCTTGGAGAAACCTGTGGTTCCACTGGTGTAGTTTATCAGTGCCAGCTCGTCGGGATTTTGTTCTTTATAGTAGTTGACATGTTCTGCTCTGAAATATTTCGGGAATTTCTTTCCGAACATTTCATTGAGATGTTCTCGAGCATAGGTGAGCTTATCTGTTCGCGACACCAAGAGTGAATAGTCTGGAATATAGATGATGCCTTCGAGTGCCGGCATCTTGGTGGCATCGATAATCGTTGATACCACGTCTCCGGTGAACAGTAACTTGGCATCGGAATGATTGACGATGTTGTGGATCTGTTCCGGCATGAACTCATGGAGAATGGGCACAGCCACGGCTCCGTAGGTGAGGGTGGCAAGGAATGCCACCGCCCAGTTGCTGCTGTTGCGTCCGCAGAGAGCTATTTTGTCACCTTTCTTCACGCCGCTGTTTTCAAACAAGATGTGAAGTTTTTCTATTTTTCTGGCTACGTCATGGTATTGTAGTGTTTTTCCTTTGTAGTCGGTCAGTGCATCAAGGTCCCAATGGTCAATGATGCTTTTTTCTATCAATGCGTTGAAACTTGGAATTTTTTCCATTGCACAAAATAATTAATTCTGTGCAAAGATAATATGTTATCTGCATACTGCAAAATCTTTTTTGCACATTTTATACAAAAAGTGTGCAAAAAAGTATTTGCAGATAACATTAAAGTGCTTTGGGCTGATAAAGATACCTCTTTATACTCTTTTTGGGAGTCTTGGCAAACTCTTCACTGTGGAGTTCTATTGCCGAAATCTTGCTGAAGGGGGGGAGTTGTTTGTTTAGCTCAACTCTGTTTTGTTCCATGATGTTGGCGACGTCGTCATCTGAGAATCCCATATTGCTAATCTCATCTTGTTCAGGGTGTACGAGTGCAACGAGCGTGTTGCCTTTCTGCACGATGATGCTTTCGCTCACCAATGCCATGGAGTTGAGTTTGTCTTCAATCTCTTCTGGATAAACATTCTGACCATTGGAGCCCAGGAGCATGTTCTTGATGCGTCCACGGATGAACACATGTCCGTCTGCCGACATTGTGCCGGTATCGCCGGTGTGGTACCATCCTTCACTGTCTATGACATTGTTGGTGGCTTCTTCGTTCTTATAGTATCCGAGCATGAGGTTCACGCCTCTCGTAACGATCTCGCCTGGTATTGTTTCGGGATTATCGCTAAGTATTTTCACCTCCATACCGTCGACGGGTTGCCCACATGACTGTGGCACGAACTGTTTGTAGTCGGAGAAGGTTATGAGCGGTGCACATTCGGTAGTGCCATAGCCCACGGTTATTGGGAAGTCTATCGATTTGAGAAATGTCTCAATCTCTTTGCTCAACGATGCACCTCCAACGATTATTTCATACATGTTGCCTCCGAAGGCGTTCATCACCTGCTCGCAAATCTTTTGTTTTACCTTTTTGCTTATTACCGGCATGTTGAGCAGAAGCTTCACCCTGTTGGTCTGTACTATCGGGAATATTCTTTTTCTCACGATTTTATCTATGACAAGGGGAACAGATATGATGAGCGACGGCTTTATGGTGCTGAATGCTTCAGCTATGAGGGTTGGACTCGGCAGCCGGGTGAGGAAAAACAGGTGGAGCCCGTGGCAGAAGCCGAAGATGAACTCCATGGAGAGTCCATACATGTGAGCCATGGGAAGTATGCACACCATGTTGCTTGGGCTTTTGACGTTCTTACCCAGTTGGTCGAAGCAAATGGAGAGATTTCCCATGAGGGCTCTGTAGGGCAGCATCACTCCTTTTGAGAAGCCCGTGGTGCCACTGGTGTAGTTAATCAGTGCGAGTTCCTCGAGAGAGTCAACATAGTAGCTAACATGTTCTGCCCTGAAGTATTTGGGAAACCTTGTGCCGAATATTTCGTTGAGATGCTCACGGGCATAGGTGAGTTTCTCTGACCTTGAGATAACAAGCGAGTAGTCGGGAATGTAAACTATACCCTCAAGCAGGTGCATGGCAGCTGGATCGATGGTTGTTGCCACCACGTCGCCCACGAATAATAGCTTTGCTTCAGAATGGTTTACGATGTTGTGAATTTGTTCAGCGGTGAACTCGTGCTGAATGGGTACTGCCACAGCTCCATAGGTGAGCGTGGCAAGAAATGCCACAGCCCATCTTGAACTGTTGCGTCCGCACAATGCAATCTTGTCACCTTTCTTTACTCCGCTGTTTTCAAACAGTATGTGCAGCTTTTCTATTTTCCTTGCCACATCGTGGTATTGCAGCGTGGTTCCTTTATAGTCGGTGAGTGCATCGTTGTCCCAGTTCTTTTTGATGCTGTTTTCTATGTATTTGTTGAAGCTTATATTCGTATCCATTTTGCACAAAGTTGAAAAATTTGTGCAAAGGTACTATCTTATCTGCACACAACCAAACATTTTGTGCACTTTTTTGGTTTTATATGTATGTCGGATAATTATAGTTTTTTCTGCGTTACTATATAATGTTTTAGGAGAGGGCAATGGTTGCTCGCCGCCAATATCCAAAAAAGCCAAATGCTTCCTGTGATTGGGTAGCATTTGGCTTTCTTGGATGTGTAGTGTAATGTGTCTTGCTTCTGAAGATTTCAATCATCGGTTCTGCCTGGATAGGCTTCCAACGCTTTGCGTAGCACTATGAGAGCACGTTCAAGGTCTTCTTTTTTGAGCACATAGGCTATACGCACTTGATTGATACCGGCACCGGGAGTGGTGTAGAAACCTGCTGCGGGTGCCATCATCACAGTTTCACCTTCGTATTCAAATTTCTTGAGACACCAACGGCAGAAGCTCTCTGCATCGTCCACGGGAAGCTTTGCAACAGTGTAGAACGCTCCCATTGGTATTGGCGAATAGACGCCGGGTATGCGGTTGAGTCCGTCAATGAGACATTTGCGTCGTTCCACATATTCGTCGTATACGTCGCGATAGTAGTCTTCTCCAGCATCGAGCGATGCTTCAGCAACGATTTGTCCTATGAGTGGCGGTGAGAGCCGCGCTTGACAGAATTTCATCACTGCTTTTCTTATCTCGGCGTTCTTGGTGATTAGTGCTCCTATGCGTATTCCACATTCGCTGTATCGCTTCGACACAGAGTCTATGAGCACCACATTCTGTTCTATGCCTTCAAGATGGCATGCCGAGATGTAGGGAGAACCAGTATAAATATACTCTCTATACACTTCATCGGAAAAGAGATAGAGGTCATATTTCTTTACCAAGTCGCGTATCTGGTTCATCTCGCGACGCGTGTAGAGATAACCGGTGGGATTGTTTGGATTGCAAATCATGATGGCGCGTGTGCGTTCATTGATAAGCTCCTCAAACTTCTCAACCTTTGGTAGCGAGAACCCTTCGTCTATGGTTGTGGCTATGGTTCTGATCTTTGCACCGGCAGATATGGCAAACGCCATGTAGTTGGCATATGCAGGTTCCGGCACGATGATTTCGTCACCGGGATTCAAACAGCTCATGAATGCAAAGAGCACTGCCTCGCTGCCGCCGCTGGTGATGATGATGTCGTCGGCAGTAACGTTTATGTTGTATTTCGCATAATAGCCTACCAGTTTCTCACGATAGCTCAGATAACCTTGGCTCGGTGAGTATTCAAGCACTTTGCGGTCAATGCTTTTCAGCGCATCAAGTCCACACTGTGGGGTAGGCAGGTCGGGCTGTCCTATATTCAGGTGGTAGACTTTGGTGCCGCGTTTCTTTGCCGCAGCTGCCAACGGAGCCAATTTCCTAATAGGCGACTCCGGCATTTCATGTCCGCGAACAGATATTTCTGGCATTAGACAATATTATATTAAAAGGTGAGTTATGTAAAATTGAGTTGCAAAGTTAATGATTTTTTGTTTTTATCCTTAAACATAGCCCGTTTTTTAAACAAATATTTGTCATGGTGCTAAAGTTTTAAACAATTTTTGTAATGTAGACTTTGCAAATTATTGGAAATATACTATCTTTGCAAAGTCGTATATGACACTTTGCACAATTTCTTGTATAAGAGGAAGTAAGAACTATAATGGACGCTTTTTACCGCACACACGCATATTTGGTTGAACATACTGATGCACCAGTACGTAGGATGCTTATGGATGAAATTGACTGGAATCATCGCATGATAGGTATCAAAGGTACAAGGGGTGTCGGTAAGACCACGTTTCTGTTGCAATATGCAAAGGAGAACTTTGATGCCAACGACCATAGGTGCCTCTACATAAACATGAATAATTTTTATTTTCAGGGTAGGGGAATAGCTGATTTTGCCGGTGAATTTTGTCGCAGGGGAGGTAAGGTCTTGCTCATAGACCAAGTGTTCAAGCAGCCAGACTGGAGCAATGAGTTGCGTAAATGCTACGACCTCTACCCAAAGCTGAAGATTGTCTTCACAGGCTCAAGCGTGATGAGGCTGAAGGAAGAGAATCCTGAACTCAACAATATCGTGAAGAGCTACAACCTCAGGGGATTTTCTTTCCGTGAGTTTCTTAACCTGAGAACAGGAAACAATTTCCAGCCCTTCACCCTTGAAGAGATTTTAAGCAATCACGAGCATCTGGCAAAGAGCATCCTTCCAAAGGTCAGCCCAAGGAAGTATTTCCAAGACTATATCCATCATGGGTTCTATCCGTTTTTCCTTGAACAGCGTAATTTTTCGGAAAACCTGCTGAAAACCATGAATATGATGACAGAGGTTGACATCCTTCTCATCAAGCAGATAGAACTTAAATATCTTACGAAGATAAAGAAACTGTTCTACATGTTGGCAATGGAGGACTGCAAAGCTCCCAATATCAGCCATCTGGCAAAAGAGATTGAGACGAGCAGGGCTACCGTCATGAACTACATAAAGAACTTGGCAGATGCCAGACTAATAAACATGATCTATCCTGTAGGGCAGTCATTTCCCAAAAAACCTTCAAAGATTATGCTGCACAACACAAATCTCATCTATGCCATATATCCCATAAAGGTGGAAATGCAGAAGCTCATGGAGACGTTCTTCGTAAATGCCCTGTGGAAAGACCACTTGGTGAATGAAGGTACAAAGGAAGGGTCTTACATCGTTGATGGTAACATGAAGTTCAAGATTGCTGATGCCGAGAACACAAAACTCAGGACATCAAGCGATACGATATATGCAAGATACAATACTGAAATAGGTGTGGGAAATAAAATCCCACTATGGCTGTTTGGCTTTCTGTACTAAGAATAAGACACATTATACATAAACATTTAAATCAAAAAAAATGGCTAAAGAAAAAAGATTTATCACTTGTGATGGTAATGAAGCAGCGGCTCATGTGAGCTACATGTTCTCTGAAGTAGCTGCAATCTACCCAATCACTCCGTCGTCTCCAATGGCGGAGCATGTTGATGAGTGGGCTGCCCGCGGTAGGAAAAACCTCTGGGGACAGACGGTAAGCGTTCAGGAGATGCAATCTGAAGGTGGTGCTGCTGGTGCATTGCACGGCTCTCTTCAAGCTGGTGCATTGACAACAACCTTTACAGCTTCACAGGGCTTGTTGCTCATGATTCCTAACATGTATAAGATTGCAGGCGAGATGCTGCCTTGCGTATTCGACGTGTCTGCGCGTACACTGGCAAGTCATTCGCTCTGTATCTTTGGTGACCATCAAGACGTGATGGCATGTCGTCAGACAGGTTTCGCCATGTTCTGCTCCGGTTCAGTGCAGGAGGTTATGGACCTGACTGCCGTGCCACATCTGGCAACCTTAAAGACTGAGATACCATTTGTGAATTTCTTTGATGGCTTCCGCACATCTCATGAGTATCACAAGATAGAGGTGATGGAGCAGGAAGACATTGCCAAGCTCGTTGATCCAGCCGACGTGGAGCGCTTCCGCAACCGTGCACTTTCTCCAGAGCGTCCGATGACACGCGGAACAGCAGAAAATCCAGAGACTTTCTTCACACATCGTGAGGCATGCAACGCTGCTTATGAGAAAGTTCCCGAGGTTGTTGAGAGCTATCTTGCAAAGATTTCGGAAATCACAGGTCGCGAGTATCATCTCTTCGACTATTACGGTGCCAAGGATGCTGAGCGCGTGATTATACTCATGGGTTCTGCCTCGGAAGCTGCCCGTGAAGCCATTGACTATCTCACAGCTCAAGGTGAGAAGGTCGGTATGGTGGCTGTTCACCTCTATCGTCCATTCTCAGTAAAGCATCTGCTTGCTGCCGTACCAAAGACAGCCAAGCGCATAGCTGTGCTTGACCGTACCAAGGAGCCTGGTGCTGAAGGCGAGCCTCTGTATCTTGACGTGAAGAGTGCCTTCTACGATGTTGAAGACAAACCGATGATTGTAGGTGGTCGTTATGGACTTGGCTCATCTGACACCACACCAGCCAAGATCATTGCCGTGTTTAAGAATCTGGCTCTGCCAGAGCCCAAGAACCACTTCACCGTAGGTATCGTTGACGACGTGACCTTTACGTCTCTGCCTGAGGAGGAAGAGATTGCTATGGGTGGTGCCGGCATGTTCCAGGCTAAGTTCTATGGCCTTGGTGCCGATGGTACCGTTGGTGCCAACAAGAACTCAGTGAAGATTATCGGTGATTCTACCGACAAGTATTGTCAGGCTTATTTCTCCTATGACTCAAAGAAGTCGGGAGGTTTCACCTGTTCTCACCTCCGTTTCGGCGACACTCCGATACGTTCCACATACCTGGTGACAACGCCTAACTTCGTGGCATGTCACGTTCAGGCTTATCTCCACATGTACGACGTTACTCGTGGATTGCAGAAGAACGGCACCTTCCTTCTGAATACTATCTTTGAAGGTGATGAGTTGGTAAGCTTCATGCCGAACAAGGTGAAACGCTATTTTGCCAAGAACAACATCACCGTTTACACCATCAATGCAACAAAGATTGCCCAAGAGATTGGTCTTGGCAACCGAACCAACACCATACTCCAGTCAGCATTCTTCCGCATCACAGGTGTTATTCCTGTAGAACTCGCAGTAGAGCAGATGAAGAAATTCATTGTGAAGTCCTACGGCAAGAAGGGTGAAGACGTGGTGAACATGAACTATGCCGCAGTAGACCGTGGTGACGAGTACAAGCAGTTCACAGTGGATCCTGCATGGGCTAACCTGCCAGACGATGCAGAGAAGGTTGACGACGCTCCTGCATTCGTTAAGGAACTCGTTCGTCCTATCAATGCTCAGGCTGGTGACCTGCTCAAGGTTTCTGATTTCGTGAAGTTCGACACCGTTGACGGTTCATGGGCTAACGGTACTGCTGCCTATGAGAAGCGTGGTGTTGAAGCATTTGTTCCCGTATGGAACGTTGAAAACTGTATACAATGTAACAAGTGCGCATTTGTTTGTCCTCATGCTGCCATTCGTCCGTTTGTACTCACCGACGAGGAAATGGCTAAGTTTGATTTCGATGCCATCACCATGAAAGCTCCGAAGGCCATGGCAGGCATGCACTTCCGCATCGAGACTTCTGTACTCGACTGTCTGGGTTGCGGCAACTGCGTTGACGTTTGTCCCGGCAATCCCAAGACGGGCAAGGCTCTCACCATGGTGCCGTTCAACCCCGATGCTGAGGATATGAAGAAAGAAGCAGAGAACTGGGATCGCCTTGTTAAGGAAGTGAAGTCCAAGCAAGACCTCATCGATATTAAGAGCAATCCTAAGAACTCTCAGTTTGCTACTCCTCTGTTTGAGTTCTCCGGTGCTTGTTCAGGTTGCGGTGAGACACCGTATGTGAAGCTTATCTCTCAGCTCTTCGGCGACAGAGAGATGATTGCCAATGCTACCGGATGTTCTTCCATCTATTCAGCTTCTATTCCTTCCACACCATATACGACCAATGAGAAAGGACAGGGTCCTGCCTTCGACAACTCACTGTTTGAAGACTTCTGTGAATTTGGTATGGGTATGGTTCTTGGAAACAAGAAGATGAAGGAGCGCGTTGTTATGCTTCTCAAGGAGGCTTGCGAGAAGTGTGACGTAACTCCTGAATACAAGGCTCTTGCCGAAGAGTGGATTGCCAATAAGGACGATGCAGAGAAGACCAAGGAGATTGCTCCAAAGCTTCGTGCAGAGATAGATGCTTGCGCAGCCAAGGGTTGCGAGATTTGCAAAGAGCTGCAAACCCTCAGTCACTATCTCGTTAAGCGCAGCCAGTGGATTATCGGTGGCGACGGTGCTTCTTACGATATTGGCTACGGCGGTCTCGACCATGTAATCGCTTCTGGTGAGGATGTAAACCTGCTCGTTCTCGATACAGAGGTTTACTCTAACACAGGTGGACAGTCGTCAAAGGCCACTCCGCTCGGTGCCATTGCTCAGTTTGCTGCACAGGGTAAGCGCATTCGCAAGAAAGACCTTGGCATGATAGCTACATCTTATGGCTATGTGTATGTAGCTCAGGTAGCTATGGGTGCCGACAATGCTCAGTGTCTGAAGGCTATCCGTGAGGCTGAGGCTTATCCCGGTCCATCACTCGTTATTGCCTACGCTCCATGTATTAACCATGGTCTGAAGATCAAGGGTGGCATGGGTCGTTCGCAGGCTGAGGAAGGTCGTGCCGTTGAGTGTGGTTACTGGCACTTGTGGCGTTACAATCCACTGCTTGCAGAAGAAGGCAAGAACCCGTTCTCTCTCGACTCTAAGGAGCCGCAGTGGGATAAGTTCCGTGACTTCCTGCTCGGTGAGGTTCGCTATCTGTCAGTGCAGAAAGCATATCCCAACGAGGCAGATGAGCTCTTTGCCGAGGCAGAGCGTATGGCTAAGCTCCGTTACCAGAGCTATGTACGCAAGTCTAAGGAAGACTGGAGTGAGACAATCTAAATAACTGTCGGCGTTTTTCGCTGATTTCATACAAAGAAAGGAGCACACCCGTGTTGGTGCGCTCCTTTCTTTGTATTTGCAGCTAAGCAATAGCCGTATATGCTTCCTGTTACCTGTGATTTCACAGGTAAGATGCCTGTATGAATCTTAGCTCAGCTTCAAGCATGGAAAGCTTGGGCATGGAAAACCCGGCCCGGGCTGCCTCGGCTATTGCCTTTGTATACAAATAATGTATCTCCATGGGACGCTTGAAGTCATAATCAAGTTTCATTGATGGGCTATAAGGCACCATTTCGTCGGTCATTGTCATCATCTTGTCGGCAAAAGAGGCATCTACACCTTTCACTCCCAGTGCCTGAGCAGCTCCTATGACCTCCATCATCTGCTCGTAGATTAACTTGCGCGTTGCAGGATTCTTCAACAAACGGTCTGTCGAGGTATTCAGTGCAACTGTCATTCCGTTGAAAGGCATGTTCCATACTGCTTTTTTCCAGCGGGCTTCGGCATATGGCACATCGGCTGCGGTGATGCCCGCTGCCTGCATGTCTGTCAGCAAAGAACGGAATAGCTCTTCCTTGCACGAGTAGTTTCCCAGATTTATCTGTCCATAGCATTGGTGTGACACATGTCCCGGTCCAATCTTTCCTGAGCAGATGAAGGCCAGCCCAGCTACTATGGGCAGGGTGGGGAAGAGGGCTTGCAGGTCTTCCTCCAGTCCTATGCCGTTTTGTATGAGCACTACAATGGTCTGATCGTTTACTATCGGGGCAAGCAGCTGCTTAAGCAGGTGGTTGTTCGTGGATTTCAGGCAAACGAGCACAACATCCGACATAGGCATATTCCTCGTGTCGTCGTAAGCTTCAACATTGTTCAAATGGAAAGAACCGTTGCAGGAGTCAATCTGCAATCCGTTTTCCTTTACATACTTATAGTCGGTGTGTAGCAGAAAACGAACGTTCCTGCCTGCTCTCATCAGACAGCCACCATAGTAGCCGCCAATAGCCCCTGTTCCAATGATTGTATATGTCATAACTTCTTGCAAAGTTACTATTATGTGTCAATATTTCAAAGTCAAACTCTTTATTTTCTGCATGAGACTATGCGCCCAAATGACATGTAAACAGAAAAGGTGTGTCCCGAAAGACACACCTTTTTCTATTTATGTGATGCTTGTGCATTAAACAATGCCCTGAGCCATCATGGCTTTTGCTACCTTGAGGAAGCCTGCAACATTGGCACCCTTAACATAGTTGACATAGCCGTCAGCCTCTGTACCATACTTCACGCAGTTCTCGTGGATGTTGCCCATGATGCTCTTGAGCTTGGCATCAACCTCTTCGCTGCTCCAGTGCAGACGCTCAGAGTTCTGGCTCATCTCCAGACCTGATACTGCAACACCACCGGCATTGGCAGCCTTACCTGGTGCATAGAGTATCTTGGCATCCTGGAACACCTTGATGGCTTCAGGAGTAGAAGGCATGTTGGCACCCTCGCTCACAGCGAACACTCCGTTGGCGATGAGAGCCTTGGCTGCCTCTTCGTTAATCTCGTTCTGAGTGGCAGAGGGCAGTGCTATGTCGGCCTTCTCGAACCAAGGCTTCTTGCCTGCTACATATTTCACGCCGTATTTCTCTGCATACTCGCTGATACGTCCGCGCTCAACGTTCTTAAGCTCCATGATGTAGTTGAGCTTCTCACGGTCGATGCCGTCTGGATCGTAGATGTAACCGTCAGAGTCAGAGCAGGTAACAGGCTTGGCACCAAGCTCAATGAGCTTCTCCATGGTGTACTGTGCAACGTTGCCGGCACCAGACACGAGAACGGTCTTGCCCTTGATGTCGATGTTCTTTGTCTTGAGCATGTTGAGCAGGAAGTAAACGTTACCGTAACCTGTTGCCTCGGGACGGATGAGTGAACCGCCAAACTCAAGACCCTTGCCGGTGAGAACGCCCTGGAACTGGTGTGTGAGCTTCTTGTACATACCAAACATGTATGCAACCTCGCGACCACCTACACCAATGTCGCCAGCTGGTACGTCCTCGTCGGGACCGATGTGACGATAGAGTTCAGACATGAAAGCCTGGCAGAAACGCATAACCTCGGCGTTGCTCTTGCCGCGGGGAGAGAAGTCTGAACCACCTTTGCCTCCACCCATGGGGAGAGTGGTGAGTGAGTTCTTGAATGTCTGCTCAAATGCGAGGAACTTCAAGATGCTCTGGTTTACTGAAGCGTGGAAGCGAATACCTCCTTTGTACGGACCGATAACGTTGTTGTGCTGGATGCGATAGCCCATGTTTGTCTGAACATTACCCTTGTCGTCTACCCATGTAACGCGGAACTGAATGATTCTGTCGGGAATGCAAAGACGCTCAATGAGGTTTGCACGGTCGAACTCAGGATGTTTGTTGTACTCCTCTTCAATGGTTCCCAGAACCTGACTTACAGCCTGAATGTATTCCGGCTCGTTCGGGAATCTTCTTTTCAAATTCTCTACAACTTCTGTAGCTTTCATAATCTTCTTTTACTTTTTATGGGTTGTTAATAATGTATATCGTGGATTTTGCGTTGTCATCCTAATCATAAGAACTTGTTTCCAATCCTTTTCGGATGCAAAGGTACAAATTTTAGTAATACCTGCAAGCAAAATGCAATTTTTTTTAGTGATTTTGTGGAAAAAAGTTAGATTTTCCTTGAAAAATATGCTTTTTGAACGATTATTTGAGAGTTTTAAATGATTTATGTCATTTTGATATTGCCGGAACTTACATATTGTTTTCTTTGTTCTTGCCATTGGTATTTTTCATTTGGCAATGTTTGGTGTTGTTCTTGAGACTGCATCCTTTGCAACCATGGCACGGGTCGTTTCTCCTTGAAATGACATCTTTTGTCATTTTCAGGATATACAATAGTGAAACGACAATCACTACACCTATTATAATATATTGCAAAAGCATCATGGGAAATGTCACAGGTATGTCGTAAAATGAAAAAAGAGATTCACTAAGGAATCTCTCTTCAAGTACGCCTGCAGGGGTTCGAACCCTGGACCCTCTGATTAAGAGTCAGATGCTCTACCAACTGAGCTACAAGCGCATGCATTAAGTTCAAAAGTACGCCTGCAGGGGTTCGAACCCTGGACCCTCTGATTAAGAGTCAGATGCTCTACCAACTGAGCTACAAGCGCAAGTTGTGCCTCTCTCGGCTTAATGCGGGTGCAAAGGTAGTGGTTTTTAGATTAACAGCCAAATGTTTTCTCTTATTTTTTAAGAATTTAATCAACATGACACCTTTCATTGCCACCAAAGGTTTATGTTTCTTAAGATTGAGAATTGCGAAAATGAGCCTGTGTGATGTTATGGACCGTTAAGCTCAAAAACTATTCAAAACACATAATGAATAATTTAGTACAAAAATCCCATGGTAAAGTAATGATATATGAGGTTGCGCTTTACGGGGCGCATCAATCCGAGAAACGCTGTCCTTATGGGCAGGAGTGTTTGGGCAGGAGTGAGTTGGGCAGGAGTGAGTTGAGCAGGAGTGAGTTGGGCTGGATTTGCAATCCAGCCCCTATGAATATTAGGATTTG
>CAMVSV010000053.1 GCA_947170265.1 uncultured Prevotella sp.
TTCAATGAGCGTTCCGTTTTCAGAAATGATGACGGAACGCTTTTTTTGTGTTGCTTTTTTGACACAGTTATCTTTGATGGTGTTGTTTGATATGGATTTTGGAGATTGTATTGGTTTCTAACGTCATTTATATGACATGTAAAGTAAATCTGCCTGTATCACATTCCTGCTGTAGCTATGACAGCTGCCCAGCATTTATATGGCATGATAAAGTAAAAGCCGCTTGCATCAATTTGCAAGCGGCTATTTGTTTATAGGCTAATGTTGTTTTTGCCCTATTTATTTGTGAAATTTAATCCGTCATTTCTCCTGTGACATACAGTCGTATCATTTCTGTAGCAGCGTTTGAGCGTACAGTGATGCTTTTCTTAAATCTTCCGGCGAATTTGCCTTTACCATTGTAGGTTACCTTTATAGTACCTTTTTGTCCTGGTGCTATGGGTTTCTTGTCGTAAGCCGGGATAGTGCATCCGCAGCTTGCTACTACTTGATTGAGCACGAGTGGTGCTTTTCCTGTGTTAGTGAATGTGAATGTTGTTTCTTGTACAGGGTTGCTTTTCAGTGAGAAAGTTCCGAAGTTGTGTTCAATCTTGTCGAACTTTATCTCAGCTTGTCCTTGTGCTTGTGCAAACGAGAATGCGCTCATGAGCAGCATTGTAATCATTAGGATCTTCTTCATGACTTAATTTTTTATGTTTTTGAATGTGTTATCTTTTGTTTTATAGACGTTGATAATGTTTATTGGTTTAATGATTATTATGTTTTTGTTTAAAAGTATAGCCGATTGCACTGAATACAATCGGCTTTTTTTGTATCTTTTCTTTTACATAATTCCGTCTTCTCTTAGCTTAAGCTGCCATTTCCATGCTGATGCGAGTACATCCTCAAGTGGAGTGTCGGCTTTCCATCCGAGCACTTTGTTGGCATAGTCCACGTTTCCCCATATTTTCTCTATGTCGCCTTCTCTTCGTGGTCCGTATTTCCAGTTGAGTTTCACTCCTGTTGCTTTTTGGAAGGTTTCCACTATCTCGAGTGTTGAGTTTCCGTTTCCTGTTCCAATGTTGAAGTATTCAAGCTTGTCATTGTCGGTATCGAGCACTCTTGTCATGGCTGCAACGTGTGCTTTTGCAAGGTCCACCACATAGATGTAGTCTCTTATACATGTGCCGTCTGGAGTGTCATAGTCGTTTCCGAATATGGTGAGTTGTTCTCTCACTCCTATGGCTGTCTGTGTGACGAATGGTATGAGGTTGTTAGGCACTCCGTTTGGAAGTTCTCCGATAAGGGCTGAAGGGTGTGCTCCTATTGGGTTGAAGTATCTTAGTATTATGCTCTTGATATTGGCACCGCTGTGTATATAGTCGTAGATTATCTGTTCGTTAATCTCCTTTGTGTTGCCATAGGGTGATGTTGCTTTCTGATGTGGAGCAGTCTCTGTCACTGGCAGGTTTTCGGGTTTAGGTTGTCCGTAAACGGTGCACGATGATGAGAATATAATACCTTTCACATCGTATTTGGGCATGAGGTCAAGCAGGTTGATGAGCGATACTATGTTGTTTCTATAGTAGAGCAGAGGTTTCTGCACGCTTTCTCCCACAGCCTTTGATGCTGCGAAGTGAATAATTCCGCTTATCTGTGGATATTTCTTGAACACCTGTTCAGTGGCATCATAGTCTCTAAGGTCTACTTTTTCAAATGCTGGCCTTATGCCGGTAATCTTTTCTATTCCGTCAAGAACTTCAATTTTTGAATTCGACAGGTTGTCTACTATCACTACGTCGTAGCCGGCTTGCTGCAGTTCTACTGTGGTATGTGAGCCAATGAATCCCGTACCACCGGTAACTAAAATTGTTTGTTTCATAGTTTGATGTTTGTTTCAATAGTTTGAGGTTTGTATTGCTCAGTTACTCCATGTTTGTTTGTTCCATGCAAATTTACGAGTTTCTTTTCGTTTTGGCAAGTAATCGTTGAAACTATGCCGTTCCATCTTCTTAGTTTTAATATTTTTTTGTAATCTCCGAGGTGTCGTATCGTCATTTCCTTTGTTTCGCTTTCTCACTTTTGTAGTATGCGCTCAGTATTGAGCCCAAAATACTCCAGTATTGAGCCCAAAATACTCGAGTATTGTGCGGAGAATACTCGAGTATTGTACGAAGAATACTGGCTCAGCTCTAATTGTCGGAGTTTTGAATGTCGTTTAAAAGACACAGAACATACTGTTTGTAATGCCGTTAAACCGCCTGAAATCCAAAAAAACTTTGAATAACGGTTTTTCAAATCCAAAAAATTAGTATATTTGCCATCTGAATGGTTGTGGCAAGACTACACTGTTTGATGCCATATATCATGCTCTTTATGGACTGAATGTAAAAACGGCGCATCAGTTTGAGGAGTTGTTTAATGTCGGTGTAAAACACTTCGAAAAAAGAAGCTGCTGTTATATAAGCAACAGGACGGCTGTTGCGAGATGTGCGGCAGGCACTTTGGTACAGCGTCGTTGGAGATTCACCACTTGGTTGGTGTTAGAGAGAATCCTGGTCTTGCGTTGGCGACGAGCAACCTGGTGCTTCTTTGCCATGAGTGCCATGTGGAGGTACATCGTAAGACAGTCCACCGTGGTGAGATCTGAAGAAAAATCCGCTACTTTTGTTGGAAGTAACGGATTTTTTTGTACCTTTGCACTTGCAATAAAGCACTGAGGGAATGGCACTCTGGCAATTTAGACCTAACCGCCGCCTTCGGTGTTTTATTCGTTTATATCATTTATTGAGTAGAGATAGTATTTTATTACTATGTGTCCACTATCCCTATGCTTGACTTCCTTAGCAACATTTAACCGTACGGTTCTTCCATGCAATTCTGCCTTATAATAGTAGAAATGTTCTATATTATCAGCTCTCGGATGCGTTAAAGCAGAATCATCAATATAGGTGCTGTTTTCAAGGAGCGCCCCCAAATCTTTTAAGTCTTCTTTTAGCAAGACTCTTGATCTGCCGAATGTATCAGAGAAAAGGTGTTTATTCCCATAAGTAGAGAACCCGACTTTGATTGTACCCTCGTCGATGGGCTTTTCATGCCTGATTTGGAGCAACGGTTCCATTTCGTGGAGATAGTGTGTCCTTTCGATTGCAGTTGCTGACTTTTCATTATCCCCTGCACATCGATGCAGAAGTTCGCATGCAGCGCACACTTCGTTGTCAGGAACAAAAGCGAGTTTTAGTTTTCCTTTTGCAATGTCACAGTCCCGGCACCGTTTGATGGTGTACGGATTGTAGTTCGGAATAGTTTTCTTCTCTATGCCAGGATTGAAGTGGAAGATGCCCTTGGTGTCCTTACCCGTCGCCTCCTCACCGAGTGCCATTGCCTCGTCGTGTGGTGTCACGGGGTACTTTGACTTGCGCACCTGTACGACGGTGCAGCGGCAGTTCCAGCCGTTGGGTGGGTAATACTCCTGCCAGAACGGGTCAGACATTGGGAGTGTCACACGATCGAGCGCGGCGTGTTCCGGACGCACCTTTTTGTCTCGCTGAGTGCGGTACTGCAGATTGTATCGGTCGCCGTCCTGCATGAAGCCCTCCCACTTGGCAGCCATGTCAGCCGAGGCCTGGCAGAAGTTATATTCTGCACGAAGGTAGTTCTGGTTGTAGGTACGGTCTATCCTTTGAACATCATTCAAAAACTGTTCGAATGGTTTTCTATTGCCATTCTCGTCGATGAGAGACGGGAACGCCTCATTGAGTTCGTGGAACGTCTTCATGCCGGAGAATATGTAGTTCGACCGCTGAAGACGCTGGCGCATGGCATCCGACATTTTGACTTGCTGGAAGCCGGAGTTGAGCGCGTCGGCATGTGTCTCTATGAACTCCTGCATTTTCGGTGTCTCCAGTAACTCTATGCGGAACTGTGACCCCTGCTCCTTGTAGAGTGTCTTCATCTTTCCCTCGAACAGGCGCGAGAGTTCCTGACGGCTCTTTTGAATTTGAATTCGAAGATGATGGTCAGACATGATGGATGATTGCAGTTATTCGTTGTTATTACAGTCTTCTTTCAGAAAAAATATCTGTTAAAGTTGTGTTCGGATATAAATCTTTTACTACCTTTGCAGAAAGGATATGTATAAAGAGATGAAAGCCAACGAACAGACCCTTCAGCAGATAGACCGGTTTATCGGTAAGTTGACGCAGAAATTTCCGGCGGACAACGAACAGGTTCCAATGACCGACATACATGTGCGTGTGTCGCAGGAGAGTGGTGACCTCATGGCGTTTGACGATGACGATCAGGAGATTACCCGTTGTGTTGTGGAAGAGTGGATAGACAATAAAGATGACAATTTCTATCAGTCAGTAGCATTGGTGATGCGGCAGGAGCTCTGTCATCAGAAGAATTTGGTTGAGAATTTGGGAATTATAAAGCCTTATAATTTCGTGCTTGAAGATGATGACAGGGAGAGCATTGCCGAGCTTTACGTCGTAGACGATGACACTGTGATAATCGGTGGTGATCTGATGGAAGGTCTTGAAGATGATTTGAACGATTTCTTCAAGCGTTTGTTTGAATAGGTATTTATCATTTCGATATTTTTACATGTGAAGGTGGCATTGGTTGTTTTGTTTGTTGCCACCTATATCTTATGGCAAAACGACAATCATATATAGGACTTTCTTCTAGTGAAGTGACGGCAAGCAGGCGTCTCCATGGCTCTAATGTCATAAGCGAGCCTCAGCGTGAGCCGCTCTGGCGCAAGTTCCTCGCAAAGTTCACCGATCCGTTGATACGCATTCTTCTTGTGGCTGGTGCCTTGTCAATAGGCATCTCAGCCTATGAATACTTTGTTATGGACAAGCCTACGTCGGTATTCTTTGAGCCTGTGGGCATTTTCATAGCCATCATACTTGCCACTGGACTGGCTTTCTTCTTTGAACAAAGAGCCGAGAGTGAATTCAACTTGCTAAACAAGGTGAGCGACAACGACCCGGTGAGGGTGTATCGCGACGGAAGGATGGTGAAGATAAGCAAGAGCGACGTGGTGGTGGGTGATGTCGTGATGATTGACACAGGCGATGAGATTCCTGCCGATGGTACTCTCATGGAAGCATCGCAGCTCATGGTTGACGAGTCATCGCTTACCGGTGAGCCTGTCTCCGAGAAAGCAGCGACACAGGATGTTGATGCTTATGGCAGTGAGACTGCTATTGAGTCATCAGATGAAGCTACATACCCCCGGTGGCAGGTTCTAAGAGGCACCAAGGTAATGGAAGGTCATGGCGTGTTCAAGGTTACAGCAGTGGGAGACAGTACCGAGAACGGTCAGGCTTTTACAGCCACGCTTCTCGACGACCATGTGAAGACACCGCTCAATGAGCAGCTCGACCGATTGGGACTGTTCATTGCCAGAGCATCGTATGTGATAGCGTCACTCGTGGTGGTGGGGCGCATAGCTGATTATCTAATTACCGAGGACTTCAGCACCTTTGATTTCCTGTTGTATTTGCTCCAGACAATAATGATTGCTGTGACGCTTATTGTAGTGGCAGTGCCCGAGGGCCTCCCAATGGCTGTCACGCTGAGTCTTGCTTACAGCATGAGGCGTATGCTGAAAAACAATAACCTTGTGAGGAAGATGCATGCCTGTGAGACCATGGGAGCGGCAACGGTGATATGTACCGACAAGACAGGCACTCTCACACAGAACAAGATGGTGGTAAGCGAGGTGTTTGTCCCTACAGCCATGTCTGCTGATGACAGTGAGCAGTCTCTTATTGCTAATATGGCAATAAACTCCACAGCCCAGCTCAATGGGCAAGAGGTGATTGGTAACCCGACCGAGGGTGCTCTGCTATTGTGGATTGATGGCAAGGGTATGGACTATAAGCTCCTGAGAGCCAATGCCGACATCGTGGATGAAACCCCATTTTCCACCGAACGCAAATATATGTCGACCACAGTGAAAACAAATTCTGGCACTGTGACATATATAAAAGGAGCACCCGAGATAGTCATGGATATGTGTAGCATGAAGCAGGAAGAACGGTGTGGCTATCTTGAAAAGCTTGCCCTTTATCAGCATAAAGCCATGCGTACACTTGCTTTCGCCATGCAGGTAGATAACGGTGCCTTTGTGATGCAGGCTGTAGCAGCTATATCCGATCCTGTGCGTCCAGAGGTGAAAGCCGCCGTAGAGGAGTGTGTCAACGCAGGCATAGATGTGAAAATAGTAACTGGCGACACTCCTGGTACAGCCATAGAGATTGGTAGGCAGATAGGTCTGATTGACGACAGCCTTCCATCAGAGCTTTTCTTCAAGCCAGACACAGACGAGTCGAAGATGGTGATTACTGGTAGCCAGTTCCAAGAACTCTCTGATGAGCAACTCAAGGAGAGGGTAGGGAGACTGAAAATAATTGCCAGGGCACGTCCAATGGACAAGAAGCGTCTCGTGGAAGCTTTGCAGAGCAATGGTGAAGTAGTGGCGGTGACAGGCGACGGTACCAATGATGCCCCTGCGCTCCATACTGCCCATGTGGGCTTGTCGATGGGCGATGGTACAGCCGTAGCCAAGGAAGCCTCAGATATAACCATCATTGACAACTCTTTTTCCTCAATAGGACTTGCTGTGATGTGGGGCAGGTCGCTCTATCGCAACATACAGCGATTTATCCTTTTTCAGATGACTGTTAATGTTGTGGCATGTATAACGGTGCTTGTGGGAGCATTCTTCGACACAAGGTCTCCACTCACGGTGACACAGATGCTTTGGGTTAATCTTATAATGGATACCTTTGCAGCCATGGCCTTGGCATCGTTGCCTCCGTCGCCAAGCGTTATGAAAGAACATCCGCGAGACAGGAAAGACTTTATCATAAGCACTCCGATGCGCGAGTTTATAATCATTGTTGGCGGACTGTTTTCCGCTGCACTGTTGGCAATGTATTTCTTCTTTGAAAAAGGAGGATTTTCCTCGCATGAGCAATGCCTTTTCTTCACGACTTTCGTGATGATGCAGTTCTGGAACATCCTTAACGCCAAGGCTTTCCTTACTGGGCGTAATGCCTTCCATGACATCTCTCACAGCAAAGGCTTCAATATCATAGCCTTGTTGATATTCTTCGGACAGATAGTAATAGTGGAGTTTGGTGGTGAGCTGTTCAGCGTTGAGCCTTTGAGTATTGTAGAATGGGTGACAATAGTTAGTCTGACATCTTTGATTTGGATAGGCGGTGAGCTGTTCAGGTTTATAAAGCATTATATATATCACAGGAAATGAAGAAACGAATATTGTTTATCTGCCTCGGAAATATCTGCAGGTCGCCTGCTGCCGAAGGCGTGATGCGGGAGATGATAGCCGAGAAAGGGCTGAGTGATATTATAACGGTAGACTCTGCTGGTATAGGCGGGTGGCACATTGGCTCCAGTCCAGACCCGAGGATGCAGAAGCATGCCCTAAGGCGCGGCTACAATCTCTCCATGCTTCGTGCCCGACAGTTCAATTCCTCTGATTTTAAAGCCTTCGACATAATTGTAGTGATGGATGAAGATAATTACTATGACGTAGTAAGTCGTATACCCAATAATATCAGCGCAGCTCAACGAGAGCAATATGAACAAAAGGTAGTGAAGATGAAAGACCTCTTTGAAGAGTACAAGGGTTGTGACAGTGTTCCCGACCCATACTATGGTGGTTCAGAAGGGTTTGAAAAGGCTCTTGACCTGATAGAAGACGGATGCCGTCATTTGCTTTCAGATTTGGTCAAATATTAGCCTTGATAGCATCAAAAAATATTGATTTAACGCAAAATGAGTGTCATTTTGCGTTTTTATTTCCCCTAAAAGCTTTCTTTTCGAAAGTTTTTCATATCTTTGCATTTCATTACAACAAATAGGTTTTAGCAAAGGTATGAAGAAAGAGTATCTGATTTATAAGCTTAGTGACAAGGTAAAGAGTTCCTGCAAGATTGACAATGAACTGTTTACCCAGTATGGTGTTAAGCGTGGCTTGCGCAATGAAGATGGCTCGGGTGTGCTTGTGGGTCTCACCAACATTGGTAATGTGGTGGGCTACGAGCGCGGTGAGGATGGTAAGCTTCATCCTACCGATGGCAAACTCTTCTATCGTGGTTACGAGCTCAGCCAGCTTGTAGAACCTCTTCTCAAGGAGAAACGCTTTGGTTTTGAGGAGGTGGCATTCCTGTTGCTTTCCGGCGAGCTGCCCGACAGAGAAGAACTTACAGCCTTTGCAGAGTTGCTCAACGACAATATGTCGCTTGACCATCGTACCGTTGTGCATCTTGTGGATCTTGAAGGCTCAAACATAATGAACATCCTTGCGCGTTGTGTGCTCGAGATGTATACCTTTGACCAGAATCCGGATGATATTTCGCGCGACAACCTTATGCGACAGTCGATAGAGCTGATTGCGAAGTTCCCCACAATCATTGCCTATGCCTACAATATATACAGGCACAGCGTTCATGGACGTTCGCTCCATATACGTCACCCGAAGGAAAACCTCTCAATTGCCGAGAACTTCCTCTACATGCTCAAGCATGAAGAGTATACCGAGCTTGAGGCACGCACACTTGACCTTCTGCTTATCACTCAGGCTGAGCATGGCGGTGGTAACAACTCTACCTTTACCGTGAGGGTTACATCTTCGACACGCACCGATACCTATTCTTCGATAGCTGCCGGTATAGGCTCGCTCAAAGGACCGCTTCATGGTGGCGCGAACATCAAGGTTATCAACATGTTCCATCACCTTAAGGAGCAGATTCATGACTGGAAAAACGTTGATGAGATTGACACTTATCTGCGTCGCATGCTCAACAAGGAAGCCTACGACAAGACCGGACTCATCTATGGCATTGGACATGCCGTATATACCAAGAGCGACCCACGAGCAGTGGAGTTGAAGAAACTTGCCGGTGAGCTGGCAAAAGAGAAACATCGCGAGGAAGAATACAACTTCCTGTGTCTTCTTGAGCAGGAAGGCATAAAATGTCTCATGGAGCGCCGCAAGAACGGCAAACCGGCGTGTGCCAACCTTGACTTCTACAGTGGTTTCATATATGAGATGATTGGTTTGCCGCAGGAAATCTACACTCCGATATTTGCCATGGCGCGCATCGTGGGATGGACAGCTCACCGCATAGAAGAGTTGAATTTCGATGGAAGACGAATTATTCGTCCAGCCTACAAGAACATACTCAGCGAGAAAGATTATACCCCTATTGACGAACGCTGACTATAAAGTATGCTTACACTCATAGCCGATAGCGGTAGTACAAAGACTGACTGGTGTGTGTTGTCATCTGACGGCACACACCGTATGGTTTCCACACAGGGCATCAATCCCGTTCATCAAGACCTTGAAACAATAGAGCGCATCCTTGTTGACGAGCTCATGGTAAACATGGGTGAGGCGAAAGATGATGTAGCTAAGGTGTTTTTCTATGGTGCCGGCTGCACTGGCAGTTTTGCCCTGATTGTAAGCAATGTGCTCAAGGAATTGTTTGGTAACCTAACTTCATGTGAAGTCAGCTCAGACCTTCTTGGTGCAGCCAGGGCATTGTGTGGTGATGAAGAAGGTATTGCCTGCATTCTCGGGACAGGTTCCAATTCCTGTTTGTATGACGGTAAAGGCATCGTTGCCAATATTCCGCCGCTTGGATATATTCTTGGCGACGAGGGTAGTGGTGCCGTGCTTGGCAGAAAACTCCTCAATGCTCTTTTCAAGGGAGAGTTTTCGTCTACTCTTCGCGACATGTTTCTCAAAGAGATGTCGCTTGACTATGGTATGATAATAGAAAAGGTTTATCGCCAACCTATGGCAAACAGATTTCTGGCATCGCTCTCTCCGTTTATCTCACGTCATATTTCAGACCATCATGAACTGGAAGAGCTTGTAGTGGAGCATTTCCGTGAGTTCCTTAGGAAGAATGTGGTGCGATACATGCGCAATGAGCTTCCCGTAAATGCCGTAGGAAGCATAGCCTGGTATTACCGTTCTCAGTTGATGAAAGCCGTTTCAGCAGAATCATTGAAGATGGGAACCATACTCAAGAGTCCCATTGAAGGACTTCTTGAATATCATAAGATGAGCTGAATGTTTGCTATAAATAAAACGGAGGATGAAGCATATTGGTTTCATCCTCCGTTTTTTTACATTGTGATTTTGTCTTCTAAATATACTTAAAGTCTTATTTCACTATCACTTTCTTGTTTCCATAGATGTAGATGCCAGGTGCCAGTGTTGACAAATCGCGGGTTATGCGTCGTCCGTCTATAGTGTAAACTCCATTGTTGCGTTTAGTTTGTGTCTTGGTAAGGCTGATGGCATCGGGCACTTTTCCTATTTCCAATATCTGTTCAAACTGTTTCCAGCCATTAGCTTCGGCATAGTCGCTTGTAGTTCCTTCGGGTACATAGAGTATAGCTGTTTGATATACGCCCTCGTCAAACAAGACTAAATCATCACTGCTTCCCGCAATGTCTTTCTTGGCTTCGTTGGAAGACTCACTGGCAGTTTCGGGCTTTGTGGCTGTTGGAGGAACGGTGGCATATACCGTGACATTTTCTATGGCGCTGCATCCAGCAAAGGCGTTTTCTCCAATGGTCTCAATGCTCTCCGGTATCACCACAGACGTGATGTCTAAGTTCTCATAGCCTCCGGCTGCAATCTCATTTACGAAATAATCCTTTTCATGATATGTTACACTCGAAGGCACCTCAAGCTCTCCACTTACGGCGTCACCACTGTTTGCCACCTTCACGATGTTTTCGTCATTCTTCACCACTGTGTATGTGTTCGCATCAACGGTGAATTTCTTCACGATGTTCTCATCCAAGAAACGGAACGACACGGTACCTCTTTCCCTGTCTTCGCTAATGGTGTAGATAGGTTTGCGCAGTATGGCATTGTTGAGCGTTATGCTGTCTACCTGTGTTGTTCCTACGAGTCCCGGGTATGGGTCGGCGAAATGACTCATTTGATAGTCATAATCCGTATAAGGCTTCTCTTCAGTAGGAGCACCACTTCTATTAATCCTATATACTGAAATAACGAGACTGTCGGCAGGCACCACGGTGATACCTGGCGATCCTGGTGTGTTGTTTGGATAGTCGCCGAGGTTTACCGAACTACGTCCTTTATAGTCTATACGGTAAATCATCAGTCCGTGACCCATCATTTGCTTTGCCCATCCTCTGCCGGTTTCACCTTCATAGTCCATGCCCTGCACATTGTGAAGTATGACATATTCTTCAGAACCCTCGCATGTAATCTTGCGTGCTTCATCGGCTGCGAGTTCCACATATTGGGGTTCGTCGAGTGTTTCAATAATCTTCCAACCCATCACTTCCTTTTCCCATGGGGTATAAGGAGTGGGGGTATAGCCGTTGTCTGTATATTCTCCACCGTCCATGATATCCCAGTACTCCATTTCCTGATTGTCAATCTTGGCAGCGTCGTCCTTGGGATAGAGGTCGGGCAATCCCAAAGTGTGGGAGAACTCATGGCAAAAGAGACCAATGCCGTTGACTCTCACCTGTGGGTCTTCCTTGAATTTCTTGCTTGGATAGTAATTCAGCTCATTGTTTACTCCATAGCGTTCAATCTTCTTGTTGTTGAATAGTATTGTTCTGTTTTTCTTGTTACCCTTTTCGTCGGTATACTCTTCAGTAAGGCTCGTTACACCTGATTTGGGCCAGATGTCGTCTGAAGAGTTTCCTGATATACTCTCTGAATATCCTGCATAGATTATATAAACAAGATCCACGCTGCCATCGTTGTCGGCATCATACTGTGAGAAGTCCACACCTTTTTCTTCTTGTACTTTCTTGCAAACATCAATTAACAGTTCTTTGATGTTTTCGTTGGCACCATAGTATGCCGAAGTCTTGTCAAGGGTTACAGGCTTTACAATGTCGAACTGCGGTACATACTGACCGTCGCTCATGTCGGTGAAGAATTTCTTCACACTGCCGTAGTTGCGGTCTTCCCTGAGTCCTCGGTTTTCTATTTCTCCATCAGCATTGAGGTAGTCGCTGAAGGTGAGGTAAGGGTCGGCAACGGTGAATTTCACATCACTGAATTCTACCAGCAGTATCAGGCATTTAGGTGTTCCTGTATGTGGGAAATAGGGAGGCGTTTTCGTGCCAATGCCAATCTTTGCCATGCTCGTGGCATTCTGACGTAGGCTGTAGGCATGTGCTCTTGCAATCATCTGCCTGCGGTCCTGACTTGCAGCAAGCTGCATCTCGTGAACAGGGCGCTTGCCCTTTTCATGTGCGAGTATGCCGGAGGCAACGAGCTTTCCCTCGTCGTCACTCACGGCAACATGGTAGTCATAGCCTTTGCGCACCAACAGTACGCCATCGCTGGTTGAATACCAGTGAAAGTCTTCGTCGCCATATCCCATAACCGTGAGAATGGTGCCGTCAGACTGTACTATACTAACGGGTGTCGGATCGGCTTTCACAGCCTTTGCCGTCATGACGGCAAGGCAACATATTGCCATTAAAAGTATCTTTTTCATAATTTACAGTGTTATGTTTTTGCTGTTTTTATTCTCGTTGTTTGGATGGTTTGAAGTAATACTGTCCCTTGCTTTTTGTTCTTCCTCCATACTCAATGGCGTGGGTGGGACAGTGGTGATAGCAAGTGAAGCATGTAAGGCAGCTGTTGTCGTGCTTCCATGAAGGAATTAATTTGCCCGAACTGGCATTGACCATGGAAATGTCGCCTACAGGACAAACCTTCCCGCAGGTGCCGCAGCCTGTGCAACGCTTTTCTGCCACATGGAATGGCTTGTCGGTAATGAGGTGATTTACGAAGAAGCCTCCCACTACATTGCTGAAGAATGCCGGCAGAGGACCCCTCACAAGAAATTGTCTGTCGTCAACACCGTCGGCATGCCATGTCTTCTCCTTATTGTATATGTAGCTCTCAAACTCGGAAAGTCGTTTTGCTGCCGTGGATATCTTTCTCTGTTCACGTTCCTTTGGGTCAACATCCATGAAAGGAAGTCCTACATATGACTCCGGCATGATGAGCGAGAAAGCAGCGTCAAGCTTCAGTCCTTTCTTCTTTAAGTCGCAGTCAAATATCTCTATGGCCTTTCCGATGCTGTCGCCGGCAGTACACAGGGCATAGACATACGGCATGTTACCGTCATCAGACACGGAGAACAGGGCTTTCTCTATGAATGTCTTGATAAGCTTTGGCGGACGCCATCCATGAACGGGAAAAATAAACCCAAGGCGCTCCCCGCTGCCAAGCTTGAAGCGACAATCGCCATTGATGATGTCTGGTATGTACGCCAGTTCATCACCGGTCTTTCGGGCTACTTCTTTCGCCGCCCATCGGGTGTTGCCCGTTCCGGAGAAATAGAATATCATTTTGCAAAAATACGATTTTATTTAATAAATCAAGCAATCTCCATTTAAAATCTTTGATGGCGCTTTTACTTGCTTCACTTTATGCGTGTAATGTATGCTCAATAGAATTGAAATCACGATTGTGGCTGATTATTAAGAGAGGTAAAATGATTGAAATAATGGCGTGAAACATTTTGTAAATAAACGTGAAGAGATGTGAAATATTAGAAGGTTTCTTTAACATTTGGAGGGTGAGAGAGGCTTAAATAATCACCTCTGTAACTCGTTGGTAATCAAAAGGTTGGAAGGGGTGTTTTGAAAGAGGCTCTTTTAGCGTGCAAAAGAGGCTCTTTTGGAAGGTAAAAGAGCCTCTTTCGCAGCACGAAAGTGGCACTTTCGTTTTCTCACTGTGCGGAGAATATTTTCCGTTCACATTTGTTAACTGTTTCACGGAGTTGAAAAACTCCTTCAATAGACGTTTTGGGGGTAGTGTTTGTATTACTGTCATGCTTCATCAGGTATTAGCATCAGTGAAGTGGCAAGGCTATTCCTGTAATCAGTTTGAATTTCTATTTTTAATAGCCAAAATAATTACAGATTTAGCGGTTTTTTATATTCTATACCTTATATAATAAAAAAATGTTGTAACTTTGTGCGGCTTAATAAGTTGATATAGTGGTAAACGACGCAAGAAAGGAAAAGATACGTGAAACGCTGACAAACTATCTGGTGGGAAACAATTACAGGAAAACGCCAGAACGTTATGCTATACTTGATGCGGTGTGCGACTTCAAAGGGCATTTCACATTGGATGCTCTTGAGGAATTGCTTGAAACACGGAACTTCAGAGTGTCGAAAGCTACACTGTATAATGCCATGAAACTTTTTATTAAGCTGCGATTGGTTGTCAGACATCGCTTTATAGGGCAGACAAAATATGAGTTGTGCCATGACGACGACGACCACATACATCAGGTGTGTACGCTCTGTGGCAAGGAAACCGAGATTAGTGCACCCGAAGTGAAGCAGGCTATTGAGCAGACAAGGTATAAGCGTTTCAGAAAAGATGGTTTTACACTTTACATCTATGGTGTTTGCTCCTCATGCCAGTCGCGCTTAACTCGTAAGACAAATAAGAAAAAAAGTAAAAATAATAACACTCAGAAAGAATGAACACAGGTAAAGTAGATGTCTTGTTGGGACTCCAATGGGGCGATGAAGGTAAAGGAAAGGTTGTTGACGTGCTCACTCCCGGCTACGATGTGATAGCACGCTTCCAAGGTGGACCCAACGCTGGTCATACCCTTGAGTTTGAAGGACAGAAATATGTGCTGAGAAGCATTCCTTCCGGCATTTTCCAGGGAGGAAAGGTTAACATCATAGGCAATGGAGTAGTGCTTGCTCCAGACCTCTTCATGGCAGAAGCCAAAGAGCTGGCAAAGAGTGGACACGATCTCATTGAACGCCTGCATATCTCAAAGAAAGCCCATCTGATAATGCCTACTCACCGTATGCTTGACAGAGCTTATGAAGCAGCCAAAGGCAAGAACAAAGTGGGAACTACGGGCAAAGGCATTGGTCCTACATATACTGACAAGGTGAGTCGTAATGGTCTGAGAGTAGGCGATATACTTGATAATTTTCAAGCTAAATATGAAGCTCACAAGAAACGTCATCTTGACATTCTCGCATCAATGAACTTCCATGATTTTGATGGATTTGAGGAAGAAGAGAAGACATGGATGGAGGGCATAGAATATATGAAGCAGTTTAAGCTTGTAGACAGTGAGCATGAGATAAACTCAATACTTCGTTCAGGCAAGAGCATACTTTGC
>CAMVSV010000054.1 GCA_947170265.1 uncultured Prevotella sp.
GAAAACGAAAGTGCCACTTTCACGTTGCGAAAGAGGCTCTTTTACCTTCCAAAAGTGGCTCTTTTGCACGCTAAAAGAGGCTCTTTTAAAATGCCCCTTCCAAACATTTGATTATCAAAGAGTTACATGGGTGATTTTTTAAGCCTTTATTAGACTCTAAATGTTAAAGAAATGGTAAAATATTTTACATCCTTTTACGTTTATTCACAAAATGTTTCACGGGAATTTTTGATAATAAACAATGCATCAGTAATGCATCAAAATTACGATGTCATATAGGTACGCCCCAAAAGGGCAGAAAGCGGTTAGCCCGGGGCAACGCCCTGGGTATGCGAATAACACAAAGAAGCGCCCAAAACCGCCCTGTACTTGAAAATACACATTATTATTTGGTCAAGTGCCGGTTTCTGAGTACCTTTACACCCAAATTGCGAATTTTGAACTGATGAGAAAACTGTATATTGAGACATACGGCTGTCAGATGAACGTTGCCGACTCTGAGGTGGTGGCATCGGTGATGAAGATGGCAGGCTATGAGGCGTGCGACAACCTCGATGATGCCGATGCCGTTTTCCTGAACACATGCTCGGTGCGCGACAATGCCGAGCAGAAGATCTACCGCCGACTGGAAGCACTCGCCGCCGAGCGCCGCCGACGTGAGCAACATGCCACAGACAGTGAGCCCAAGCTCATAATAGGAGTGCTGGGCTGTATGGCTGAGAGAGTGAAGGACGACCTGCTGGAAAACCACCACTGCGACCTCGTGGCTGGTCCTGATGCCTATCTCTCGCTGCCCGACCTCGTGGCACAGGCAGAGACCGGACACAAAGCCATCAATACCGAGCTGTCGACCACCGAGACCTACCGCGACATTGTGCCGCAGCGCCTCCACGGTGCCCATCTCTCGGGTTTCGTGAGCATCATGCGTGGCTGCAACAATTTCTGCCACTACTGCATAGTGCCCTATACCCGCGGACGGGAACGCAGCCGCGACGTAGACAGCATACTGCGCGAGGTTGCCGACCTGAGTGAGCGAGGATACAAGGAGGTGACACTGCTCGGGCAGAACGTCAACAGCTACCACTCTCACGACATTGGCTTTGCCGAGCTGCTGCGCAGGGTGGCAGAGAGTGCACCCGACATGCGAGTGCGCTTCACCACCTCCCACCCCAAGGACATGAGCAACGAGACGCTCGAGGTGATTGCCGACGTGAGGAATGTGTGCAAGCACATACACCTGCCGGTGCAGTCGGGCTCCGACCGCATACTCAAGCTCATGAACAGGAAGTACACCCGCGAGTGGTATCTCGGGCGCGTGGCAGCCATCAGGAGCATCGTTCCCGACTGCGGACTCTCTACCGACATCTTCGTGGGCTACCACGACGAGACCGAGGACGACCACCGTCTCTCGCTGTCGCTCATGCGCGAGGTGGGATATGACTCCGCCTTCATGTTCAAATACTCCGAGCGACCGGGCACCTACGCCTCAAAGCACCTGCCCGACAACGTGGACGAGGAGGTGAAGCTGCGCCGTCTGCAAGAGCTCATTGAGCTGCAGACAGCCATCTCTGCCGAGAGAAACGCCATGGACGTGGGCAAGGAGTTTGACGTGCTTGTGGAGAACTTCAGCAAGCGCAGCCGCGAACAGCTCTGCGGCAGGACGGAACAGAACAAGATGGTGGTGTTTGACAAAGGCACGCACCACATTGGCGAGACCGTGAGGGTGAAAATAACCGGCTCCACCTCTGCCACACTGCTCGGCGAGAGCCTGTAAGAAACGATGAAGACAGAAACATATCCATAACAGAAATGAAAGACTTCCTTCAAGTGCTGAGGCGCTTTGTGCCGCCATACAAACGATACCTTGTGCTGTCGGTGGTGTTCAACATACTCTCGGCAGTGCTCAACATCTTCTCGTTTGCAGCACTCATACCAATGCTGCAGATACTCTTCAAGACCGAAGAGGCCAAAGCCATGCCCGAGATGATACCCTGGAGCGAGATGACATTCTCAAACTCGCTCGACATCATAGGCAACAACGCCGACTACTATGTGCAGACACTCATTGCCGACATGGGAGAAACCACCACGCTGCTGCTCATTGGCATTGCGCTGGCGGTGATGACAGCCCTGAAGACAGGTGCCTACTTCCTCTCCTCGGCAACAATCATTCCCATAAGGACAGGTGTGGTGAGAGACATACGCAACCAGCTCTATGAGAAGATAACGTCGCTGTCGCTCGGGTTCTTCTCGGAGGAACGCAAGGGAGACATCATTGCACGCATGAGCGGCGACGTGCAGGAGATAGAAAACTCCATCATGGCATCGCTCGACATGCTGTTCAAGAACCCCGTGCTCATAGTGGCTTATTTCGTGGCACTGCTGGTGATATCGTGGCAGCTCACCGTGTTCACCATCATCTTCGTGCCGCTGTTCGGATGGTTCATGGGAATGGTGGGCAGGAAGCTCAAGGCAAAGAGCATAAGGGCTCAGTCGCTGTGGAGCGACACGATGAGCCAGGTGGAAGAGACGCTCGGCGGACTGAGGATAATAAAGGCATTCTGCGCCGAAGAGAAGATGAACGCCCGCTTCGACAGCATAAACAGCGAATACCGCAACCACATCATGCGTGTGAACATACGCCAGCAGATGGCACACCCCATGTCGGAGTTTCTCGGTACGGTGATGATAGTGGTGGTGCTGTGGTATGGCGGCATTCTCGTGCTCAACTACAATGCCCTCTCCGGACCAGTGTTCATCTACTACATGACCATACTCTACTCCATCATCAACCCGCTGAAGGAGTTTTCAAAAGCCGGCTACAACATTCCAAAGGGACTTGCCTCCATGGAACGTATTGACAAGATACTCAAGGCAGAGATAGACATCAAGGACAAGGAGAACCCAACACACATTGCCGAGTTCAGACACCAGATAGAGTTCCGGCATGTGTCGTTCAGATACGACCAGCAATGGATACTCAAAGACATCAACCTCGTGATACCCAAAGGCAAGACCATTGCCATAGTGGGACAGAGCGGCAGCGGAAAGTCAACACTCGTTGACCTCATACCACGCTACTACGACGTGCAGGAAGGCGAGGTGCTCATTGACGGAATAAACGTGAAGGACCTCGGAGTGCACGACCTGAGGCAACTCATAGGAAACGTGAACCAGGAAGCCATACTCTTCAACGACACCTTCTACAACAACATAACCTTCGGAGTGGACAACGTGACACAGGCAGAGGTGGAAGAGGCAGCACGCATAGCCAACGCCCACGAGTTCATCACACAGAGCGAGCAGGGCTACGACACCAACATTGGCGACCGAGGCAGCCGACTCAGCGGCGGACAGCGACAGCGAGTGTCAATAGCGCGCGCCATACTCAAGAACCCGCCCATACTCATACTCGACGAAGCCACCTCGGCACTCGACACCGAGAGCGAACGCCTCGTGCAGGATGCCCTGGAGCGACTCATGAAGACACGCACCACCGTGGCTATAGCCCATAGACTGTCAACAATAAAGAATGCCGACGAGATAGTAGTGCTCCATGAGGGACAGATAGTGGAACGCGGTACCCACGACGAGCTGCTCCTCGACAACGGTTACTACAAGAAGCTGCACGACATGCAAGCCATATAACCCACCAGAGAAAGACCATGACCAGACAGAAAGCAAACATATTGGACACCGTAATGGGCACAGCCGTGGCAATGGTTGCCAACATTGCCCTCGCGTACATATTATATATTATAGCGCGCGCGGAATACCTCTTTGAGAACTACAGCTACTTTGCCGACAGCCTCACCGCCGGCAAGCTCATGAGAATGGCAGCGGGAGCACTGAGGTTCGACACCTCTGCCATAGTCTATACCAACATGCTCTACATTGTGATGATGCTCTTCCCGCTATGGCTGAAGGAACGACCCTCATACCACAAGACTTGCAAGTGGGTGTTTGTGATAGTAAACAGCCTGTGCCTCATCGTCAACCTCTGCGACTCCGTTTACTTCCCCTACACACTCCGACGTACCACCACAAGCGTGATGCGCGAGTTCCAGAACGACAACAACATTTCCGGAGTGCTGCTCACCGAGACCATCAACCACTGGTATCTCGTGGTGCTCGGAGTGGTGCTCATCTACGCACTGTGGAAACTATATGTCATGCCGCGCACCGACGGCAGGCTCTACACCATAGCAAAGGAGCGCATGGTGCATGCCGGCATCTACCTGCTTATGCTCGCTGCGGCGGTGCCGTTGTGCATAGGAGCATGCCGTGGCGGACTGGCATCGGGCATACGTCCCATAACCATAAACAACGCCAACCAGTATGTAGACCGACCGATGGAGTGTGCACTGGTGCTCAACACACCCTTCGCCATCCTGAGAACGATAGGCAAGAACGTGTTCAAGGTGCCTGACTACTATACCGACCAGCAACAGCTCGACAAGGTATACACACCCATACACCCGGGAGCAACCTTCGCCGGACTGCCACCGGAGAGCGGCGACTCAGCAGCCGTGGTATCTGCCGCTGCCCCAGGCAATGCCGCACCCACCGTGGCACACATGAAGAAAAACATAGTGGTGATAATCGTTGAAAGCTTCGGACGCGAATACATAGGAGCACTCAACAAAGACCTTGAAGGAGGCAAGTACCAAGGCTTCACACCCAATGTTGACAAGCTCGTGAGCCAAAGCGCCACATTCAGATACTCCTACTGCAACGGACAGAAAAGCATTGACGGCATGCCAAGCGTGCTGTCAAGCATACCGATGTTTGTTGAACCATTCGTGCTCACACCGGCATCGATGAACACCTATACCGGCATTGCCGGACTGCTGAAGGACTGGGGCTACCACACAGCGTTCTTCCACGGTGCCAACCGCGGCTCCATGGGCTTCATGGCATTTGCCAACAAAACCGGCTTTGAGCAATACTACGGCAGACAGGACTATGCTGCCGACAGCCGTTTCGGCGGCGATGCCGACTTCGACGGCAACTGGGGAATATGGGACGAGCCCTTCATGCAGTATTTCTGCACAAAGATGGGCGAGATGAAGCAGCCCTTCATGACAGCCATCTTCACCGTGTCGTCGCACCATCCCTTCGTGGTGCCCGAGAAATACAAGAACACCTTCAAGGAAGAACAGCTGCCAATACACAAGTGCATACGCTATACCGACATGGCCATAGGCAAGTTCTTTGAGTCGGCACGCAAGCAACCGTGGTTTGAAAACACCATCTTCGTGTTCACAAGCGACCACACCAACCAAAGCAACCACCCCGAATACCAGACCGACCTCGGGCGTTTCTGCTCACCAATACTCATATACGACCCATCGGGCAACATCAAGCCGGGCATGCGCAACGCCGTGGCACAGCAGATTGACATCATGCCCACGCTGCTCAACTATGTAGGCTACGACAAACCATACCTCGCCTTCGGCATAGACCTGCTGAGGACACCCGCCGAGGAAACCTTTGCCGTGAACTATCTCAACGGCGTATACCAGTATGTGAAATACGGTCATGTGCTGCAGTTCGACGGTTCGGAGGTGAAAGCCGTATACAGCCTCGACGACAGACTCATGCGCCGCAACCTCAAGGGACATACCGCGGTGGAGAAAACCATGGTGAGCGAGCTCAAGGCCATCATACAGCAATACATGAACCGCATGGTGGGCGACAAGCTCATGCCATAAGGACGAAACCAAAACACTGACATACGCATCTACAACACTACACTGAAATGGAAATACTAAACAAAGCACTCTACGCCATAGCCTACTCACTGTGGTACCTGCTATCGCTGCTGCCATTCAGGGCGCTCTATGTGCTCTCCGACATAATTTATTTCTTCGTGGCAAAGGTGTTCCGCTACCGCCACAAGGTGATAATGAGAAACCTCTCATCGTCGTTTCCCGAGAAAAGCAGCGACGAGCTGAAGCACATAGAGGCGGAGTTCTACCATTGGTTCTGCGACTATCTGGTGGAGACCGTGAAGCTCATGACCATCAGCAGCGACGAACTGAAGAAACGCATGACCTTCTCGGGCATGGAGGAATTCAACAAAGCACTCAACGAAGGACAGTCGTGCGCCATGTATCTCGGGCACTACTGCAACTGGGAATGGATAACATCGCTGCCCCACTGGGTGCCATCACATGTGCAGTGTACCGAACTCTACCATCCGCTTGAAAACAAAGTGATGGACACTCTTTTCAAAAGCGTGAGGGAAAGACAGAACGCACTGTGCATACCCATGCAGGAGTCGCTGCGCGAGATACTGCGCTACAAAAACGACAACAAAGCCATCGTGGTGGGATATATTGCCGATCAGGTGCCACACTGGAAAAACATACACCACTGGCTGACATTCCTCAACCACGACACACCGGTGCTCACCGGCTCGGAGCGCATAGTGAGGAAGACCAACCAGGCTGCCTTCTACGGTGACATGACACGTCCGCGCCGCGGATATTACCACTGCGAGGTCAAACTCATCACACTCTCTCCGAAAAGCACATCCGACTTCGCGATTACCGACGCCTACTTCAGGATGCTCGAAGAAACCATACGGCGCACACCGCAATACTGGCTATGGAGCCACAACCGATGGAAACGCACCCGCGAAGAGTTCAACGAACGCTTTGAGGTGAAAGACGGAAAGGTGATTGAGAGGAAACACAACGAAAACAACCCACAGCAATGATTATAGGATACGACGCCAAACGCATCGTTGCCAACTCAACGGGACTTGGCAGCTACGGACGCACACTGATAAACTCGCTCTCCACGGCAGCCACCGACCACAGGCTGCGTCTCTATGCACCCGACGAGGGCAACGACCAGCTGCGCTCGCAGGTGGAGATGAGAAAGAACGTGGAGTTTGTCTATCCCAAAAGTTCCATCATTCCATTCTACAAGCAGTACTGGCGGAGCAGAGCCGTGGTGAAACAGCTGAAAGCCGACGGCGTGGAACTCTTCCACGGTCTCTCCGGCGAGCTGCCCGCAGGACTGAAAAAGGCTGGCATCAAGTCGGTGGTTACCATTCACGACCTCATCTTCCTGCGACATCCCGAATACTACAAGCCCATTGACGTGGCGATATACCGGCGGAAGTTCCATGCCACACTACGCGAAGCCGACAGGATAATAGCCATCAGCGAGTGCACCAAGCGCGACATACTGCACTACGGCAACTTCCCCGAAGACCGCATCGACGTGATATACCAGAGCTGTGGCACGAGGTTCGCACAGCACGAGAGCGACAGCCGCATGCAGGAAGTGCATGCACGCTACTCACTCCCGGCACGCTACATACTCAACGTGGGCACCATTGAGGAACGGAAGAACGTGATGCTCGCCGTGAAAGCACTGCCGCTGCTGCCCGAAGACCTTCACCTCGTGGTGGTGGGTCGCCCCACGGCCTACACCCGGAAGGTCGTTGCCTATGCCGAAGCCAACCATCTGAGCCACCGTCTGCATCTGCTCCACGGCATACCAAACGCCGACCTGCCCTCCATCTACCAGATGGCGGAGTGCTTTGTCTATCCCTCGCGCTACGAAGGTTTCGGCATTCCGGTGATAGAAGCCATACAGTGCGGGCTGCCGGTGGTAGCTGCCACAGGCTCGTGTCTCGAAGAAGCCGGCGGTCCCGACTCACTCTATGTGGACCCCGACGATGCGTCAGCCATGGCTCACGCCATAGAGCAGTCGCTCAAGGGCTCCGGTGCCTGCGAGGAGCGCATAGCCCGTTGCCGTGACTATGTGACACGGTTTGAAAACAACGACATCGCCCGTCAGATGTTTGCCGAATACTGCAAGGTCATGACCACCTAACCATAATCAAACACAAATGCCGCAACTCCCATGATGGAGCTGCGGCATTTTCATTTTCACGTTCTATTTAGATTTCAAATATTGCTATTGTTTCCTGCATGGCTGCCTATATTCCCAGCAACCTGCGGGCATTGACGGTGAGATAGGGCTTCATCTCGCTGTAGGGCACCGTGGTCTCCTGCCAGAAGTGGGAGCTGACAGCCCAAAGTATGTTCACACCATCCTCGAGAAAGCTTACTGACACGTCGTCAAGGCTGAGATTGTTGATAGTATCTTCGTCAAACTCGCTCTCACACTCGTAGTGGCTCATCACAATCCGGCGTAGCTGGCTGTTGGTGAGCGTCACCAGATAGGCGTTGCTCAGAAGGTTGCCGTTGCTCTTGTCTACCGTCACACGAGACAGGAGCGGACCACCGTTGCCATAGACACCGTCGGCCACGGCGAAAGTCACGAAATTGCCGTTCTGGTGTTCTGCCGTGACGCTCAGGAAGTAAGTGGTCATGGGATAGACATATTGTGTCTTCAGCCCGCGGGTGAATGAATTGACATAGTAGTCAGCCATACGGGAGATGGGCTGGTTTGCCGTCACCTTTCCAAACTCATTGGCAATAGACGAGGTGTTGACTATCGAGCTTATGGCTTTGCGCATGGCGGTGACGCTGCTTGGCGAAGCATTCTCGGGATAGGCGAGACCTATGTGCAGGTAGGAGGTGCCTCCGCCTTTCACCGTTCCCTCCAACTCTTTGGTATATTCCGGGAAATCCATGATCTGTGCGCTCAAACCCAATGCCATTATTGCGGAGAGCATGGTCATCATTGTTCGTTTCATAGTAACGTTATTTTGTTAATAGTTGTTTGTAAGCATTATTGTGATAGCAAAAATACGCAAAATTCTCCATTCCCTCAAACCTTTTCGGCAAAAAAGCGTAACTTTGCGGTTGTCATCAACAAGAATTAACTCACTGAAGAAACAACAATGAAGATATTTTTCAGTCACAAGGAAGAGCTGTGGAACTCATGGTCGCATGCCGGTGGTGTGGTGCTTGCCGTTGTCATGGGTGTGCTGTTCATCGTGTGGTGTGTGTCAAACGGCAACGACTGGGGCACCATAGGAGTGTCGCTCTATCTCTTCGGCATGCTCATGTCGTATCTCGCCTCCACCATCTATCATGCCCTGTCGGCACGTTCAAAGTGGAAAGAGCGTCTGCGCAAGTGGGATCATGCCGCCATATACTGGCATATTGCCGGAAGCTATTCGCCCATCACTCTCGTGGCATTGCGCACTGAGGGCTACTGGGGTTGGTCGCTGTTTGTGTTTGTGTGGCTGTGTGCCCTTGTAGGCACGGTCATGTCGTTTCGCCGTCTGAGCGACCACAGCCATCTGGAGACGGCATGCTTCGTGCTCATGGGCTTGAGTGTGCTGGTGGCTTTCAAGCCGTTGCTCCATACGGTGTCGCCCAATGCCGTGTCGTGGCTTGTTGCCGAGGGCGTGGCTTATATCACCGGTGCGCTGTTCTATTCGTTCAACAAGCGCCGCTACATGCATTCCGTGTTCCATTTCTTCGTGCTGGCAGGGTCGGTGTGCCACATCGTTGCCGTGTGGGACATACTATAATGAAAGAAGCCTGCCACCGATGCTCAACGTTTGTGACATCATCGGTGGCAGGCTTCCTTCCTTTTCTGTGGGTTTTCCTTATATTGGTCTTTGCTTTGTTCCCATTCGTGCCTCCACTACGTTGACCACATAGTCGCCGAGTTTCTCACACTCGTTGATGATGTCCATATACATCGTGCCAATGGCATAGGTGTAGAGGTGGTCGTCAATGTCGTTTATGTTTTGCGACTTGAGCTGGTTGCGGTAGTTGTTTATCTCGTTTTCAATGTTGAAAGCCTTATTCACGTCGTTTTTCTCCCTGTAGTTCACGAGTATGGAGTTCATCTGGGTGAGTGCCTGGTCTGTGAGTTCCATCATCTGGTGCATGTGGGCATACTGGCTTTCGGTGAAGTTCTCCTTGCCTTTGATACGTCTGTTGAGTGTTCGTGCAATGTTGTAGCACGAGTCGCCGATGCTCTCCAGCTCGCTAATCTCACGCAGCATGGCGCGTATCTTTGCCTTGGTGTCGTCGGAGAGGTGTGCATCGCTCACCTCGTCGAGATATTTGGCTATCTCTATCTCCATGTTGTCGGATATGCCTTCATACTTCTCTATCCTGGAGAAGGCTTTCACGAAGGCTTGCTCGTCGTTTTCCCTAACGAGCTCTCTTACCATGGTGAACATGCGTTGTATTCTCTCTGCAAACGACTGTATCTCCTTCTGTGCCTCAAGCACTGAGAGCTCGGGGGTCTTCATGAAGCCGGCGGTGATGAAGTGGAGACGGAAGTCTTCTTCCTCGCCTTCGCTCTTCTTTGTCTTTATCACGCGGCACACCAGCTTCTCAATCTGCGGTATGAACCAGATGAGTATGAAGGTGTTGGCAACGTTGAAGCAGGTGTGGAAGGCTGCGAGCACGAACGACAGCTTGGCGGCGTTGGCGAGGAAGCCGGGGTCGGTCTTCACCATTCCTCCGTCGTAGCCCACGAATGAGCACACCATGTCAACGAAGGGTTTGAACACTATGAGTATCCAGCACACGCCGAAGAGGTTGAAGAACATGTGTGCGAAGGCAGCCCGTCGTGCCTGCGTGTTGGCTGTCATGGCTGCAAGGTTCGACGTCACGGTGGTTCCTATGTTCTCGCCCATCACGAGGGCTATGCCCTGGTATATGGGCAGCACTCCCGACGAACAGAGTATCATGGTTATGGCCATGACTGCTGCCGACGACTGCACGCAGAGTGTGAGCACTCCTCCGAGCAGCAGGAATGCTATCGTTGTGAGGAAGCTGTCGGGATCGAACTGCTGGAAGAAGTCCAATACGGCCTGGTTCTCGCCCAGGTGCATGTCTATTCCCGTCTGGCGCAGCGTGCCCAATCCGAGAAACATGAAGGCTATACCAAAGAGGAAGTCACCGATGAAGCGTTTCTTCTTCGAGTAGATGAGTATGATGGCAATGAAGAATGCCGGATAGACAAAGTCGGTGATGTTGAACGAGAAGCCTGCCGACATGATCCATGCGGTGAGTGTCGTTCCGATATTGGCTCCCATGATTACCGAGATGGCTTGCGCCAGGGTGAGCAGTCCGGCATTGACAAACGACACGGTCATCACCGTGGTGGCTGTCGACGACTGCACCGCCGCCGTGACGAACATTCCCGTGAGCATACCTGTAAAACGGTTGGTGGTCATGGCCTGAAGCACATGTCTCAACTGCGAGCCTGCCATCTTCTGCAAGCTGTCGCTCATCGACTTCATACCGAACATCAACAATGCCAGCGAGCCTATGAGCTTGAAGAAAATCATTAGTGACATATCTTTATAAGTTATCTGTTATCATAATAGCAGCATGTGAGCTAATTGCATGTATAATTAGTTCCTTGCAAAGATAATGTAAATTATTTAAAAATTAACCATTGCGGTTGTTTTTCTCATAAATATAGCCTAACTTTGTGGGTGACAATGGTTTCAACATCTATCAACTACACAATTCCAACCTTTTGAATTATGGAAAAAACGGTAAGCATTTTCTGCAAGAACAACAATAAGAGCATTGACGTGCCGATGGGAAGCAACCTCAAGCAGGCTTATTCACTGCTGGGACTAAAGGGCGAGCTGCCGCCGGTGAGCTGCAAGGTCAACAACAAGGTGGAGGGCATGCACTACCGCCTGTACAACCCCAAGCAGCTGGAGTTTCTCGACATCTCCTCGCCCAGCGGCATGCGCACCTACATCCGCACGCTGTTCTTCGTGCTCTGCAAGGCTGTCAACGACCTCTATCCCGAGGGTTCAGTGACCATCTACATACCGGTGAGCAACGGTTACTACTGCGACCTCCACATCGGCACGCCCATCACCACCGACGTGGTTGATGCCATACGGCAGCGCATGAACGACATCATTGCACAGGCACTGCCCATACACCGCCACGAGATACCCACCACACAGGCCATAGACATCTTCCGAAAGAACGGAGCCCTCTCGAAGGTGAAGCTCCTGGAGACCCTCGGACACCTCTACACCCTATGCTATGACATCGACGGATATGTGGACTATTTCTACGGATCGCTGCTCACCAACACTTCCATGCTCACACTCTTCGGCCTTGAGCCCTACTACGACGGCATACTCCTGCGCATACCCTCGAAGACCAATCCCCATGAGCTCGGCCCGCTCATCCGTCAGGACAAGATGTTTGAGATATTCAAGGAGCACCATCGCTGGCAGCATATCATTGGCATAAGCACCGTGGGACAGTTCAACAATGCCGTGGACAAAGGCTATTCGCAAACCATAGTACATGTGACCGAAGCCCTGCAGGAGAAGAAGATTGCCGAGATTGCCAAGGAAATATCCATGCGCAGCAGCGACGATGGCTCACGGGTGAGGCTCGTGCTCATTGCCGGACCGTCGTCGTCGGGGAAAACCACCACCTGCAAGCGACTGTCCATACAGCTCCTTGCCAACGGCATACGTCCGGTGCCCATCTCACTCGACGACTACTTCGTGGACCGCGAGAACACTCCGCGCGACCATACCGGCGACTACGACTTCGAGAGCCTCTATGCCCTCAACCTGCCGCTGCTCAACCTTCAGCTCACCCAGCTGCTCAACGGCGAGGAGGTGGAGCTCCCACGCTATGACTTCACCACCGGAAAGAGCGTCATGAGCGGCAAGCGGCTGAAACTCCAGAGCAACGACGTGATTGTCATGGAGGGCATCCACGCCCTCAACCCCGAGCTCACCGCCCAAGTGCCTGAGCAACAGAAATACCGTGTCTATGCGTCAGCGCTCACCACCATCCTGCTCGACACCCACAACTACATCCCCACCACCGACAACCGTCTGCTGCGACGCATCATACGCGATGCCAAATACCGAAACCAGTCGGCACAGGAAACCATACGGCGATGGCCCAGCGTGCGCCGCGGCGAGGAGAAATGGATCTTCCCCTTCCAGGAGAACGCCGATGCCATGTTCAACTCCGCCATGCTCTACGAGCTTGCGGTAATCAAGACTCAGGCAGAGCCACTGCTCGAGCAGGTGCCAGAGAACAGCGACGAATATTCCGAGGCATACCGCCTGAGAAAGTTCCTCAAGCACTTCAAGCCCATGCCCTCTGCCAGCCTGCCGCAAACCAGCCTGCTCAGGGAGTTTCTCGGTGGCAGCTCGTTTGTCTACTAATCCTATTTCCTCTTTTTTCTCTGAAAAACAACGTTTTATCGCAAAAAATACCTATCTTTGCCTGTGCTACTTAAGCATGCCATTAAGAAAATGAGGAATTTACTGTGTGTTTTGGCAATGATATTCACCGTCAGCCTCCATGCCGCTGACGATGAACAGGTGGACGTGGGGCAGATTTTCAAGCGGCTCGATGCCACCATCGACAGCGTCGATGTGTTTGAGGCGAAGAAGCAAGAGAACATGGCATTCCTGCGCTCGCAGATGCAGAAGGCCGGCAACGATGCCATGCGCTACCAAATGGCGTATGCGCTCTTCAAGGAATATGAGAGCTACGACTGCGACTCAGCACTCGTATACCTGCAACGCTGCTCCACCCTCTCCATGCGCATGAACCGCAGCGACCTGCTCGCACAATGCTCACTCGACAAAGCCGTGGTACTCGCAAAGACAGGCTTCTATGCCGAGGCACAGACCTATTTCGCCAGCGTGCCACGCAGCGAGCTCCACGGCGAGAAGCTCGCCACCTACTACTGGGGCATGGGATACATGAATGGCGAGCTGGCATTCTACTGCAAGGACGAACCACTGAAAACCACCTACCAACAACGCCAACAGCTATATACCGACTCGCTCCTCACCGTCGTAGACAACAACTCATGGCAGTTCCTGTCAGTGCAGATAACGCTGCTCTACCGAAAAGGAAGGCTTGATGATGCCATGGCATGCACCGACCGATGGATGGCATCCATCAAACCCTACAGCCGCGACTATGCCATCGTGGCATATTTCCGCTCGGAGATTTACAAGAAAATGGGAAAACAGACCATGCAGTGGAAATGGCTCACTGAAGCTGCCGTAACAGACATACGACATTCGGTGATGGACCAGGCGGCACTGCTCAGTCTTGCCAACTCCCTGTGCCTCAACGGCAAGACCGACAGAGCATACCGATACATGGAGTTCTCATGGAAGTGCATAAACAAGTACAGCCCGCACATGCGCTCATGGATACTCACACCAATACTCAATCTGGTGAAAGACCAACGCGAGGAGCAACTCTCAAGAAACAACAGCCGACTGTTCATGCTCTCCGGTGCTGTGACCATTCTGATGCTCGTCATGGCAGTGCTCTACTATATGGTGATGCGCAAGCGCCGGCAGCTCGCCAAGGTGCGCGACGAACTCCGACAAAGCAACGACTCACTGGAAAAACTCAATGCCAAGCTGCAAGACGTAAACAACAAACTGACCACTGCCAACCTGCACCTCCACGACTCCAACCGAATAAAGGAGCAAGGCATGGGACAGTTTCTGCGCCTCTGCTCACAACAGGTTGACAACCTCAACGACTTCCGCATCATGGTAAACCGCAAACTCAGGGTAAACCAGTATGCCGAACTGGTGAGGCTCACCGACTCGGAACAACTGAAAGAAACGGAGATGGAAGCCCTCTTCCACCGTTTCGACGAGATATTCCTTCAGATTTTCCCAACGTTCATCAACGACTTCAACGAGCTTCTTACCCCCGATGCCCGCATCACACCACCACAGCCGGGAGAGCTAACCACCATTCTACGCATCTTCGCACTCATCAGAATGGGCATAGACGACGGTGCCGACATTGCCGACTTCCTGCGCTGCTCACCCGCCTCGGTCTATTCCTATCGCTCACGCATCAGACGCAGTGCCCTCTGCGATAGAAACGAGTTTGAGCAGAAGGTAAAAGAGATTGGAATATCCGTTTAGAAACAACCTATTCACACCCGGATTTTGCGTGAAACATTTTGTAAACAAATGTAAAATTCTGTAAAATAGTAAGTCATTTCTTTAACATTTGTGAGCCAAGGAAGGTTCAAAAAACCGCCTATGCAACTCATTGGTAATCAAACAGTTGAAAGGGGCATTTTAAAAGAGCCTCTTTTAGCGTGCAAAAGAGCCTCTTTTGGAAGGTAAAAGAGCCTCTTTCGCAACGCAAAAGTGGCACTTTCGTTTTCTCACTGTGCGGAGAATATTTTTCGTTCACATTTGTTAACTGTTTCACGGAATTGAAAAATCATGCGAAAGGGTGTTT
>CAMVSV010000055.1 GCA_947170265.1 uncultured Prevotella sp.
CGCTGCGAAAGAGGCTCTTTTACCTTCCAAAAGAGGCTCTTTTGCACGCTAAAAGTGGCTCTTTTAAAATGCCCCTTTCAAACGCTTGATTATCAATGGGTTACCATAGTGATTTTTTGAACCCTTTTTGTTGTTCAAATGTTAAAGAAATTGTTTAAAATTTTATATCTCTTTACATTTATTTACAAAATGTTTCACGGATTTTTCCTACGGAAAAATCCCGTTACTTTCACTAAATTCAGCGTAAAAAACTGAATTGTTTTTTCATTTCTTCCTTACCAGTTTCTGGTATTTTCCCTGCATGGCATACTTGTAGTTGTAGCGGAACACATGCTTGAGCATCTTGCGGTAGTTGCACACCGTGACGAACTTCAGGTGGTCGGCGAGTGGCGGATGCTGCATGGTATAGAGCGAGCGAGGTATGCGCACGAAGTAGAGGTCGGCACTCGACTCGAAGGGAGAGTATATCTTCGGGTTGCACTCAAAGGGCCACACCTCGCAATAGAAGCGGTCGTTGGCTATGCGCTCGTCGTTGAACGGCGGCAGCGTGCGCACATACTGCGAGGTTATCCAGTAGAAATTTCCCGAGAACATGGTGTATTCGCGCGGCGGCCACCGATAGCATCCATAGGCATCATATCCGTTGGAAAGCGTGTTTACCGCCACCCTCCATTTCTCAAACACGAAGTATTCGAGCATCTCGCACCATGCCACCACTTTCTGAACGAAACTCTTGAAGCTGCGGTCGTTGGTATTCACCGTCTGGTAGCTTATTCCCTTGGTGTGGAAATAGTATATCAGGCAGTCGTTGTCGGCGGCTATGGACTGCATGAACTTCATTGCCGGATATTCATAAACCGTGGGGTCGCTGTTCAAGGCAATGATTTCGAGTTTCGGAGTGTCGATAATAGCTTTCAGCTCGTCTATGTCGTCGTCGCTGAAGCTAATCACGCTCACGCAGAAACGGCTGGTGGCGTCCATCAATCCTGAGCCTTTGAGCGTTGCCATCTGCCGTTTCACTATGGGCTGCCATCCCTTGTCGCAGTAGACATGGTAAATGCCTATGATGGGTTTATGGTCTTTTGGTTCAAAGTCCCACGGTGTGGTGTCCTCAAGGGTATATATGTTATGGAGCGAGTCAAGTAATCTATCTTTCAGTTTTCTCATTGCTATCACCGTTTATTGTTCTGTAATCATCACTGGCTTACAACCCGCTAAGCCTTCCTGAAGCTTTCTATGAGCAGGCGAAACATCTCCCGTAGTGGTGTCAGCGGTTTCCATCCCAAGGCCTCCATCTTCGTTGTGTCAAGCCGGAGCTTGGTTGTAGGCGAGTAGCCCATGCCCTCTTTGGGCACTACCACTACCTTGGTGTCGGGTGCGAACTCGCGGCACACCATCCGTGCCATGTCGATGATGGAGATGTAGCTGTCGGGGTGAGCCACGTTGTAGGCTTCGCCGGCAGCACCTCTCATGGCGAGCAGCAGCAGAGCCTCGGCAGCATCGGTGGTATGGCAATAGCAACGGCACAGCTCACCCTTGGTATGCAGCACTATGTCGGTATGGTTTACGGCACTGCGTGCAAACTGCGCAAACACTCTTTGGTCGTCGGCAGCCACACCCTCGCCGAAGGTCTGTGCCAGACGGGCTATACACACCCTCACGCCATGCTCTGCAGCATAGGCGTGGCAGAGAGCTTCGGCGGCGCGCTTGGCAGTGGGATAGCTGCTGCGTGAGTCTATGGGGTTGACATATCCCTGAATGTCTTCCGTGAGTGGCTGGCTGTCGTCGGTAACCTGTCCGTAGGCTTCAAGCGACGACACATAGACCATGCCTTCTACCTGCCGGTGCCGCGCATAGTTGAGCACTGCCTCGGTGCCATGGAGGGTGGTGAGCAGCGTTGCTGCCGGGTGCTCAAGGAAGAAGCGTGATGCCGTGGGACTTGCCAGATGGATTATGTAGTCAACCTTCTGTTCCAGTGCGAGCTCCGAGGGCTGTGAGAAGTCGTGGCAGTGGATGGTGAGCATGTCGTTTTCCTTTCCAAGCAGAGCCTCAGCCTTCTGCCTGTCTCTCGCCACAGCCACCACTCTCGTGGCAAACTGGTGTTGACGGTTGAGCATCATGAGATAGCCTATGAGGGTGCGCCCGATGAGTCCGGTGGCACCGGTCACCATCACGGTCTTGTTTCTTAGTCCCTCTGCTCCATCAAACAGTATGCCTGATGTATTCCTTTCGTCGTATGTATTGCTGGTCATTGTCTTTGGCTTGTTTCAGATGCCGAATATCTGCTGGTCTTCGTGCACCTTGACCATGGCACGGAAGAGGAAGTAGTCGGTGGGTGTGGTAATCTTGATGTTCTCCATAGGTCCCATGACGGTAGCCAGATGATGGTTGTAGTGGCTCATCATGGTACATGAGTCAATGAAATCGTGACGGTTGTCGGCTATGGCTTGCCGATGTGCGGCAATGATGTCCTTGAGCTTGAAGCTCTGCGGTGCGCGTGCTATGAGTGAGTTGGCTCTCGACGGAATGTTGAGCGAGCCGTCGGGCTGAGTCACAATGAATGTCTCTGTTGCCGGAACGCATGTTATGCAGTTGCCGTGGGCTTCCACGGTGCGCAGGTTGGAGGTTATGGTTTGCTCGGTTATGAGCGGTCGCACGCCGTCGTGTATCATCACCGTGGCATCGTCGTCACCGGCATACCGCTCAGCGGCACATAGGGCGTTGTAGATGGAGTCTTGACCAGTCTGTCCTCCCGCCACGATGTCCACCACCTTGTTTATCTCAAACTTCCTGAGCATTTTCTTGAGGAAGGGTATCCAGCTCTCTATGCACGCCACCACGATGGCATCGACCTCGGGATGGTTGTCGAAGAGTTCGAGGGTGTAGATTATTATGGGCTTGCCGTTGAGTTCAAGAAACTGTTTCGGTCTTGACTTGGTGTTCATTCTCACTCCGGAGCCACCGGCGAATATTGCTGCTATGTTTTTCATTTGGCAAACGATGAATGGTTGATGATGAATAGCTATTTGAACCTTATCTCCACGTTGTGGCGGTTTCGCTTGTCCTTAGGCGGCAGCTGCATGTAGTCGCCGTAGGCTATGCGGCACAGCCCGTCGGGGTCGGCAGGTCCCTCGAAGGTTATTCCCTCAAACACTATGTCCTTGTGGGGAATCATCATGTGTTCGGGGTTCTGCTCGTAGAACCATGCACCGTAGGAATGCATGTAGCGGGTCTTCTTGCCGAAGCACCTGCCTATGGCCCTGAACGTGGGAAACACGGCATGGTGGAGCACGCGGAAGAGAGCCTCAGCCATGTGGGGATGTCTGCCGGCAAGATCGAAGTTGACTACGCACGAGAGCTTTGCGGCAAGACGTTGCAACCACGGTATCATGTATCCCTCGTAGGGAAAGATGTCGAGATGGAGACCCTTGTACCTGAGAGCCTCATGGGCACGCCGCTCCCGCTCGGGCATGGTGTCGGAGGCGAGGTGCTCGCTGCCGAGGTCGCGCAGCGTGGCCCATTCCTTGTAGTAGCCCGGATCGGTGGAATGGTCTTGCAGCACATACTGCGGGTGGGGATGCTCCTTCAGATAGCGGCACAGACGATGGTAGTCGCGGTAATGCACCACGAAGTCAATGTCGTCGTCCCATGGTATGAAGCCACCGTGGCGCAATGCGCCGAGCACATTGCCGCCGTCTATGCGGCACGGCACCCCGGCATCCTTGGCAGCCTGCTGGAGGTAGACTGCCATGTCGAGCATTCTGAGCTGAGCCCTCCGGAGCATGGAGCCGTCGGGGTTGTATTCCCTTCGCAGGTCGTCGTCGGTCTCTCCTGTATTGTATCTTCTCATTGCCTGTTGTTCTTCTTAATGCACAAAGGTAATCTTTTTTTTCACAACACCGGGTGTTTTACGGGAAATCGTTGAAAAACTTGCACAATTATCCCAAGATATGTAACTTTGCCTGACGATATGGAGAGCCTCAAGGAGAAAACGGCGAAAGGACTGTTCTGGGGTGCCATAAGCAGTGGCGGCATGCAGCTGCTGAATGTGGTGATAGGCATCTTTCTGGCACGTCTGCTCACTCCCGACGACTATGGAGTGGTGGGCATGCTCGCCATCTTCAGCGCCATTGCCGGCAACATTCAGGACAGCGGTTTCTCCACGGCGCTGGTCAACCTCAGGAAAGCCACCGCGAGAGACTACAACGCCGTGTTCTGGTTCAGCACTCTCATGAGCATCACCCTCTATGCGCTGCTCTTCGCCTGCGCTCCCCTCATTGCCACATTCTTCCATGAGCCTACGCTCATACCACTCTCACGCTTCATCTTCCTGGGCTTCGTGCTCGCTGCACTGGGCGTGGCACACTCTGCCTACATGTTCCGCAACCTCATGAACAAGCAGAAGGCGCTACTGAGCTTCACCGCGCTGCTGCTCTCAGGCACCGTGGGCATAGTGATGGCTCTCAGGGGCATGGGCTGCTGGAGCCTCGCATGGCAGCAGGTGTTGTATATAGGCATTGTGAGCATAGGCAAATATGCTTTTGTGCCGTGGAGACCCTCGCTAAAGATTGACTTCTCGCCCATCAGACGGATGTTTGGCTTCAGCAACAAGATACTCATTACCACCATGGCAAACACCGTGAGCCAGAACCTGCTGACCTTCATCTTCGGAAGACTGTTCAATGCCCGCGTGGTGGGACTGTTCAACCAGGCATACAAATGGAACACCATGGCATCGCAGCTTGTGGCAGGCACCGTGGCACAGGTGGCACAACCAGTGTTCTCGCAACTCAACGACGATCCAGAGCGGCAGCTGCGCGCCTTCCGCAAGATGCTGCGCTTCACTGCGTTCCTCGCCTTTCCGGCAATGTTCGGTCTGGCACTGGTGGCAAGGGAGTTTATCATAGTAGCTATATCGGAGAAATGGACAGACAGCGTGCCGCTGCTTCAGATGCTGTGCGTGGGCGGTGCCTTCCTGCCGTTCCACACCCTCTATCAGAACCTGATGATTGGCAGGGGGCGGTCGGATGTGTATATGTGGTGCACCATAGCGCAAATCATAGTGCAGACAACCGTAATCATTGCCACCTACCGATGGGGCATCAACGTGATGGTGGCAGCCTTCAGCCTGCTGATGGTGGCATGGGTGGCAGTGTGGCAGCACTTTGCACGCAGAGCCATAGGACTGTCGGCGCTCATGGCAGCAAAAGACACGATGCCATATCTCGCAGTAGCGGCAGCGGTGATGGCTATCACATGGCTTGTCACGAAAAGCATTGAGCCGATGGTGGTGCTGCTCGTGGTGCGCATTGTGGTGGCTGCGCTTCTCTACCTCATCGCCATGAAGCTCTTAGGCTCGAAGATGTTCGACGAATGTATGAGCTATCTTCTGAAAAGGAAGAAATAAACGTAAACTCCCAAAACAAGAAAAGCTGCTTGCAACGGTTGCAAGCAGCTTTTCTTGTATATGTGAGTGTTTGAAGCGAGCTATTTGTCTGTTTTTCCTATCAGCGCCACGGCATAGGCACTGATGCCTTCCTCCCTTCCTGTGAAGCCCAGACGCTCGGTGGTGGTAGCTTTTATCGACACCTGGTTGATGTCGCAGCCCATCACCTCTGCCATACACTGCTGCATGGCAGGAATGTGGGGATTGAGCTTCGGGCGCTCTGCACATATCGTGGCATCGATGTTGCCGAGCTCATAGCCGTTGTCCCTGAGCATGGAAATCACTTTCCAGAGTATCACCTTGGAGTCGATGTTGAGAGTATCTGCCGATGTGTCAGGAAAGTGGTAGCCAATGTCGCGCATGTTGGCGGCACCGAGCAACGCATCTGCCACGGCATGCAGGAGCACGTCGGCATCGCTGTGACCGAGCAAGCCTCTTTCAAACGGTATCTTTATTCCGCCGAGCCACAGGTCGCGGTTCTCTACAAGACGGTGAACATCGAAGCCAAAGCCTATACGAAAGCCCATGAGCTACCTCCTTCTGAACAAGTCCTTGATGCCATCCATGTCGAAGCCGAGGGTGAAGCGCAGTGTCTGGTCAAGAGGATTGCTCTTGGCGGTGGCTATCACATAGCCGGCATCGAGCGAGAAAACGCTCATGCGGAAACCGGCACCCACGGTGAAATACTTTCGGTTACCCTTGTTCTCAGCCTCATGGTGATAACCGGCACGCACGCTGAACTGGTCGTGGTATACATATTCGGCACCCACGCTCCATTGTATTTCTTCCAACTCTTCCTTGAAGCCGTTGGGGGCATCGTTGAAGCTCTTGAAGATACCCGATATCGACGACACGTCGTAGTAGTCTTTTTGCACTCTTTCCTGATAGTCCTCTGTGGTCTCGCCTTCGTTCTGCTTGGGATAGGTGGGCACGAGCAACTTGTTGGCATCGGCGGCAATGGTGAAACGGTTGTATTCGTCTATTGGTATCATGAGCGATGCTCCGAGTCTGAGGTTAGTGGGGATGAACTCCGAGTTGTCGTCGCCACCGAAGCTAATCTTCGAACCAATGTTTGAGATGTTCATACCCAGTCCGAGCTGACATTCGCGCGAGCCGAGGTTCAGATAGTTCTGATAGTAGCATGCGATGTCGGCGGCAAAGGCTGAGCCTGGTGAGGTGTCGTCGGTGAAATCATAGGTAAGGTCTGAATATATCCATCTCACGGCGGCACCGAGCGAGAAGTGTTCAGAGAGCATCAGCGAGTAAGCCACGTCGAGTGAGAGCTCATAGGGCTTTATCGTGGCGGCACTCGAAGCGTCGCCGCCAGTCTCGGAATAGTTGGTCATCACCTCGCCGAGCGAGAAATAACGCAGCGAGCCGCTCACTGCAGAGTAGTCGCCTATGCGGTAGTAGCCTGCAAGATAAGCCAGATCCATGTCGTTCACGAGCTGTCGCAGCCACGGAGTGTAGTTGAGTGCTATTCCTGCGCGGCTTATGTTGAATGGATATTTCGCAGGGTTCCAGTATTGTGAGTTCACATCGGGGTCGGTGGCGGCACCTACGTCGCCCATGGCTCCCGCCCTGGCATCCGGTGCTATGCTCTGCGAGGTCACCGAGGTGTTCACCGGGTTGAACATATCTGCCTTGTCCTGTGCATATATGCTTGCCGGTGCCATTGCCAGAAGTGTTGTAATTGCTGCTATAAGCTTGTTATTCCTTGTCATTATGCTATTGAAACAGTTTATCTTCATGGTTGTTTGTTATCTTTTTCCACTTTTATATAACGCATTCTTCCACCATTTATTATATAGGGAATGGAAAACCACATACTATCATCTGTTAATTATCACCAGCTTCTTGGCTTTGGAAGCCTTGCTGCTGCCGTTGCTGCTCAGCCTTACGCGGTAGAGATAGACACCGGTCTGCAACCGGGCTCCACCGTCTACGGTCAGGTCCCAGTCAATGGTGAAGGCACTGCCGTTCGACGTTCCTTGCTCCACATGGCGCCACAGTTCTCTTCCACTCATGTCAAACACCGAGATGTCGGCTGTCATGTTTGCTCCCACGAAGTTGTGGGTTACAATGAACGTGGTGGATGTTGACGCAGGGTTGTTGGTGCAGTTCACATCGACAATGTTGGGCTGCAATCCTTTCACCACGTTGAAGTTGAGTGTCGTGGTAGAGGAGTTGTTCAATATGTCCCATGCCCTGAACTTCAGCTGGTGCATTCCCGGTTCAAGCTCGGGTATATAATAATATGTGGAGCCTGAGGTGTAGGTACCGAAGTCGTAGTAGAAGTTGGAGTTGAGGTTGTAGGTACGCGCCATCTCTCCGTCGATGATGAGTTCAAGGTCGTGACCGATGCCGTTGCCTGTGGCGTTGATGCCGTCTTTGTCGCTTATCTGTGCGAAGAAGAACGGCGTGTTGTTTACATCGCCTCCGTCGGTAAACGAAGGTGTGTTAAGATAGCAGTACACCGATGGTCCTATGCCGTCGTCAGCCACGTCTTCCGAGCCGTTCACGATGAAGCGTTCTTCGCTGCCGTGGGCTGCGAGTGTGTGTTCGTTGTTCACGGCATGTAGGTTTATGAGTCCCGGTGCCTCCTTGTAGTTTATGTCGAGCGGCACAGAGAAGTAGAAGGTGAACTCTCCATCGATGATGGTACTCTTACCGTTGAATAGCACCTTCGGCCTGTCGGTATATTCAAAGGGAGAGTCGGCTTCGCTGGTGTCGTTGAGTCGGCACACCACTGTTTCCTCGCAGTCTCTCACGGTAGCTGCCACGGTGCCGTTGAATGTCGTTTCCTTTCCTGTGGCATTTTCTATGTGTCCCTTCACCGTCACCACCTGTCCTGCCTTGATGTGTGGCAGGTTGCCCTTCTCAATGTCTTCCAGCTTCACGCCGTTGATTTCGTCGACGACGGTTTTCAATGCCGGCAGGTTGAGACTCATGGCGGGGTCGCCGAGCAGTGAATATTGCAGTTTGTTCTGGCTGAGATCCTGCCTCGACGTTATCATCTCGTTCTTTGCGCGTCGCTGTGCCTCGCCGATGGTTATGGGCTTTCCGTCTTCTATGGTGAGCACATGCTTCATGTAGGCGGTATTGATGTATTTGTTTTCATTGGCATACACGGTGCGCGTGGTACCGAAGAATGCCACGGCACCTCCTTTTCTGCTGAGCATAGCCACCTCGCCGATGGTCTCCCTTGGATAGTCGAATGGCATGATGTCGCACGATGCCGTTATCCACATCGGCAGGTTCTTGTTGGTGAAGGCGCTGAAGTCTGAACTGCGCAACACAGCCTCATGCGACATCATGTCGGGTCGTCCGTGTCCGGCATAGTCCATGATGAGTGCACCGTCTTGCTGTTGCTGCTTCACCATGCGCGTCACCTCGGGATATGTGTTACCCGTTGACGAGGTCTCTCTCACGAATGCATCCCACATTATCTTCTTCACCTGATAGCCGGGATACATCGCTGCAATGGTCTCTGCGGTGTTGTTTATGTCGCGCATGTGGATGTTGTTGTTGCCGTCGTCGCCCATGAACACGAGCACGTTCTGCCAGTCGCCGGCATTGGCGTTGTCCTTATAGCTTATGACCTTGCTCACGAGGGTCTCTGCATCGATGTCTGTTACAACAGGGAAGCGTCCCACTCCGAGGTCGAGCTTGTCGGTGCGCATGGGGTTCAGTCCTTCGCCATCGTCGAGAAGCGCAAAGAAGCCGTCGTCAACGTAGCAGTAGATTTCGCTGAATGAGTTCTCGCTCTCGAAGGCAAGCAGGTAATCGTCGGGGTCGAGTGAGGCACAGTCGGCGGTGAGCATACGGTTGTCCCACACACAGTCGCCCATGAGCAGCAGATATTTGGGAAGGTCGCTGTCGTCTGTGGCTCTGTCGTAGAGCATCTTCATGTAGCGGCGGTAGGCATTGGCATCGGGTGTACCCGAGGAGAACTCGTTGTAGAGCTCGTCGGCTGGCACTATGTTCACCTTTAGTCCGTCTTTCTGTGAGTGGTAGTCGGCAAGGCGTTGTGCCTGTTTCCTAAGCTTCTGGCTTGTAGGTATGATAATCACCATGTCGGCTTGCGGATCGGCATGATGGTCTTGGTTCATTATCTGGTAAAGGTTTTCCGGTTCTGCAAACTGCTGTCGCGAGAGCTGTGGTTCCTTTCTCGGAGTGTCGTAGGCTATGGAAATGTAGTCGAGCCTGATGGGTCCGCCCTCGGCATTGGCAATGGTAATGGTGTTGGTTGCCTGCAGGTCGGAAACATCGTATGTGGCAATGGCTTCCTGTCCCTGGTCATAGCGTCCAAGCGAAAGCTGCAGGTCGCCCAGGTGTTGCCCGTTGAGGGATATGGAGGCTTTGCTTGCCGTTCCCGATGTGACACACACCGACAGCGTTCCTTTCTTTGCCTGTGTGTCGTTGGCTATGGCATAGTCTTTCTTTGCGCCGGTTGCTATGGGTGAGTTCTCGCAGAGGTTTCTTCCACCATGAAACCATGCGAAGTTGTCAATCTCATGCAGCGAATGGTAGTCGTCGGGAGAGGGATAGAAGCTGCCCACGAAGGCGGCGCTGTCTACGGTGAGAGGCTCGTCGGTGCCTTCGGTGAGGAAATAGTAGCCGTAGGAGGAATAGGGGTTGCGTGTGCGTCGTGTGGCATCGTCGCTGCTCCAGCTCACCGGTCCGCGTGCATACAGCAGCCGGCGGCCTCCTGTCTTGCAGGTGGCTATCTCCTTGAGGTCGTCGGTCTCCATGAGTTCTTCGGCAACGAGCTGTTCATTCTGCAGGTTGCCGCCATAGCCATACACCTTCACCTTGTCGGGGTTGGAGAAGCCGCAGCCTTGCAGGAAGCTGTTGCTGAGATTATACACGCCTGTCGCTGGCACTCTTATCTTCGTCCACCGTCCTTCGGCGAGCACGGAGTGGGCGGCATAGCGTTCGGGCATGGCAGCCTCACTCTTCATGATAGCCTTTCTCACCGAGCGTTTCTTGGCCTGTGCCTTCACGTCGAGCATGAAGCTCACGAGCATCTTGGCCTTGCCATTGACGGTGAGCAACGGCGAGAGCTCCACCTCGAGCTTTCCCTTCTTTCTCTCCGTCACTATGCGTGTGTCCACCGTCACCTTCGAGGGCAGTGGCTTTGCGGTTAGGGCTTGGTATCTCTGCATGTCGCTTCTCGTCATGTCGATATATTCCGGATATTTTATCTCCACAGTATATGTCGAATCGGCATAGCGGTCGCCAAGCGGTATGGAGTAGGTGAAGCGCGGCAGCAAGCTGTCAATCCTCACCTCGTCGGCGGTGAGGTTGAAGAAGCGTTGTGCCGTGGCGCTGAGTGGCAGCAGCAGTAAGGCTGTCGTCAGGGTCAGTGCCTTTGCTATGGATAGTCTTGTCATCGTAGGCTTATACATTATTATATTTACATTCCTTTCACTGGACTCTACCGGCAGTTCAGCTCAAGCACCTTCGAGCCTTCGAGGTATCCGGTGAGATGGTCACCGATGTTCACCGGTCCCACTCCCACGGGTGTGCCGGTATAGAGCAGGTCACCGGTCTTGAGGGTGAAGAAGCGACTGATGTAGCTTATCAGCTCGTCAACGGTGTAGAGCATGTCGGCGGTGTTGCCTTGCTGCACGGTGTTGCCGTTGATGTCGAGGTTGAAGCTCAGCTGCTGTATGTTGCTCTTGGCTATCTGCGGCGAGGCGCTGTCGCTGTCGAGGGTCACCCATGTGCCTATGGCTGCCGAGCCGTCGAAGCCCTTGGCTATGGTCCACGGCCGTCCCAGCTCCTTGGCTTGCCGCTGCATGTCGCGCGCGGTGAAGTCCACTCCCAATGTCACGGCATCGTAGTATCTGTGGGCAAACTTCACCGGTATGCGCTTGCCGAGGCGACATATCCTCACCACCAGTTCAGCCTCATAGTCTATCCTGCCCATGAAGTCGGGCACGAAAAAGGGCTTGCCGTCTTTCAGGAGTGCAGAGTCGGCTTTTGTGAAGATTACCGGCTCTGCGGTCTTCCTCTCATACTTCTCTGTTATCAATAACGTGTTTTTCAGCTCTTTATTGTGCTCGGCATAGTTCATGCCCACTGCGAATATCTTCATGTTCCAAATCTCCCTTTATGATTATGGTGCAAAGGTAATAAAAATATGGTGAGCAGGCGAGGTAAGTGTGGAAAAAGCAAAATGTCGGGACTCTCAGCGAGCCTCGACATTTTTTATGTTTAACTTAAAATTCTTTTCAAATCAAAGGGAACCTCACGGTCTCCTTTGTCATCCCTGAACAATCGTTAAACTTTCTACCTTAAACAAAAATAACTAAAAACCTAAATCTATTACTACTAACCTAAACAATCTATTAACCTTTTGATGATGCAAAGGTAGTGCTATTTGAAGTTATCCGCAATACTTGACACTCCGTTTTTCCTAAAAATACCCCTATTTTTGACTTAAATCAACGTTTTGTGTGCGAACACAACACCATTTTAGAGCCTTTTACACTATTTTACATTCCCCGTTGTGGCTGCCTTGCATTTTTTTCCTACCTTTGCTTCACAAAAAAATGAGAGGGGAAGAAAACAGGTAGTGGGGAGGCTGTTCCCCATTCCATACAGAACCCAGAAGAAGAATACCGATGAAAGTCCTGATAGTTAACTCCAGCGAGATAACGGGAGGTGCCGCCGTGGCTGCCAACCGCCTGAAGGATGCCCTTATAAATAATGGTATAAAGGCAAAGATGATGGTCATGAACAAGAGCACCGACGACATCACGGTGGTGCCGGTGGGCAAGCGGTGGCTCAACAGATGGCATTTTCTGTGGGAACGCATGACTATTTTCCTGCACCTGCACCTCAGCCACGACCACCTGTGGGAAATAGACATTGCCAATGCGGGCACCGACATAACCACCACCCGTGAGTTCAAGGAAGCCGACGTGGTGCACCTGCACTGGATAAACCAAGGCATGATGTCGCTCAAAGACATACGGAAGATACTGCTCAGCGGCAAACCTGTGGTGTGGACCATGCACGACCTGTGGGCTGCCACTGCCATCTGCCACTACACGCGCGGCTGCAATGCCTTCACAACGCAATGCCGGCGCTGCGGGCTGTTGCCCGGCGGCGGCTCCGACAACGACCTCGCCTCACGCACCTGGCGCAGGAAGGAAGCCATGCTCGGCTGCGGCAACATGGTGTTTGTGGCATGCAGCCGCTGGTTGGCTGACCAAGCTCGCCAGAGCGGGCTGCTCAAGCACCACACCATAACAGACATTCCCAACACCATAGACACACGCGTGTTCTGCCGCAAGGACAAGGCGGAGGCACGCAGGAGCCTCCACCTGCCCGAAAACCACAGGATAGTGCTCTTCGCTTCGCAGAAGGTTACCGACGAACGCAAGGGCATGAGCTATCTGGTGGAAGCCGTGGAGAAACTCGTTGCCGACCATCCGCAGATGAAAGACAACACCATCGTGGCGGTACTCGGCTCCGGTGGCGAAGACATGGCACAAAGACTCGCCCTGCCGGTGGTGGCGCTGGGCTATATGTCCACCCCTAAAGACATTGCCACGGCATACAACGCCGCCGACGTGTTCGTCATTCCATCGCTCGAAGACAACCTCCCCAACACCGTCATGGAAGCCATGGCATGCGGAGTGCCCTGCTTAGGGTTCAAGGTGGGCGGCATACCCGAGATGATCAACCACGGGAGAAACGGATATGTGGCACAATACAAGAGCACTGCCGACCTGGCACACGGACTGCACTGGCTGCTCTGCGAAGCCGATGCCGCCGAACTCAGCCACAACGCTGTGGTGAAGGTGCAGAAATGCTACTCACAGCACTCCGTGGCACTGCGCTACACCGATGTCTACAGCCAAGCCATAGCACTAACACACTACCACCTATGATACGCTTCACCATAATAACCATAACATACAATGCCGAAAATCTGCTGCCACACACCCTCGAGAGTGTATGGGAGCAGACACATGAAGCGGTGGAACACATCATCGTTGACGGAGCATCAAAGGACAACACCGCCACACTGGCACGCGAATATGTGGAGAGGCACCACGACGCCCACACACACCACACCGCACGAATGGTCTCGGAGCCCGACCGCGGACTCTACGATGCCATGAACAAAGGACTCGCAATGGCACAGGGCGACTACCTGCTCTTCCTCAATGCCGGCGATGCCTTCCATGGGAAAGACGCCCTTGCCAAGGTGGCTGCCACGGCAGACAGCGGCAGTGAGCTCCCCGCCGTGGTCTATGGCGACACCGTCATTGTGGACGGCAGCTACCGCTACCTGCGCCCACGCCACTTCAGCGTGCCCGAAGAGCTGTCGTGGCGCAGCTTCAGCCGCGGCATGGTGGTATGCCATCAGGCGTTCTATGCCCGCACCGACATTGCGCGTACCGTGAGCTACG
>CAMVSV010000056.1 GCA_947170265.1 uncultured Prevotella sp.
TATGAGAAGAAACTGCTTCCACTGTGGCTACTGTCAGCATAGAGACGATGGCAGCAAATATTACTATGGTCAATACATAAGAGTAAATAAGATTCCTTACTACATACCATACAAATATGATGCCAATGATATTATGTACAAAACAATAATAGGCTCATCCGGGTAAGGATGAACCTATTTGTTATTTTAATTAATCTTCTATTATTAGAAATTGTAGTAGAGGCTGAAACTGATGTTGTTGCCGTCGAGGTCTACACCTGCTGCATTGCTGCTCTTGCCATCTCCTTTAGGATTGAAGCTCTTCCAACCTACGAAACCAACATGGGCAGCGAAGCTGAACTTGTCAAGGTTTACTGCTACACCTGGTTTCAAACCAACGTTCCATGCGTTACCCTGTCCATTGTAGTGCTTGTAACCAAAGCCACCATCAACAAACACATTCACATACTTTCCCTTAACAGCTGTGTAGCGTACATAAGGATTTACTTCAAATGTATTTGTGAGGTCACCTTCTGCTATATAGCGACCACCGAGATCTGCAACACCATTGCCTTTGCTCCATCCAAGAGATGCGCCAATGCCCCACTCGTCGTTGAAGCTGTAGCCAACCTCTGGAAGTACCTTAAATGTGAGTTCACTGTCGCCACCTGCAACCTTAACACTGCTGATACCTGCTGTACCACCTACATAATACTGTGCATTTGCACTAACAGCTACTGCAAGAGCAGCTACCATTGTCATGAAAATCTTTTTCATTTTACCTTAATTTGTTAGTTGTTGTTTGTTATACTGAAATCAATTATTAGAGTTTTGCGGCTGCAAATGTATGCCTTTCAGAAATAATAGTCAAATAAAATCAAGAAAAATTAATCACAAAATGTAAACAAACGTTAATTCTTTGTCGTTTCACCTTATTATATATATCTTTGCATGACGTAAATCAAGGCTTTTCATGAAATCTTCAAAGGTTTAGGAAATAGCTAAATGTAAATGTTTATAATATAAATAAGGTATATGAAACCTATATTCATAGCAGGACCGTGTGTAATAGAATCTGCAGAACTGTTACAGACAGTTGCTGAGAAACTTATAGAATTAAACAGGAAGTATGATATAGAGATAATATTCAAGGCTTCTTTTGACAAAGCAAACCGCACATCTATCCATTCTTTTCGCGGACCAGGCCTGGAAAAAGGTATTGCTATGCTTTCCGATATCAAAAAGAAATACTCGCTCCGCATTCTTACCGACATACATGAGAGTTGTCAGGCAGAGCCAGTGGCAGAAGTTGCCGACGTGATTCAAATTCCGGCTTTTCTTTGCCGTCAGACCGACCTGTTGGTTTCTGCGGCAAAAACTGGTCGCATAGTTAATATAAAGAAAGCACAGTTTCTGAGTGGTCAGGACATGCGCTATCCCGTTGAGAAAGCCAAGGAAGCCGGAGCGAAAGAAGTATGGCTCACTGAACGTGGTAATTGCTTTGGCTACAACAATCTTGTGGTAGATTTCCGCAATATTGACGATATGCTTCAGATTACAGATAGGGTCATCATGGATTGTACCCATAGCGTGCAACGCCCGGGAGGAGGTGGTGGCAAGACCAGTGGCGATCGTAAGTTTGTGCCAGCCATGGCAATGGCAGCAAAGGCTTTTGGTGCCAACGGCTATTTCTTTGAGGTGCATCCCAATCCCGACAAAGGTCTCAGCGATGCAGCAAACATGCTTGAGCTTGATAAACTTGAAACAGTAATCATCAATCTACTATCATAACTTTGACACCAATGAAATCGATAAGAGACTACGCCATACAATGTATAAAAGATGAAGCAAATGCAGTGCTTGCCCTCATACCTCAGCTTGATGAACAGTTTGACGAGGCTGTGGAACTCATGTATAACTGCAAAGGAAAAGTTATTGTCACGGGTGTGGGCAAGAGTGGACATATAGGTGCCAAGATTGCAGCTACACTCTCGTCAACAGGCACTCCTGCATTCTACATCAATCCCCTTGATGTTTTCCATGGCGACCTCGGAGTAATGACAAAAGACGATGTGGTGATAGCCATGAGCAACTCTGGACAGACCGATGAGTTGCTTAGATTCATACCTATGGTGCTACATATGAATATTCCAATTATAGGAATGAGCGGAAATCCAGAATCTTTACTTGCAAAATATTCCAACGTACACATAAAGGTGCATGTAGAGAAAGAGGCATGTCCACTCAATCTTGCACCGACAAGCAGCACTACAGCGGCACTTGTGATAGGAGATGCCTTGGCTGTAGCTCTCATGGAGAAAAGGAACTTCAAGCCACAGGACTTTGCTCAGTTCCATCCGGGCGGCGAGCTGGGCAAACGACTGCTCACCACTGCTGCCGATGTGATGAGATCCGACGACCTACCCATCATACCCGAAAACATGCATCTCGGCGAAGCTATCATTGAGGTGAGCAGGGGAAAACTGGGGCTGGGAGTAACCATCGACAATGACAGGGTCATCGGCTTAATTACCGATGGCGACATACGTCGTGCCATGGAGAAGTGGCAAGCCGAGTTCTTCAACCATACGGTAGGCGACATAATGACGAGAAATCCAAAATCTGTTTCTCCAACAACAAAAATAAGCCAAATACAAGCCATTATGCAGAAACACAAGATACACACAGTGCTTGTAGTAGACGATGAGAAACATCTTATGGGTATCGTAGACCACTATTCATGCATGGTATAACCAAATATTCCTATATTGATATTACATTTATTTTGTGCATGCTTTGCCAACAAAGATAGAATGAAAGAGATAAAGCATTTGATTGCAAATAATATGGTTATTGTCTTAATACTCATATGTGGGTTTATGAGCATGCACGCACAGGCACAGACAGCCGATTCGCTGATTGTAAGCCAACTAAGGGCGAAAGGTGTAAGCTTTTCGAGCGACAACAGCGTTACTCTCTTGATGAGCGGGCAGGAGAAGTTTGACGACATGTTCAAAGCAATACGACAGGCAAGGAGCAGCATACATCTTGAATATTTCAATTTCAGGAATGACTCAATTGCAAATATGCTTTTCGACATTCTTGCGGAAAAGGCAAAGGAAGGAATTGAAGTGAGAGCCTTGTTTGATGGTTTCGGAAATACATCCAACAACCGCCCATTGAAAACAAAGCATATAAATGATATTCGCAGTAAAGGTATAGAGATATATGAGTTCAATCCCGTGAAGTTTCCGTATATCGATGATGTGTTCAACCGCGATCATAGAAAGATTGTAGTCATTGACGGAAAGGTTGCCTATACAGGTGGAATGAATGTGGCAGACTATTACATCAATGGTACCGAAGTGGTTGGAGAATGGCACGACATGCACTGTCGCATTGAAGGTGAAGAGGTGAACACCCTTCAGGCTATCTTCCTCAGGATGTGGAATAAGGTGACAAAACAAAACATTCACGGAGCTAAATACTACAGGGGACTGGGTGATGTGAGTTACTTTAGTGGACTTGCTCCCGATACTTGTTCTACTTCCGGTAACAAGATGGTGGGGATAATAAACCGTGAGCCTCATGTGTCGAGTGACATTATCAGGTATTTTTATATAAATGCCATCAATGACGCAAAAGACAGCATTAAGATTATAAATCCATATTTTACCCTTACAGGAAAACTCAAAAGAGCTTTGCGCCGCGCTGTGAAACGTGGAGTGAAAGTAGAGATAATGCTGTCGGTGAAGAGCGATATTCCTCTGACTCCCGACTGTGGCTTCTACAACGCCCATAAACTCATGAAACATGGCTGCGAGATATGGATGTATAAGCCTGGCTTCCACCATACAAAGATAATTATGGTTGACGGACAGTTTTGTACCGTTGGTAGTGCAAATCTCAATGCCCGAAGTCTGCGCTTTGACTATGAAGAGAATGCAGTAATCATAGACAAGGAAACAACACTCCAACTTATTAAACTCTTCAACAAGGAAAAACAAGACAGTTTTCTTCTCACCCCAGAGACATGGAATGAATGGCGTTCTGGAAAAGACAAGTTCATAGGTTGGTTTGCCAATCTATTGGCTCCCTGGCTGTAATGTAAAAGACACCTACCAAACTGCAAACCACACTCTATGACAAAACACTTATTATTCTCATTATTGCTATTTACTACTCTTACCTCAACAGCGCAAACTAAAAGAGAACTAATCAAACAAAGGGTTGACAGTGTGCTGACATCAAAATACAACAAGGTCAACTATGATACAAACTATATTTCGCGACCACAGGGCACCCTCACATTAAGGGCAACAATTAATGAATCTGGAAACACCATACGCTATAAAGGTGTTATCAACAACTTGAGGGTAAGAACCCGACTAAGCACCGATAATGCCACAACTGTGAGCTTTGAGGCAAACTACAAAGGTCTCTCTGCCGGATTTTCGCTTAACCCCAAACGACTTTCCGGAAAGAACAAAGACAATGAGATGCAGCTGAACATATATACTAACAGTTTCAGTCTCGATGCCAAATACCAAATGGCAAAGACATTGAGTGGGGAATTCAAAAGCAGTGGAAACACATTAAGCCTTAACAGAGGAATGACAGACCTCAAGATGCTGAACCTAACTGGATACTATGTATTTAACAGCAAAAGGTTCTCCTACTCTGCAGCCTTCACACAAGCATACCTGCAAAAACGCTCAGTGGGTTCGTGGTTAGCCGGCATTAGCTATCAGGGAGGAAGGCTGAAATACCCGGGAAACATTGTGAAGGAAATTCCACAATTGAAATTGTCTGTTGCAAACATAGCGGTGGGAGCCGGCTATGCTTATAATTTTGTTATAGGAGAAAGATGGCTGCTACAAGCCTCTACACTACCCACAATTGTGGTTTATAACCACAACAATATGTCTGTTGGCACGGAAAAACGTAAAGTGGGTTACCATTTTCCTGAATTAATCTTTAACGGAAGAATAGCAGCCGTTTTCAATATAAACCAGAACCAGTTTATAGCCATGACTGGAAACTTTACAAATTCTCTTTACCATTCCAACAACTCATATCTTATGAACAATAACTGGATTATGCATTTGAGCTATGGCATAAGACTGTAAAACACTTATAAGCAGCCTTTTCTCATATAAAGTGTAGTTTTCACTCTTGGTGTATAGACAAATCGAAGAAAGTCAGATGTTCAAGAGAAAAACGGAAACTCCAATATTATAACTCAAAACTATTGGAAAAATAAAGTTCTGATGGCATTAAACATGTGTATCTATGTAATCATAAAATGGAGTGTATATTTTGTGGTTTCGGAAATCTTTGCTAACTTTGCGCATTAATTTTCAGTATATATATCGCGATATGAATATTTCATTAAAATGGCTTAAAGAATATGTTGATTTTGAGCTTACTCCACAACAAGTAGCCGATGCTCTGACATCTGAAGGACTTGAAGTTGGAGGTCTGGAAGAAGTTCAAACCATCAAGGGAGGACTAAAAGGACTTTATGTTGGCAAAGTGCTTACATGTGAAGACCATCCCAACAGCGATCACCTGCATGTAACTTCAGTAGATTTAGGTAAGGAAGAACCTCAACAAATTGTATGCGGAGCTCCGAATGTGGCAGCTGGGCAGAAGGTTATCGTTGCCGACCTTGGCTGCGTGCTCTATGATGGTGACAAGGAATTCCAGATAAAGAAATCCAAGCTGAGAGGTATAGATTCCTATGGCATGATTTGTGCCGAAGACGAAATAGGAGTGGGAGCAAGTCACGACGGAATAATAGTACTTCCTGAGGATACTCCCATTGGTATGCCTGCAGCTGAATACTATCATTTGGAAAGCGATTGGGTTATTGAGGTAGATATCACGGCAAACCGCTCAGATGCCTTGTCCCACTATGGTGTAGCACGCGATTTGTATGCTTGGCTGAAAGCGAACGGTTATAGCACGTCGCTCCATCGTCCATCGTGTGACGATTTTAAAGTAGATAACCATGATCTCAATATTGACGTAACAATTGAAAACACAGAGGCTTGCAAGCGTTATGCCTGCTTGTCAATAACTGGATGCGAAGTCAAGGAATCACCCGAATGGCTTAAAAACAAGCTTAGCGTAATAGGTCTGCGACCCATCAACAATATTGTGGACATAACCAACTATGTAATGATGGCATACGGTCAGCCGTTGCATTGTTTTGATGCCGATATGGTAAAAGGTAACCACATCATCGTGAAGGATGGCAATAAAGGAAAGACATTCATTACCCTTGATGGCACTGAACACGTTCTCGGAGAGCACGACCTTGCCATTTGCAATGAAGAAGAACCAATGTGTATTGCGGGAGTATTCGGAGGAAAAGGTAGTGGTACCTATGAATCAACAACCAATGTGGTATTGGAAAGTGCATACTTCCACCCCACTTGGATACGCAAGTCCGCACGTCGTCATGGACTCTCAACAGATGCCAGTTTCCGCTTTGAAAGAGGCATAGATCCCAATGGAACTATCTATGCACTGAAACAAGCCGCCATTCTCTGTAAGCAACTGGCTGGAGGAAAGGTAAGCATGGACATCTGCGACAAATATCCAAATAAGATACAGAATGCCAAAGTTAACCTCAGCTATGACTATACAAATAAGCTTATTGGAAAGGAAATTAGAAATGACAAGATTAAAGATATCGTCACGTCACTTGAAATGAAAATCATTTCCGAAAATGAGGACGGCATAGAACTTGAGATACCAGCATATAGAGTTGACGTGCAACGCCCATGTGATGTGGTAGAAGATATTCTTCGTATATACGGCTACAACAATGTAGAAATACCGACACAGCTCAAATCGTCACTTGTGTTGCCTGAAGACGATGATCGCAAATACAAGTTAGAAAACATTGTTAGCGAACAACTTGTCGGATCGGGATTTAATGAAATACTCAACAACTCACTCTCAAAGCTTTCATATTATGAGAAGCTTCAACAAGAATATACGCTTGACAATACAGTAAAGATTATGAACCCCTTGTCGGCTGATCTGGGAGTGATGCGGCAGACTATGCTTTTCGGAGGTTTGGAAAGCATAGTAAGAAACGTTAACCGCAAGTGTTCAAACCTGAGACTTTTTGAATTTGGAAACTGCTATCACTTCAATACGAAACGCAACGAGGAAGAACATGCAAAGTTGGAACAAGGAGAAGATGGCAACCCAATAAAAGCATATACACAAGACTATCATCTTGCACTCTGGATAACAGGTAAGCATGTAGAATCCTCATGGGCGCACGCAGATGAAGACAGTAACTTCTATCAGCTAAAAGCTCATGTTGAGAATATTATCAGCCGCATAGGTTTGTCACAAGGAGCTATTGTAACAGCTAAAAGCGAGAATACTATATTCGACAAGGGTATAACGCTGAAAAATAGAGGTGGAAAAGTCTTCGCCGAAATGGGAATTGTAAGTCGCAAAATACTGAAGCAATTTGACATTGATCAACCTGTATTCTATGCAGACCTGCATTGGGACGACATGATGAAGGCTACAAAGAAATCAGAAGTATTGTTCAACGAAATATCCAAGTTCCCAAGTGTGAGCCGAGACCTTGCATTAATGATAAACAAGGATGTTGAGTTTGAACAGATTGAATTGATTGCCAAGCAGTCAGAAAAGAAATTGCTTAAGAGTGTAAAGCTCTTCGATGTATATGAAGGAAAGAATTTGCCGGAAGGAAAGAAGAGTTATGCCGTGAACTTTATGTTGCAAGATGAGCAAAAGACACTTAATGACAAGCAGATAGATGCAATTATGCAAAAAATAATTGCTAATCTGAAAAAACAATTAGGTGCGGAACTCAGATAGACGAGATTGATAAATAAATAAAACAATAATAAAACAGCGAAATAATGGGAAGAGCATTTGAATATCGCAAAGCTGCAAAGCTTAAGAGATGGGGTCACATGGCAAAGACATTTACCAAAATAGGCAAACAAATTGCCATTGCTGTGAAAGCCGGTGGACCTGAACCGGACATGAATCCTGCACTGAGAGCAATCATTGCTAATGCAAAGCGTGAGAACATGCCCAAGGACAATATTGAACGTGCAATAAAAAATGCCATGGGTAAGGATCAAAGTGACTACAAAGAGGTTACCTATGAAGGATATGGTCCTCATGGTATAGCTGTTTTTGTAGAAACACTTACCGATAACACTACACGAACAGTTGGCGATGTCCGTTCTGTTTTCAATAAGTTCAATGGAAACCTTGGAACTCAGGGGTCACTCTCGTTCCTCTTCGATCACAAAGCAGTATTCACATTCAAGAAAAAAGACGGTCTTGATATGGATGAACTAATCTTAGACCTCATTGATTATGGTGTGGAAGATGAATTTGACGAAGATGAAGAAACGGGTGAAATAACTATCTATGCCGAACCTACAAGTTTCGGAGAACTTCAGAAGCATCTTGAGAGCGAAGGCTTTGAAGTCACAGGTGCTGAGTTTACTCGCATACCAAATGACCTTAAGGAGGTAGATGATGAGCAACGTGCCACTATCGACAAGATGATTGAAAAACTTGAAGACTTTGATGATGTACAAACTGTATACACTAATATGAAGCCAGAATAGCATCACAATATTCAATTGAGAAAAAGCCGAAGATGGAGTGAAAACCAATATAGCACTTTATCTTCGGCTTTTTTCAGTTTAGCAACTACAGTTTAACCTATAATAATAAATCCCGCGAAGCATATTCACTTCGCGGGATTATTATTATAGAGAGTAAGATGATTATTTCTTATTCAGTTTCAAGTCAAGCTCAACAGCAATAGCAACTGTAGCACCAACCATAGGATTATTTCCGATACCAAGGAAGCCCATCATCTCAACGTGAGCAGGTACTGATGACGAACCTGCAAACTGAGCATCAGAGTGCATACGTCCCATAGTGTCAGTCATGCCATAAGAAGCAGGACCTGCTGCCATGTTATCTGGGTGGAGTGTACGTCCGGTACCACCGCCTGATGCAACAGAGAAGTATGGCTTACCAGCCAGTGTACGCTCCTTCTTGTATGTTCCTGCTACCGGGTGCTGGAAGCGTGTGGGATTTGTTGAGTTACCTGTTATAGATACATCAACATTCTCTTTCCAAAGAATAGCAACACCTTCACGAACATCGTCGGCACCATAGCACTTAACTTTAGCACGAGGACCGTCAGAGTAAGCTGTCTCCTTGACTACATTCACTTCGCCAGTATAGTAGTCAAACTTGGTTTGAACGTATGTAAATCCGTTGATACGGCTAATAATCATAGCTGCGTCCTTGCCGAGACCATTGAGTATTACGCGGAGTGGTTTCTTGCGAACCTTGTTTGCCATTTCAGCAATCTTGATAGCTCCTTCTGCAGCAGCAAAAGACTCATGACCAGCCAGGAAGGCAAAGCACTCAGTCTCTTCACGCAGCAGACGGGCTGCAAGGTTTCCGTGACCGATACCAACTTTACGATCATCGGCTACAGAACCGGGTATACAGAAGCTCTGAAGACCAATGCCAATAGCCTCTGCAGCCTCGGCAGCATTTTTTACACCTTTCTTTATAGCAATGGCTGCACCGCAAACATATGCCCATTTAGCATTCTCAAAACATATGCGCTGTGTATCCTCACACATCTGATAAGGGTCAACACCTGCGTCTTCACATATCTGGTTTGCTTCTTCAATGCTGTTGATGCCATTTTCTTTAAGAGCAGCAAGTACCTGATTGATACGGCGCTCTTGACTTTCAAAACTAACTTTTCTTATCATAGTTGTTTTCCTTTCTTTTAATCAGACTAATTGTCAATTATCAATTATTAAATTGTCAATTATTCCTTACGTGGATCAATAGCTTTAACAACTCCCTGCTCGGCTGTTGTACGACCATAAGAACCTGTGAATTTCTTCACTGCCTCATTTGCATCCATGCCGTTTTTGATAGCTTCCATCATTTTGCCGAGGTGAACATACTCATAGCCGCACACCTGAGAGTCCTTGTCAAGGAACTGTTTGGTGATATAGCCTTCTGTGAGCTCAAGGTAACGTGTTCCTTTGGCAACAGTGCCATACAACGTACCTGTCTGTGAACGCAATCCTTTGCCAAGGTCTTCAAGACCTGCACCAATCACAAGTCCACCTTCAGAGAAAGCGCTCTGTGTACGTCCGTAAACAATCTGCAGGAACAGCTCACGCATTGCAGTATTGATTGCATCACATACCAAGTCAGTGTTAAGAGCCTCAAGAATGGTCTTGCCTGGGAGTATCTCAGAAGCCATTGCAGCTGAGTGTGTCATACCCGTACATCCGATTGTTTCCACGAGTGCTTCCTGGATAACTCCGTCTTTCACGTTAAGAGAAAGCTTGCAGGCACCCTGCTGTGGAGCACACCAACCAATACCATGGGTATAACCAGAAATGTCTTTTATTTCCTTGGCTTGAATCCATTTTCCCTCCTCAGGGATTGGAGCTGGTCCATGATGTGGACCCTTTGCGACAACGCACATGTTGTCTACTTCCTTTGAATAAATCATATTCTTAATAATTATAATGTGATTGTATAATACAAATAAATCATACTAAGACAGCGCAAAGTTAGCAAAATTCTTGCGAACAACCTAAACATGCAACATTCTTTTTTAAATTAAGAGAAGAAATAACCGTGTTGCACAAATTATGGATTATTTTATTCCACGCTCATTCAGGGCTTTTGCATATTTAGCTGCATTTTGCTGATGTTCCGCATATGTCTTTGCAAAATTGTGTGTACCACTGAAGTCTTCTTTTGCACACATGTAAAGATAATCATGGTGAACATAGTTCAAAACGGCGTCTATGCTGGCAAGCGAAGGTATTCGTATAGGACCGGGTGGCAATCCCTTATACTTATACGTATTGTATGGATTGTCTATCGTCAGCATGCTGTTATAGATGCGTCGAGCCTCAAAATTCTTGTTGGCATACTTCACCGTTGGATCCGCTTGTAGGAGCATCCCAATCTTCAACCTATTAAGGTACATTCCTGCTATTTTGGGCATTTCTGCCTCATTGGCTGTTTCTTCGTCAACTATACTTGCAAGTGTAACTACTTCTGTTGGTGAAAGCCCTGTAGCCTTGGCTTTCTCCAGCCTTTCTAAAGTCCAGAACTTCTTATTTTCTTTGTGCATACGCTCCAAGAGAGCTTTCACGGACACATTCCAATAGAGATCATAAGTGTTTGGTATAAACATACTTATAATAGTTTCTGGATTATATCCATACTCATTGCAGGTTTGTGGATCTGAGAGTGCCGTAACTATTTCTTCCTTGCTGAGCATCAGTTTTTTTGCAATATCAGATGCCAGTTTGTCTTTGGTTCTTACCGACCTTATGGTTAGATTTACTGATGCTTGAATGCCATTCCTAATATGTCTAAAAGTCTGCAATGCTCCCTCTCCGCCAATCTCATATCTTCCTGTCTTGATATGCTGCGAATAGTTTTTCCATTGCGAAAGTTTCTTAAATGCCCAGAAGGAATGTTTGGTAGCAAGTGGTTCCAACTTAACATATACAGAATCGATATTGTCATCTGCATCAATGAGTAAATATTCAGTTTCACTGCTTTTAGACATTGGTGTATAAAATACATAGCCTATTACGGCAGCTGCAAAGACGAAAATAGTACAAACTGCCATTACCACTTTGTGTGACGATTTCCTTTTGTAATGCTTTCTCCTGTTACTCATTTGATTATTTGATTATTTCGGAATGCAAAGATACAAAGAGTTTTATAATATCTACAGTCTTGAACGGTTAAAATGCCTATATTTATTTTGAGTAATCAACGTTAAACGCTATCTTTGCATCAATGAAGATAAGGTTTAAAATTCAATATTCCACACAATGGGGAGAAATTCTCCATGTTGTTGCAACCTATAAGACCAAAGGTGGAAACAGTAGGTCACATAATGTTCAGATGAAAACATCTGACGGTATTTCATGGTATGCAGAAGCATCGGTTGTAAACTCCTCAACAGATCCCGTTATAACTTTTTCTTATCACTATCAAGTTGAAGATGTTAACGGAAAGGTGAAACGACAAGAATGTAATAAGATTTCACGCACCTATCCATACGATGGTTCAAAGGATTACCTTCTATCTGACGAATGGAGCGACGTACCTCTGCAAAACCATTTGTATTCCAAAGCCTACGAATACATCGTTAAAAGAACGGAAGAAAAAATCAAAAACGAAAATGTCAGGCCATTGCCATACTATCATAAAACTATCATTCTGCGGGTATCTGCACCCCAGCTCAGAGCCCACGAAGCATTGGGCGTATGTGGTAGCGATCCATCTTTGGGAAATTGGGATGTAGCTCGTTACTTGAGAATGGAATACATAGGTGGGCACGAATGGATGACTTCTGTTGATGCCAGTTGTATGAAACTACCTGTAGAGTATAAGTATGTGATAGTTGACAAAAGAACCCAAGACTTCAAATACTGGGAAGATGGAGAAAACAGACATGTTGATGCCAATGACATAGTTTGTGGCTATGAACAGGCATCATCCTTCAGCCTTACAGGAAACGCTTCACAATATATCAATAAAGATTATTCAACGTATCATATTTCGGAAATAAGAGAAGGGCAAGTGCTCGTAAAGCATGGAGGCGTTTTACATATCAAAGAGTCTACATGGAGGGTTGCAGGAGTTATGGTACCACTATTTTCTCTCCGTTCAGAGAAATCTTTCGGTATTGGTGATTTCGGTGACTTGATGCGTTTCATTGACTGGGCAGGAAGCGTAGGCTTGAAGATAATACAATTACTGCCCATCAACGACTGTCAGACCCTTTCTAATGAGAATGACCACAATCCGTACATCTCCATTTCTGCATTTGCACTTAATCCTCTCTTCTTAGACCTTGGACAACTGGAGAGTACGCCAAGCAGTGAAGACATCAAAATATTCAATCGACAACAAAGGGAACTCAACAATCTCTCCCATATAGACTACAAACTGGTTTCTTTCATAAAGAAAAGATATGTAGATAAAG
>CAMVSV010000057.1 GCA_947170265.1 uncultured Prevotella sp.
GGGGTAGTGTCAATTGCGACGTGGGAGTTCGAGTCTCCTCCTCTTCACCATTTTTAAATTGACATTCTTGCGGAAATAGCTCAGTTGGTAGAGCACAACCTTGCCAAGGTTGGGGTCGCGGGTCCGAGTCCCGTTTTCCGCTCCCCTTTTTTATTTTTAGGACAACCATAATCTATTTCAGATGAACTTATACTTGAGATATTTTGACAACGAAATATTAGTTAATAATGTTGACGATGCCCTTGACTTTCTTAGCGATATTCCCGATATACAGATAACCGACGAGCTTGAGGATGACATACGAAGCTATGCAGCAAGTGATGTGTTCTATCCAAAGCGATACAAGGTGCGTTCGCGTGTGTACTTTATTATTATAAAGACAGAGGCAGCAACTATGGCTGACTTCAAGCAGAAGAAAGCACTGCGCGGAAACGCAGAAGGGGGAACCCAACAACCTTCAAATTCCGCAGTTATGAAGCTCAACGAAGAACGTGCAGGATGGTATGAAGGCACTCTTGATTTCAAACGTGTGGTAATGGTACCGTCAACAGGCAAGCATGAGTATAGGGACACTCATTTTGTAGTTCAATGCAAAGCTAACTCAGGGCAAGATTGTTATAACCGCATAGTGGAACATTTGCGTACCAGGGTAGACGGCAGAAGCCAGTTCCCTTCGGCAAAAGGAAAGAATTTCAAGTTTAAGTATTTAGGCATGTGGAAGTAGTATGAACAAGGTTATGCTTATAGGCAATGTCGGGAAAGACCCCGACATTCATTATTACGACCAAGACCAATGTGTGGCTCAGCTGAGGCTGGCAACAACTGAGAGAGGATATACTCTTCCTAATGGTACGCAGGTGCCCGACCGCACCGATTGGCACACCGTGATTTTGTATCGGGGCTTGGCCAAGGTGGCTGAGAAATATGTTCACAAGGGTGACAAACTGTATGTGGAGGGGAAGCTCCGTTATCGTTCTTATGACGACAAAAGGGGTGTGCGCCAATATGTTACTGAGGTTTACGCCGACAACATGGAGCTGCTCACACCAAAGAAAGACGAGGTGGCAGCAACACGGAAAAACGTCACGGAGAGTAACCCTGTGACAGACAATCAAGATAATGATATGCCGTTTTGATGGTTATGGAAACATTGCTTCTCTTATCTTCATTGATTGAGCTTCATCAGCCAACGCCATTTGTCATAGTAGCAGCTGTAATGGCTGCTTTGTTGCTTTTGGTATCGGGCTTTGCCAGTGGCTCAGAGATATCGTATTTCAGTTTGTCTCCCAATGACCTTGCCGAACTTGATACAGAACATAGCAGTGTGGACAGAAACATAGTGGCACTGAGAGAAGACAGTGAACGCACTCTTGCCACCATTCTTATTGCCAACAACTTCGTGAATGTCACCATAATAATGTTATGTAACTATGTGTTCACCTCGTTGGTGACATTCAATGCTCCGTGGATGGAATTTGTTTGCATAACGGTGATACTCACTTTCCTACTATTGCTTTTTGGAGAGATAATGCCTAAGGTGATGGGAAGGCAGAATCCTTTGGCTTTCTGCAGGAGAACCACCAGTGGGGTGTTGTTTATGCGCAAGTTGTTCTGGCCATTGGAGAACATTCTTCTGAGAAGTGGCTCCATTGCAGAGAAAGTTGTGCAGGCGGAATCCAGACAGCTCAGTGTAGATGATTTGGAGCAGGCATTGGAACTTACCAACAAAGAAGATCTCCTTGGCGAGCAGCAGATGCTGCAGGGTATTATACGCTTCGGAGATGAAACGGCAAAGGAGGTGATGACGTCGAGACAGGATATCGTAGATCTTAATATTACTTGCTCGTATGACGACGTACTTAAATGTATAGTGGAAAAAAACTATTCTCGCATACCTGTTTATCAAGACAACGATGACAATATTCGTGGGGTGCTGTATACCAAGGATCTGTTGCCGCATCTTGGAAAGTCATCAAACTTCAGATGGCAGAGCCTGATACGTCCCCCGTATTTCGTTCCGGAAACTAAGAAAATAGATGACCTGCTTCGCGAGTTTCAGGAAAACAAGGTGCATATTGCAATTGTAGTGGATGAGTTCGGAGGAACAAGCGGACTTGTCACGCTTGAAGATATCCTGGAAGAGATTGTGGGGGAAATCAACGACGAATATGACGAAGAGGAACACACCTATACAAAGCTAAATTACAATACCTTTGTGTTTGAAGGCAAGACGTTGTTGAGCGATTTTGTGAAGATACTCCAAGTTGATGACGATGAGTTTGAAGATATCTCTGGTGACGCGGATACTCTGGCTGGTCTCCTGCTTGAAATCAAGGGTGATTTCCCAAGCATGCATGAGAAGATTGACTACAAGCATTACACCTTCGAGGTGATAGGCATAGAAGAACGCCGGCTGAGCAGGGTCAAGGTGGTAGTCCATCCGCATGACTGATATCTTGTGAACGCAAAGACAATTATTCTTAATACAAATTATTATAGGTAGACATTATTTGTTTATTAAGCAAATAATGTCTATTTTTGCATACTGAATTATTGAAAATGCATACAAGAGAAGAACAAATGAAAGCTTTCGGACGTTACCTCGACGTGCTTGATGCACTGAGAGAGTATTGCCCGTGGGACAAAAAGCAGACAAACGAAAGCCTACGCCCCAACACCATAGAGGAAACTTATGAACTGAGTGATGCTTTGCTTAAAGATGATATTAGGGAAATATGTAAGGAACTCGGGGATGTGCTTCTGCATATTTGTTTCTATGCGAAGATTGGACAAGAAAAAGGACAGTTTGACATTGCTGATGTTTGTAATAAGTCTGCTGATAAGCTGATATTCAGACACCCGCATGTCTATCATCCCTCCCAAGTGGGAGAACCTTGTCCGAAACCATTGCCATATGTTCCCGACAATGCAAATGAACAGATGTCAAGCTATGCTTCAGCCACAACAGTAGGACAGGTGCTTGACAACTGGGAGCAAATAAAACAAAAGGAAAAGGATGGCAACAAAAGTGTGTTGTCAGGTGTTCCAAAGTCATTGCCTTCGCTTATAAAAGCTTACAGAATACAAGATAAGGCACGGCATGTAGGTTTTGACTGGGAAGTAAAGGAAGATGTTTGGGACAAGGTTAGGGAAGAACTTTCAGAGCTTGAGGAGGAATTGAAAACTGGTGATAAACATTCTGCAACTCAGGAACTCGGAGACTTTCTTTTCTCTGTTATAAATGCTGCTCGGCTTTATCATCTTAATCCGGATAATGCTTTGGAATATACTAATCAGAAATTCATAAGGAGATTTAACTTCATTGAATCAACAGCCAAGAATCAAGGCAGGGAAATCAAGGATCTGACGCTCGCAGAGATGGATGAGTTATGGCATAAAGCTAAAGCAGAAGAGAATGAATAGTAGTAAATTAAGACCATATAATATGAATAGAGGAAAAGCGTTTATTGCAATTGTCGGAGCACTGTTGCTTATCGCCAGTTGTACAAACAAGGGTGGCAACAACACCATAACCGCCACTTCCAATGATGAAACGGAAAGTCTCGGTGATACAACCATGTATGGCATTTGTGGAGAAAATTCAGCCATGCACACAGTGGAACTAATAGGGGATGACGGAAAGATTCATCAGCTTATGATAAATCCTGATGACTCTATTTCGCCAGTTTGTGGAGGACTCCTTGCTGGCGACCGCTTGGCAGTGGTAGCTCAAGTAGTATATGGTGACACAATTGTTCAGAAGGCAATAAATCTAACTACCCTGCAAGGACGATGGGTTAGCATCGACAAGAACTTTGAGATAAAAGAGGGCGGGGTGGTAGAGTCACATTTAGAGGCAGAGACAAGTCCTTGGTCGTCTTGGAAGATATATAATGGTCATTTGTTGTTGAATAGAGATACTTTTGATGTTGTGGCATTGGGAGCCGATTCCTTGATGATAGAAAATGAGAATGGTCTCTTTGGCTACAAGAGGGTGAGATAATAAGTATCAAGTATCCTTGTGGATTTTTTCAGAATACATATCTTAGGGTGCGGCAGTGCTCTTCCCACCCTGCGCCACTATCCATCGTGTCAGGTGGTGCAGGTGCATAATAAGTTCTTTATGATTGACTGTGGTGAGGGAGCTCAGATGCAGTTGAGAAGGACACATATCCATTTCAACAAGATTTCAGCTGTTTTTATTTCCCATATACATGGTGACCATTGTTTCGGTTTAATAGGTCTAATCTCCACATTCGGTATGCTTGGGCGTACTTCTCCCTTGCATGTTTATGCACCAGAAGATTTCCGCAAAATACTTGACATACAGATGGAGACGTTCTGTAGCGGATTGGAATATGACGTGATATTCCATTCGATAGATACAACCAAACAAACTGTTATATATGATGACAGGACGCTCAGCGTTGAAACAATACCGTTGCAGCACAGAATACCTTGTTGCGGATATCTGTTTAGGGAAAAGCCTTCATTACCACATATACGTCGGGATATGATAGATTTCTATGGTATTCCACAGTCACAGATAAACAACATAAAGAATGGTGCCAGTTGGGTAACTGAAGATGGAAAGACCATTACCCATGATGCTCTCACCACACCGGCAGCTCCCTCACGGAGTTATGCCTATTGTTCCGACACCATATATATGAAGACCCTTCACGAGGTGGTTAAGGACGTGAACTTGTTATATCATGAATCAACATATTCAAAGCAGCAAGCTGACCGTGCGAGGCTCTATGCCCACAGCACAGCAGAGCAAGCTGCCTTTGTGGCACGCGACGCTCATGTAGGGAAACTGTTACTCGGGCATTTCTCAGCGCGTTATGATGATGAACAGCTATTGCTTTCAGAAGCCCGTGACGTTTTCCCTCAGTCATATCTTGCATCTGAGAATCAGTATTATGACATTTGAATGCGCTTAACTTCTGTATTTTCCCTTACATTGTTTTACTTTATTGCCACTACCGATGAGAGGTCATTGGAGAGGTAAAATGTGTAGGTAGAGTCTTTTCCGTTTACTTTTATAGTGGCATTGATATATTTGAGCTGTTCTTTTTGCAGCCTTTCACCATATTGAGTATTGCTTTTGAAATGAGATTTGTTTTTTGCATTACTCTTCATTAGTGAAATGGCATCATTTGTTACATAACGGGTTGAATCAATAGAGCCGAAACCGCCTATAGAATAGTCGGTTCCGGCTTTTATGTTTGTTTCAACAAACGATTTCACTGTGTTTTTTGCTTTCTGTTTTTCGGTGCAGGAAGCAAGAAACAGCAACATTCCCATTAATACAATATTTTTTCGTGATATTTTCATGCTCTTATACTCTTTTGAGAATTTCCAGCAAATGGTTCCATACCATCTGAACAGTGGGAATGAGGAGGCGTTCATCGGGTGAGTGAACCCCACGGAGTGTGGGACCAAATGACACCATGTCGAGGTTGGGATATTTCTCAGAGAACAGTCCGCACTCCAATCCTGCATGTATGCCAAGCACCTGTGGGTCTTTGTTGAAAAGCTCCTTGTAGGTCTCAACGGCAATCTTCGTAAGTCTGCTGTCTGGATTCATTTTCCATGCCGGATATCCTTCTCCCTGCACCACGTCGGCACCGGCAAGTTGGAATACAGCCTTAATGGTAGCTGCTTGATTGTCAAGAGCACTCATCACATTTGAGCGTTGCGAGGCTACTATCACTGCGTTTTCTTCCGAGGTGGTAATGCTTGCAACGTTGCTCGATGTCTCGACAAGCCATGCCAGTTCTTCGTCCTGACACATTGCAAATACTCCGTTGTCAACAGCTTGTAGTGCTTGTATTATTCTTGTACTGACATTTTCTGGAATTACAGTCTCTGGTGTGCTGCTTTCCATTTGGAAAGACATTGTCTTCTCTGTTACATGGTATTCTTCTTCAACTTGTGATGCGAATACATTCCAATCAGCTTTTACGTTTTCTTTCTTGTCGTTCTCTACTGCAAACACAACTACTCCGTCGCGTGGAATGGCGTTATGCAGGCGTCCGGCATTGAAGCTTGCCAGTCTCAGACCATAGCGTTCTTGTGTCTGGTAGAGGAAGCGTGCCAATATCTTCAGTGCATTTGCCCGTTTCTTGTTGATGTCATCGCCTGAATGTCCACCGATAAGTCCTTTCAGTGTGGCTTTCAGGAAGAACAGTCCTTTTGGAGCCTCTTCTTTATGGAAATTGAACGTTGCTGTTGTGTTTCTGCCTCCCGCACATGATACGAAGATCTGCCCTTCATCTTCAGAGTCGAGATTTATGAGCATGTCTCCAGTCATGAACCCTGCTTTCATTCCTTCTGCTCCAGTCAGTCCTGTTTCTTCATCTCTTGTAAACACGCATTCTATAGGTCCGTGTTCAATGTCGTTAGAGTCGAGTATAGCCAACTCGATGGCACAGCCTATTCCGTCGTCGGCTCCGAGGGTTGTGCCTTTGGCCTTCATCCACTCTCCGTCAACATAGGTCTGTATCGGGTCTTTCTCAAAATCTATCTCCACTTCAGGCAGCTTTTCGCATACCATGTCCATGTGGCTTTGTAATATTATGGTAGATCTACCTTCGAACCCTTTGGCTGCTGGTTTCCTTATTATTACGTTGCCCGTTTCGTCAACCTGTGTGTCGAGTCCCCTTTCTTCTCCAAAGGATTTCAGGTACTCAATCATTTTTTCTTCCTTCTTCGATGGGCGTGGTATACTGTTGATTATTCTGAATTGCTCAAATACCCTTTCAGGCTTTAATGTGTTTGTTTCCATAATTTATGTATTTGTGTTTCGCTAATTATTGTCATTGATGTTCTTTTTGTATGTATTTTTTTGTGATTTGCGTTATTTGCATTACCTTTGCATGCATTAAAATCATTTGCAAATATAAGAAAAATGCTTGAAAGTTTGCTTCTTAGTGTGTTAATTATTGCAATTGCTCTTGCTTTATTACTTGTTAAGGTGCTGATAAGGAAGAATGGTAGTTTTTCGTCGCAGCACATTCATGACAGCGAAGCAATGAGAGCAAGAGGCATACATTGCGTCATAGACCAGGATCGTGAGGCTCGGGAAGCAAACCGCGCATATTAGTCAGAATAATAAAATTACAGAAAATAAAATGAAAAAGATTTTGTCTATAGCAGTGGTTGGAGCATGTGTAATGTGCTCATGCAACAATCAGCCTCAGCAGAACGATGCCAAAGTCTCGTCTGATGGAGGAAACAAGAGTGTTAGCATTGCTTATGTGGAAGTTGATTCCATCATGAGTCAGTATGAGTATTGGAAGGATGTCACCAAGCTTATGCAGCAGAAGGAACAAAACATTCAGAAGACTCTGGCTTCAAAGCAGCAGGCTCTTCAGCAGGCTGCGGCTAACTTCCAGCAAGGCATACAGGCAAACAAATATACTCAGCAGCAGGCTCAAAGCATTCAGGCAAGCATTCAGAAGCAGGCACAGGATGCCGATGCTCTCCAGCAGCGTCTGGGCAATGAGTACCAGCAGGAGGTTGCCAAATACAACAAAGCATTGTCTGACAGCATCCACAATTATCTCACCACATTCAACAAAGACAAGAAATACAGCATGATTTTGGCAAAGCAGGGCGACAACATCCTCTATGCCGACAAGTCCAATGATATTACCGATGCTGTAGTTAAGGGATTGAACAAAGCCTACAAAGGCATGAAGAACGATGCCCCAGCAGCTTCTGATGAGAAGAAGGACGAGAAGAAAGACGAAAAGAAATAAATTATTTGAAAGGAATAAGGATTTTCACCTGAAGGCATCGGCGAATGTTCTCCGATGCCTTTTTTGTTCTTTTTAGTTTAGATACTGATAGACGATATGACAAGGAAGGAACGCTACAAATATATTGTGGATTATTTCAGGGAAAGGATGCCTGTTACTACCACGGAGCTTGACTATGGCAGTGCCTTTCAGCTGCTCTGTGCCACCGTGTTGAGTGCCCAGTGCACCGACAAACGCGTAAACATGGTCACCCCCATGCTTTTTAATCGTTTTCCGTCTGCCCGTGAGATGGCAGCTGCAGAGCCGGAGGATGTTCTTGAATATGTCAAGAGCGTATCTTATCCCAATGCCAAGTCACGTCATCTGGTTGAGATGTCACGGATGTTGGTCAGTGAGTATGGTGGTGAAGTGCCTTCCGATGTGTCCGACCTGGTTCGTCTTCCTGGTGTGGGAAGGAAGACTGCCAATGTCGTCCAAGCTGTGTGGTTTGGTCGTGCCGTCATGGCAGTCGACACCCATGTATTCCGTGTCAGTCACCGTTTGGGACTCGTAACCAAGGGGGCAGACACCCCGTTGAAGGTTGAGCGTGAGCTGATGAAGAACATCCCGGCTTCCGACATTCCCAATGCTCATCATTGGCTGTTGCTTCATGGGAGGTATGTGTGCAAGAGTCTCCATCCCAAGTGCGACTCATGTGATTTTTCTGAATTCTGTCCCAAGCTTATGGACGGTAGTAAATTGAGCTAATGTTCTAGTTTATGGATTCAAAAAGGATATTTAAGTTTCTAAAGGCTGTTGCCGGCAACAACAACCGTGAATGGTTTGCCCTCCATCGTGATGAATACATGTCATGCAAGTCTGATTTTGAGGAAGCCGTAGCCGAGATTATTGCCGGCATTTCCGAGTTCGACAGCAATGTAGCCCACCTTGCTCCAAAGGACTGCATATATCGTTTCTATCGCGATACTCGATTTTCGTCAGACAAGTCTCCCTATAAGCGGCATTTCGGTGCATATATATGCGAAGGGGGCAAGAAAAGCCTTCGTGGAGGCTACTACCTCCACCTGCAGCCAGACGGATGTTTCATGTCGTGCGGTTGTTATTACCTTCCCACCAACATTCTCACTGCTTGTCGCAATGAGATTATGGCAAACATCGATGAGTGGCGCAGCTGTGTTGAGGGCGACGACTTCCTTCGCTTGTTTGGCTCTCCCTGTCGTGGCACTCTTGATGGTGAAACGATGTCTGACCGTGGTTTTGGCATCTCTTGCTTGAAAACATGTCCCAAAGGTTTTCCCCGTGACTATGAGTTTATGGATTATCTCCGTCTCAAGGACTATGCAGTGTGGCATCGGCTTGATGATTCTTTTTTTGCTGCCGATGGCTGGATCGACAGTTTGATGGATATGTTCAAGGTTGGTCTGCCCTTGAACCGTTTCGTCAATGCTGTTGTTTCCGACTACGATTAGTCCATATTCTTCATTTCAATAAAAAACGCAATGCCTTGTTGTTGGCATTGCGTTTTTTTCGTATCCAAAATCGGGAATACAATTCCGGTTTATACTTAATTCATGTTTTCCAGCTCTTTGATGGTCTCTTTCAGCGTAGCTATCTTCTCCAAGGAGTCGCTTTCTTTCTTTCTCTCAAGGGCAACCACAGCTTCTGGTGCATTGTCAACGAAACGTGGGTTGCTGAGCTTCTTCCTGACAGAGTTAAGAAAACCCTCGAGATGAGCCAGCTGAGCCTGAGCCTTCTCAATCTCTGCCTTGGCATCAATGTTGTTTTCCAGTGGCACGGCATACTCGAATGTGCCAACCATGAATGTCGTGGCATTGGCAGGCTTCTGGCTTACCGTGGTGATGCTTTCCAGATTTGCCATCTTTGCCAATGCTGCATTGTATTTCTCAAGGCTGTTTTGTGCTATGGCGTTAAGCTTGAGCTGTTCTTTCTGTGCAATGTTCTTCTGGTTTCTTATTGCCCTTATTCCAGCCACGGTCTGCTTCACCTTCTCAATGTCTTCAATGAGTAGCTGCTCGGCTTCCGTAGGCTTGTCAAGCTTGAGCGACTGCCTCATTATAGAGTCGCCCTCTTCGCGTGGCTCGAGTGCCTGCCACAGCTCTTCGGTGATGAATGGCATGAATGGGTGCAACATTCTCAGCAGGGTGTCGAAGAAGTGCAGTGTGGCATTGTATGTGTCACGGTCAATGGGCTGAGGCTGTGAGTTCACATATGCTGGCTTCACCATCTCCAGATACCAGCTTGAGAATTCGTCCCAGAAGAGTTTGTACACCTCCATGAGTGCCTCCGACAGACGGTATTTTCCGAAGAGGTCGTCAATCTGCTGGTTGGCAGCCTTGAGCTTGGCGTTGAACCACTCCACGGCAATCTTTGCAGCGGGAGTCTGTGGCGTGTCGCCAACAGTCCATCCCTTCACCAGCCTGAAGGCGTTCCATATCTTATTGTTGAAGTTCCGGCCTTGCTGGCACAGGGCTTCGTCAAAGAGGATGTCGTTGCCTGCCGGTGCCGACAGCATCATTCCCATTCTCACTCCGTCGGCTCCATATTGGTCTATGAGCATGAGGGGGTCGGGTGAGTTGCCGAGCGATTTCGACATTTTCCTTCCGAGCTTGTCGCGCACAATACCAGTGAAATAAACATTCTTGAATGGTATCTTGCCGGTATATTCCTCGCCAGCCATGATCATTCGTGCAACCCAGAAGAAAATAATGTCGGGTGCAGTCACAAGGTCGGCGGTGGGGTAGTAGTAGTTTATTTCCGGATTGTCAGGATTGTTAATGCCGTCAAACAGGGATATGGGCCACAGCCACGATGAGAACCATGTGTCGAGTGCGTCTTCGTCTTGCTTGAGGTCTGAAGCCTGAAGGTCGTTGTTGCCCGACTTCTCTCTTGCCAGGGCGAGAGCCTGTTCAGGAGTCTCTGCCACCACGAAGTCGCCATTCTCGTTGTAGTAGTAAGCTGGTATGCGGTGTCCCCACCACAGCTGTCGGCTTATGCACCAGTCTTGAATGTTCTCAAGCCAGTTCCTGTAAGTTGTCTTGTATTTGGCGGGATAGAAATTCATCTCACCGTTGACCACCGGTGGCAGAGCTATGTCGGCAAAGTGCTGCATCTTGAGGAACCACTGCAGCGAAAGTCTTGGCTCTATGGCTGTGTCGGGGTTGCGCTCGGAATACCCCACCTTGTTCACATAGTCTTCAGTCTTTTCCATCAGTCCTGCTTCCTGCAGGTCTATGGCTATCTGTTTCCTGCATGCAAAGCGATCCATGCCTACATACAGTGTGCTCTCTGTGCTGATGGTTCCGTCGGCATTGAATATGTCTATTGTCTCCAGGTTGTGTTTCTTTCCAAGCATGTAGTCGTTGGTGTCGTGTGCCGGTGTCACTTTCAGACATCCCGTACCAAACTCAATGTCCACATATCTGTCTTCTATCACGGGTATCACCCTGCCCACGAGAGGCACAATCACCTTGCGACCCTTCAGCCACTGGTTCTTAGGATCCTTGGGGTTGATGCACATGGCGGTGTCGCCCATGATGGTCTCCGGACGAGTGGTGGCCACAACGGCATAATATCCTTTCTCGTCTTTGTGTATGACGTTACCCTCGCTCTCCAGCTGTGCCTGGTTGTCAAGAGTCGTGAGCTGGTCAACATAGTATTTCAGGTGGTAGAGCTTGGAGTGCTCTTCCTTATATACCACTTCCTCTGTGGATAGTGCCGTGAGAGCCTTCGGATCCCAGTTCACCATGCGCATGCCTCTGTAAATAAGACCTTTGTTATATAGGTCTACAAATACCTTTATCACGCTCTGGCTTCTTTTCTCATCCATGGTGAAGGCGGTGCGGTCCCAGTCGCACGATGCTCCGAGCTTCCTGAGCTGCTTCAAGATAATGCCTCCATGCTCATGGGTCCAGTCCCAAGCATGCTTGAGGAACTCCTCTCGTGTGAGGTCATGTTTCTTTATTCCCTGTTCCTGAAGCTTCTTCACCACCTTGGCTTCGGTAGCTATGCTTGCATGGTCGGTGCCTGGCACCCAGCAGGCATTCTTGCCTTCCATGCGGGCGCGTCTCACCAGAATATCCTGAATGGTGTTGTTGAGCATGTGCCCCATGTGCAGCACTCCAGTCACATTTGGTGGTGGAATAACCACGGTATATGGCTCTCTGTCATCAGGCTTGCTGCTGAACAGCTTGTTCTCAAGCCAATACTCATACCATTTGCCTTCCACTTCCTTGGGATCGTACTTTGTTGCTAATTCCATTTTCCTATTGTCTGATTATCTGTTGTTTATCCGTATTTTTGTTTCAACCTGCAAAGTTACGAAAAGAAGAGAGAAATAACAAAAATATTTGACTATTTCCGAGACACTTCAACTTCGGCAACAGCCAGAGCTACGAATTAACAATGTAATTCGGAAGTATTTTCGGAAGATTAACGCAGAAACCAAGGTAACACTTAGGTAACGGAACAGACTCAATATCCTTTCCAACCGGCATCTGTGATGCGTCAAAATGACGACATCAAAGAGGTACGCCCCGAAGAGGGCAACCAGCAGTTAGCCCGGGGCTGACTGCTCACTGTCCATTTTGGGCGACAAACGCCATGAAGCCACTTCCATATTGGCCATATTATATAGAATTTGCGCAAGGAGGGTTGAGCAGGATTTGCAATCCTGCTCCATTGAGTATTA
>CAMVSV010000058.1 GCA_947170265.1 uncultured Prevotella sp.
GAATTGCCGAGCGTGAGGAAAGTCGGTGAAACCAAATAGCAGAAAAAGCAGAAATATGCAGTTGTGTCAGTTGTGTCGGATTTTCAGTTGTGTAGGATTTGTAATCCTACACTATCGAATATGAGCATCTGAGATGCGGAAAAAAGGTAAGTACAGTGTATTTCGGATTACAAATCCTAATACTCAATGGAGCAGGATTGCAAATCCTGCTCAACCCTCCTTGCGCAAATTCAGTTGTGTAGGATTTCTTGCTTCCGGCAAGCGACCATAGGTCGATGAGTAATCCTACACAACTGAAACAACTGCCATTAATTTCTCGCTTCTTTGCACATGTTGAGGAAATAGCGGTGCATGCGGTCGTCGGTGGTGAGTTCGGGATGGAACGCTGTAGCTAACTGGTTGTTTTGCCTGACAGCCACTATATGATTACCAACCATTGCCATGACTTCTACATCGGGAGAGAGAGTACGATGTATGTACGGTGCTCTGATAAAGGTCATGGGATAGTCACTGGCAATGCCTTTCACATCATCTTTGGTTTGAAAGCTCCCTAACTGTCTGCCGTAGGCATTGCGGCAGACGTCAACATCCATTGTTGCGAGTCCCTGCCTTGAACGGCCGTTTTCCATCCGTGACAACAGTATCATACCGGCACAAGTGCCAAAGACCGGCAAGCCGTTGTAGATGTCATGCTTGAGGGGTTCAAGCAGTCGGAGGCTTGACAGAAGGCGTACCTGCGTTGTGCTCTCGCCTCCAGGCAGTATGAGTCCGTCCTTAGGCAAGAGCCAATCACTCAAGCTACGCACCTCGAAGGTTTCCACACCAAGCTGTTGCAACATTTGCTCATGCTCAACGAATGCTCCTTGAAGAGCCATGACAGCTATTCTCATTTTCCTCGTTCAGCCATTAAGAGTTCTATTTCCTGTTCGTTTATGCCCACCATTGCTTCTCCCAAATCCTCAGAGAGATGAGCCAGCAGTTCGGGATTCTGGTAGTTTGTGACAGCCTGTACGATGGCTGCCGCACGTTTCTTGGGATTGCCACTCTTGAAAATGCCGCTGCCCACGAATACTCCTTCAGCTCCGAGCATCATCATAAGGGCTGCATCGGCGGGGGTTGCAACACCACCTGCTGCAAAGTTTACGACGGGGAGTTTACCATTGTCATGGACATAAGAAACCAAATCATAGGGTGCCTGCAACTGTTTGGCAGCCTCATAGAGTTCATCCTCGGGAGTTGATACTATGCGATGTATCTCGCTTTGTATCATGCGCATGTGGCTTACAGCCTGCACCACATCACCCGTCCCCGGTTCTCCCTTGGTACGAATCATTGTTGCACCTTCGGAAATACGTCTGAGAGCCTCGCCCAGGTTTTTTGCACCGCAAACGAAAGGCACATCAAATTTGGTTTTGTCTATGTGATGTATGTTGTCGGCAGGAGAAAGCACTTCGCTCTCATCTATATAGTCAATCTCTATGGCTTGCAGAATCTGTGCCTCGGCAATATGTCCGATACGACACTTAGCCATTACCGGTATGCTGACAGCTTTCTGTATGCCGCGTATCATCTTTGGGTCGCTCATGCGGCTTACTCCTCCAGCGGCACGTATGTCGGCGGGTATTCTTTCCAATGCCATCACGGCACATGCTCCAGCCTCTTCTGCTATGCGTGCCTGCTCAGGTGTTGTAACGTCCATTATCACACCGCCCTTCAACATCTGTGCCAACTGACGGTTAAGTTCTGTTCTTTCGTTTGTCATTATTGTTTATGTTTTTGTTTGTATTCGGTGGGTGAAATACCCTTTCGTTGTTTGAAGAAGCGCGAGAGATGAGCTTGTGATGAGAATCCGAGCCACTGCGCAATATCCTTAAGCGGACGATTTGTAGCAGTGAGCTGTGAAGCTATCTCATTGGTGATGCGCTCGTCAATAATTGATTTGGGTGAGCGATTGCCAATGGCACGCGTAACCTGACCGAGGTATCGCGGACTGACATTGAGCTGTTCTGCATAGAACGACACATCAGCATAGCGATTAAAGTATTTTTCTACCGTGTCGAGAAACTTGTTGAATAGTTCTGCACTGCGACTATTTCCCTCGGCATAATTGGCAGGTAATTGCTTCAAATAGCTTTGTGCCTGACGCAATGCCACGTCTTGCTCATAGCCTTGGCTCAGATAGTAAGCTACTGCAGAGGACAGTTGATTGGCTCGTCCGTGACACTTAGGACCAACAGGCATGGATGTGGGTTCCAGGATAACTGTGCATAGCGGCAGCAGTTCCTTCTCAATGATTTCATATACATCGGAAGACACTAACAGGTCGCCGCGTGAGGAACGCAAAACCGGAGCATAGACAACATGCTTAGGTTTATAATGTCTCAAGATATCAGCCAGAGCCAACACCACATCCTGCCGGCGAAGCAATCCTATTTTCACCACCTGAGGCTGAAGGTCGTTGATAATGGCCTCCACCTGCTGACGCACCACCGTGGCAGACAGGTCATAGAACTCTTGTATGCCCAATGTATTTTGAACCGTGATGCTTGTGACGACAGAAGCAACCACGCCACCCATAGTGCTGATAAGCCTGATGTCAGCTTGCAGACCAGATCCTCCCGTGCCGTCGCTACCTGTTATTGTCAGTATTGTCTTGTCCATTCTCTATACTTCTTTCTTTAATCCGACTGCAAAGTAAACGAATAATCAATAAATCAACAAACATATTTCCTATTATGCCAAACGATTATTCATTTCTGCAAAACAGGAAAGGTAAATACCACATTATCCTCATACACTTTAACAAAAAATAGTGGCATTGTTTTTGCTCATTAAGGATAAGAGAGTATCTTTGCAGCAATGAAGTACCACGGCTGAGGTGGAGGAATGTCTCCACCGATGCGTCGTTGGGACGGAATCTTGTAGAGAGTAGATAATAATTATTTATACAAATTGTAGATATGCAAGAAAGAGATTATTTCGGACGTTATGACACCAAGGAGCAGGAGCTCAACAGAGTGTCGTCGTTTAGTGTGCTGATGCGCAAGGTTTATACATGGATGGCCATGGCTCTGGTCATCACCGGTGTCACGGCATACGGTGTTGCCAACTCTCCGGCGTTGATTCAGGCTATTTATGGCAACCCGGTGTTGTTTTTCGGCTTGATTATCGGTGAGCTGGCACTGGTGTGGGGTGTTTCTGCCCGCATACACAAGCTGTCGCTTACCACTGCCACGTTGCTGTTTATCCTCTACAGCGTGATAAACGGAGTGACGCTGTCGAGCATCTTCATCGTGTATGCCAGCTCCACCATCAGCGAGGCGTTCCTCATTACTGCCGGCACCTTTGGCGGCATGTCGATTCTGGGCTACACCACGAAGCGCGACCTGTCGAAGCTTGGCAGCTATCTGTTGATGGCTCTCATTGGCATCATCATTGCCTCTGTGGTAAACATCTTCTTGAAGAGCAGTGGTTTCGACCTGATACTGAGCTATCTGGTGGTGCTGGTGTTTGTAGGCTTGACGGCTTGGGACACTCAGAACATAAAGAACATGCTTGAGGTGGAGGGCGATACCGGCGAGGGTGCCCAGAAGGTAGCTCTCCTTGGTGCCTTGACGCTGTATCTTGACTTCATCAACCTGTTCCTCCACATTCTGAGGATACTGGGAAACAGCAGGGACTGACAAATATTGATGCCATGAGTATTACAGGGCGCTACGCTTGAAATTCAAGGATATAGGATTATTTCTGGATTACAAATGCTGCCCGACGGTAATCCATCTCAACATTATCAAACAAAAAAAGTGCTGCCAGCGGTTTGCTGGCAGCACTTTTTTTATGCGGTGACAGTATGTTCTCTATTCCTCCGGTGCCTTGTCAATGAGATCCATAAACTGGTCAAGCTTTGGAGTGATTATTATCTGTGTGCGGCGGTTGCGCTGTTTGCCAACCTCAGTGTCGTTCTTTGCTATTGGGTTATACTCTCCGCGTCCCCCTGCGGTGAGTCGTTTTGGGTCTACCCCATAGTGGTTTTGCAGATACTGCACCACGCTTGATGCACGCAGACATGAGAGGTCCCAGTTATTGCGTATGTTCTCGCGTGTGATGGGCACATTGTCGGTGTTGCCTTCTATGAGCACGTCGTAGTCTTTATAGTCCATGATGATCTTGGCAATCTTCGAGAGAGTCTCCTGTGCCCGGTCGTTTATCTCATACGATCCGCTCTTGTAGAGCATGTTGTCGGCGAGAGATATGTATACCACGCCCTTGAGCACCTGCACGTCAACCTCCTTGAGTTCCTCTTTCGAGAGTGAGCGTGTGAGGTTGTTTGTGAGCACCATGTTGAGCGAGTCGCTCTTGCTCTTCACCTCCACGAGGTGGCGTATGTACTGGTTCGACTCGTTGATCTGGTCTACGAGTTTCTCTATGCTCACATTGTTCTGCGATGCGTTGGTGAGACTCTTGTCGAGAGAGTTCTGCAGTGCAGCATAAGCTTTCTTCTGCTGTTCGAGTTGGTCTTCCAGGCTTGCCACCCTTGAGTTGGATGCGGCGAGCTGCTCCTTGGCACTCTGGTAGTTGGCCGTGAGTTCTTTGTTTTCCGTCTGACAGTTTTGCAGTTCTTTCTTACTTGCGCAACTGGTGGCTGCAAGGCATGTTGCTGCCATTGCCACAATGATGATGTTTGTTTTCATATTGCCTTGTGTTAAGATTTAATACGCTTTAGTGATAATCCGTCAGATTATTACACCTAACCGCTTGCAAAGTTATTATTATGACGGATAAAAACGCTATTTGTTGCATTTGTTTAGTCATTTTTAACTAAGTTGCCGTTGGTAGTTAACGATAAGTCACGATTTTTATGTACTTTTGCAGGAAATATATAAATATAATAAGGTAAAGACATGATATTCTTTTTTCAGACACCGTCGAAGAGCGTGATTGCCACCGAGGCAGACCACAGGCTCTTGGATGATGAGATTAGCAAGCTGCAGTGGTTGTATGGCAATGCCGAAAGCATTGATGCCGAACAGATGGATGGTTGGTTTGTGGGTCCGCGCCGCGAGATGGTTACTCCTTGGAGCACCAACGCCGTGGAGATCACCCAGAACATGAACCTCCGTGGCATCACCCGCATAGAGGAGTATTTCCCCGTGTCATCAAAGGATGCCGACCACGACCCCATGCTCCAGCGCATGTACGAAGGATTGGATCAGGACATCTTCACAGTAAACATCAAACCGGCAGAGATACGCTACGTTGACGACCTCGAGAGCTACAACGAGGAAGAAGGTCTGGCACTCTCTCCCGAAGAAATAGACTATCTTCACCAGATAGAGAAGCAGAACGGCAGACCGCTCACCGACTCCGAGATTTTCGGTTTTGCCCAGATCAACTCCGAGCACTGCCGCCACAAGATTTTCGGTGGCACGTTCATCATCGACGGCAAGGAGATGGAGTCGTCGCTCTTTGCCATGATTAAGAAGACCACCGCCGAGAACCCCGGCAAGATACTCTCAGCCTACAAGGACAACGTGGCATTCTCCGAAGGTCCGGTGGTAGAGCAGTTTGCGCCCCAAGACCAGAGCACGAGCGACTGGTTCAAGGTGAGCGACATTGACAGCGTGATCTCGCTCAAGGCCGAGACCCACAACTTCCCCACCACCGTGGAGCCCTTCAACGGCGCAGCCACCGGCACCGGCGGTGAGATACGCGACCGCATGGGTGGCGGCACCGGTTCATGGCCCATTGCCGGCACGGCAGTATACATGACCGCCTATCCCCGCCTTCAGAGCGAGAGCCCACTGCGCGACTGGGAATCCATCATGCCTGTGAGGGAATGGCTCTACCAGACCCCCGAGCAGATACTCATAAAAGCCTCCAACGGTGCCAGCGACTTCGGCAACAAGTTCGGTCAGCCACTTATTTGCGGCTCTGTGCTCACCTTCGAGCATCAGGAGCAGGATGCCGATGCCACCAAGTATGCCTACGACAAGGTTATCATGCTTGCCGGTGGCGTGGGCTACGGCAAGAAGCGCGACTGTCTGAAGAAAGAACCACAGAAGGGCAACAAGGTTGTGGTGGTAGGCGGCGACAACTACCGCATCGGACTGGGCGGCGGCAGCGTGTCGTCGGTAGACACCGGACGCTACAGCAACGGCATTGAGCTCAACGCCGTGCAGCGCGCCAACCCCGAGATGCAGAAACGCGCCTACAACCTCGTGCGTGCCCTGGTGGAAGAAGACAGCAACCCCGTGGTGAGCATCCACGACCACGGCTCCGCCGGTCACCTGAACTGTCTGTCGGAGCTTGTCGAGGAGTGCGGCGGCGAGATTGACATGTCTGCGCTGCCCATAGGCGACAAGACCCTCTCAGCCAAGGAAATCATTGCCAACGAGAGTCAGGAGCGCATGGGACTGCTCATTGACGAGAAACACATAGACCATGTGCGCAAGATTGCCGAGCGCGAGAGAGCACCCCTCTATGTCGTGGGAGAGACCACCGGCGATGCCCATTTCTCCTTCCGTCAGGCTGACGGAGTGAAGCCCTTCGACCTCGACGTGGCACAGATGTTCGGTCACTCACCCAAGACCATCATGAGAGACGAGACCGTGGAGCGCAAGTATGACGACGTTGACACACAGAGCCTCGGCAAGCAGGAAAGCCTCGACACCCTCGTGGAACGTGTGCTCAGGCTTGAAGCAGTGGCATGCAAGGACTGGCTCACCAACAAGGTAGACCGCAGCGTGACCGGAAAGATTGCACGCCAGCAGTGCCAGGGCGAGATACAGCTGCCGCTGAGCGATTGCGGCGTGGTGGCACTCGACTACAGAGGCAAGGCCGGCATAGCCACCTCCATAGGTCATGCCCCACAGGCAGGACTCGCCTCACCCGAAGCCGGCAGCGTGCTGTCGGTGGCAGAGGCACTCACCAACCTCGTATGGGCACCGCTGAGCGATGGTCTGACGAGCGTGTCGCTGTCAGCCAACTGGATGTGGCCCTGCCGTTCACAGAAAGGCGAAGACGCCCGTCTCTACAGTGCCGTTCGTGCACTGAGCGACTTTTGCTGCGCCATAGGCGTAAACGTACCCACCGGCAAGGACTCACTGTCACTCACCCAGCAGTATCCCAATGGCGAGAAGATAATATCTCCGGGCACGGTGATAGTAAGCGCCGGCGGTGAGGTTAGCGACATACGCAAGGTGGTGTCGCCCGTGGTGGTCAACGACAAGAACGCATCACTCTACTATATAGACTTCTCGTTCGACAAACTGCGCCTCGGCGGCTCGGCACTCGCACAGAGCCTCGGCAAGGTGGGCAGCGATGTTCCCACCGTTACCAACCCCGAGTATTTCACCGACTGCTTCAATGCCGTGCAGGAGCTCATACGCAGAGGATGGGTCATGGCAGGTCACGACATCAGTGCCGGCGGACTCATCACCACCCTTCTTGAGATGACCTTCGGCAACAGCACCGGCGGCATGCACATCAACCTTCACGACATCGACAACGACAGCATGGCAACCATACTGCTCGCCGAGAACCCAGGTGTGGTGATAGAAGTGAGCGACAGCCACAAACACGAGCTTGCCGACTATCTCGAGAGCGAAGGCATAGGCTTTGCAAAGATTGGATATGTAGTACCCGGCGAGCGCACCATCACCGTGAAGAAAGGCGACGAGGAGCACAGCTTCGACATCGACCGCCTGCGCGACATCTGGTATGAGACCTCCTACCTGCTCGACCGCAAGCAGAGCTTCAACGGCATGGCAAAGGAACGCTACGCCAACTACAAGCAGCAGCCCCTTCAGATGGAGTTCAACAAAGACTTCACCGGCAAGCTGTCGCAATACGGACTCCAGTGGCGCCACGACGACAACGCCCCACGCGCCAAGGCTGCCATCATACGTGAGAAAGGCACCAACGGTGAGCGCGAGATGGCATATTCACTCTATCTTGCCGGCTTCGACGTGAAAGACGTGATGATGACCGACCTCATCAGCGGCAGGGAGACCCTCGACGAGATACAGATGATAGTGTTCTGCGGCGGTTTCTCCAACAGTGACGTGCTCGGCTCAGCCAAGGGATGGGCAGGAGCCTTCCTCTTCAACCCCAAAGCCAAGGAAGCCCTCGACCGCTTCTATGCCCGCGAAGACACCCTCTCGCTCGGCATCTGCAACGGCTGTCAGCTCATGGTGGAGCTGGGACTCATAGAGAGCGGCGAGCGCACCATGCACATGGAGCACAACATCAGCCACAAGTTTGAAAGCGAGTTCATCAGCCTGAGCATACCCAAGAACAACAGCGTGATGTTCGGCTCGCTGAGCGGCAACAAACTCGGCATCTGGGTGGCTCACGGTGAAGGACGCTTCTCGCTGTCGCAACCAGAGAGCAGCTACAACGTCATTGCCAAATACAACTACAGTGGCTATCCCGCCAACCCCAACGGATCCGACTACGACGTGGCTGGCGTATGCTCTGCCGACGGTCGTCACCTGGCAATGATGCCCCACTTGGAAAGAGCCATCTTCCCATGGCAGAACGCCTGGTATCCCTCCGAGCGACTCTCCGACGAGGTGACCCCATGGATAGAAGCCTTCGTCAATGCCCGCAAGTGGATAGAAGAAAAGCAAAAGTAAAAGATACCGGACTACCGCTCCCTCGCCCCATGGCGGGGGAGCGCAGACCGGAACCTATCAGTCTGAGAGAACAATGAGCCATGAACAGTGAACTCTTCAAGACCTTCTTCAAGATTGGCGCCTTCACCCTCGGCGGAGGCTATGCCATGATACCAATCATTCAGACGGAGGTGGTTGACAAGCACCGGTGGGTGGAGAAAGAAGAGTTTCTCGACCTCATCGCCATAGCCCAGAGTTGTCCCGGAGTGTTTGCCATAAACATAAGCATCTTCATTGGCTACAAGCTGAGAAAACTCAAGGGAGCACTATGTGCCACGGCAGGCACGGCACTGCCCTCCTTCCTGATAATCCTTGCCATTGCACTGTTCTTCCACCACTTCATGGAGGTGGGATGGATAGCCGCAATGTTCAGGGGCATACGCCCGGCGGTGGTGGCACTCATTGCCGTGCCCACATTCAACATGGCACGCAGCGCCAAGATTGGTCTCACCAACTGCTGGATACCCATAGTCACAGCCCTGCTAATATGGGCCATGGGCGTCAACCCAATATACATCATCATCGCTGCAGCACTGGGAGGATACCTCTTCTCATTCCTTCAGGAAAGCCCCCAAAAGGGTTAGGCTGCAAGCTCACAAGACTACAAGAAACCGTGAAAAAAGAGCTATGATATACCTGCAACTGTTTTACACATTCTTCATGATAGGACTGTTTGGGTTCGGAGGAGGCTACGGCATGCTCTCGCTCATACAGACAGAGACTGTGGTGAACCACCACTGGCTCTCATCGGCAGAATTTACAAACATTGTGGCTATATCACAGATGACGCCAGGACCTATAGGCATCAACTCGGCAACCTACTGCGGCTATACCGCCATACACAATGCCGGCGGAAACATGATTATGGCAGTGCTGGGAAGCCTCACCGCCACCACCGCCCTCATACTGCCGTCGCTCATACTCATGATCATGATCAGCCGACTGTTCATGAAATACATGAAAACCATGGTAGTGCAGTCGGTGTTCGGTGCATTGCGCCCCGTGGTCGTGGGACTGCTTGCTGCCGCCACGCTGCTGCTCTGCAATGCCGAGAACTTCGGTTCGCCGGATGTCAACGGCTGGCAGTTCGGCATAAGCCTCTTCCTCTTTGCGGCAACCTTCGTGGGCACGATGTTCATGAAAATCAATCCCATCAGGATGATATGCTATGCAGCCATAGCCGGACTGGTGCTGCTATACTGAAAGAGGTGAGCCTCATCACGCCTCGCGCGCGTATATATATATATAATGTGTAACCAAAACAACTAATGATATGAAAAGACTATTAACTGCTATCGTGGTCATTATGACAGCTGTAATGGCTTACGCTCAAGACACACCCAACACGCTGAGATACAAGCTCAGAGGCGGCACCACCGTGGATATTCCCCTGAAAGAGCTCAAGGAGATAAAGAAGATAGCAAACATCTCCATGAGAAACATCTACATAGACGAGAACCGCGACTACGACGAGTTCATGCTCGAAGACATCGAGAGCATAGACTTCGTGTATATAGAACCCATACCCCACGACAACCTCAACATGAATATGGAGAGATATGCCCGGAGACTGGAGATACCACACCTTAACGCCTATGGCGAGAAAAACCTCTTCATTGAGCACAGCACCAAGGACTACGGCGTGACCTATGCACTGGAATGGGACTGCGACAAGAAAAGCCAGCGGTGGACATGCTACCAGTTCCACGACGGACTGCCTAAGGACGAAAGCGTGGGACGCAGCAGCAGCTGGAAAGACGACCCCGACATACCATCAGCCTATCGCACCCACGACAGAGACTTCAAAGGCACAGGGTTCTCACGCGGTCACATGTGTGCCTCAGACGACAGAAAGTCATCGGAAGACCAGAACAAGCAGACCTTCTACATAAGCAACGCCCACCCACAGTATCAGTCTCACAACGGTGCGTTGTGGGTGACACTGGAGAAGGCTGTGAACACATGGGGAAACAGCTCCTCCTTCCGCGACACTCTCTATGTGGTGAAGGCAGGCACCATTGACGAAGAGGCACCCTACGATGGCGAAGACATCACACTGGGCTACACCACCAGCTCCGAGGGTACCAACCTCCTCGTGCCTGGCTACTTCTACATGGCTGTACTCTGCTTGAAAGACGAGGAGTATAAGGCCATAGCCTTCTGGACTAAGCACGAGGACAAGAGCATAACCAAAGCCAACCCCAAGAACTATGCCATCAGCATAGACGAGTTGGAGAAACGCACCGGCATAGACTTTTTCTGCAACCTTCCCGACGACATCGAGGCACAGGTGGAAGAGAGCTATGACCTCAAAGACTGGAACCTGGAATAACATATAACAGAGAATACAGGAAAAGCCGCCAGCACATTATTTGCTGGCGGCTATTTTCATCTGGAATAGTGATTTGAATTGTTTCATTGAGCTTGATCAGGATTACAATAATTCTGTTGCCCATTCTAAATATAAATTCTAAATAGCATTTCGAGCAAAGCAACCCCTATGTGTCGGACGTCCCGGTGAGCAGGAGGGTTGAGCAAGAGGGTTGAGCAAGAGGGTTGAGCAAGAGGGTTGAGCAAGAGGGTTGAGCAGGATTTGCAATCCTGCTCAACTGAATATTAGGATTTGTAATCCTACAACACAATCATTACCTTTTTCCCCGCATCACAGATGCTCATATTCAATGGTGTCGGATTGCAAATCCGACACAACGAAAGCCTTTTTTCATGCCTTACCTCAACAAGAATTTCTGCTTTTTCTGCTATTT
>CAMVSV010000059.1 GCA_947170265.1 uncultured Prevotella sp.
GAGCATCTGCCTTACAAGCAGAGGGTCGGCGGTTCGAATCCGTCAACGCCCACATGGGGTGTTTCCCTGTGGTCCTTCGGGATTGCAGGGATTTTTTTTATGCAATAAAATCAATGAAATGTTTGGTGGTATCAAAGAAAGTCCGTACCTTTGCAATCGCTTTTAGGAAGCACGGGCGTTTAGCTCAGCTGGTTTAGAGCATCTGCCTTACAAGCAGAGGGTCGGCGGTTCGAATCCGTCAACGCCCACCAACTGTCAAGCAGCACATTTAGGTGCTGCTTTTTTCGTTGTTTTCCGCAACATGAACTTTTTGGTTACATATATATGATAAAGCTGCTTGCGACATTCTCGCAAGCAGCTTTATTGTTTATTGGCTTTGTTGGTGATAGATAGTATCACCTTTAGCCTTTATTTGTCTTTCTGTTGTCTTTCCGTAACTTTCTTTTGATTACTTAGTCGTCCCAGAGCGACAGCATCTTTGGCCAGGGTATTATCTCGAGCTCATCATCCTCTTCTTCAAGCTCCTCTTCTTCTTTCTTCTTGTCGTTGGCAAGCGGCTTGGCACCTACGCCTCCCCATTCACTCTGGTCCGAGTTGTCAATGCCTGAGCCGGCTGCCAAGTGCTCTGCACTCATGGCAATGATAAGCTCTGTCTCCGGTGTCTTATATATCTTTTTCATTGTTGTCGTCTCCTTCCTTTAATTTATTTCACCACTACTTTCTTTCCGTTCACAATGTATATGCCCTTTGTGGGATGGCTTATGCGCACTCCTTCAAGGGTATACCATTTGTTGTCGGTGCGTTTCTGGCTGTTGATGGTAACTATGCCGTCAACTACGGGTTCTGGCACCGGCTCCACCACGGGCTCTTCTGTGGGGTCTGTCTCCGTGATGTCGTCCCAGTTGATCATGAAGCATGGTGCAGCGCTCAGCGTCTCTATGCCATCGTATTTCTGTCCCACGCCCAGTCGTGCAGCCTCTTCGCTTGTCAGTCTGAGGAATCCGCTGTTCGCATAGGTGTTGCCTACTCCCGTTGTCTGCCAGAAACCGAGGTAGAACAGCGAGTTGTCGGTCACGCTTCTGTCCACCCTTGCAGCGTTGTAGAAGCCGAACAGGTAGTTGGTATAGCTCGTTCCTTCTTCTTCCTCGCTTTGCGGCAGCTCCCTTGAGTCGTATAGCGGTATAATCTTGCTGTCAGCGGTGTATGAGTTGCTTGCATGGTCATAAGGCTCCATGTCTATCCATACGTTGTTATATCCCGTCGTGCTCTCCGTGGGTGTGTACACCTGTCCTGCCACGAGGCTGTTCTTGTCGCTCTTGCTGGCGAGTATCACTCCAATCTTTGCTGGTATGTATTCGTAGTTTAACTTCGACAGCGTTATCGTAGCTGGTTCGTTGCTGTTTGCGGAAGCGTTGAAGGCTGTCACTATGAACATGTCCACGTCTTGCGGTTTGGTCCATGCTATGTGGTCGCTCCATACACGGAAGAAGTTGTAGTCGCCTCTGCCGGTAATCGTTCTCGTGTTGCCTTTATATTTCACCGTCTCAAAGTCTCTCAGTTCCATCTTCCTTTCTATGGTGTAGAGCGTTGTTGTGTAGGTGGAGCTTATTCCTTCTGGATAGAAGTTTATGTAATACCATCCTGATGGCAGGTCGAAGGTTATGTTGTTGTCGCTGTTGCTGGGCGCTGTTGAACCTGTGCCTCCGTTGTTTGGCACGAGGTAGTTGTGGTATTGCGTCTCGTTGGTGGGATAGTATTCGCCCTCTGCTGTCGCGCTCACCCACTTGGGTTTGTTGTCGTTCTCGCCCCAGGTGTCTGCATACGTCTTCGTGGCGTTCTCGTCTTCGTTACGCAGGAAGCGGAACTGCTGTCCTTGGGTGAAATAAACGAGGTTGCGGAAATGTTTCACCTCCGTGTCCTGTGTAGCCTCCAGTGGTATACGCGGGTCGTTTGTCGAAATGTTGCTTATGTCCCACGAGCCCATCTGTCCTTCGGTGGCCGACACAGCGGGTCCCACGAGGTAGAGCGATGAGTGGAACTCCAGGCTATAGGTCATCGTCGTGGCGTTGAACGTGAAGGTGTAGCTTGTATAGCTGCTGTTTGGTTCCGGGTTGAGCGACTGGTCGGAGTTATATGTCACCATTCCTCCCTTCAGTGCTCGTCCGTCAAGGTTGTTGCCGAAGCTTATCAGTGGGCGGAACATCGCTCCGTTGGTGCCATAGTCCGACCATGAGGTGTTGCCCACGGGGTTCACGTCAATATACAGGTTGGTCCATCCTGCTGTCGGTCTGTCCACTTTCACCTTATATACTATACTGTCGGCACTGGCTTGCTCTGTGGTGTAAGCCATGTTGCCCACATACCAATACTTTGTCATCTCCTTCTTTGCGAAGCCGTTCTCAAAGGCAGCGTCACCGTCGAAAGTTCCAATCAGCTCATAGCTCACGTTTGTTGGTGCGCTGGCGCGTGCATAGTCGAGATACACGTTTCCGTTCACTATGTTCAGAATGAAGGTGTACGACTTGCCCAGTCCTTTCTCAAACGAATACATGTAGTTGTTGTTTGCATCCGTCACCCTGTCGTTGTTGAAGTTCTGATAGGTTATGTAGTCGTCAATGTCGCCAGTAGAGTCGTAGGTCCTGTTGGCTACGCTCGGACGGAACCACTCTTTGTTGTCGTCGCGTACTATATACCATTCAATGTCAGTGCCGTTAGCCACGGCATTTCCAATATAGTCCTTGGCCAGTTCGTCGTCTTTCACGGTGTAGGAGAAATACTTATAGCTCGTATTTCCGTCGCCGGTTTTGTTTTGTCCGTCTTGCGTTCTGTTTCTCGATGCCACCATCTTAAACCTCTCTAACTTCTGGTTGTTGGTTATCTGCGGACTCACCCAGTAGAAGTCATGCGGATAGACCTTCATGGTTCTCATCTTATATCCCCCGTCTATAGGCATAGCTTGAATGATTACCGATGTCAGCTTTGGGTCATAGACAATATACATGTTGTTGTCTGTTCCATCAGAGGTAGTCACGTCAACCCACTCTTCTCCAATTTCTGTTTCTATGCCGGTTCCCGCAGCGGTCATCCATGTACCGTTGGATTTCAGCTTGAATTTAATGTATTGTCCGTTGGTCGGGGCGGGATTGATAGACTCCATCTGGCTGGCTTCCCATGCCCAGGTGTATATGCCTGTGCTCTTGTTGTAGCTTTCATAGGTGGTGCCCTCCCAGTTACTAACCATTGACGCAAGCTGTAGTTCGTCAGACGTAACCCACACCTTGCAGTTGTTCTGGTCTGTCTCCCATGTTATGTGCAGCGTGTAGGTCTTCGCGTCGGTGTTCTCAACTTGGAAATATCCGTTTTCACCACTTTCATTGTTATTAGAACTGAAAGACACTTGGCTTCCAATAAATATATTACCTCCACCCGACGCAGGCTTTATGTACCATGAATTAGTGTTCCCTTCTTCCACGGCATGTATGAGCACATTCGGCCACTCGCTGTTTCCGCATGCCTTATACCATTCTGCACCAGTCATGGTCAGCGTCCATGGACTTGAGGTCAGTTCATATACGCCATCTTGCCAACCGTTGAAATTGCCCACTACATAGAAGTTTGCAGCTTTGGCTCCAACTGCTCCCATCGTCAACAGTGCGACGACGGTAAGAAAATAAAATAGTTTTTTCATTTTTAGTTAGTGTTTTGTTTTTTTATATGTTTTCTTATATTCTTCCTACTCTGTTCGAGTCTGTTGCACGTTCCCACGCACATCACACCGTTATTGATCTCGTTAGTAGAGATGTCTTTGTTTAGGTCTTTCTTTTATAATCGCAAATATAATGCTTTATCAAATACAATCCAACAATTTTTCCAAAAAAACTAACGATAAACTGTTTATTTGTAATTGTTACACAAAAATGAAGAAAGCTGCTCGCGTCATCGTAGCAAGCAGCTTTCTTCCTTTTTCCTTTTCTCTTTTACCAACTCTCCATTTCCAATAAAGGCCAATTTCGTCTTAACCCATTCTAATCAAGGTCGAGAAATCCTCCCCAGCCGCCTATGCTGTCGGTGTACTGGTTGCCCCAGCCGCCTTCCTGATCCACGGGGGTCACCCCTCCTTGGTTCTGCGACCAGCCTTCGCTTCCAGCCATCAGCCGTGGGCTTTCCACGCTCAGTGTTTCTGTTGTTGGTTGTATGTATTTCTTTTTCTTCATCAGTGTCTTACCTCCGGTTTCATTTCATCAGGAGTTTCTTTCCCCCGACGATATACAGTCCCTTGGGCAGGTTGTCGATGGTCTCGCCTACCTTCCTTCCTGCCAGGTCATACACGCCTGTTATTGTGCGTGTGTTCACGGGTGTCACCTCTCCTTTCTCAATGTCGGTGACGATGATGGGTGGCAGTGGTGGCATCTCTCCCTCAATGATGCCGTTTATGGCAATCTTTGCTCCTTCGAGAGCCTCCTCCGGCTCGTCAAAGATGCTGTGAGCGAGCGTTATCCATCCCCGGAAGCCCTTGATGGGTGTGTCGCGGTTCAGCTCATACATCTTTCCACCGCTCATCACATAGGCACCCTTCGTGGCGTAACTGTCGTCAACGATGCCCAGGTCGTAGCCGTTCTGGCTTTTCGTTATCACCGAGCCTTGCTCGTCCACCCTGAACTTGCTGAAGCTTGGTGTCTTGATGTATGTTACATGTGCCGCTCCGTCGTTGGTGCTGTTTTGGGATGTGAACCCTTGGCTTCCTTTCCATGTACTCAGGTCCACAACCGGGAACTTGTAGTCCGGGTCGTCAGCATCGGCAGCATTGATCGAGAAGTTCATCCTGCCGAGGTCGTAGTATTTCTCCGACATCCCTCTGGGGTTCTCGCCGAGATTAGCCTCCTTTGAAGGCTTCAGCAGATAGAACTTCCCCGGTGTCACCACATTGTTTAGCGTGACGAGGTTCACGCTCGTGAAGTCAATCACGCAGTCGTCTTTCGTGCCTGAGTTGATAACCTGGTTCATCTCCAGCAGCTCGCTCTCCTCGCCGAAGGCGTTGCGCACCTGCTCTCCTGTCAGTGGCAGCAGGAACGAGAACGTGTTCCATGCTCCCGTGGTGAATTTCCGTTGCAGTGTGGCAGCTCCCGAGAAACGTCCCTTGTTGCCGCCTTTCATGTATTCGTGCTGCAGGAACAGGTCTTCGTGGTTCACGTCGTCGAGGTAGTTCAGCGTCTCCATGTCGTCATAGAAGAACACTGGTCCCGTACCCATGAACGATGCCCTGAAGTCGTCCACGCACACCCAGTCGGTGTCGTGGTAGGCATTATTTGCATCGGCAGCGCTCATCGTGGCTCCGTCTTTTCCTATGCCTACGCGTATGGTAGCGTTTCCGCTGTCGATGTCATTCTGTGTCACCAGCACCCATATCGACTGTCTGTGTGCATCACCGTTCTGTAGCAGTTCCTTTCCAGCTTCCAACACATTCATGTATGTGTCTTTGTTAAACGTGCGGTTGCAAATCTCCGACGGCACCTTTTCAAGGTTTACTTTTCCGTAGGTGGGTGTGTTGCCTGTGGGCACATCAAAAGTGCTCTCTGCGTCGCCCGCCCTGCTGTCGGGTATCACGCGTGCAAACATATATCCGTCGTTGTTGCCTTGGCAGAAGCCTGCACACTCTATCTCATACCATCCCGGTCTGGGTGCCTTGAAGTTGGTGTATATCGTTCCTACGCCTTCAAACTCCAGGAAGCCATACTTGCCATTCTTCTTTCCTGCTGGCTGGTCGTCCTTGTTGGAGGATGACACCAACTTGTCAAAAACGGCTTTCAGCCGTAGTGGTGTGTCCCATGGCTCGTTCACTGTTTTTAGTCGCTGTTGATTATTATTACTCAGTTCATTTGTTTTCTGATAGTCGCCCCAGGTATATGCGTAGCGTTTTTGCGTTTCAGTGTTTCCGTATTCATATCCGCTCAGGGTTGATGTTGTCCACTGGTCATACGGGTCGTCGTCTCCAAAGAAGTCCTCTGCATTGCGTGTGAAGTCGCGGTCGGAAATATATATTGAGATTCTGGGGTTCAGTCCCACTGTCTCCGAGTTGAGCACTGAGATGAACTCTTCCCTTGATATTATTCTCCACTGATAGAGTTTCTGTATGTCCACCACGTCGCCATTCTCGAGCATTGCCTTGCCGTTCTCCTGTCTCAGGGTCTTTCCGCTTCCAAGTGTCGTTTGCCATGCCGGTACATCCTCTATGGCAGCCTCGTTTGTCACGTCAACCGTTGTCCAGCAGCTGCGGTCATCGTCCCAGTATACCAGCTTTCCTTCACCTTTGCCAAGTGAGTCGTTGTGACACTCTCCCCACGCTGCACCGAGGTAGTACTTTGTTTTATTTGTTGTGTTTCTTGATTTCTGATACATGTAGTAGGTGTATGTATCTGTATCCGAGGCATCCTCCACACGCACGAAATTCCAGTTCATGCTAAGACTCCAGTCTTTGTTTCCATCCAGCAGGGTGGTAAAATTGCGTTTGTCCCACTCTTTCCAGTTCGAACCTGTCTGTTCCGGCGGTCTGACACAGAAACTGTTCTTTTTGGAATTGTATTCGGTGATGGCACCGTTTATGCGTCCGTTGGAATAGAGATACATCGGTCGTCCGAAGTCGTGGAAGAACAGCCTGCCCTCCATGGCCCAGTCGCCACCTTGTATGACGAAGCGTCCCGTTCCAACATTGTAGAGTATGAACGGATAGCCACTTGCTATGGTGTTGTCGTCGGTATATGCGCTGTTGCCTATCACCGTAGACACGTCAATGCCCTTCCATTCGAAGCTGCTGGCATCGGCGTGTGTCTGCGCGAGTGCAGGCGACAACCACGCTGTGGTCATCAATAATATCGTAAATAATGTTTTAGTCATAATGCTCCTTTGATAATTGATTGCATGTATGTTTCAGAAGCTGGCTTAGTGCCTCAGTAGTGGTTACGAATTGTTTTTTTGGGGGGATATTCGTTGCAAATTGATGGTTTTAAATCAGTTTCCGTTACGTTCTAAATGCAAAGGTCGCAAAAATTCTCGTGACTACCAAATAATTATGTAATAATTTTTCACTAAGGGTGGAATTTCTGTTCCTCGGGATAGGGTTTGCGTTCCTGCTTCGTTAGTAGCAATGGTTTTTCATAGTTGCTATAGAAGATATAAGGACTATGGTTTTTCATCGTTTCCGCGGCTTGCGCAATATGCGGTTTGCGGTTTTACGAAGCAAGGGGAACGTCTACCGACAATTCCCCTTGCTCTTTTTTAAGATGCCTCCTTGTGAAGCTTTGTGGTTATTCGTCCCAGAGTGATGCCATGCTTGGCCAGGAGATGATGTCCAGCTCTTCCTCCTCGTCGTCTTCAAGCTCGTCGTCCTTCTTATTCTTGGTGCTGAGCAGCATAGGCTTGGCATCGCCCTCGTCAAACTGTCCTCCGCTTTCTGCGAGTGGCTGTTGAGTTTCACATGCCACTATTTCGGTCTCCGGCATTATATATGTTTTCTTCTTCATTGTCTTTATTATGCTTTATTGTTTCACAATCTTCTTACCGTTAACAATCACCATGCCTCTGTAGGCGGCACCCACACGTTGTCCAGCCATGTTATACATCACTACGGGCAGTCTTCTGTCGGTGTTGATGGTGCTTATGGCGTTGGCTGTGGGCTCGTCAATGGCTATTGGCTCGGGCTCGTTGCCGTTGTCCATGGTTTCGGCAATGTCGTCGTCAAAGAGTATGGCTGTGCGTGCGAGCGACTCGTTGGTGTTGTTCTCCACCTGGTCGTCGAGCAGCTGTCCGTTGAAGGTCAGTGCACCGAATACTGAGCCGGGTGCCGTGGTGTCGTCGGCGGGCAGGCTGAGATATGCCTTGTTGGCACCGCTCCTGCCGTTTTCGGTGAGACGGAAGAAACCTATGTAGTCTTCCACTCCGCTCTTGTCGCTCAGCGAGTTGTAGTGGCTGGTGGCATAGTAGTGTCCCAGTCCGAAGTAACGGTGGGTAATCACTCCTCCCTCCACGGCGGCGTTGCCGAGGTTGGTCACGGCTGTCACCGTGGGCACGAGGTAGTTGTTCCAGCTGTCGGTGGCATAGCTATCGATGTCGTCGTAGTAGTACCACACCTCGGGATATTCTGCCTCTGTGGTAGCGCTCTCGTCGGTGCGCTCCTTGAGGTTGAAGTAGAGTTTCTCGCCGTCAGTGTAGGTGTTGCCGGCGGGATAGCTGCCAATGAGCACCACACCCATGTTTGCCGGGATGTATTTCAGTCGTCTGAGTTCCATGGTGCCGTGGGCGTTGGTGGCTTCGTCACCCTCGGTGAAGCGGTAAGCCTCGTAGGCTCTCACCTCAAAGTCGCCCGTGGCGAGGTTCAGAGGCACTGCCGAGCTGAAGGTGCGTATGAACTTGTTGTGGCGGTAGGTGAGCTCCACCGGCACGTTCTCTTCACCGTTGATGGTGTAGTAGTAGTTGTATGTGAAGAAGTTTCCACCGTTTGCCGACTCTGTCTCAATGTAGAAACGTATGGTCCATGTGCCTGAGGGACGGTTGAATATGATGTCTCTCTCTGTGGTGGCGTGTGCGTCGTTGGTCTTCTCCACAGCGTTGGGGTCGCTGTTGGTGGCGGCATGTCCGGTGCCAGCCTCGTTGTATGGTATGCGGGCCTTGTCGCTGTCGGCGGTACCGTTCTCATACCAGTTGGTGTCCCAGCTTCCGTTTGCCACGAAACGGAACTTTCCGCCGGCGGCAGCCGTGGTGTTGATGGTTATCTCCCAGCATTTCAGTGTGCTGTTGTAGTCCATGTCGAGGGCATTGGCGAGGTTCCAGTCGGTGGTGCCCACACCGTCGCCTATCACCTGCATGGCAGTGATGGCAGGCAGGGGGTCGCCGGCAGCGCGCAGCACCTCACCGCCGATATTGCTGTTGCTTGTATATTTCTCTTTCTCGTCTTGTCCCTTCGATGGGTTGTATTCCAGGGTGTAGGCACCGGCGTTGCCAAACTTGAAGCCGGTGGAGAGGGCGGGGTACACCTTTGTCCAGTCGTCGTAGCCGGAGGGGTGTGAGGCGGGTTGCGTGCCGTCGTTGAGCACATATCCGCCGCCGTTGCCTTGCCTGTAGAGCTTGTCGGTGGTGGGCATGGGCTTTCCGGAGTCGGTCCATACAGACTTTCCTTTGATGTTTCCCAGTATGAAGCACTCCTGGTTGGCATCAAGATACACGTTTCCGAAGTATTTGTTGTCACCGGCAGAGCTGCTGTTGTTGCGTGTCATGTAGGCGGGCTGTGCCACTCCGTTCTTCGGGAGGAAGTAAACCACGCGTGTGAGCAACGTGTGCTTCACCGCCCATGTGGTGGGCACTCCGTTGTCGTCGGTGGTGATGGTGAAGGTATACATGCCGTCGCTGTATCCGTTGGCAGCGCGGCTGGTGAGATACCAGCTGTTGCCGGCACTCGAATTGCCTGTCGTCATTGCCTGGTTGGTTATCTCACCGTTGTCGGCGGGCCACTTGTCGTCTGCTCCGTTGGCATGGAGACCATAGCTTTTGCCGCCGGCATTGGGACCGTAGATGTTTCCGCTCTCGTCAACGATCTGACAGTTGGCGGTGATGGTTGCCGGGAGGTCTATGGTGTATTGGTTGTTGCCGATAGACTTCAGTCGGAAAATCTTGTTGGTGTAGTTGATGTTGGTCTCTCCGCTCATGAAGCTTCCAACCATGTAGAGCGCAGTCTCAGTGGTCGTTGGGGGGGTAACTGGTGTGGGTGTTGATGTCGCTTCCCATGCTATGGTGAGCTTTACTCCGTGGTTCGTGTCGTCATAGTCTGAAGCGGTGATGGTAACCTTGTAGTTGGTGGTGGCGTAGTCATCTGGTAATTTAACGGTAACGTCATTTTTATTTCTGGAATCACTTGCATCATAGCACAATACCTCATCGCCGTTTGTGAGGTCTTTATAGGTCTCACCTTCGTAGGCTTTCATCCATGTTTCACCTACATGCGGCAGCATGCCCACCGTCTGATCAGTACAATCCTTGGTGTTGAACTCGAATGTCCATGTGCCGTCGCCGTTGTCGGTCTTCGTGAAGTCGGCAGCGTTTCCGTATCCACCCCACATGCGCAACGTCATGTCCACAGCCTTCATCTGCATCATACAGCAGATGAGTGCTAATAAAGTAAGAAGTCTTTTCATTTTTTGAAGTTAATGTTTTGTATATTTGTTCTTTTATGTTTGAGTTGTCATGTCATTGAACAGCTGTGCGCTCGCGCGTACATTCATGTATATGTAGCCCATGGCTACCAAGTGGGTTCAGCTGTTATCTTGAAAGAAGTTTTAGTTTTGAGTTCCGTGTCTGCGCTGCAAAGGTACTCACAATAATGCCGTGCGGCAGCAAGGAAACACCAGAAAATGCACTTTCCGTAATGCAAACGTTTGTATTGTCAGAGTCGTTTTTAAGGGAGTGGAGTAGCATACTATGCGCTTTGCGCAAGTAGGGTTGAGCAGGATTTGTTGTGTGCGCTTTGCGCAAGTAGGGTTGAGCAGGATTTGTTGTGTGTGTGCTTTGATCAAGGAGAGTTGAGCAGGATTTGTTGTGTGTGCGTTTTGCGCAAGTAGGGTTGAGCAGGATTTGTTGTGTGTGCGTTTTGCGCAAGTAGGGTTGAGCAGGATTTGTTGTGTGCGTTTTGCGCAAGTAGGGTTGAGCAGGATTTGTTGTGTGTGTGTTGCGCAAGTAGGGTTGAGCAGGATTGTTGTGTGTGCTTTGATAAAGGAGAGTTGAGCAGGATTTGCAATCCTGCTCCATTGAATATTAGGATTTGCAATCCGAGAAACACTGTCCTTACCTTTTTTCCGCATCTCAGATGCTCATATTCAATGGTGTCGGATTGCAAATCCGACACAACTGAAAGGAGGGTTGAGCAGGATTGTTGTGTGCGCTTTGATCAAGTAGAGTTGAGCAGGATTTGCAATCCTGCTCCATTGAATATTAGGATTTGCAATCCGAGAAACACTGTCCTTACCTTTTTTCCGCATCTCAGATGCTCATATTCAATGGTGTCGGATTGCAAATCCGACACAACTGCTGCAGCAAAATGACGACATCGGATTGGTACGCCCTGAAAGGGCAGTGAGCAGCCAGCCCGGGGCAGCGCCCTGGGTATGTGGGCAACACACAAACGCCCTGCTTCCTATGATTTTCTGCAAACAAATTTAGTTAATTTTCTTTAATTGTGTTGTTGTGTAGTCATTTCCTATTCTCAGGGTCCTTATGGCCTCATGGTCATGT
>CAMVSV010000060.1 GCA_947170265.1 uncultured Prevotella sp.
CCCTCTGCTTGTAAGGCAGATGCTCTAAACCAGCTGAGCTAAACGCCCGTGCTTCTTAAAAGCGAGTGCAAAGGTAGCTACTTTTCCTGAAACCACCAAACAATTTACAATGTTTTTGTTTCAATAAACAAAAAATCTTCATCTTTTTGTCTTTCCCATAAAGCTTCCCAGAAGTAAGCAATGAGGTATATTGGAAGACAAAGAAAATACTTTCAATGGCAGATAATACGCCGTGAATAGTTCAGAAAGGCGAATGCCATGAAAATAGTGTGTTAAAGAGAGATGGGTGTTATATAAAAAAAGATGCTTCCCTCTCAAGGGAAGCATCCTTATGTGAATTAATAACGTGTGCTATATTATTCGGTGATCTGAACAGTTGCACGACGGTCGAAGTCGATAGGCAGGTCAACACCGAGGATCTTAACACCACCGTTGTGAGCTGTCTTGATCTTTTCAGCAGCTACGCCCATGTTTACGAGCTCACCCTTAACGGTCTCAGCACGCGCGATAGAGAGCTTCTCGTTGATGGCGGGAGTACCGGTAGAGCTGTCAGCATAACCAGTTACGAGGATGTTAGAGTTGTTGTCCTTAGCATACTTAGCAAGAGCGCGAACGTTTACGAGATCCTTAGGATTAGCAACGTTGGTCTTGGCGAGGTTGAAGAATACAGACACCGGAGTGGTGATGAATTCCTTAACAGACTCGCTAACAACTTCCTTCTCAACAGGTTTGTCGAGGAGAGCCTTCAGACGAGCGTTCTCAGCCTCTGCGTCGCGCAGCTTGGCGTTGAGAGCGTCGATGGCAGCCTGATGAGCAGCCTTGATAGCGTCAACATCGGGAACCTTGTTCCATGTAGCCTTGCCGAGGTTGTAGGTCAGACCGAGCTCAGCATATACGTTGTTGTCGTGAGAGTCCCAACCGCGGTTTCCATAACCATAGTCTGTACCGTCGATGTCACCCTCCAAGCGGTTCCAACCAGCCTCAACGTGAACACCGAAGTTCTTGTTGATGCGGAACTGAACCTGAACACCTGCGCTGAGGTCCATAGCGTAGAGGTCATAAGTCATGGTACGTCCGAGACCACCACCGACGAATGGGATAACGTTAACCACGCGGCTGTCGCTGTAGCCACAGATCAGGTTGCTGAGGTTGAACATTACATGACCGTTGAGGATCCAGTACTTGTTTGAGTTACCTTCGTTCTCTTCGGCACCAGCGCCTGCAACCTTCTTACCCCAGATACCCTGAGCCTTCAAACGAAGACCGAGACCGGGAGTGAACCACTTACCTACTGCTACGGCAGCACCAGGGTTGCTACGGAACTTCTTGAGCGGGCTCTTGTTGAGGTCGAAACCGTGCTCAGTTGCTGTGTACCATGCATTCCAGTTAGCACCAGCCTGAACGAACCAGTTGCTCCAGAATGAGTTGGTAGCTACACTGTGCTTAAGAGTGGGATCTTCCTGTGCAAAAGAAGCCACAGAAACACTGGCAATAGCCAATACAATCAATAATTTTTTCATAACCTTATAAATTAAATAATCAAATAAAATATTTCTGTATTTTAATAGCTAATCGGTAATATCGCTGCAAAGATAGTAATTTATTTTAAACGACGATGTTTTTTTTTAAGATTTTATCACTTTTTGTACCAAAAACTAACATAGAACCACTTCAAAAGCACGCTAAAGGAGGCAAAAACGAATCTTATTTGTCATCTATTCACCGAGCAGTCTCTCAATGTCTGCCTGCGGAAGGATGCCGATGATGAGTTTTCCGTCGGGCGTGTAGTTGGCATTCTCACATGCAAAGAGACGGTTAACGAGGTTTTCCATCTCTTCGTTGCTCAGTATCTGACCGTAGGGTATGGCAGCATGGCGTGCAAGGCTCATGCTCAAGGTGTCAAACATGGTGCTGTCGGTGGCGGAAAGCTCATCGTTGACGTTTGCTACCATATCCTTTACGAGCTCTACCACGTTTATGCCGTCAAGGCCTGTGGGCACGGCGTTGACGGCGAAGCTGCCACCTCCGAGGTCGGTTAGCTCAAAACCCATGGCAGCCATCTCGTCCTGTGCGTTTGAGAGGGCGAGGGCATCAGCCACACTGAGCTCCACCACTTCAGGAAAGAGCATTTTCTGAGAGTCAACTCTTCTTTCCTTCGATGCCGAAATGTATTGTTCGTAGAGTATGCGTGTGTGTGCCCTGTGCTGATCGATGACCATCAGTCCCGACTTCACAGCCGTCATTATATACTTACCTTTGTACTGATAGTGTGTTGGCGACTTGTCTACAATATCCGGGTTGACTGTTGTAATTGGCTCGTTCGGGAAGAGGTCTCCGGTAGGCAGCTCAATGTCCTGTGTTCCGTTGTCGCCACCGTTGGGCAACAGTCCCTCGTAGAGGCTCTCCCACTGCTGCGGTGGTGGAGTTTTCCGTGTTGACGGCGTGGTGTTAAACGGGTTGTACTGCGGTGAGAAATTGAGTTTCGGAGCTTCGGCACCGTTGTTGGGGTTGAACACTGGTATGTCGGGCTTCACGTTATCGAAATCAATGGTCGGAATCTCGCTGAACTTTCCCACCGACTCTTTCACTGCCGCCTGCAGTATCTGCCAGATGGCCTGTTCATTTTCAAACTTTATCTCCGTCTTCGTGGGGTGGATGTTCACATCGATGTCTTCTGCTGGCACATCGAAATATATGAAGAAGGGCACCTGCTCGCCGGTAGGTATGAGTCGTTCGAAGGCACTCTGCACAGCTTTACTGAAATACGGATGCCTCATGTACCTGCCATTGACGAAGAAATACTGGTGCACACCTTTCTTTCTTGCCGACTCGGGCTTGCCTACAAATCCGTAGACATGGCACAATGTGGTGTCGGCCTCCACGGGCAACAGCACTTGATTTATCTTCTTTCCGAAGATGTCCACGATGCGTTGTCTGTGGTTTCCGGCTCTGAGGTTCATAAGCTCAGTGCCATTGCTGTGCATGGTGAATGCTATCTCCGGATAGACGAGTGCTATACGCTCAAAGGCAGTGAGAATATTGTTGAGCTCGGTGGTATTCGACTTCAGGAATTTACGTCGTGCCGGCACGTTGAAGAACAGGTTCTCAACCATGAAGTTGGAACCCTCGCTACAAGCGCATGGCTCCTGTCCTTCAAAGCGGCTGCCGGTGATGGTGAGATGTGTGCCTATCGCCTCGCCCTTGAGCCTTGTCTTCAGTTCTATGTGTGCCACGGCAGCTATCGAGGCAAGAGCTTCACCGCGAAAGCCCATGGTATGCAGTGCAAAGAGGTCGTCGGCTTTGCGTATCTTCGACGTAGCGTGTCGCTCGAAGGACAGGCGTGCATCGGTCTCCGACATGCCTTTACCATCGTCGATGACCTGTATCGAGGTACGTCCGGCATCAACCACGAGCACGTTGATGGTCTTGGCATCGGCATCAACGGCATTTTCCACCAACTCCTTTATCACTGAAGCCGGTCTTTGTATCACCTCTCCCGCCGCTATCTGGTTGGCTACGGAGTCGGGCAGCAGTTGTATAATGTCACTCATCGGTTGCTTTGGGTTTTGTTTGTTGTTGTGGAGAGCCTATGAGCTGTCGCGGAGGTCGGTTCAGCACCACCCTTCTCTCCAGTGGTTTGTTGTCGCCCTTCCCCACCCTACGCCTCAGGTCGTATTGGTCTATGGGTCTGACATAGTCATACCACGCAAAGGCGGGCAGCTTCTCCTTACCCGGCGGTATCTGTGTCATGGGATAGAGCGTTCCTACGGGCTTCGACACCCATATCTTCTGCAGCTTCCGCTCCGGCGTGAGATACATCCTCAGCGTGTCGGTCTCAAGATAGTTGAGTCCGATGAGCGAGCTGTCTTTCTCTTCTTCAGGAAAATAAACCGACAGCACATTGCCTATGGCTTCGCTTCGGCGCATCTTCCCTTTCTCAAAGAACGCCCTCATCTCCTTTGCTGCCACCTGATTGTAGTGTTTTCCGTCGTTCACCGTCTCTATCGACATAGCATTACCGTAGACATAAGCCTCCCTCACCGTGGAGTCGTTGAGATATGCCCTTATGCTGTCGCCGGTCAACTGTCGGTTGTCGCTCCACACTATGGGGTCGAGCTTCATTGTCAGACATGAGTCTTTAGAGTTCAACACGAGCAGTCCGCACACCGCCTGCACGTCTCTGCGGTATGCCCTCACGTTGTTGTAGCAGTAAGCCTCCCTGTATACCGAGTCGGTATTCAGGAAGAAACTCTTCATGCGTATGGTGTCGGAACGCACATAGAGGGTGTCTTTCTCCGAGAACTCCTTCATGAGTGGTTCTCCATAGGCTATGGCAGCCGAGTCGGTGTAGTTGACATATTCGGCTATGAGCGAGTTCTTGTTCTTCATGTCCACATACACCACCTTTCCTTCTCCAAAGCCTTTTCGTGTCTTCTCATTATACTTCAGGTGCTCGCCGGTGACGGTGCGGTTGCCAACCTTGTCAACCACCTTCACGTTGCCATGTCCCTCGCTTTCGCCCGTCACGGTGCTGTATGTGAGGTTGTCGCCTTCCACGTCGCGTTCTTTAGATGTCATGGTTGAGCGTCCGGTGAGTTCCATCCTGTCGGTCTTAGCATAGTAGTAGCCATCGTTGGTATGTACCACCTCTCCGTTCTTGCCCTTTATCACCGACGGACCAGTGACATGAGCCTCCTCTGTATGCGTGTTGTATTGCAGGTTGTCGGTCTCAATGGTATATTTCTCGCTTTTCATCACCACATCGTCATGGAAGTATGCCTGGTGACTGTTCATGTAGTATTCGCCTTTCATCGATACCACCGAGTTTTTTCCACTCACGAGTCGTCCGCCATTGCCACCGAAGTAGCGGGCAAAGTTGATATTGGTGTTATAGTCAAGACTGTCGCATGTCAGTGTACGTCCCGGCTGTGACAGCACCACGTTCTGCCGGGCCTGCACGAGTTCCATCCTGCCGTCGTAGCGTGCTCTCTGACAAGTGAGCGTTATGCCTCCGGCTTTCTTCATTCTCACATGTCCGAAGGCTCTGAAGGTGTTCTTCTCTTGGTTGAAGTGTGCGCTGTCGCACGAGAGCTGTGTGTCTTGGTATCTAAATCTCACGTTGCCCTTCAGCACTTGTATTCCGGGCATGGCATACTGGTCGAACTTCAGTTCGTCGGCATGGTCGAGATACACTTTCTCATCGCCTTTCCGTCCGTTCTTCTGTGCGTGTGCCGGCAATGCCATGCAAACCGCAAGCAGGCATAGAACCATCATTGCATAGGTTCCATGCCCGCCGTGTGACTTGTATTTCTTTTTGTTATGGTTCATTTGACCCATCCTTCATATTCGAAATTACAGCCGGCATATTCCGGGCTCATCCTCACATAGGTGTCTTTTATTTTCTTCACCACCCAGTTGTGGATAATCTCGTCGCGGCGTTTCTCCATCACCATGTCCTTGAGCACCTGGAAGTCTTCGGTAATATTGGCACGGTGGGCATCGATGCGGTTCTTGAGCTTCACTATGGCACACACCGTCTTTCCCTTTGTGTTTACCATCTTGAACGGCTCCGACATCTGTCCCACCTCAAGGGGAGCCACTGCGCGTGCCACTTCCGACGGCAGGTCTTGCATCTTGAAGCGCGAGGTGCGTTCGTTTTCCGAAGAGTTGACCATCAGTCCGTGGTTGCTGCGTGTGTCTTTGTCATCGGAGAGGAATGTCACGGCATCCTCAAACGAGAATTTCCCTTCCTTTATGTCGTTGGCCACCGAGTCAAGACGGAGCTTGGCTTGTTCCACAGCCTCGTCAGACACTTTCGGTTTCATCAGTATGTGTCGGCAGTTGATGCGGTCGCCACGCTTGTCGATGAGCTGAATGATATGATATCCGAACTCCGTCTCCACAATCTTTGAAATCTTGCTGGGGTCGGTAAGGTTGAAAGCCACCGAGGCGAATGCCGGGTCGAGCATGCCTCGTCCCATGTAGCCGAGCTCACCACCCTGTCGGGCTGATCCCGGGTCTTCTGAATAGAGGCGTGCCAGAGTGCCGAAGGTTGTCTCTCCGTTTGTCACACGCTCGGTGTAGTTTCTCAGTTCGTCCTTCACCCTGTTTATCTCTTCCGCCGATATCTTCGGGGTCATGGTCATTATCTCCACCTCAACTGTCGTTGGCACCATGGGTATGCTGTCGGCAGGCATGTCCTTGAAGTAGGCTCTCACCTCTGCCGGCGACACCGCCACATCCTCCACGAGCTTGGCTTGCATGCGTTGCACGAGCATCTGGTTCTTATAGTCGTCGTGCATCTCCTGCCGTATCTGTGTGATGCTCTTGCGCTGTATCTCCTCAAGGCGTTCCTTAGAGCCAATCTGCGGCATCTGTATCCAGTAGTTGATGCGTTGCTCCACGCCCTGTGCTATCTCCGACTCTGTCACCTCAATGCTGTCGAGGGCAGCCTGATGAAGAAACAGTTTCTGCACGGCAATCTGCTCCGGTATGCGGCAGTCTGCATCACCGTCCCAGGTCACGCCTTCCGCTTCGCCCTGTATGCGCATCACCTCTATTTCCGAGCGCAGTATGGCTTCATCGCCTACCACCCATACCACCTCATCAACCACCGTGCCGTCTTGACCGTCGGCTGGTGTGTTCACGGTCTGAGTGTCGGGAACTATGGTGTCGGTTGCCTGGAGCATCGAGGTGCTTGGTGCCAGCCTGCCGGCTCCTGCCGCCACCATTGCCGTGGCAGCGAGCGTTGCTACACCTATTATAATATATTTCCTCATCATTGATATGGAGACATTAATGGTTGTTTACCGTGGCAAGCACGTCTTTGTTCACCACAACAGTATATTTCTTTCTGAGCTCTGCTACCCATTCCTTCTCCAGCTCGTCCTGATAGTCGGCGGTAACAAGACCCTTCACGTCGGTATAGTCTTTCGGTGCCTTGAGTTTCTTGCCGTAGACGGCATCTATGGGATAGTCTTTGTAGGTCTTTGCCTTGGCAGCAGCGTCACCAAACACCTCGCGGTCAACGAGTCCGTTGTCGCCTTTCTTAAACAGTCCTTTCTCCACGCGTATGCGTATGGTAGAGTCGTTGTTGAAGGTCTTGCGCAGCTTGTCTGCCCATTCGTCGAAGTCCAGACCTTTCACGCAGTCGCGCACAGCCTTCACGTCGGCTTGGTCTTTCACATGGTATGCTATACCCTTGAAGCGCGGGCTGTCCCACTTGTAGTTTTTCTTGTGCTTCTTGAAGTAGCTCTCAAGGGCAGCCTCGTCCTTGGCAGCCTTGTCCCACACCAGGCGGTTGCTTATTTCAAAGAGCAACAGTCCGTCGTGATATTCACGCACGAGGTTGTTGAGCTCTGGGTCGGCAGCCTGCATCTCTGCAGCCCTGTTATCCATGAGCTGCTGCTTTGTCAGTGTGCTGTCGGCGTTGAGTGCTGCCTTGATGTTTTTGTCGGCAATGTGCTCTCTCAGTCCTCGGCTCTCAAGGAAACGCACTATGTTTGTTCTCAACGAGTCGTAGGGCGGCACCTGCGAGCGTTCATCCATTTTTATGATATGCCATCCGAAGGGTGAGGTGAACGGCTTGCTCATCTCTCCGTCCTTGAGCGAATAAGCTACATCTTCAAACTCCTTCACCGTCTGGTTTGGACCGAGCTTCGGGAGCTTGCCACCCTTGGAAGCTGAACCCGGGTCTTGCGACACCTTCTTTGCCATCTCTGCAAAGTCGGCACCAGCAAGCAGTGCGTTATATATGGAATCAATGCGCACCTTGGCGGAGTCCATTGCCGAGGCACTGGCTTTCTGATCCACACGCAACAGAATGTGTGATGCCGTGAAGAGTCCGCGCGGTCCCACCTGTTCCACCATCCTGTCGTAGTAGCTCCTTGCCTCCTTCTCCACGTCGGCATCGGTTACGAACGACGGGCGAATCTGCTGGTCGCGATATGAGCGGAACTCATTCTGGAACGACGCCATGGTGTCGAGCTTGGCATCGAGTGCTGCCTGCACCTTCAGCTTGTAGTTTATGAACAGGTCTACATACTCCTCCACGCTCTTCTTGTCTATTACTCCCTCGGCGTTGTTCTTGTTATACGAATATTCAAACTCCGAGCGGCTCACGGGCTGTCCGTTCACCGTCATTATCGTAGGGTCAGACTGTGCTCCTACGGTGCTGAAGAACAGGGAACAGAATACAAAGGACATAAATCCTCTCTTCATTCCTTTTACGCTTACATTATTCATAGCAAACAGATTTCTTTCTAAATATTCTTAGTTATTTATTTACAACGGGTTAATCCTACAACCTGCTCCTCCCGGCTGGAAGGGGCAGGCTTTCTTTTATTCCGGTCTTGAGTAGTTGGGAGCCTCGCTGGTGATGGTTATATCGTGTGGATGGCTCTCCATCACTCCGGCATTGGTTATTCTCACGAACTGAGCGCCATGCAGTGCGTCAATGGTGCCGGCACCGCAATAGCCCATTCCTGAGCGCAGACCGCCAATGAGCTGATAGATAACCTCCTGCACGGTGCCTTTGTAGGGCACACGTCCGGCTATACCTTCCGGCACGAGCTTCTTCACGTCTTTGGTGTCGGCTTGGAAGTAACGGTCTTTCGAGCCGTGCTCCATGGCTTCGAGCGAACCCATGCCACGATAGCTCTTGAACTTCCTTCCGTTGAAGATGATGGTGTCGCCCGGGCTCTCTTCCGTACCTGCCACGAGCGAGCCAATCATCACGCACGAGCCACCGGCGGCTATGGCTTTCACAATGTCACCCGAATAGCGCAGACCACCGTCGGCAATCAATGGCACACCGGTGCCCTCAAGAGCCTTGAACACGTCGTATACGGCACTGAGCTGTGGCACTCCCACGCCAGCCACCACGCGTGTGGTGCAGATGCTTCCCGGACCTATGCCCACCTTTATAGCGTCGGCACCAGCCTCCACGAGCATCTTTGCGGCGGCACCTGTGGCAACATTACCCACCACGATGTCAATCTGTGGGAAGGCAGCCTTCACCTCACGCAGCTTCTCTATCACTCCGAGCGAGTGACCGTGGGCGGTGTCGATGACGATGGCATCCACGCCGGCATCTACCAATGCTTGTGCACGCTCCAGTGTGTCGGCTGTCACTCCTACGCCGGCAGCCACTCTGAGGCGTCCTTTCTCGTCCTTGCATGCCATGGGTTTATCCTTGGCTTTCGTTATGTCCTTATATGTGATGAGTCCCACCAAATGGTTGTCTTTGTCAACCACTGGCAGCTTCTCAATCTTGTTTTCTTGCAGTATCTGTGCAGCAGCAGCGAGGTCGGTCTGCTGGTGTGTGGTGACGAGGTTCTCGCTGGTCATCACATCGTCAATCTTCTTGTCGAGTCTGCGCTCAAAACGCAGGTCACGGTTGGTGACGATACCCACCAGTCGGTTTTCGCTGTCCACCACGGGTATGCCGCCGATATGGTATTCGCTCATGATAGCCAGTGCATCGGCAACGGTGCTTCCCAAACGTATGGTCACAGGGTCGTAGATCATACCGTTCTCGGCACGTTTCACTATTGCCACCTCGCGGGCTTGCGCCTCTATGGACATGTTCTTGTGGATCACACCTATACCGCCTTCGCGAGCAATGGCTATGGCCATGGCACTCTCGGTAACGGTGTCCATCGCCGCTGTGACGAAAGGCACGTTCAGGTCAATATTACGCGAGAACTTTGTTTTCAACTCTACCGTCTTGGGTAGCACTTCAGAATAAGCTGGTACGAGCAGGACGTCGTCGAAGGTGAGACCGTCCATCAGGATTTTATCTGCAACAAATGATGACATAAAAAACTGTTTTAAAATTTATTGCGTGCAAAATTAGCAATAAAAATCCACATTTCGCAGCTAAGAACACGTTTTTATACCCATTATTAATATTTTTTACACATAATAGCCAAGGCATAGGGAGAATAAACTGATGCCAGACGTGAAATAACATTTTTCCAAAAAAATCCCGTCTTGCTTGTTGAATTCGCGCGTGAAACATTTTGTAAACAAATGTAAAAGTTTGTAAATAATCAAGTAATTTCTTTAACATTTAGACTGGAAAAAGGTTCAATTTTTCGCCCCTGTAACTACTTGATTATCAAATGTTTGAAAGGGGCGTTTTAAAAGAGCCTCTTTTGGAAGGTAAAAGAGCCTCTTTCACAACGCGAAAGTGGCACTTTCGTTTTCTCACTGTGCGGAGAATATTTTCCGTTCACATTTGTTAACTGTTTCACGGAATTAAAAAATCACGCAGAAAGGGCATTTTCATGTCCCGCAGAACTTTCCGATTAAGCGAGAGCAATCAAACTTGTTTGAA
>CAMVSV010000061.1 GCA_947170265.1 uncultured Prevotella sp.
CGTCAGGTAAAAGAGACACTTGCACGTCTTACCAACAAGCAGACACAAAACAAGAAAGGCGCTAAATACCGCAAGGAGAAACGCGAAGCCGCCCAGGAGAAGCTCAACGAGGAGGCACGCGCAGAGCGCAAGGAGAGCAAGACGCTCAAGCTCACCGAGTTTGTTACCGTGAGCGAGCTTGCCACGATGATGGACGTGAGTGTAACACAAGTCATATCCACACTCATGTCGGTGGGCATCATGGTGTCAATAAACCAACGACTCGATGCCGAGACAATAAACCTCGTGGCTGACGAGTTCGGCTTCAAGACCGAATATGTGAGCGCAGAAGTGCAGGAAGCAGTGAGCGAGGAGGAAGACGATGAGAACGACCTTGTGCCAAGAGCCCCCATCGTGACGGTGATGGGACATGTGGACCACGGAAAGACATCGCTGCTCGACCACATACGCAACACCAACGTCATTGCCGGCGAGGCAGGAGGCATCACGCAGCACATCGGAGCATACAACGTGAAGCTTGAAGACGGACGAAGAATAACATTCCTCGACACACCGGGACACGAAGCCTTTACTGCCATGCGTGCCCGAGGAACGCAGGTTACCGACATTGCCATCATCATCGTGGCTGCCGACGACTCGGTGATGCCCACCACCAAGGAAGCCATTGCCCACGCACAGGCTGCCAACGTGCCGATGGTGTTTGCCATAAACAAGATTGACAAGCCGGGAGCCAACCCCGACAAGATACGCGAGGACCTCGCACAGATGAACCTGCTCGTGGAGGAATGGGGAGGTAAATACCAATGTCAGGAGATATCGGCAAAGAAAGGCATAGGAGTAGACGAACTACTCGAAAAGGTGCTGCTCGAAGCCGAGATGCTCGACCTCAAGGCCAACCCTAACCGCAAAGCCACCGGCTCTGTGATAGAGTCATCACTCGACAAGGGACGCGGATATGTATCTACTCTCCTCGTGTCGAACGGAACACTGAAGGTTGGCGACAACGTGATAGCCGGAACAAGCTACGGAAGGATAAAGGCCATGTTCAACGAACGAAACCAGCGCATAGAGAAAGCAGGACCAGCCGAACCGGTAATAATACTCGGACTCAACGGAGCTCCTACAGCCGGCGACACCTTCCACATCATGGACACAGAGCAGGAAGCACGCGACATTGCCAACAAACGTCTGCAACTGCAGCGCGAACAGTCGCTACGCACATCGAAGACACTCGGTCTCGACGAGCTCTCACGCCGAATAGCCAAGGGAGAGTTCCACGAGCTCAACATCATCGTCAAGGGAGATACCGACGGTTCAATAGAAGCTCTCTCCGACTCTTTCCTCAAACTCTCTACGGAGAAGGTGCAGGTGAACGTGATAAACAAAGCCGTGGGACAGATTTCCGAGAACGACGTCATGCTCGCCAGTGCATCAGAGGGTATCATCGTGGGCTTCCAGGTGAGACCATCTGCCGATGCCCGCAAGGCTGCCGACCGCGAAGGCGTGGAAATCAACACCTACTCAGTAATCTACGATGCCATTGACGACATCAAGTCGGCAATGGTCGGCATGCTTGACAAGGTGAAGAAGGAAGTGGTGACCGGACAGGTGGAGGTTCGTCAGGTGTTCAAGATTTCAAAGGTTGGCACCGTGGCTGGAGCACTCGTCACCGAAGGAAAGGTTCACCGCAGCGACAAGGCCCGCGTGGTGAGAGACGGTATAGTAATCCACACTGCACCCATCGATGCGCTCAAGCGCTATAAAGACGATGTGAAGGAAGTGGCAACAGGACTGGAATGCGGTATCTCGCTGGTCAACTTCAACGACATACAGGAAGGCGACATCATAGAAACCTTCATGGAGATTGAGGTGGAACAGAAACTGTAAGGCATAGTCCGGAACAGATGATAGATGATTGACAATTGATAAACGACAATTGACAATTTATGAGCAATGAGTTTGTAAAGCAGGTGGCTGAACAGAAATATGAGTTCGGCTTCACCACTGACATACATACAGAAATAATTGAGAAGGGGCTGAACGAAGATGTCGTTCGGCTCATCTCTAATAAGAAAGGTGAGCCCGAATGGATGCTTGACTTCCGACTGAAGGCATTCCGCCACTGGAAAGACATGGAGCAACCTACATGGGGACACCTTCATCTGCCGCCGATAGACTATCAGGCCATATCCTACTATGCCGACCCGACGGCGAAAAACAACTCACAACAAAAGCAAGACAACAGCAACAAAGAGATAGACCCTGAACTCGAAAAGACATTCGACAAGCTCGGCATTCCACTCGAAGAGCGACTCGCACTCAGCGGCAACACCGCCGTAGATGCCATCATGGACTCGGTGAGCGTGAAGACCACCTTCAAGGAACAGCTCAGGGAAAAAGGCGTGATATTCTGTTCAATAGGCGAAGCCATCAAGGAGCATCCCTCACTCGTGAAGCAATATCTTGGCACGGTGGTGAGCTACCGCGACAATTTCTACGCCGCACTCAACTCGGCAGTGTTCTCCGACGGCTCGTTTGTCTACATACCCAAAGGAGTGAGATGTCCCATGGAGCTCAGCTCCTACTTCCGCATCAATGCCAGGAACACCGGGCAGTTTGAGCGCACGCTCATCGTTGCCGACGACGACAGCTATGTGAGCTACCTCGAGGGCTGTACGGCACCCATGCGTGACGAGAACCAGCTGCATGCCGCCATAGTGGAGATAGTGGTTATGAACCGCGCCGAGGTGAAGTATTCCACAGTGCAGAACTGGTATCCGGGCGATGAGAAAGGACGTGGCGGCGTGCTCAACCTCGTAACCAAACGCGGAGAGCTGCGCGGCGAAGGCTCGAAACTCTCGTGGACACAGGTGGAGACAGGCTCTGCCATCACATGGAAATATCCTTCGTGCATTCTCCGTGGCGACAACTCCACGGCGGAGTTCTACAGCGTGGCTGTAACCAACAACTATCAGGAAGCCGACACCGGTACCAAGATGATACACATTGGCAAGAACACCAAGTCTACAATCATATCGAAAGGTATCTCTGCCGGACATTCGCAAAACTCCTACAGAGGACTCGTAAGGGCAACGTCGAATGCCGACAATGCACGCAACTACTCGTCGTGCGACTCGCTGCTGCTTGGAAGTCAATGCGGTGCCCATACCTTTCCCTATATGGACGTACACAACGACACTGCCATCTTTGAGCACGAAGCCACCACATCGAAGATTTCGGAAGACCAGCTGTTCTATTGCAACCAGCGTGGCATACCCACCGAGCAAGCCGTGGGACTGATAGTAAACGGATATGCCAAGGAAGTGCTCAACAAGCTGCCGATGGAGTTTGCCGTTGAAGCCCAGAAGCTGCTCAGCGTGACCCTTGAGGGCACAGTGGGATAGACACCGTTCAAAAGAAAAAAGATTAACGAACCAAGAATAACGGGTAATGGATGGTAAGCAATGGTAAGAAAGCAGGAAAAAGGCTTGATGGTACCAACCATGAAAGCTAACTGTTCATTATTAACTGTCAATTAGCAACAACATGTTAGAAGTAAGAAACCTACACGCCAGGATAGGCGACAAAGAAATACTCAAAGGCATAAACCTCACCATTGGCGACGGCGAGACACATGCCATCATGGGACCCAACGGCAGCGGGAAGTCAACTCTCAGCGCTGTGCTCGTGGGAAATCCGCTCTATGAGGTTACTGAGGGCGAGGCATGGTTCAACGGCAAGGACCTCCTTGCCATGAAACCTGAAGAAAGGGCTCACGAGGGACTGTTTCTCTCATTCCAATACCCCATCGAGATACCTGGAGTATCGATGACAAACTTCCTCAAAGCCGCCGTCAACGAGAAACGCAAGTCTCAGGGACAACCCGAGATAAAAGCCTCCGACTTCATAAAGCTCATGAACGAGAAACGCGCCTTTGTGGAACTCGACTCCAAGTTCACACGCCGCAGCGTGAACGAAGGCTTCAGCGGTGGCGAGAAAAAACGCAACGAGATATTCCAGATGGCAATGCTCGAACCCAAGCTTGCCATTCTCGACGAGACTGACTCCGGACTCGACGTTGATGCCATGCGCATAGTGGCAGAGGGAGTAAACAAGCTGCGCACTCCCGACAACAGCCGTATAGTAATCACCCACTACGATCGTCTGCTTGAGATGATAAGACCGGAGGTGGTGCATGTGCTCTATCAGGGAAGGATAGTGAAAACCGGAGGACCTGAACTCACAACAATCATTCAGCAACAAGGCTACGACTGGATAAAAAAGGAAAACCATGAATAGCGAACAGCAATATATAGACCTCTACAAACAAGCTCGCGACATCATCTTCCAGCACTCTGCCAAGGTGATGAACGACGTGCGCGACGAAGCCTTCAGCCATTTCTGCAAACAGGAATTCCCCACGAAGAAAGTTGAGAGATACAAGTATACCGACATTGCACCGCTGTTTGCACCCGACTATGGGCTTAACCTCAAACGCCTTGACATCAAGGTGAACCCCTACGATGTCTTCAGGTGTGACGTGCCCAACCTCAGCAGCTCGCTCTACTTCGTGGTCAACGACCAGTTCTACACCACTACCCTCCCGAAGGTGGAGCTTCCTGAAGGCATGATGGTGACTTCGCTGAAGCAGGCGGCTATCCTTCATCCTGAGCTTGTGGCACGCCACTACGGAAAGATTGCACCGTCAGCCCACGATGCCGTGACAGCACTGAACACCATGTTGGCTCAAGACGGACTCTTCGTATATGTTCCGCGCAACACACGCGCCAACCGTACCGTGCAGGTGATAAACATTCTCAAGTCAGAAGTAAGCATGATGGTAAACCGGCGTGTGCTCATTGTGCTCGAAGAAGGTGCAGAGGTAAAGCTTCTGTTCTGCGATCACAGTGCCGACGACCATGACTTTCTCACCACACAGGTAACAGAAGCTTACGTTGCCGACAATGCCAGCCTTGAACTCTACTGCATGGAGGAGACCCATGCTCGCAACAACAGGGTGAGCAACGTGTATGTCAGTCAGCAAGCCAACAGCCGTGTACAACACCATGTGATAACACTCCACAACGGCATCACCCGCAACATGCTCAACCTCACGCTCCAGGGCGAGGGTGCCGAATGCCAATGCAACGGCTGCGTCATTGCAGACAAGCAGCAGCACGTTGACAACAACACGCTCATAGACCATCAGGCAGCCCACTGCACCAGCCACGAGCTCTACAAGTATGTGCTCTCACAGAGTGCCACGGGAGCATTTGCCGGAAGGGTGCTGGTAAGAGAAGGCGCGCAAAAAACCGTCAGCGAAGAGCGAAACCAGAACCTTTGCACCACACGCGAGGCACGCATGTATACCCAACCGGTGCTCGAGATCTATGCCGACGACGTGAAATGCTCTCACGGCAGCACCGTGGGGCAACTCAACGATGCCGCTCTCTTCTACATGAGGCAGCGAGGCATCAGCGAGAAAGAGGCGATGCTGCTACTGGAATCGGCATTCATCAACGAGGTTGTTGACCAGATAACACTCGAACCGTTGCGCGACCGTCTTCGTTATCTCGTAGAGAAACGCTTCCGTGGAGAGCTCAGCAAGTGTGAAGGTTGCAAGCTTTGCAAATAGAAAAAAGAAATAACGGAATTTTCGGTATAACGGTATTGCAACAAAACGGAATAGCGCTATAACGATAAGGATAAAAGAAAACAACGACAATGTTCAACATAAAAGCCATAAGAAAAGATTTCCCCATACTCTCGCGCCAAGTCTACGGCAAACCACTCGTATATCTCGACAACGGAGCAACGACCCAGAAACCGCTTTGCGTGCTCGATGCCATGAGGGAGGAGTATCTCAACGTTAATGCCAACGTTCATCGGGGAGTACACTATCTCTCGCAGCAAGCCACCGAGCTCCATGAGGCTGCACGACAGACCGTGCAGCGCTTCATCAATGCTCCCAAACCCGAAGAGATAATATTCACGCGTGGCACCACCGAGAGCATCAATCTTGTGGCATCGTCGTTTACCGAAGCCTTCATGCAAGCCGGCGACGAGGTGATAGTAAGCCAGATGGAGCACCACAGCAACATCGTGCCGTGGCAACTCATGGCTGCCCGACGCGGCATACAGCTGCGCGTCATACCCGTAACCGACAGCGGTGAGCTCGACATGGATGCATTCCAAAAGCTTTTCTCACCACGCACCCGTCTGGTGAGCGTATGCCATGTGAGCAATGTACTTGGAACGGTAAACCCTGTAGAACAAATCATAAAGCTCAGCCACGACAGAGGGGTGCCCGTATTGATTGACGGAGCCCAGAGCGCACCCCATTTCCAAATCGACGTCCAGACTCTCGACTGCGACTTCTATGCTTTCAGCGGACATAAGATGTATGGTCCCACAGGCATCGGGGTGCTCTATGGCAAGCAGCAGTGGCTCGACCGCATGCCACCCTACCAAGGAGGCGGTGAGATGATTGAGACGGTGAGCTTTGAAAAGACCACCTTCCAGGAGCTTCCCTACAAGTTTGAAGCCGGCACACCCGACTATGTGGCGACCCACGGGCTTGCCACCGCGATAGACTACATACAGTCCGTAGGTTTCAAACAGATAGAAGCCCACGAACGCATGCTCACCGACTACTGCATAGAGCAGCTGCTCACCATTCCCGGCATGAGGATATTCGGTCCGAAAAACTCCGGCGATGACCAATCACCCACATGCCGAGATGCCGTGGTGTCATTTCTTGTTGGCGACATCCACCACATGGACATGGGCACCCTGCTCGACCGACTCGGCATAGCAGTGCGCACGGGCCATCACTGTGCCCAGCCACTCATGGACAGGCTCAACATTCTCGGCACCGTGCGCGCATCGTTTGCTCTCTACAACACCCGCGACGATGTCGATGCTCTCGTTGCAGCTGTCAGACGCGTGTCACAGATGTTCTGAGCTTCGTCGTTATCCTGTCAATCTTTCACCATAAGGGAGCGGCGGCAGGCTTTCAGCGACCATACAAACCACAGTCCGAAAGCAGCACGGAGTGCCAGATGGCAGTCAGCTGGCAATGCCGCAAAGATGAAAGCCACCTGAGCCTGCACAATGTAGAGCGTCTGCCGCATGTCTATGTCACGTTCCAGACAGTGCGAGAAATAGCGGCGCAGCCATTCTGCAGGCTCTCCAAGCATTCCAGCCAAGCTTCCTGTCAATTCTCTCCACACTTGTTTAGCCACTCCGCCAACATTGTTTTCACCACTTGTTGAAACCAAGAAAGCATTGCCTTGCAAAGCTGTCATATTCATTTTCTTTTCCATAGAATTAACCTTTCCTTGTTTATTATTATTTGTTTTCTGCCTGCAAAGTTATCAGCATGGTGTGCAACAAATGTTCACTCCAAACAAACTAAGGTTAATATCGCTCCCGTTTAACTCTATTTAACGTTCAAGCCAAAAGCGGGACAACCTCCCGGCTGTCCCGCTCCAAGAATATGATTTATTCAGAGATAGCGCCTGCTCACTCGCAGACGTGATGTTGTTCTCGTTACTTTATCCTACGATAGCCATATACGGCACCCTCGCCAAGCTCCTCTTCAATGCGTATGAGCTGGTTGTACTTAGCCATGCGGTCGGTACGAGAGAGCGAGCCGGTCTTGATTTGTCCGCTATTGGTGGCTACGGCAATATCGGCAATGGTAGTGTCTTCTGTCTCACCCGAGCGGTGACTGGTCACGGTGTTGTAACCATGACGATGAGCCATCTCTATGGCGTCAAGTGTTTCGCTGAGGGAGCCAATCTGGTTCACCTTAATGAGTATTGCATTGCCGGCACCCATGGCTATACCCTTCTCAAGGAACTTCACGTTGGTAACGAAAAGGTCGTCGCCCACGAGCTGGCAGCGGTCGCCTATAGCCTTGGTGAGCAGCACCCAGTTGTCCCAGTCGTTCTCGTCAAGTCCGTCTTCAATACTGTCGATAGGATATTTGGTGATTAGTTCCTCAAGATATGCTATCTGCTCCTTGGCAGTGAGCTTCTTGCCGTTGGGGTCCTTCTTCTTTCCGTTCTTCAGTTGCGAATAGTCATAGAACCACTCACCATTCTCCTGTACGGCAAACTCCGATGCGGCACAGTCCATGGCAATCTTCACGTCCTTACCAGGTTCATATCCGGCAGCCTTGATGGCAGCAATGATGGTGTCGAGGGCATCCTCTATGCCATCGAAGTTTGGTGCAAAGCCGCCCTCGTCGCCCACTGCTGTAGACAGTCCGCGAGCCTTCAGCAGCTTGGCAAGGTTATGAAAGACCTCTGCACCCATGCGTATGGCTTCCTTCTCCGAAGTGGCACCCACGGGACGTATCATGAACTCCTGGAAGGCAATGGGCGCATCGCTGTGTGCACCACCATTGATTATGTTCATCATTGGCACGGGAAGTGCGTAGGTGTTGGTTCCTCCAATGTATCTATAGAGCGGCATGTTCAGAGCCTTGGCAGCAGTCTGGGCAACGGCAAGCGACACACCGAGTATGGCGTTGGCACCGAGCTTCGACTTTGTGGGTGTTCCGTCAAGGGCAAGCATCTTGCAGTCTATGGCACGCTGGTTCAGCACATTGTCGCCCACGAGAGCCGGAGCTATCACGTTGTTCACGTTCTCAACAGCCTTCAGCACGCCCTTGCCCAAATAGCGACCCTTATCGCCGTCGCGCAGTTCCAAGGCTTCGTTCTCGCCTGTCGATGCACCGCTGGGCACGCTGGCACGTCCCATCACTCCATTCTCTAACGTCACTTCAACCTCCACGGTTGGATTACCTCTTGAATCAAGGATTTCCCTTGCATGAACTTTTTGTATTTTCATTTTCTATAGCTATATTTTTAAATCGCAGGCAAAGGTATACATAAGGCTCAATACTCGCAATACCCAAAAAAGGTGAAAAAGAAATCGCGGAAAACACACGATAGTTCGCTCTAAATGAGTAACTTTGCACCCGGAAAAGCAAACCTGCACCCACTCCACGAAATAACACACATTATATATAATATATACAACTATGGCAAAGAAAGCATTACTGATGATTCTCGACGGATGGGGAATCGGACAACATGGCGAAGGCGACGTGATATTCCGCACGCCGACACCCTATCTTGACTATCTCAACGCTGTATCGGCACACTCCCAGCTCGCAGCCAGCGGCGAAGACGTGGGTCTGCCCGACGGACAGATGGGCAACTCCGAGGTAGGACACCTCAATATCGGAGCCGGACGCATCGTTTACCAGGACCTGGTAAAGATTAACCGCGCATGCAAAGACAACTCCATAATGGACAATGCGCAGGTAAAGGCTGCCTATACCTATGCCAAGGAAAACAACAAGAAGCTTCACCTCATGGGACTCACCTCCAATGGTGGTGTGCACTCAAGCCTCGACCATCTGTTCAAGCTCCTCGAAGTGTCCAAAGCCTACGGACTGAAGAACCAGACCTTCGTACACTGCTTCATGGACGGTCGCGACACCGACCCGAAGAGCGGCAAGGGCTTCATTGAGCAAGTGAGCAAGGCATGTGCCGACAACGATGCCGCCATAGCCAGCATCGTGGGCAGGTTCTATGCCATGGACCGCGACAAGCGTTGGGAGCGCGTCAAGGAAGCCTACGACCTGATTGTAGCAGGCAAGGGCAAGCAAGCCACCGACATGGTTGCAGCCATGCAGGAAAGCTATGACGAAGGTGTCACCGACGAGTTCGTGAAGCCTATCACCAACAGCAGCGTAAACGGTAAGATCGAAGCCGGCGACGTAGTAATCTTCATTAACTTCCGCAACGACCGCGCAAAGGAGCTCACACAGGTGCTCACACAGCAGGACATTGCCGAATACGACATGCACACCGTGGAGAACCTGCAATACTACTGCATGACACCCTACGACGCATCGTTCAAAGGCGTGAACATACTCTTCCCGAAAGAAAACGTGGAAGACACCCTCGGCGAATACCTCTCGAAGCTCGGAAAGAAACAGCTCCACACCGCCGAGACCGAGAAATATGCACATGTGACCTTCTTCTTCAACGGCGGCAGAGAGCAACCCTACGACGGAGAAGACCGCATACTCGTACCCAGTCCCAAGGTTGCCACCTACGACCTCAAGCCCGAGATGAGCGCCTACGAGGTGAAAGACAAGCTCGTGGCAGCCATCAAGGAAGACAA
>CAMVSV010000062.1 GCA_947170265.1 uncultured Prevotella sp.
GCCAACGTGATGCCTATCATCTTTGCTCAGGCTCTGATGTTCATCCCTCTGGCCATCGTGCAGTATTCAACTGACAATGCCAGCCCCGTACTCCAGCAGTTGCTCGACAACAGGAGCCTGTTGTATAACGTAGTCTATGTGATACTCGTTATCGCATTCACCTACTTCTATACAGCCATTACTCTCAACCCCACCCAGATGGCAGAAGACATGAAGCGCAACAATGGATTTATTCCGGGTGTGAAGCCTGGAAAGGACACGGCAGACTATATCGATACAGTTATGTCGAGAATAACTCTACCGGGTTCATTGTTCATCGCATTCATTGCCATCATGCCGGCATTGGCAAGTCTGCTCAATGTGCAGCAGTCTTTCAGCCAGTTCTTCGGAGGTACGTCATTGTTGATTCTTGTAGGAGTGGTGATGGATACCCTCCAGCAGATAGAGTCGCACTTGATGATGCGTCATTACGATGGACTTCTTAACTCCGGACACACCCGTGGTGGAGGTGTTTCAGCCTATTAAGCTTTATCTGAAGAAATGAAGATATTTCTGAAGACTGAAGATGAGATAGAACTTATGCGCAAAGCCAACCTTCTCGTGGGGAAAACCCTCGCGGAGGTTGGCAAGCACATAAAACCCGGTGTTACCACGAAGCAACTCGACGCTCTCGCCGACGAGTTCATAAGAGATCATGGTGCAGTGCCCACCTTTAAGGGATTTCCAAACCCCTACGGAGGACCTTTCCCTGGAAGTATATGCACTTCGGTAAACGATGTTGTTGTGCACGGTGTGCCTAACGAGGAAACTGTATTGAAGGATGGCGACATCATATCAGTTGACTGCGGTACACTCCTGGAAGGTTTTAATGGCGACAGCTGTTACACATTCTGTGTGGGAGAGGTGAGTGCTGAGGTAAAGCAACTCCTGAAGGTGACCAAGGAATCCTTGTATCGGGGCATCGACGTAGCAAAAGCAGGCAATCACATAGGTGATATAGGCAATGAGGTGCAAAACCATTGCGAAAGTTTTGGCTACGGCATAGTGAGGGAACTCACCGGTCACGGCATTGGAAGGGAGATGCATGAAGATCCTCAAGTTCCCAATTACGGGAGACGTGGAAATGGCACGATGCTCAAGGCTGGCATGTGCATAGCGATAGAACCCATGATAACCATGGGCAACAGAGCAATCTACATGATGCCAGACCGCTGGACCATACGAACGCGTGACGGCAAACCAGCCGCTCATTTCGAGCACACCATAGCGATACGCAAGGGTAAGGCTGAAATCTTATCTTCTTTCGAGGAAATTGAATGTTTAGAAGGACAAAATTAATAAGTATATGGCAAAACAGGCAGCAATAGAACAGGATGGTACCATTATGGAAGCACTCTCCAACGCAATGTTCAGAGTTGAGTTGGAAAACGGCGTAGACATAACAGCCCACATCTCTGGGAAAATGCGAATGCACTACATTAAGATTCTCCCCGGCGACAAGGTAAAGGTGGAAATGAGTCCCTATGACCTTACAAAGGGAAGAATAGTTTTCAGATATAAATAAACAACTATAGTATATGAAGACAAGAGCATCATTGAAAAAACGCACACCCGACTGCAAGATAGTACGTCGTAAAGGTCGCTTGTTCGTTATCAACAAGAAAAACCCCAAGTACAAGTTACGTCAGGGCTAAAATGTTAAATAAGCATAACAAAGTAGGGAATATTCAAATATTTTCCTTATCTTTGCGTGCTTTTTAGCGAATTTCGAAATTTAATTTTATTTTTCTCATTAATCATTAAACAATGGCAATAAGAATTGTTGGAGTAGATTTGCCCCAGAATAAGCGTGGCGAAATCGCATTGACCTATATCTATGGTATCGGTCGAAGTAGTTCAGCAAAGATATTGGACAAAGCCGGCGTAAGCCGCGACCTGAAAGTCAGTGAGTGGTCTGACGACCAGGCAGCCAAGATCCGTGAAATCATCGGTGCTGAATTCAAAGTTGAAGGTGACCTTCGCTCAGAGGTCCAGATGAATATCAAGCGACTGATGGATATTGGTTGCTATCGTGGAGTTAGACACCGTCACGGTCTTCCTGTTCGCGGTCAGAGTACAAAGAATAATGCCCGTACCCGCAAGGGAAAGAAGAAGACTGTTGCTAACAAGAAGAAGGCTACTAAGTAATGAATTTAGTTCAGGGCTGTCGTTATTGTGAAATACATGACATGCTCTAAACGCTAAAACGAAAGATTATGGCAAAGAAAACAGCAACATCAAGAAAAAGAAATGTAAGGGTTGAAGCTCTTGGTCAGCTCCATGTGCACAGCTCTTTCAACAATATCATCGTGTCGCTCGCTAACAACGACGGACAAGTTATCTCTTGGTCTTCAGCCGGAAAGATGGGATTCCGTGGTTCTAAGAAGAACACTCCCTATGCTGCTCAGATGGCAGCCGAAGATTGTGCCAAGGTGGCCTACGACCTCGGTCTCCGTAAGGTGAAAGCCTATGTCAAGGGTCCCGGCAATGGTCGTGAGAGTGCCATCCGTGCCGTACACGGTGCAGGAATTGAAGTGATAGAGATTGTTGACGTTACACCATTACCACACAATGGCTGTCGTCCTCCAAAGCGTCGTAGAGTATAATTCTACTTTTTAGACACCAATTTATCAGATAACATTTTTATATTATGGCAAGATACATAGGACCGAAATCAAAAATTGCACGTCGTTTTGGTGAACCCATTTTCGGCGAAGACAAAGTTTTGTCCAAGAGGAACTTCCCTCCTGGACAGCATGGCAACAACCGTCGTCGTAAGATGTCGGAGTACGGTGTCATGTTGGCAGAGAAGCAGAAAGCAAAGTACACCTATGGTGTGCTTGAGCGCCAGTTCCGTAATATGTTTGAGAAGGCAGCCAAGGCCGATGGCATTACCGGTGAGGTGCTCCTTCAGAATCTTGAAAGCCGTCTGGACAATGTAGTGTTCCGTATGGGTATAGCTCCCACACGCGCTGCTGCCCGTCAGCTTGTAAGTCACAAGCATATCGTTGTTGACGGAAAGGTCGTAAACATTCCCTCGTTCGCCGTTAAGCCAGGCATGGTTGTTGGTGTTCGTGAGAAATCAAAATCTCTCGAGGTAATCGAGAACGCATTGGCAGGCTTCAATCACAGCAAGTATCCCTGGATAGAGTGGGATGCCAACACCAAGAGTGGCAAATTCCTCCACAAGCCCGACCGTGCCGATATTCCCGAAAACATTAAGGAGCAGTTAATCGTTGAGTTGTACTCTAAATAAATCATTAAATTAATGGCGATATTAGCATTTCAAAAACCCGATAAAGTTGTAATGTTGGAGGTTTCCGACAAGTACGGCAAGTTTGAATTCCGTCCTTTGGAGCCAGGCTTTGGCGTTACCATTGGTAACTCATTGCGTCGCATTCTTCTTTCATCTCTTGAGGGCTTTGCCATCAACACCATCAAAATCTCAGGTGTTGAGCATGAGTTTTCCTCAGTGCCAGGTGTAAAGGAAGATGTAACCAACATTATTTTGAATCTCAAACAAGTTCGATTCAAGCAAGTAGTAGAAGAATTCGAGAACGAGAAAGTTAGTATCACCGTAGAGAATTCCACCGAATTCAAAGCAGGTGATATAGGTAAGTATCTGACTGGATTTGAAGTGTTAAACCCAGATTTGGTGATTTGTCATTTAGATGCAAAGGCAACGATGCAGATTGACCTTACCATCAATAAGGGACGTGGCTACGTTCCCGCCGATGAGAACCGTGATTTCTGCACCGATGTCAACGTACTCCCAATCGATTCAATCTACACCCCTATCCGTAACGTCAAATATACAGTAGAGCCATATCGTGTTGAGCAGAAGACCGACTACGACAAGCTCGTGCTGGAAGTGACTACGGACGGTTCCATACACCCGAAAGATGCACTCAAAGAGGCTGCAAAGATCCTCATCCATCACTTCATGTTGTTCTCTGACGAGAAGATTACTCTTGAGAATCCAGAGCAGGAGAACAATCAGGAGTTCGATGAGGAAGTGCTGCACATGCGTCAGCTTCTCAAGACACGTCTGCTCGACATGAACCTCAGCGTTCGTGCCCTCAACTGTCTGAAGGCTGCCGACGTCGATACCCTCGGCGACCTTGTACAGTACAACAAGACCGATCTCTTGAAGTTCCGCAACTTCGGTAAGAAATCGCTTTCTGAGCTTGATGATTTGCTCGAGAGTCTGAATCTGTCGTTTGGAACTGACATATCAAAGTATAAACTGGACAAGTAATTAGAGTGAAACATCAATAAGCTCCACTCGTAGCTTAGTCCAAAATAAAGAAGAACAATGAGACACAATAAGAAATTCAACCATCTGGGTCGTACTGCCGATCACCGTCGTGCCTTGCTTGCAAACTTGGCAATATCTCTGATTGAGCACAAAAGAATCACTACGACCCTCGCAAAGGCAAAAGCCTTGAAGAAATATGTTGAGCCCCTGGTAACCAAGTCAAAGGAAGACTCAACAAACTCACGTCGTGTGGTGTTCAGCTATCTGCAGAACAAAGAAGCCATCAAGGAACTCTTCGGAGTCGTTGCTCCCAAGGTTGGCGACCGTCCCGGTGGCTACACCCGTATCATCAAGATTGGTCATCGCTCATGCGATGCTGCTGATATGGCATTCATTGAGTTCGTAGACTTCGACGACAACATGGCAAAAGCTCCCAAGGCAGCTGCTAAGAAAACCCGTCGTAGCCGCAGGTCTGCTGCAAAGGCTGAAGCTCCCGCAGCTGAGGCACCCGCAACAGAGGAGAAAGCCGAAGAGGCAAAGGCTGAATAATACTCATTCTCTCAAAATAAGAAAACGTCGATGGTTCACGAACCGTCGACGTTTTTTTGTGTCCATATTTTTCCATCACTTCGTCGTGATTATATAATATTCGTATCTTTGCATTGGTATAAACAACAACAGCTTCGTCAGTGGGGATTCGTGGAATGTTGTGATTAGCTAAGAAATTCGTATTTTTGCATTGGTATAAACAACTATCGTTATAATGTTGTTATAATTATCGTGTTGTGATTAGCTAAGAAATTCGTATTTTTGCATTGGTATAAACAACAGCTTTCATATTTCGCTTTTGAAAAATCGCGTTGTGATTAGCTAAGAAATTCGTATCTTTGCATTGGTATAAACAACTTAACTTTGCAATCCTCAGTTGTGCTTGTGTTGTGATTAGCTAAGAAATTCGTATCTTTGCATTGGTATAAACAACAGCAGGTCAGCGAAATACTGCTAAATACAAGTTGTGATTAGCTAAGAAATTCGTATCTTTGCATTGGTATAAACAACAGCAGGTCAGCGAAATACTGCTAAATACAAGTTGTGATTAGCTAAGAAATTCGTATCTTTGCATTGGTATAAACAACCTATCAAGACGAATAGCGATACCCGATTAGGTTGTGATTAGCTAAGAAATTCGTATCTTTGCATTGGTATAAACAACAATACCGCGCCACGATCAGCGCTACACGTGTTGTGATTAGCTAAGAAATTCGTATCTTTGCATTGGTATAAACAACAGACGTTGCCGAAGGACGCGCCGGAGTGTAGTTGTGATTAGCTAAGAAATTCGTATCTTTGCATTGGTATAAACAACATGCGAAGTTAAAGCATTTACTTTAATCTGGTTGTGATTAGCTAAGAAATTCGTATCTTTGCATTGGTATAAACAACTCTCTTCGACTGCACGAACAAGATAAGCGCGTTGTGATTAGCTAAGAAATTCGTATCTTTGCATTGGTATAAACAACTTTGCCACTTGGCAACACGCTTGTCTTTGTGTTGTGATTAGCTAAGAAATTCGTATCTTTGCATTGGTATAAACAACATCTTGCAATGCACGAACGAGGAAAGTAGTTGTGATTAGCTAAGAAATTCGTATCTTTGCATTGGTATAAACAACGGAACGCCAGCAGGTCTATCACCATGTCATGTTGTGATTAGCTAAGAAATTCGTATCTTTGCATTGGTATAAACAACAATGAATGCAGAGTATTCTTTTGAGTTTATGTTGTGATTAGCTAAGAAATTCGTATCTTTGCATTGGTATAAACAACAAGGCCGACTATGTGTCGGCATCGGTAAGTGTTGTGATTAGCTAAGAAATTCGTATCTTTGCATTGGTATAAACAACAATCAAGTAACCTCCGTTATACATTATGGGGTTGTGATTAGCTAAGAAATTCGTATCTTTGCATTGGTATAAACAACGATAGGGCAATTAAAGAAACTAAAAGGAGAGTTGTGATTAGCTAAGAAATTCGTATCTTTGCATTGGTATAAACAACGTCGTTGGTGTTCATAATCTCAATAATTTTGTTGTGATTAGCTAAGAAATTCGTATCTTTGCATTGGTATAAACAACATTAACTGCATCATGAAAATCTTTGACTTGTTGTGATTAGCTAAGAAATTCGTATCTTTGCATTGGTATAAACAACTGACGATAACAGGCAATGACAACTTGAGTTGTTGTGATTAGCTAAGAAATTCGTATCTTTGCATTGGTATAAACAACAACCGCTCATATCAATAGCAGTACCAAAACGTTGTGATTAGCTAAGAAATTCGTATCTTTGCATTGGTATAAACAACTTGAAAGAGGTAAGTTGTTGATTTCTAAGAAAATAAAAGAAAAATTAGAAAAGAAAAAATCAATGCAAAAGGAAATGGGATTCAGACTTAAGAGTCGGAATCCCATTTCTTTTTTTTGTGTGATGAACCAACGAACAGTTTTGTTGTCATGCCTACGGTGTCGTCGGGCTATGTCAGAATAGTTCAAGTTGTTGATATGGTGCGTTGGGTTTCTTTTCTTTCTTGCATGAGAAAATCTGAATGTCGCCAAACTGTTTGTCGGTGATGCATAGTATTCCAACATGTCCGGTTTCTGGCAGTAGTGCTTTCACTCTTTTTATGTGCACTTGTGCGTTCTCCATGCTTGCACAGTGCCTAATGTATGTAGAGAACTGAAACATTGTGAAACCGTCTCCCATTATGTCCTTTCTGAACTTGGCAGCCGCTTTTCGTTCTTTCTTTGTATCTGTTGGCAGGTCATACATTACGAGTACCCACATGATGCGATATTCATTGAAACGGTTGTTCATGGGAATTCCGGATATGCTATTTTTCTCAGTTCCCCGCTGAAGCATTTTGCGAGGCTTGCCGTTGTCTGTGCTGCTGCCACCATCAGTGGGCTTCTCTTAGAGTTTATCATCACGTCTATCACTGGTATGGCAAGCATCTCTCTCTTTATTTCTGTCGTGAGGTCTTCCGTTATCTCCATTCTCTCCATCACGTCTATCACCAGATTGTCAACAAATGGTCGGTAGGGCTCCATTATGTCGTCGGCAAGACAGAATGCGTTGTATCGGTTGTGGTGGTGAATGCCGTAGACAGGTAGCAGTCCGCTTCCCACGAGTGCCCGTGCTATTATGGCTCTTAGTATGGCATAGCCATAGTTCAGCAGGTTGTTTGGAGTTGGTCCCTCTTGTGCACGGATGAAGTCTGGTTTGTCTGTGAAAATGTTTTTCCAGTAGTACACCGCAGCCTGAGCTTCATAGTTGTCCGGGTCACCGCTTTTCACGTCGCGTGCCATCACATGTAGTGGTGCGTGCGATTTCGGAGTGTTTTTCTGCAGGCAGAACGCTTGGTTCTCAATCTTTGCTTTCACCGTTTGTTGCCACAGTTGCTTGCGTAGCGGCAGCGATGCTTCAATCTGGCTTCTGAACCGTTCGTTATGGAGGGTGTTTCCTTCGAGCGGTAGCAGCATACCTGCTGGCATTCGTCGCGAGTCGCATGTCACTACGGCAGTGTTGTTGTCGAGCAGTGCAGCCATCAGTCCCTGTGTTATGGTAATCTGTTTGTTGTCGAGTACCACCACACCGATGTCTTCAATAGGTATCGTTCTTACGCTTTCCTTCTTTATGATTTGTGCCGCATTGCTATTCTCCACCTCCGGCAACTTCACCACCATCTGCTTGTTTCTCATTGACAGATAGGCCGGATTTCCGAAATATAGTGTTTTCTTTATCATAGTCCTATCTTATGATTTTGGTTATTATTCCGAGGCGATTGACTTGGAGCTTACAACAAACATTTTTAATCATTTCATCTCCTAATGATTTTTCTGCTTTATTGTTAGGACCAAATTCTTTAGGAGTGCATATTGGAGATGCAATATGTTCAGGTATGAAGAAACATTGTCTTCCTGATGCCGACACCATTTTATACACCCTATCCAAATCATTTATTTCCGTTACATGTTCTCCTTCTTCCGGTACATATACGAGGTCGCCCGGCGAGAGTATGAACAAAAGTTTCTCTCCTTTTTCGTTTGTTTCCGGGGCAACGTCAACTCCTTTTTTCTGTCTTTCAGCAGCAATATTAAAAGGAATGCTTTCGAAACTACGTTTTCCGTCTTGGTCAGCATATATGGCAAAGAAAAGATTAGTACCCTTGTCTGCCTCTACGAATTTCTTTTGTTTGTTTCCTTTCTCGCCTACGGCAAATTTCAGTCCGAACGATTCCGTTATTCTTACATTTACTATTGGTTTGTGTTTCTTTCCATTGTTCAGAGCCTCAATATTGTCGTTCATTTTTGCGATGCCTTCGGGTGTGAATGCAATATTGGGGTTATCCGAGTTGTTTTCAAGATGTTTCAGCAATATTTTCTGAATGCCGGTATCGGTTATTTTTTCTATTGTCTTTTTGTCAAACGTGGTGTCCAGCGGAGTTCTCTTGGCAGAGAGTTCAGCTTTTTCTGGTGTGAAATCACTACTGTCCCGTTAAAGTGGACTAATCGCTCTTTGAATTAATTGAAATACAG
>CAMVSV010000063.1 GCA_947170265.1 uncultured Prevotella sp.
CACTACGTTCGGGACGTAGGGGTCGGGCGTTCGAGTCGCCTCATCCCGACCAAAAGCGACAATCGAAGCTATTCGGTTGTCGCTTTTTTATTGTTTCCCAACCTCATCTCCGCACAACGGACCCACCACTTTGCGGAGATGTCCCAGTATTTGTGCGGAGAATACTCCAGTATTGTGCCCAAAATACTCCAGTATTGAGCCCAAAATACTCGAGTATTGTACGAAGAATACTGGCGACACCAAAACTTCCTAGGAACCATCGTAGTGAAACCACCCGCCATTTTGCGCTTTCCAGTACATTGGCGTGCTCCATTATAGGTAATTTCTGCTAATTAGAGTATGCAAACAATTATAGCCCTTTCGACAAATAATTTATAAAAGGTGAGGGCAAAGTGGCATTGTTCTGCAGAAAAATGCGTATCTTCGTTGCCGAAATTCACAAATAATAAATATCTCTTGTTTATGGCAAGCAGCTACATGCGTCGTGGAATTTTCAGTATAGACGAGCCAAGCCCCACCAAAATCGTAATATGGAAATTGACTTTGACAACTGGGAATTGGAAGACCGTCTCGCATGGTGTGCCAGCGAACCAATTGAAGAAAAGTAATAAGTCCAATCTCAATCCTTGCAACAAATGGAAGTTCTCTACAGAATACGAGAAAAAGTTCTAACAGCCATTATCACCATCCTGTTTGCCCTCGTTGCAATGACAGGAAAGGCTCAAACCTCATTCGACCCAGAAGAAGGTTGTCTGAACGTCATCGATGTTTCTTATGCGCGAGGAATTGGCAAATATGGCGACGGTGGTATTTCTGCAAACTACCTGCACGAAAAGTTCATTAACGAGCGGTTTACCATTGGAGCAGGAATTGGTTATAGCCATCATAAAAACTACGATTTTTCTGCAATTCCCGTTTATCTCAGTACACATTACTTTTTCATAGACCGCAGATTCTCTCCGTTTGTTAATCTACGCGTCGGAGGATTTGCCCTGTTCAACGCAAAGAATGTTGGAACTAACGAGAAATACTCCATCTCTAAAGAAAAGCAGGGCTTTAGCCTGTTCATGTCGCCAAGTGTCGGTATAAAGATGCACATCACTCCGAACGTCGGCATAATGGCTTCGATATGTGATGACACATATCTCATAAATGCGTTTGACACGAACAAGAACGATTACAGTAGCAAACTGATTCACGATTTGGGAATCAATGTCGGAGTGTGCTTTCAGATTAAAGGATGGTAGAAAGAAATGAACGCAATTCTTTTGAGCTGTATGCTTGCCACTTCAGCGGCACACCGTAAAATCAGGATGAAGACCTATGCACCATGATACGCATCATGGGAAGAGTAGCCGGACTACAGGGGGAGGCTACCCAGAGAGGCATATATAAAGAAAATTTCCATAGAACAGACGTTATTTAGGACATTTCCACTTCCTTTGCATTATAATTATTGTAAAGTGTAGGGTGCTTTGAGTTCGCCCCACCAACGATGGGCGTTCTGTCTCTCATATACTAAAAAAACGAAGTAAAAATGAAAAAAGTTGGTGTTTCCGTAAAAAAAGAGGACTCTGAAGTGTCTTATATATAGAAGTGCCCTAAAAATGAGGTGCAATGATTTGAAAGACTGATATGCTTGATAAGAGAATACTTGAAAATCGCGGTTCAGCGAATGACGGCCAAGCTCGCTTGAAGCCGGCTGAGCGTGAGCAATCCATTGAACAGCTTTTCCGCCAGAACTACAGCAAGATGATTCATCTGGCCAGAGTCTTGCTATACGATGGCGACGAGGCTGAGGATGTGGTACAGGACATCTTCCTGCGTGTTGTTGAAAGTGACATTCCGCCACAAAATGATTCCTATTTCCTCATTGCCGTGCGTAATGCTTGCCTGAACAGAATAAGGCAAATGCAACTGCACGAACAGGTGAAGAGACTATTGCCTGTAGGAGGACTACAGGTAGGTGCGTCATCAGGAATGGACGGGACAGGACTGCAGCCCATAGACAAACAATTGGAGCAACTCAACGACATTGCAACTTTCGTTGATGAACAATTGGAAGAGCCGCACCGCAGCATCTTCCACCTCCGCTTCGACGAAGACCTGACCATTGCAGAGATTGCCCGTCGGCTTGTTCTGAATCCGAATACCACCTACAAGTATCTCGCCCAAAGCATTCAGAACGTCAGAAACCACTTCAAACGTTAAAAGGTTATGGAAGCGATTAACAAAAACATCCGCCAGCTATTGGAAATGCTCGACAACCCCGAGCCATACACCGAGCAGGAAATCCAAGACATCATCAATCGTGATGAAGATACACGCAATACCTACCGCATGATGGTAGAAGCCAAGCGCAGCAGTCGCCAGCGTCAGGCTGGCAAGCCTGTCGACGTGGATGCTGCATGGCGAAAGTTCAATAAGAAAATCCAGCACCAGAAACATCGTTTGGGCTGGAAGAATGTAGCAGACTCCCTGAGCTTTGGACGATCAAGGTCACGCTCTGAAGAGCAGATGCGAGCATCGCTCTCATCCCGCATAGTAGCATCCTTCATCGGAGCATTGCTCATATCTGGCATTACCTTTGCTGCCATCCATATTGTTTATTACACTCAGCAGAATAAACCAAAGACTGAGCAGCCCATAGACACTCCAAAGCCGGCAAGCTTTATTCCCACTGATACGCTGACCACCGATGCCGCCGACGTCATTGACACCATCGCAACACCGCAGCCTGTCATCTACGACAACATGCCACTGGAAGAGATGCTGCCAGAGATAGCCGCCCATTACGATGCCAAGGTTACATTTGTCAATGAAGAAGCCCGACAACTTCGTTTCTATTTTGTATGGAATCCACAGAAGGGCATCAATCAAGTGGTAAGTGATCTCAACCAGTTCGAGCGTCTGAACATTTCCATAGAGGATAATCAAATCACCGTAAAATAGTCTGCTGCCATGAATAGACATATCATTCTCATTATTCTTGCCCTGATGCTGGCCGCCAGCACACAGGCTCAGAAACGAATATCGCGCGAATATCATAATGTGTCCCTCTCTGATGCGTTGAGACAACTCAGCAAGCAACAGACAGGCTACACCCTCTATTTCCTCTATAACGAACTGGAAGACTTCCGCATCACCACTACCGTCAGAAACAAGCTTTTGCCCGAAGCCATCCAGCAGATGATAGGATTCTACCCTATCCGTGTCACTACGAACACGAATGAGGACGGGAAAAAGATATTCGTGGAGTGCATACAGAAAGCCAAGACACGCTATAAGGGTACCATTATTGACGAGCATGACCAGCCCGTAGCCTACGCCAATGTTTACCTGCTTCAACCATCAGACTCAACAGTCATCGGTGGAGGCGTGAGTAACGAGGCTGGCGTTTTCGTCATACCCTGTGAAGCAACTCCTGTACTTGCCCGAATATCTTTTGTTGGCTACAAGACTGTATACAAACTATGTCGTAACACTTCACTCGGAACAATCAGGATGCAGCCTGAGACAATGACCATCAAAGATGTGGTCGTGACAGGCGAACGTCCCAAGGTACAGCTGCAAGGCAATTCGCTGATGATGAACATTCAGGGTACGGTGATGGAACGGCTTGGCACGGCAGAGGACGTGCTCTCGCGTGTGCCGACAATTTCAAAGAAAGGGGAAGCCTTTGAAATCTTAGGCAAGGGTATTCCTCTGATCTATGTGAACAACCGCAAGCTTAACGACTTGCAGGAACTCAGGAACATCCAGTCGGACAACATCAAGAGCGTGGAGGTAATCCAGAATCCCGGTGCCCGCTACGATGCGACGGTCAATGCCGTCATCATCATCCACACCAAACGTGCTGCGGGCGAAGGTCTGGGAGTGGAGTTGCAGTCATGGAACCGCAAGGGTCGTGGCTATGCCAACAATGAGCGTCTGAACCTGACCTATCGCACGGGTGGGCTGGAGCTATTTGCCAACCTCTTTGGAGCCTACAACAGAAGATATGGCAGCGGTGACTTTGAGCAGACAGTCTTTGCCGACACGCTGTGGACTATCACCAACCGCCAGAAACACAATGTGCGCAACCCTTTCCTTGAGGGGCGTTTCGGCTTCAACTACCAACTGGATGACAACAACTCCCTTGGCGGCTTCTATCAGAACACTTACGACTATGTGAAGACATGGAGTGAGGACCATGACAACTTGCAAGCCAACGGCATCCGGTATGACCACTTGCACAACAGCGGTATCAGCAGGTCAGAAGGTGCACCCAGACATCAGGTAAACATCTACTATACTGGCAAGGTTGGTAAGTTCGGCATCGACTTCAATGCAGACTACACCTTTCGCAACCAACACAATCGTAACCAGCAGCTGGAGCTGAGCGAAGAATATAATGACCGCGACGTGAATACCAAAGCCCATATGCGCAGCCGAATGATGGCAGAGAAGCTGTTTGTTACCCATCCGCTGGGAAAAGGCCAGATAGAGTTGGGCGAGGAGTACACCAACACACGGTGGAACAGCAGTTTCGAGAATGCCGAAGGCTATATAGCCAACAGCAACAACGAACAGCATGAACAGAACATTGCGCCGTTCGTGCAAATGCAACAGCGGCTGGGTCGTTTCCAACTGTCGGCAGGACTGCGCTATGAGCATGTGGAGTCGGAATACTACATTGGCGGAGTACGACGCGATGAGCAGTGCCGCACTTACAATGAATTCTTCCCTTCGTTCTCAGCATCCACCAGCATTCCTCTTTCAAAGAATACGCCTGCCAACACCTTGCAGCTGTCTTTCAGCTATGCCAAGCGAACCACGCGACCTGCCTATTGGCAACTGAGCAGCGACGTTATCTATGAGAACCGTCTGAACCTGCAGACTGGTAATCCCTACCTACGCCCAGTAAAGTATCACAACATGAACACGATGGTCATGTGGAAGTGGCTCTATCTCAATTTGAACTTCTCCCATTGCGTAGATCCCATCCTCCACACGGCAGAAAGTTTGGAGAACGACAGTAAGGTGAACCTCGTGACCGACAGGAACTACGATCATGCTGACTGGATCACCGTAACGTTGGGAGCACAGAAGAGCATCAAGCTGGTCCACGAAATGACATGGACACCTCAATATAATGTATCGCTGATGAAGCCGTGGCTCAAGACCCCATTCTTAGGTGAGCAGATGAGCTTCAACCGTCCGATGTTGGTCCTGCAGTTAGGCAATATCGTCACCATGCCACACGACTGGCTGCTACAGGCCGACTTCAACATGCACACCCACGGTCATACCGGCTCAAACGTATTGATTAACAGCACCAATCCCATGCTCTCGCTAAGTGTGAGCAAAGACTTCTTCAAGCGTCGCCTAAACATAAAGCTCTCTGGCAACGACCTCTTCAATGGCGGCATCAGCCACGCCAAGCTTTACAGCAACCGCATGATGTTCCGCAAGACGGAGGACAACGACTCTCGCTGCGTCACCCTCTCACTGCGCTACCGCTTCAACGTCACCCCGTCGAAATACAAAGGCACCGGTGCCGGTAATGCCGAGAAGAACCGACTATGAAAACATCAAGACGAGCACCATTTACTGTTCAATATACAAGAACATATCGCTTTTTTCATTGCAACGACGATTATTTGAGGAAATTATTTTGTGGATATATAAAAAATGTATAACTTTGCACCGTTCAGAGGAATGAGGGACTCGAAGAGAGTTCCTCATTCGTTGTTATATGAAGGTGTCCATGGCGGACACCAACACTAAATTAAAAATATGATTGACAAAAACATCGTAAAGAGCATTGTAGAGGAGTGGCTTCAGGAGAAAGACTACTTCCTGGTGGACATTCAGATTAGCAACGACGACCGCATAGTGGTGGAGATAGACCATGCCGACGGCGTGTGGATAGAGGACTGCGTGGAGCTGAGCCGCTTCATTGAGAGCAGGCTGAGCCGCGACGAGCAGGACTATGAGCTTGAGGTGGGCTCTGCCGGACTGGGACAGCCATTCAAGGTTGAGCAGCAATACAAGAACTTCATTGGCAAGACCGTGGAGGTGCTCACTGCCGATGGCAAGAAGGTTGCCGGAGTGCTCAAGGGTGTGGACGGACGCGACTTCACCGTCAGCGTGAAGGAGAAGCAGGCCCTTGAGGGCAAGAAGCGCCCACAGCTCGTTGACGTGGACCACAGCTACAACATGGACGAGGTGAAATACTGCAAATACCTCATCAGCTTCAAGTAATCACCAACTCACCCCGGAAAACAGGAAAAAACAAAAAAAGATATAATCATGGCAACAAAGAAAAACGACCTGACTCCAAACATGATAGAGACATTCAAGGAGTTTAAGGAGACAAAGAACATCGACCGCACAACACTCGTGAGCGTGCTTGAAGAGAGTTTCCGCAACGTGATAGCAAAGCTTTTCGGTTCTGACGAGAACTTCGACGTAATCGTGAACCCCGACAAGGGCGACTTCGAGATCTACCGCAACCGCGTGGTGGTGCCCAACGGCGAGGTGAAAGACGAGAACAAGGAGATAGCCCTCAAGGAGGCACAGAAGATTGCCGAGGACTATGAGGTGGGCGAAGACGTGTCGGAACGCGTGGATTTCGCCAAGTTCGGACGCAGAGCCATCCTCAACCTCCGACAGACCCTCGCCTCGAAGATACTCGAGCTTGAGCACGACTCTCTCTACAACAAATACAAGGACCGCGTAGGACAGATCATCTCCGGAGAGGTGTATCAAACATGGAAGCGCGAGGTGCTGCTCGTTGACGATGAGAACAACGAGCTCATTCTCCCCAAGAGCGAGCAGATACCCAACGACCAGTATCGCAAGGGCGAAAGCGTGAGAGCCGTCATTCTGCGCGTGGACAACGAGAACAACAACCCCAAAATCATTCTTTCAAGAACAAGCCCGCAGTTCCTTGAACGCCTGCTCGAAGCCGAAGTGCCCGAAATCAACGACGGACTCATCTCTGTGAAGCGCATAGCACGCATGCCCGGAGAAAGAGCCAAGGTGGCAGTGGAGAGCTACGACGAGCGCATAGACCCCGTGGGAGCCTGCGTGGGTGTGAGAGGAAGCCGCGTGCATGGCATAGTGAGAGAGCTCGGCAACGAGAACATCGACGTGATAAACTTCACCACCAACACCAAGCTGTTCATACAGCGCGCTCTGAGCCCCGCAAAGGTGTCGAGCATATCCATTGACGAAGAGAACCTCAAGGCTGAGGTCTACCTCAAGCCCGAGGAGGTGAGCCTCGCCATTGGTCGCGGTGGACTCAACATCAAACTTGCTTCAATGCTCACGGGATATACCATTGACGTGTTCCGCGAAGTGGGCGAGGAAGGCGAAGAGGAAGACATATATCTCGATGAGTTTGCCGACGAGGTAGACCAGTGGGTGATAGATGCCATCAAAGCCATAGGTCTCGATACCGCAAAAGCCGTGCTCAAAGCACCAAGAGAGCTGCTCATCGAGAAAGCCGACCTCGAGGAAGAGACCGTAGACAACCTCCTGAAAATCCTTGCCGACGAGTTCGAGAGTTAATGCGTAAACGGCACCACCCCGCTGCCGTACCCTCATGAAAGGAGAAACTACAATACAACATTACGCATTAGAATAAAACAACAAAATATGAGCATAAGATTAAACAAAGCAATAAGCGAACTGAACATAGGACTGCAGACAGCCGTTGACTACCTTGAGAAAAGAAAGGAGCTGGGAGAGGTGAAAAACGACCCCAACTTCAAGCTCAGCGACGAGCAGCACGAGGCACTCGTAGAACACTTCAAGAGCGATGCGACCGTGAAAAACGATGCCGCCAAGCTGCTCACGAAGAAAGTCAAGGAAAAGAAAACAAAAGTAGAGGCTGCAATGAAGAAAGGCGAGGACTTGCTCACCAAGACACGACAAGTGTTTAAGCCCCTCGGAAAAATTGACCTTGACCATCCCGCCAAGAAGGCTGAAGCCGACCAAACGGCTAAGGAAACCATCGAACCCGAGGTGAAAGCCGAGGAAGCTGCACCCGTGGTGGAAACCGCAGCTGTGGCAGAGCCACAAGTAGAAATCAAAGAAGAGGTGAAACCACAAGAGCAACCTGAAGTTGCTGCTACTGCAGAGGAAAAACCTGCAGACGAGTTCTCTGCCGACGAAGAGACAACAGCCGCAGACAACAGCCGACAGGAAGAAGAACCCGTTGCCGGCACCGGAGAAGAAACAAAGGAACAGCCCGAAGAAAGTGCTGCTCCCGAGATAGAGGAGAAGAAAGCAGAGGAAGACAATGCCGACGACAAGGACAAGGCAGCCTCACCATCAAGCACCACAACCGAACTCTTCACCACGAAAAACGAGCAGAAGCTTCTCAACACTCCCAAGGTGAACGTGCTCGGAAAGATTGACCTCAGCACCCTCAACCAAAGCACCAGACCAAAGAAGAAGTCTAAGGAAGAACGACGCAAGGAGCGCGAAGAGCGTGTGGCTGGCGAAAAGAAGAAGAGAGTGAGAATTGGCAAGGAGCGCGTAGACATAAACGCTGCCGCCAACCAGCAGAGCAATGTCCAGGCTGCCGCCAACGCAAAGAACAGCGGAAAGAAGAAGAAAAATAAAAACCGCAACCAGAAACCGCTTGAGGTGAACGAGGAAGACGTGGCACGTCAGGTAAAAGAGACACTTGCACGTCTTACCAACAAGCAGACACAAAACAAGA
>CAMVSV010000064.1 GCA_947170265.1 uncultured Prevotella sp.
TTCAAACAAGTTTGATTGCTCTCGCTTAATCGGAAAGTTCTGCGGGACATTAAAAACACCCTTTCTGAGGAAATTTCAATTCCGTGAAACAGTTAACAAATGTGAACGAAAAACAATCTCCGCACAGTGAGAAAACGAAAGTGCCACTTTCGTGTTGCGAAAGAGGCTCTTTTGCACGCTAAAAGAGGCTCTTTTAAAACACCCCTTTCAAACACTTGATAACCAACGAATTACAAGGGCGATTTCTTGAACCTTTCTTAACCCCTAAATGTTAAAGAATTTGTAATTAATTTCACATATATTTATATTTATTCACAAAATGTTTCACGCTTATTTTTCAACGACTGCTGACAAATCCCGAAATTACGAAAATCACAGCTAAGTGCGACTTATTCTCGTTTTATTTAGCTACCTTTGCAACATTGATAATCTTTTGAGCAAAGACAGTGGAGACAGGAAACGAGAAGACGGTACTCTTGGGAATGACCCTCGACGAGCTGAAAGGCGTGGCGAGGGAGATGGGCATGCCAGCCTTTACCGGTGCACAGATGGCGAAATGGATATACGACCGGCATGTGACCGACATTGACGAGATGACAAACATCTCGAAAGGCAACCGTGAGAAACTGAAACAACGCTATACCATTGGTGCAAGGAAGCCCATTGATGCACAGTATTCAAAGGACGGAACGATAAAATATCTTTTCCCGGTAGCCACCGAAAAGAGAAAAGCCGCCATGGCTCAACCCGATGGCAGCAGCAAGGAATTTAAGCCACTGTTTGTGGAAACGGTATATATACCCGACGGAGAGAGAGCCACGCTGTGTGTATCGTGTCAGGTGGGCTGCAAGATGAACTGTCTGTTCTGCCAGACAGGCAAGCAGGGGTTCGAGGGCAACCTCACCGCTGCCGACATTCTCAACCAGGTTTATTCGCTGCCAGAACGGGAGAAGCTAACCAACATCGTGTTCATGGGACAGGGCGAACCCATGGATAACCTTGACAACGTAATGAGAGCCACGGAGATACTAACAGCCGACTATGGCTACGCATGGAGCCCGAAACGCATCACGGTGAGCAGCGTGGGGGTGAGGGGCAAGCTCAAGCGCTTCATAGAAGAAAGCGACTGCCATGTGGCAATAAGCCTGCACTCGCCACTGCCCGAGCAACGCTCAGAGCTCATGCCTGCCGAAAGGGGCATGAGCATAAAGGAGACCGTGGAACTGCTACGCGACTATGACTTTGCCCATCAGCGACGACTGTCGTTTGAATACATCGTCTTTGCGGGAGTGAACGACAGCATAGCCCACGCCAAGGCGCTCGTAAACCTGCTCAAAGGACTCACATGCAGGATAAACCTCATACGCTTCCATCAGATACCAGGCATAGCACTCAAGGGTGCCGACGACAGCAAGATGGAACAGCTGAGAGACTATCTCACCCAGCATGGGGTGTTCACCACCATAAGAGCAAGCCGCGGACAAGACATCTATGCCGCCTGCGGACTGCTCTCAACCGACAGGAAGCTGCATGACGAGAGACAGTAGGCTCATGAAAGCCCTCACGGTTGCATTGATGACGTGCATAGCCACGTCATGCACGCAGAAGATGCCAGTGATGCCTGCCAGCAGCGGCAAGCCCTATGAAGTGACCATCGTGGCAGAGGATGAGAAACAGGTGGAATGTGTGAAGGACATTCTCACTACTGCCGTGGAGGGACTGCCGCAAGACGAACCGGCATTTGACGTGAGCTTCTGCCCCACCGCCAACTATGCCGACATGCGGTTGCTGGCAAGAAACACCGTGGTGGTTGACATAAACCCAAGGACATATAGCAAGGTAAGCATGCACTACAGGCGTAACCAACATGCCGCACCACAAATCATTGTGACGATAAATGCGCCAAGCACCACAATGCTCAGCAACACGATGAGAAGCAACACGAACTATGGCAGACAACTAATAAAACTGCTCAATGCCCACGAGCGCAACATACAGAAGCAACAGCTGAAAAAAAGACACAACACGAAGGCAGAGAAGACAATAGACACAATGTTCGGCATCAGAATGCTGATACCTGCCGACATGACGGCGAGCAAAAGGTCAAAAGACTTTCTGTGGCTGTCGAACAACGCTGCCACAGGCATGATGAACATTTGCGTGATGGGCGATGAACACACCGACAGCATGCTCCGAGCAAACGTAAAAGGCGAAACCGACCTCATGTATATGAGAACGGTGAAGGCAAGCATAAGAAGCAACGGAGAGATGGAGCGGGGACTGTGGGAAATGGAAGGCGATGCCATGGGCGGTCCCTTCGTAGCACGCACCGTCTACGACAGCCTGCACAACAGACCTATAAAGGTGCTGGGCTTTGTCTATGCACCTGAGACTACCAAACGAAACAAGATGAAACTCCTGGAAACAGTTTTATCAACCATAGATAAAAATTAAAAAGAAACAGACTATAAGACATGGAAAACAGAAAAGTAAGAGTGGCCATAACCCACGGCGATACCAACGGCATAGGATATGAACTCATATTCAAGACCTTCAGCGAACCTGCAATGCTGGAGCTGTGTACTCCCATCATCTACGGATCGCCAAAAGTGGCAGCCTATCACCGCAATGCACTTGAGACAAACGCCAACTTCACGATAATAGACAATGCCGCCGATGCACATGAAGGAAAGGTGAACATGGTGGCAGCCTTCGACGAGGAGGTGAAAGTAGAACTGGGAACACCCTCCGAAAAGTCTGCCAACGCAGGTCTCAGAGCCCTTGACCGCGCCCTTGCCGACTACGAGGAGGGACTCTTCGACGTGTTGGTGACTGCACCAATAGAGAACAATGAGGCGTTTCAGTTCAGCGGACAGAGCAGATATATAGAAGACCACACCAACCAGTTCGGAAAAGCACTGACCATATTGGTCAACAACAAGCTCAGAATAGCACTCGCCACACGGAACCTCCCGCTTAGACAAGTGGCTGAGTCGATAACACAAGACGACATCGTGGGCAAGGCTACAACGTTGTTTACTGCACTAAAGCGCGACTTCAGGATTTCCAACCCGCGCATAGCAGTGCTCGCCATCAACCCCAAGGCAGGAGAGAACGGACAACTCGGAACCGAGGAACAGGAGATAATAGCACCGGCAGTGAAGCAACTGGAGGAAAAAGGAATACAGGCATACGGCCCCTATGCCACCGACGAGTTCTTCTCAAAGGCATACTATCCTGAGTTCGACGGCGTGCTCGCCATGTACTACGACCAGGCATTCATACCCTTCCGCTCACTGTCAGAAGAAGAAGGCGTGAACTACACTGCAGGAATGAACCTCGTGAGGACTGCCCCTGACTGCGGATGCTCACTCAGCATGGCAGGAAAGAACGCCGCCGACCCACACGCCATGAGGGAAGCAATATTCCAAGCCATAGACATCTGGAGAAACAGGGCCGGCTATGACGAATCCACTGCCAACCCGCTGAAAAAACTATACCGCGAACGACGCGACGAGAGCGAGAAAGTGAGGTTCTCAACACCCAAGCCTGCCGAGAAACGACAGAACACACCACAACAGCAATGAAGAAAAAACACCAGAACGCCTTTTTCATATTCGGCATAGCGGTGCTCATAGTCATGGCATCGCAACTCGACTTTGCCGAAGCATGGAGAAGCATCAAGCACGCCGGCTACTGGTCGGCGGCAGTGGTGGTGCTATGGGCGTTGCTGTATGTATTCAACACCATGTCGTGGTGGATAATTATTCGCTCAGGACAGGAGAAAGACAAGCTACAGGCTGACAACAGCAGGATGCCATTCACCTTCACATGGCTGTATAAGGTCACTGTGAGCGGCTTCGCACTGAACTATGCCACACCGGGTGGACTCATGGGTGGCGAGCCTTACCGCATAATGATGCTCTCACCGAAGATTGGAACAGAAAGGGCCTCATCGTCGGTGATACTCTATGTGATGACACACATATTCAGCCATTTCTGGTTCTGGCTGATGTCGGTGCCCCTGTATCTGCTCACACAACGACTCTCACCGTTCATGGCAGCGGTGCTCGCAGCCATGGCAGCCTTCTGCATCACGGCAATATGGTTCTTCCTCAAAGGCTACAGGAAAGGACTGGCAGTGAGCGGCATGAACATACTCCGGCACATACCCATAGTGAAGAAATGGGCACAGCCCTTTGTGGAGAAACACCGTCAACAGCTCGACACCATTGACCGGCAGATAGCAGCACTCCACAACCAACAGCCAAAGACGTTCCTCGCAGCAGTGGCACTCGAACTGGCTTGCCGCATAGCCTCGGCACTCGAGATAATGTTCATACTGATGGTGCTCATGCCAAAGGTGAACTATCTTGACTGCATACTCGTGATATCCTTCACCACGCTCTTTGCCAACATGCTGTTTTTCATGCCACTACAGCTCGGAGGTCGCGAGGGCGGATTTCTCATGAGCATCACCCACCTGGGCTTCGGACTCGCCGCCGAGGCAGCCCTAAATGCAGCCATCTTCGTTGCACTCATAGTGAGACTGCGCGAACTCATCTGGACTGCCATCGGACTGTTGCTCATCAAAATAGGAGGCAACAACCTGAAGAGTTAGCACTTCCGCCTCTTACCTTATTCCCAACCATCTTATTACTGTTCTGCCAAACATTTTGTCGCAGGCATAACAAAAGCAAAAGCTGAGGACAACGACTATGGCAGAAGAAACAGGAAAAGGGAAAGCATTTCCCGCTAATATTTCCACGCCAATTCTTTTTTCTGCCATTATTGCAGAGTTATGAAATAAATTGTGTAAATTTGTCAGCTGATATGAATACTACGCAACTGCAACAGATAAAGCAAAGATACAACATAGTGGGCAACAGCAGTGAGCTGAACCGCGCTCTCGACGTGGCACTGCAGGTGGCGCCCACCGACCTCTCTGTGCTCATCATTGGCGAGAGCGGAGTGGGAAAGGAAATTATCCCGCGCATAATACACGACAACTCACCACGGAAGCGTGAGAAATACTTCGCAATAAACTGCGGAGCGATACCTGAAGGAACCATCGACAGCGAGCTGTTCGGACACGAAAAAGGATCGTTCACCAGCGCCATAGGCGAGAGTGAGGGATATTTCGGCATTGCCAACAAGGGAACGATATTCCTCGACGAGGTGGGAGAGCTTCCCCTGGCTACACAGGCGAGGCTGCTCAGGGTGCTCGAAACGGGAGAATACATACGCGTGGGCGGCACCGAGGTGAGAAAAACCAACGTAAGGATAGTGGCTGCCACCAACGTGAACATGCAGAAAGCCATCAGTGAGGGACGCTTTCGCGAAGACCTCTACTACCGCCTCAACACCATCCCAATACAGATGCCGCCATTGCGTAGCCGTGGGCAAGACATAATCCTGCTGTTCCGCCTCTTCGCCATGCAGATGGCAGAACGCTACCATCTGCCAAAGATTACGCTCACCGACGAAGCCAAAGCGGTGATGCTCAAATACAAGTGGCCCGGCAACGTGAGACAGCTGAAAAACATAACTGAACAGATGTCGGTGCTCTCGCCTGAACGCGAGATTAGTGCCGAGATGCTGCAGCGATACATCCCCACCGACCCGGAGAGCACGCAGCTCGCCGTGATACAGAAAGACGGGAACCACTCCTATGAGAGTGAGCGCGAGCTGCTTTACAAGATTCTCTATGAGCTCCGCGGCAACGTCACCGACCTGCGTCGAGAGCTCAACAGCGTGAGAAAACAAATGGAAGAAGTGCGAGACCTCAATGGTGCCGCCGGATTCACCGCCGGAACGATAGCTGCCGTAAGCAACGACAACATGCCGGCAAGCATAGCAACAAGCAACGACAGCCAGCACCGCGCCGACAATGTGGAAGATGCCATAGCCGAGGAGATTTCCGAACCCGAGAGCCTGAATCTTAACGACGTGCAGCGCACCATGCTTGAGAAAGCCCTTGAACGCAACAACGGCAACAGGAAGAAAGCTGCCAAGGAGCTGGGCATCTCCGACCGCACCCTCTATCGCAAGCTGAGACAATACAGCGACGACAAATGACAACAGCAACATCCGACCATAATGACAAACAGAATGCATGTATATATAATAAGGTGTAGGAAAGAATTCACGATGCTCGCCATGGCAGCAATAGCCGTGCTCCTGACAGCAACCACACTCACGTCGTGTTCGGTGAGCTACAAGTTCAACGGAGCAAGCATAGACTACAACAAGACCAAGACCATACAGATAAACGAGTTCCCGATACGGTCGGCTTATGTATGGGGACCAATGGGACCGATGTTCAACAACGAACTGAGAGACATCTTCTCACGCAGCACCAAGCTTGAACAAGTGAGACGCAACGGCGACCTGAAGATAGAAGGCGAAATCACACAGTATCAGCAACGCAACAAGTCGGTGTCGAGCGAAGGATATTCAGCACAGGTGGAGCTGTCGATGACCGTGAACGTGAGATTCACAAATACCAAAGACCACAACCAGGACTTTGAACAACAGTTCACAGCTACCAGCACCTACGACTCCAGTGTCAGCCTGAATAGCGTACAGGAGAGTCTCGTAGAGGAAATGGTGAAAGAGATTACCGAGCAGATATTCAATGCCACCGTAGCCAACTGGTAGGCATCACACACCCTAAGCCTTCACCCATCACCGCAGCAATAGAAGATAATGGACTTAGCACAACTCATAAGACATCCCGAACAGCTCAACAAGGATACTGCCTACGACCTGCGCAGCATCCTTGCCCTGCATCCATATTACCAGACAGCCCGCATACTGTTGCTGCAAAACCTGTATCTGCTCCACGACCCCACATTCGACGAAGAACTGCGTCGCGCCGCTGTTTACATCACCGACAGGAGAGTGCTCTTCCAACTCGTGGAAGCCATGCACTACCAGCCACGACGTCCTGACACCGTGAAGCACGACAAGCCTGCCACCGACACCAATGACGCAGACCAGAGCCGCACCACCACGCTCATTGACCAGTTTCTCGGTTCCATACCCAACAACGAGAGCCAAGAAAAGGCCCCAAAGCGCCGTCCCACACCAGCCGATGCCACCATTGACTATGTGGCTTACCTACTTGACATCGAGGAAGAACAGCCGGAAACAACCCCACCAGCCACTGTTCCAGCTACAGAGTCAAGCCGCATGGACACGCTCATCAACGACTTCATCGAGAAGGACGGCGGCAACTTCGACCTCAAGGACGAACCCGAATACACCCCCGACCTCATTGGCAGCGATGAAGACAGTGAACCAAACGAAGGCGACGAAGGCTATTTCACTGAGACACTGGCACGTATTTACATCAAACAAGGAAGATATTCAAAGGCTTTGGAAATTATTAAGCGATTAAATTTGCTATATCCGAAAAAAAATCGTTACTTTGCAGACCAAATCCGATTTTTGGAGAAATTGGTAATAAATAACAACAATAAAATAACAGAAAAATAAGAAATGGGACTTTACGCATTATTTGTAATTCTTATCATCATTGCATCACTGCTGATGATTGGCATAGTACTCATACAAGAGTCTAAAGGTGGCGGTTTGGCATCAAACTTCTCATCGTCGAATGCCATCATGGGAGTGCGCAAGACCACAGACTTCATTGAGAAGGCTACATGGACACTCGCTGCCACCATGGTTGTTTGCAGCATCATCTGCGCCCATGTGGCACCCACATCGGCAACAGCAGAAAGCGTCATAGAGAAATCTGCCACAACTGACGGCGGTACCAATCCCAACAACCTGCCTAACTTCGGAGCAAGTCAGCAGAAGCAAGATGCACCCGCTGCCGACAAGAAAGCCGCTGCACCCGCAAAGAGCGAGGCTCCTGCTGCAAAAGCTGACAAGAAATAATACTGGCAAGGCAGCAGGCGTAGCAACCAAGCGTTGTCACGACGTCGGCTATGGCATTGAAAGCGCGCAAAGGAAAGCCCCTGTTGGCAGATTTTCAGAAAAAACTGCCGGCAATATTTGCAGGAATGAAAATAATAGCTTACCTTTGCACCCGCTTTTGAGACATCAAAAGCCTACATGGTGGATATAGTTCAGTTGGTTAGAGCGTCAGATTGTGGTTCTGAATGTCGTCGGTTCGAATCCGACTATCCACCCTGAGACATCACGAGAAAGCTTCCTCAACAAAAGAGGAAGCTTTTTTTATTATTACAACCTGCCAATCCATTGCCCGCACTACCCTGCTCCCCGACCACGAAAACACGAAAACAAAAACACAAAAGCCCCGCAGCCAGTCGACTGCGGGGCTTTTGTAATTCATGACATAATGTGGAGCTGGTGGGAGTCGAACCCACGTCCGCACAAGGAAACCATATGCTTTCTACACGCTTATTCCGGACTTCGGTTTTCGAGCTGCGACAAGACCCGGACCACCAATCGCAGCCTTAGCTCCAAGATTTTCATTCCGCAGCCGGAGCTTCCGCGAAACTATTTCCGATTTAACCTGCGCCGCTTTGCCTTTGGATTCGGAACAACATCCTCTGAGCGACGTCTCGTTCTTCTACCTTGTAAAAGAATTAAGCTCGTAATCTACTGTGCTTCGATTAAGCAGCGAGAGCATACTTGTTG
>CAMVSV010000065.1 GCA_947170265.1 uncultured Prevotella sp.
AATTGCCGAGCGTGAGGAAAGTCGGTGAAACCAAATAGCAGAAAAAGCAGAAATTCTTGTTGAGGTAAGGCATGAAAAAAGGCTTTCAGTTGTGTCGGATTTGCAATCCGACACCATTGAATATGAGCATCTGTGATGCGGGGAAAAAGGTAATGATTGTGTTGTCGGATTACAAATCCTAATATTCAATGGAGCAGGATTGCAAATCCTGCTCAACCCACTCCTACTCAAACACTCCTGCCCATAAGGACAGCGTTGCAGTTGTGTCGGATTTGCAATCCGACACCATCGAGTATGAGCATCTGAGATGCGGGAAAAAGGTAAAGACAGTGTATTTCGGATTGCAAATCCTAATATTCAATGGAGCAGGATTGCAAATCCTGCTCAACCCTCCTTGCTCAACCCCCTCATGCTCAAACACTCATGCTCAACCCCCTCCCTGTTCAACCCCCTCCTGCTCAACTCACTCCAGCTCAACGGGTCTTGTATTAAGTCCATGTCATTCAATCTATTTTAAATAAAATTTTAATATACATTCTAAATAACATTTCAAGCGAAGCGACCCATGACATCTGTTGTGGCGGACGGAATTGCGGCAAAAATCCTTAACGAACGTTAAATATACGATATGGCACATGGCTTGTACGATATGGCACAACCTTTTTGTGTGGGGCTTTTGAGCATGTTGTGCTTTTTCTTATCTTCGCAAAATAAAGACTAAGAAATTATCAACAAAACACTAATTAAACGATTATTTATGAAAAAGTATCTATTATCAGTCGTTGCGCTCTGCTGCACCATGGTGGCAGGGGCGCAGAATGAGATTATGACCGCCACGCTCCAGCATGGCAGCGACGTGAGCGTGTTCACCGGCGCGAACGCCTTTGTCAATGCCAACGCCCAGGCTGTTGACGGCGATGTCATCACACTCTCATCGGGTGCTTTCAATGTTTCAGACATCACCAAGTCCATCACCGTCTATGGTGCAGGCTTTGAGAAGGATGCCACCACCAATACCGAGGTATCGAAGATCAACGGTCAGCTCAAGCTCGGAGTCTCCGGCGGCGAGACGCTCTCAGACATCCACCTGGAGGGAATACTCTTCAATGCCGCCGTCAGCACCAACGTTCCGTTGGAGGGCTTCGTGATGGAGAAATGCTATGTTGAGGGTGCCCTGAACATTGGTGCCAACACCAATACGCAGATACTGAACAGTATCATCAAAGGTTCCATTACCGGCGGCAATCAGGTTGCCACCAACTGCATCATACAGAACTGTTATGTTTCTGGTGATATCAATACCTTCAGCGCTGAAAGCAGCGTGAAGATCGACCACTGCATCACCACCGCCATGGTGGGACCATACTACTGCACCAACAGCATCTTCACCTACTACTGGGTAGGAGCCTACTACGACCGCGCTGCCTTTGCCAACACCGAAGGAGCTGTGGTGAAGAACTGCATCTTCAGGAGCTTCAGCTACAACAACCAGGATAAGAACGTCTTTCAGAACTGCTATGCCGTTGACCTTGGTGCCATTTTCTCCGATGAGACCAATGCCAACTACTCCGCCACGCGTACCTTTGAGATCAAGCAGCCCGAGACATGGATAGGTCTCGACGGTCAGGAGATAGGCATACGCTACGGATGGAGCAAGGTGCCGAGGATACCTGTGGTTACCGACCTTAGTACCACTGTGAGCGGTGAGAACCTCAACGTGGACTATAACGCCGAGGCAAGATAAGAGCAAAGAAACAGCAATAACAACAAACAAGAAAACGACAACTATTATGAAAAAAAATCTATTATCGATAGTCGCACTCTGCTGCACGGTGGCAACAGCGGCGCAGGGCACAGACAAGATTGGTGCCATACTACAGCATGGCGACGACAGCAACGTTTACTATGGCAGCACGGGATTGCGTCAAGCCTACGACGCTGCCGTCGACGGCGACGTTATAACCCTGAGCAAAGGCACGTTCGACCCGGTGACCATAGAGAAGTCCGTGACCATCTACGGCACTGGCTTCGAGAACAACGACGAGTCAGGCACTGCCATAACCACCATCAACGGCCACTTGAATGTGGGCAAGGCAGATGTGGTGACCGACGGCATCCACATAGAAGGCGTGAAGGTCAACGGCAGCCTCAGAAACAACTATAAGCTGAAGAACTATACTGTGAAGCGGTGCTACATCACGGAAAGCATGACTTTTGCAAACAACATAGAGAATGTGCTTGTGAAGCAGTGCCGTATAGGTGGTGACCTCTCCGGAGGAAAGACCATCCTGGCTGACAGATTGCTCATAGCCAACTGCTATGTGTGGGGACAGGTGAACTATTTCAGCAATGAGAGCATAGTACAGATAGACCACAGCTTCGTGGGATACCAGTATAACACCTACAACGACTACAATGACTACAACATTTATGCGCAGTTCCTGTGGACCAACAGCATCATCAACAGCCGCGGTCCAAACTACCGCATGGCAACAGGCAACTATGCCACGGTGAAGAACTGCATCGTGGTGAACGGTGGTGGTGGCATACGCGACAACAACATAGTAGAGAACTGCTACTTTGTTGATGCAGCCAACATCTTCGACGATGCCGAGGATGTGACATATACCGAGAGCCGCACCTTCAAGCTCAAGGACGAAGACACATATAAGGGCACCGACGACACCCCCATAGGACCATCGGGAGGCGCCGGATGGGTGAAGATACCTACGACACCCTATGTAAAGAACCTCGACGCCATAGTCAACGGCACACAGCTCGGAGTAAGCTACGAAGCTGACGTAAGATAACCTTTTAAGCTACGAGAGTATGAACAGAATAAGATATTTGCTGATGGCGGCGGCAGTCTCTGTTTCTGCCGTGGCTACAGCACAGAACAGCATATCTCAGCGACAGTACTGGCTCGACGGCAACATAGCCGAGGCACAGGACCTCGCACCCGACCATGCCACGATAGCCATCACGGCACTCCACCCGGGACTACATGCGCTGACCGTGCGAGTGAAGGACGCCGAGGGACTGTGGAGCCCGCAGGTGTCGAGATACTTCATCAAACCCTACGACAGCAGCATCGGTGCCAACGCCGTGGTGCAGCACCAATACTGGATTGACGGCAAGATGGAGGCTGCGGTGACAGCAGGCACCAAGCCTCAGCCCATCAGCGTGAGCTCGCTCCACCCCGGACTCCACTCGTTCTCCGTGCGTGTGCAGGATCAGAGAGGTCTGTGGAGCTCGCAGGTGGCGAAATACTTCATCAAGCCGTATGAGAACGGTGACGTGAGCCCCAACGCCATAGCCCAGCATCAATACTGGATTGACGGCAAGATGGAGGCAGCAGTGACCTCCGACAGCAAGCCGCAACCCATAGAAGTGACATCGCTGGAAGCGGGAATACACACGTTTGGTGTGAGGGTGCAGGATCTTGCCGGCAGATGGAGCTCGCAGCTCACGAAGGTTTTTCTAAAGCCCTATGACGAGACAAGCGTCGACGACAAGGAGATAACGCAGCACCAGTACTGGATTGACGGCAAGATGGAGGCTGCGGTGTCACAAGCCACACCCATAAGCCTCATAGAGATAGAAGGACTGAAGCCCGGAGTGCACTCGCTCACCGTGCGTGCACAGGACAACACGGGAGCATGGAGCTCGATAGTGTCAAAGTATTTCATCATTGCCAGTGCCGAGACAAGTGCCGACGACAAGGAGATAACCCAGCACCAGTACTGGATTGACGGCAAGATGGAGGCTGCGGTGTCACAAGCCACACCCATAAGCCTCATAGAGATAGAAGGACTGAAGCCCGGAGTGCACTCGCTCACCGTGCGTGTGCAGGACAACACTGGTGTGTGGAGCTCGCTGGCTTCCAAATACTTCACCGTGAACGGCGACGACGTGGTGGAAGAGACCACCATCACACGCTACATGTACTGGTTCGACGATGACACAGACGACTTCACCGTAGGTAGGCTCGACGCAGCAACAGGCACTATGAACATAGACATAAGCGACATGGAGGCAGGCACCTACACGCTATGGTGGCGCTGCGGCGACTCCAAGGGCGCATGGAGCGAGCCACGGTCGGTGACCTTCGAGAGCAAGAGCCTCTACAGCTACACCGTGCCGGAGTCGGGCATAGGCACCTTCGCCGCTGATGTAAACCTGACACTGCCCGATGGTCTGAACGCCCACTTCTGCACCTATCTGAAGGAGGTTGACGAGGGACTGGCAATAAAGATCATCGACATTGACGGAAGGGTTATAAACCAGAACACCGGCGTGCTGCTCAGCGGCACACCCAACGAGACCTACCAGCTGCGCTATACCACCGAGACAGGGTCGCCCACGGAGGGTAACAAGCTGGTGCCGGTGGTGGAGAGCACACACATAGAAGCCGTGGTTGGCGACTATACCAACTACATGCTCAAGGGTGGTACCTTCATAAAGATCAAAGAGGAGGACGAGAGCATCATGATGCCTGACCACCGAGCCTACCTGCCACTGCTCACCTCGGAGGTCAGCCCAGGCTCAGGCGAGGCTGCGAGCGTGGTGCTCCTGCTATGGGACGACGGCATGGTGACGGGTGTGGAGAGCATAGGCACCGTGGAGAAGGTGGACTACGACCCCTCGCGCGACGGAAACATCTACACCATCAGCGGACAGCGCCTGTCGTCACCGCGCAAGGGCATAAACATCATCAACGGCCGCAAGGTCATCGTCAAATGAAAAACGTTAGAAGACATGAAAAAGACCTATCATATTCCTACCGTGAAGCTGAAGAGTGTCATCGGGGAGTGCCACCTGATGGTGGGCACCACGATAGTAATAAACCCTTCAGGGGAAGGCAGCCAGAGCCAGGCGGAGAGCAAGGACGACCCCTTTGCCACTGCCGACAGCAAGCAGCAGCCTCCCGGCTACGACCCGTGGAACCATCAACCCGGCGACAACCGTAGCGTGTGGGCTGACGAATGATGAAACAAGCAAGCACAAAAAATCGCAGGAAGGCTCCGTTAGGAGATCCTTCCTGCGATTTTTTTAAAGGGGCTTTAAGGGCTTTAAGGTTGTTAAGGTCGTTAAGGTCGTTAAAGTCATTAGAGTCTTTAACGACCTTAAATCCTACCTTATTGTCTTCTTGCCATTGACGATGACGATGCCCTTGTAGGCTTTGCCCACACGCTGTCCGGAGAGGTTATAGGCGGGTGCGTTGGTGGGAGTTGCGGCAGCTTTCACGCTGGTGATGGCAGTGGGGATGTAGTCGCCCTGTACGATGCGCAGCGTGAGCGTCGTGGCACCGTCGCCCACGGTGAGCGTGGTCTCGCGGGTGTCCATACCCTCGGGCATGGCATCGCACTCCATTTCCATTTTCTCCACAGTTTCCTTCACTTCCCAGTCGGTCTCGGGGGTGTTGGTGACCTTGAGCCATGAAGCCTCAGGAGTGCCGAAGGAGGTGATGCCTCGGTTGGCGAAGATTGGCTGGCTGAAGGCACCGCCGTCGCGTGGCAGCAGCACTACCGCCTCCTTTGGAGTAACCTCGCCCTTGTCATTGACATCGCAGAGTGATATCACCGAGTGGGTGAAGTATGGGAACACTGCCAGTGAGGTCTGTCCACCGGGTGCCGGCTGGAGGTAGCCCGTCATTGGTCGCCATGTGCCTTTGTTGAGCATGTAGGCGGTATTGCCCTCGTTGCGCATTGGTGCCATGGCTATGGCACACTCGAGGTTGTCGTTCTTCTCGGGAATGCCCTCGATGACGATGAAGAAGTCGTCGTTGATGAGATAGCTCTTGTTGAGCTCGAGCGTCACGGTGCCGTCGTTGGTGGTCATGGCGTAGTTGAGTTCGCTCATGGTCCAGCTGTCGAGCATCTCGAGTGGCTCACCCGGCAGTCCGTTTTCGCAGCTGTAGAGATAGAACGTTACATTGGCAATCTGGTCGGTGACCTCCTCGGCAGATGCCTTGGTGAAGTTCACGAGCACGGCATCCATCACGCTTGGCACCGATGGCTTGGAGAAATACTCTGCCCATGCGGTGATGCCCAGTTTGTTGGCACCGGGGAGTGTGATGTCGCCATCGACGAAGTTAGTCTGATAGCCGTCGTCGGGCATGAAGTTGGTGGCGAGGGAAGCGAAGGTGGAGGTCTCGGGCTGATCCACGAAGTCGTAAGCCTCGTCGTTCTGTGCTATGTGGGTGACATAGTAGGTGCCCACCTTCTCATGGGTGTAGTCAACGGAGAAACCCTTGTATACAGTTGGGATGATCATGTCGCCGGTGACCTCAGACTCGTGCATGAAGGTCCAGGTGCTCTCTGTGGGGAAGCCCTCGGAGGCATCCTCGTAGTGGAGCGGCATGAAGGGAGCCACCATGCGCTGACGCAGGGTGATGTCGCGGAAGGTGCAGGGATATTTGATGCCTGCAACGGGAGCCACGCCCTCCACCTCGACGAAGCCTTCATGGCTCACCACGGTGGTGCCGTCGTCTGTTGTCACGGAGAGTGTCACGTCGTAGGTTCCACCTTTCTTATAATATACCGTTGGCTGGGCATCGGTAGAGGTCTCCGGTGTGCCGCCGGGGAAGGACCACTCCCTTGCCGTGACGTTGCCCGGTGTGATGTCGACGAACTTCAGCTCGTCGCCAGCCTTCACGGTAATGCCGTCGATGGGCTGCAAGCCGCTGATGCTGATGCCGTCGACATAGAAGTCGCCCATGTAGCCACCGGTGTTGAAGTTGTCGTCGGTGCCCGGACCATAGGTGAAGCGCAGCTTGATGGTCTTGCCGGCATAGGCAGAGAGGTCGGCGATGACCTTGCGCCATTCGCCCTTGCCCTCGGTTATCTCAGAGCTTTTCCACAGTGAGGTCTGTGTGGCGAAGTCATCGTCAGAGATGCTCAGGTCAAGAACCACATAACTGTTCCATGTGGGAGCCGAGAACACCCAGCAGGTGAGCTGTGCGTTGGCAGGCACGGTGATGGCTTTTGCCGTAGTGGCAGAGCCGATGGTGCGCTTGTAAGCCTGGTAGGGACCGTCGATGTGGAGCGAATATTTGTCGTTTTCATCGTAACTATTGAACCCTTTATCCTCGAAAGTGAACGTTACGACACTGCCTTCGCCCTGGTCGAAAGTCCAGTTGTCAACCACGAGCTGTCCCTTGTTGTTGGTGTAGGCACCGTCGAAGGTCTCAGTCCACACTGCTTTCATGGCATCGTCGCAGAGGATGGTGAAGCTAGCTTGCTGCGACTCAGCCTCAACCTTGCTCATGCGCTTGGCGGTGAACCATGGCGTGGCTTGCGTGGGCGAGTATTCCATCTTCACGGCGCTGGCATCGGCATTTACAGCCTCCACCTTTTGTTTTCTTACTTTCTGCAGCTTGTCGTTGTCGCCGATGAGCGCAGCTGATGCTCCCACGGCAACAGCCATCATCAGTGCAACGCTAAAAATCATCTTCTTCATAATACTTTAGTTATAAATTGTTATGTTTCTCTCTTTAGTAAAAAGGTATGTAAGCAAAAAGCCTTTCATAGTAACATTTTGCAAAGATAAACAAAGTTTTCGATACTGAAACATTTCTGCATGAATTTTCATCAACGGCAACCGGAACTCAAAAGCAACCTGATGATATGGTCGACCTTCGGTCATGAGATTTAATTTAAAATTCATATTTATAATGGTATTTATAATAGTAGGCGGTGGAATGTATTATAAACATTATTTTAAATGCTCATTATAAATAGCATTTCGAGCGCAGCGACCCTTTTGATTTATGGTCGACCTTCGGTCTTGAAATTTAATATAAAATTCATTTTTATAATGGTATTTATAATAGTAGGCGGTGGAATGTATTCTAAACATTATTTTAAATACACATTCTAAATAACATTTCAAGCGCAGCGACCCATGACATCTGTTGTGGCGGTTGTGGCGGATTTGCAATTGTGTAGTTGTGTCGGATTTGCAATCCGACACCATCGAATATGAGCATCTGAGATGCGGA
>CAMVSV010000066.1 GCA_947170265.1 uncultured Prevotella sp.
GTATTTCAATTAATTCAAAGAGCGATTAGTCCACTTTAACGGGACAGTAGTGAGACGAAACAAAAAATGAAAAGTATATTGGAAGGCCGCGAGAAACTAAGAACGGCTGTATATCAGATTGCAGAGGTGGCAGGCTACCTCTGGGAGAAAGGATGGGCAGAACGCAACGGCGGAAACATCACCGTGAACGTTACGGAGTATATGGACGAAGAGTGTTGCCGTTTGCCCGCCATATCGGAAGTGAAAGCCATAGGCATGGAGCTGCCACAACTCAGAAACAAGTATTTCTACTGCAAGGGAACAGGAAAGCGCATGAGAGACCTCGCAAGAGACCCTATGAGCAACGGTAGCATAATACGCATACTTGACGATGCCAAGAGCTATGAAGTAATTGCAGACGAGCCGGTGCAGCCCACCAGCGAGCTGCCTACTCACCTCGCACTGCAGAACCACCTGTTGGAGACGGGCTCATGCTATAAGGCTACCCTACACACCCACCCCATAGAACTCGTGGCGATGAGCCACATCAGACGCTTCCTCAATGGTGACGAGATGACACGGGTGCTCTGGTCCATGATACCGGAGACACTGGCATTCGCACCACTCGGCATAGGCATAGTGCCCTACGCACTGCCTTCGTCGGTTTCGCTGGCTGAAGCCACACTCAACCAGATAAAAGACCATGACGTGGTGATGTGGGAGAAACACGGCACCGTGGCTGTGGGGCAGGACATCATGGATGCCTTCGACCAGACCGACGTGCTCTGCAAGGCTGCCAACATATACATGTGCGCACGCAACATGGGCAGCGAACCCGACGGCATGACCCTTGAACAGATGACCGAGGTGCAACAGGTGTTCAAGCTGCCGAAGAAACGTCCCTGCTGACACACAGCCCATGATGACAACTCGTTTATGAGGAGCGGAGAAAAAGACAAAGCTCCTGTTGCCCAGAACTGCAAAAATAAAAACCAAGCTTTTATTTTTGCAGTTCACGCGTTTATTCGTACCTTTGCACGAAATTATATCAACGACCATGCTATTAGAGAAAATAGAACAAATGCTCAAGGAGGTGAGCACCCTCACCGCCAGCAATGCCGAAGAGATTGAACAGCTGAGACTGAAATACCTCAGCAAGAAAGGCGAAATCAATGCTCTCATGGCTGACTTCCGCAATGTTGCAGCCGAGCAGAAGAAAACCATCGGCATGAAAATCAATGAGCTCAAGCAAACTACACAGCAACGCATAAACGAGCTCAAGGAACAGTTTGAAACTGCTGAGGCACAAAGCGAGGACATTGACCTCACACGCACCTCCTACCCTACACCACTCGGTACACGGCACCCACTCACCATAGTGAAAAACGAGATAATAGACATATTCAAACGAATGGGATTCGTGCTCGCCGACGGTCCGGAAATCGACGACGACCAGCATGTGTTCACCATGCTCAACTTCGCTGCCGACCACCCCGCACGCGACATGCAGGACACATTCTTCATTGAGCAGATACCAAACCAAGTGGCAAAGAACGTGATACTGCGCTCACACACCAGCGGCGACCAAGCCCACTACATGGAAAACCACCAGCCGCCACTGCGCATACTGTGTCCGGGACGAGTTTACCGCAACGAGGCCATAAGCGCAAGAGCGCACTGCTTCTTCCATCAGGTGGAAGGACTCTATGTAGACAAGAATGTAAGCTTCACTGACCTCAAGCAAGTGTTGCTCACCTTTGCTCGCGAGATGTTCGGTCCCGACACCAAGATACGTCTCCGTCCAAGCTACTTCCCCTTCACAGAGCCCAGCGCCGAGATGGATATCTCATGCCATATATGTGGTGGCGAGGGCTGCGGCTTCTGCAAGCACACAGGATGGGTGGAGATACTCGGTTGCGGAATGGTAGACCCCAACGTGCTTGAGGCTTGCGGCATAGACAGCAAGGTTTACACCGGCTATGCCTTCGGCATGGGAGTGGAGCGAATCACCAACCTCAAATACCGTGTCAGCGACCTCCGTATGTTCTCCGAGAACGACATACGCTTCCTTAAGGAATTTGAAGCAGCACACTAAAGCAAACACACATGTTTCATACAAAAGGCAGGTATTTCACCCGAAATACCTGCCCTTGTCGTTTCTATGACATGCGAAATCCACTGAGTTTGTCCCGCTTTGGTTCCTGACTAACTGAAATGCTTCAGTATGCTGTTCATGAATGGCGTGAGCTCGCGGTTGTGTATGCCACCGTAGCGGTCGCGCGACTGCATGGAATAAGCCACGAAGAGCCTGCGCTTGGCTCGTGACAGTGCCACATAGAACTTGCGTGCATCTTCCTCGTCATAGCGCGCTGATGTGTTGTAGTAGTTTGGGAACCTTCCCGCCACGGCATCAAACACTATCACGTTGTCAAACTCCAGACCCTTGGCTTTATGTATGGTCGACACATACACTTTCTCGTTGATGCTGCGGCTGTTGCAAAAGTCCGACTCTTTCATGGTGTTTATCTCCATGAGATAGTCAGAGAGCTGCATGGCGAGGGTGGCGTTGGTCTGTGCGTTGCCCATCATGTCGTGAAGCAGATAGTCGGTGAAATAGTGCAGCCTTTCTATCTTGTTAATATATGAATTGCCGAGCAGGTAGTCATATATATTGTTTATCTCTGCTATGAGTGCCGGTTGAGCATTGTTGTTTTCGGCATACATGATGCTCTTTGTCCTGTTATATAGCTCTTGGTATGCCGCCCTGAGCTTGTTGGCAAAGGGCATCACCTTTGGATGGCTGATGAATGCCATCTGTTCCCCAATCTTTTCCTTTGACATGGCATGGCACAGAGCAAGCAGGTTTACCGTTGCTCCCACATCATCAATGGCAAGGTGTGAGTTTTTTCCTTCAAGCTGGTATTGCTTCAGCAGTGAGTCAAGCTTGTATGAGTGCAGTCGCGGCTCAATGAGGTGCATCAGCTTCAGGGTGTCAAAGGCTTTTATGCTTCTCCACTGCTGCCGCTGATGCTTGTCGGTGATGGCTTGTGCCACCATCTGCATGTCGAACATCACGTTGTGACCCACCACCGGTCGGTTGCCCACATATTCAAGAAACCGTGCCACGGCTTCGTCTATGTTCAGCAGCTCTCCCGTTTCTTCTTTTTTCCTGTAGATACGACACATAGGGTTGGGTATGGTGCCGAGCATCTCAGGTATCTCTCTGTCTGTACGGATATACAGGTCAAGGGGCTCACCCACTATCTCTCCCTGCCTCACTCTCATGGCAGCTATCTCTATCACATGGTCTTCAAGGGGATTTACTCCCGTGGTCTCTGTGTCAAACACCACCATTTCTGAGCTGTCGTTGGCTTTCACCAGCTCGTTCACCTCCGTGCTGTCAGCATAGTCAAGGAAATCGGCGGGAGAAATGGCAAGCTGTCTGAGTTTTCGCAGAAAACGGCGAGCCAGGGGGTTGCTGTCAAACACCCTCAGTCCCTTCATCAGCCGTGCCCACGCTATGAAGTTGCGTTCATTGCTCATCACCGAGAGGTGGGCAAGCAGAAGTTTCATGTCGCGCGAGTCAAACATGTCGCGTCCCGACACCTTGAAGTGGCTGAGCTTCATTCGGTTCATCTCTATGCTTATGCGTTCGGCATCGTCGTTGGCGTTGACTATCACCGCTATGGTTTCTTTCGGGTTTGACGCCGTGAGACTCATGGCCTGCCTTGCCACATCCCTCACCTCTGCCTCCACACTGCCGCTGTGGATGATGTGCAGTCGCGACGATAGCGGTTCACTCTCGTCAGTGCCCATGTTGCAAGGCTTGGGCAACAGCTGCGGGTCAATCTTCAATTCGTGTTCGGCATAGTCGTTGAGCACCTTCAGCAGATAGGCTGGCGATCTGTGGTTCTGTGTCAGGTGGTGCACCTGTCCCTTGCAGCGCAGCCTGAGCTGGTCGAGTGTCTCCACCTTTGCTCCCATGAATGAGAATATGGCTTGCTGCTCGTCGCCGAGATACATCACCGTGGCATCGTCGTCTTGCGTGAGCTGGTCTACTATGGCGAGCTGCATGGCATTGAGGTCTTGCACCTCATCAATCTGTATCCATGAATAGCGTTTCAGCTGTCTGTCGGCACCTCTCATGGCATCTTCGCGATATGCCTCATAGGTATAAATGAGCAGGTCTTCAAAGTCCAGCAGGTTGTTGTCGTGCTTGTATCTGGCATAGCGTCGTGCGTAGTCCTCATAGGAGTCCTTTGCCATGTCTGCCTCCACCTCGGGATGCATATATAGCCCTGCCGGATGGTTATGCTCTTTCTGCTCAATGAGATGCGACAGGAATATTACCCTCTTGTATTCCCTCACCCGCATGGCATTGTTGAGCACATGGTCTTCGTTTTCGCCCGTGCAGTCGGCAATGATGCTCATGGCCTCGTCATCGTCTATTACCGATGCGTTGGCAGTGACTATGCCTTCTTCAAACAGGAACTTGGAGCAGAAGCGGTGAATGTTGCCAATGAAGAGGGGGTTGGAGCCTGCGGGAGCCTCAACGAGTTGCTGGCTCCGTCGCTGCATCTCGCGTGCGGCACGGTTGGTGAATGTGAGACAGAGCATGTCGGCATAGTCCACACCCCGTGCATGCGACCTGCGTATGCGTTCGGTGAGCAGATGTGTCTTGCCGCATCCCGGTGGAGCGAGCACGAGAAAATGTCCGTTGCTCAGGTCCACCACTCTCTGCTGGCTGTCGTCGAGCTGTTGTGCCATACTCATACTACTGTTTACTTAGCTTCAGTGAATGCTTCCATGATGGCTGTGGGACGATGGTTCTGGAAGGCTCCAAGCGGATAGGCACCTTCTGCCTCGGGAGCCCAGTAGAACACTCCCTTGCAGTGTCCCCCACACTTTGTCATGGCTGCATTGATGAGCTCTTTCATTATTGTCTTTCCCTGTTGGGGTTTCTTTGCTTCCGCCCCCGTTTCCACTATCATGAGCTCGCAGTTGTATTTCTTGTTCAGATAGTGAATGTTTTCCACCACCTTGCTTATTGTTTCCTGATAGCTCTTTGTGAGTCCGGCATCGTTGTCCCAATATGGATAGACGCTCATGCCTATCATGTCCCAGCGGGCACCATGCTGCTTCAGTCCGTCAAAGATAAACTCATAGCGCCGGAGGTCGCAGCCACCATCGAGGTGCACTATTACCGTGGCGTTGGGATAGACCTCCTTCACGGCTTCATAGCCTGCTTCCGTCAGTCCGGCATACTGCGCCATGTTGTCCTGAGCCCGTCCCATGGGCCACAGAAAGCCGTTGGTAGTCTCGTTGCCCACCTGCACCCATTCCACATCAATCTTGTTGTCTTTGAGCAGCTGAAGTGTCTGACGGGTGTGCTGTGCCAAAGCATATTTCATCTCGTCGTACTTATAATACTGCCATGTGGCGGGAATGGTTTGTTTTCCGGGGTCTGCCCACCAGTCGCTGTAGTGGAAGTCAATCATGAGCTTCATGTCGTAGTAGCGTGCCCGCTTGGCCATCTCCAGCACATCGTTCATGTTGCAAAAGCCGTCAATGGGATTGACCCATACCCTTAGCCTCACGGCATTCAGACCTATCTCCTTCATCAAGACAGTGTTTTCGCGTATCTCTCCCTTGGAGTTATACAGCTTCCAGTCTCTGGCTTCGAGTTCCGTTGTTCCACTGATGTCGGCTCCGAGCCAGAACGTGTCGTCGTTGGTCTGTGCCCCAGCCATCGTTGCCGTGCACAGCATGGTGATTAGTAGTAACTTTTTCATAATCGTTTTGAGTTATTTGTTTGTTAATGTTTTCTGAAGTGTTCTTTCCACATCTCCATCACGTTCTCCGTGTGTGGCATTCCTGGTGGGTCTCATGCTGTATTCGCACCCGCAGTATTGCTGGTTGTAGAAACCATATAGCTTCAGCAACTGGTTGCGGCGGTCGGAGAGACCACCTTTGCGCCAGTTCTGCGACCAGAAGCTCACGGGCTCAAGCCCGCCGTTCTCTCTCCTCTCTCCATTCACTTTCTCCTGTGCCCACATCCCGGCAGCTGTTATCTGCTCTATGCTCTTCCAGCGCGATGAGGCGAGCGTGGTGGTGAAATATCTCATGCCCATAGCCTGAGCCTGACGGGCGGTGGCAAGCATACGCATCTTGAAGCACTCCAGGCAACGGCTGCCGCGCTCCGGCTCGTTCTCCATGCCCACCACACAGCTGCGCCATGCGTCGTGGCTGTAGTCACCGTCTACCCAACGCAGTCTGAGGCTCTCTGCATGTCGTTTGCTCTCTTCCTTACGAATGATGTATTCCTCTTGCGGATAGATGTTCGGGTTGTAATAGTATATCGTGGGACGGATGTCATGGGCAAGCATCCACTCCACTATCGCCGACGAACAGGGTGCGCAGCATGCGTGCAACAGCACCTCGGTGATGCCCTCCTCGGGCAGCTGTATGGGATTTCTCTTCATTCTCTCTTTCTATTATAATCTGGCAGACCTGTCCTTACCCGAATTACACAATCATCGGGAGCAGGCGCTTCAGCCCACTCCCGATGGTAATCGCTTCTGTGGCTGGCATTACACCTTCAGCAACTTATATTTGCCAATCACAGGCAGCTCCTTGGCTTTACCGTTTGCTGCATTGATGATGCCGATGATTGCCAATACGAGGAACACCAGACTGAACAGTCCGAGCAGACTGACAATGATTGACAGTCTCCAGGATATGGCAATGATTATCGAACTCAGTATGGTGTAGACTATCGAGTAGGCTATGGCAGCAATGCAGAGCGACAGTCCCTGATTGCTGTGGAACCGTGCAAACTTCGACTCCTTGGCTGCAAACAGTGGTATAAGCACCAGTATTCCCAGATATGCCAGTACTGCCATTCCCTTATTCTGTTCGATATCCACCTTGTCATACTCTGCCGTGGTATCAGCGGTGTCGTTGAGAGCATTCAGCTTCTCTTCAATACTTTCATTTTTCTCGTTTTCCATTGTTCTGATTCTTTAAAAGTGATTAATAGTTGTTTTATCAATCGCAAATGTAAGGTATTTACACGAAAGTGCCAAGATTTGCAAAAGATTTTTTAGAACATCCCCATTTATATTTGTTATATTTGTTCCACATACTATTTATTTTTCCTGCAATCTGCTGCACAAGTTACACATTCTTCAATGAATAACCATCATTTCAACGCACTTTTTTTAACAAATATCATAAATTATAATACATTTTTCAAGCAAATGTGTAAAATTCTTTCTTTTTTTAATATTTCACTACTGTCCCGTTAAAGTGGACTAATCGCTCTTTGAATTAATTGAAATACA
>CAMVSV010000067.1 GCA_947170265.1 uncultured Prevotella sp.
TTTGCCTTTGGTTCAACGGTCCCTTTTTTCTTTATTTCCTGCATAAGATACCATCGTTGGTCACGTTGGCTCTCCCAAATTATTCTATTTTCAAGAGAATCCTTGTCAATACAGGCACCACGAGTGAGTAGCTCTCCCCCACCATTACCTCTGTAACTATTTATTGCCACCTTATAATATTTATCTTCATCAAAAAGCTGCCCATCAGACATTTTCAATATCTTGACCTTCTCTCCGTCTGGTTTGGTTACATCCACCTCATAGTCTATTCCTGCAGCCGAATCAAAATTAAACAGCAAGTTGGCAAACTCCATGCACCGTGAATCATTCTTAGAACTCTCCTTAAGTTTCAGCAAATGGTCAGATGGCGACTTCATAGTATTTGCCCACAGATCATAAGACATCTCAAGATGATTTCTTATTTCCCGTCCAGAGAGCTTCATCACATACAATTGGTTCTCATATTTGTACAAGTTAAACATGTCGCCAATGGTAATGTAGCCTTCCTTTATTTCCTTGTCAAAATCTAATGGAGCATTAAAAGCTATGTCTGCACCTGTTATGGTGAGTTGAAGATTAAGAATGAGATCTGTAAAAGGTGACGAACCGAAGAAACTATCGCGAGTAGATATGGTTTTGCTAAACTTACCTAAAGGTGTATCGGCCCATTTGCTTACCATGTTTAGTTGAGGCATGAAATAATCAACGAAATCGTCATCAGGTTCAAGTGTGCTTATATCCACAAGCTTCCCAGATATTGTCTTTTCGACCAAATCGCCATTGCTTAATTCCAATTGTATCGTTGCCTCCGCCACATTTTTGGCATTGTTTGATGGATTCAAACATAAAACAGTTCCATTTGGCGACTGGTGGTATGAGCAATGAGGCATATGGTCATGACCAAACAGTAACATATCAATTCCTTCCACCTGTTCTGCCACAGCCTTAGTAGCATTTTCCACATAATTAGATGTGGCTATACCACCTTCCCAACCACTATGAAGAAGCATTATCAACACATGTGGGTTCTCATGGCGTCTTATATATTCAACCCATTTCTTGGCATTCTCTACAATATCGTTGAATACCAAATTGTTCCACAAATTCTTATTCAGCCAAAAAGGTATGGCAGGAGTTGTCATTCCTAACACCGCTATCCTCACGCCACATTTGTTCAATATTGTATATGGAGTAAGATAGGTATCGCCCTTGCTCTCATTTATGATGTTTGCACCAAGGACGGGACAGTTGGTCTCTCCTATCCATTTGTCATAGACCCGATGTCCCGTTTCTATATCATGATTACCGATATTTGCAACATCATAGTGCATATAGTTAAGTACTTGGGCTGCAATGTTGGTTTTGGTAGTGTCCACATAATTATAATAGTATGTTACTGGCTGTCCTTGGAGGATATCACCATTGTCTACCAGTATAACATTGTCGCCATAATCATTCCTCAGTTTTTTCAGATAATGTGCAACCCTTGCCATGGAACCTTCCACCGAAGACTTACCTGTAATGTCTTTGGGAAAGAAACATCCATGCACATCGCTTGTTTCTACCACCTTTATTGTGAGAGTTTCCCGCTGTGCACCAATATCATTGAAATTGAGCATCGCTATAATAATTACGGCTAATTTCTTACCAATCACAAATTTACAACAAATTATTATTGCTTACTTTGCTATGTTTTATTCTTGACATACCAATCAAACAACATCTTTACCCCATCTTCTATTTCAATCCGATGTTGCCATCCAAGAGAATGAAGCTTACTAACGTCAATGAGTTTTCTCATCGTTCCGTCAGGTTTGGATTTATCAAAATCTATTTCGCCATCAAAGCCTACTGTCTTGGCAACAATCTCAGACAGTTGCCTTATGCTTAATTCTTTACCGGTTCCAACATTAATATGGCAGTTTCGTATCTCACCGAGCGATGGAATGGCACCACCTCTTCCTTGAGAGTGGTTTCTATCTGTCATTCCGTCAGTTGCTGCTCCATAATGTACAGATGAATACTTCTCTATTCCTATAATATCACTGAAATTAATATTCAGAAGTATGTGCACGCTGGCATCAGCCATGTCCTCGCTCCATAGAAATTCTCGTAATGGCGTTCCCGTTCCCCAGAGCACCACTTTATTATCAAATATTCCATATTTGCCGAGTATATCCAATATTTGTTCTTTCGAGTCATCACCAGTCACCCCCTCTATGGGTCTGAGATTTATATCATTCTTAATCTCTTGCCAGTTGTTATTGTTTATAAGTTTGGCGAGATACACCTTCCTAATCATAGCAGGCAACACATGTGAGTTTTCCAAATGAAAATTGTCGTTTGGACCATAGAGGTTTGTTGGCATAACTGCTATATAGTTTGTTCCGTATTGCAGGTTATAGCTCTCACACATTTTTAGTCCAGCAATCTTTGCTATGGCATATTCTTCGTTTGTATATTCAAGTGGAGAGGTGAGCAGCACATCCTCTTTCATGGGTTGCGGTGCGTTTTTAGGATATATGCATGTAGAACCGAGAAAGAGCAGTTTCTTCACTTTATGGGCATAGGCTTCACCTATAACGTTGCATTGTATCTTCATATTCTGCATTATGAAGTCGGCCCTATAAAGAGAATTTGCCATAATACCTCCTACGAAGGCAGCTGCCAGCACTACAGCATCTGGTTTTTCTTCATCAAAGAACTCTTTCACTGCTATTTGATCAGTTAGGTCGAGTTCTTTATGACTTTTTCCCACGAGGTTTCTGTAGCCTCTTGCCTCAAGGTTTTTCCAAATAGCGGAACCCACAAGTCCGTGGTGTCCCGCTACATATATCTTGCTGTCCTTACTTAACATGATAGCTTAATTTATTGATTGTCTCTGGTGTGGATTTTCTTTACAAATTTCATGTCGTGGTCAACCATTATTTTTACCAGCTGTTCAAAACTTGTCTTGCGGGGATTCCATCCGAGTGTATTCTTAGCTTTGGTAGGATCGCCAAGAAGCTGTTCCACTTCAGCCGGTCGGAAATATTTGGGATCAACTTCAACCAACGTTTTACCCGATTTGGTATCTATACCTTTCTCGTCCACTCCTTCACCTTCCCATTTAAGGTCTATTCCAACATTTCTGAATGCCAGTGTGGCAAACTCCCTTACGGTGTGATATTCACCGGTTGCCACCACATAGTCGTCAGGTTGTGGTTGCTGAAGAATAAGCCACATACACTCAACATAGTCGCGTGCATATCCCCAATCTCTCAGAGAATTTAGATTTCCGAGGTATAGTTTGTCTTGATACCCTTGAGCTATGCGTGCAGCGGCAAGGGTAATCTTTCTTGTCACGAATGTTTCACCCCTTCTTTCGCTCTCATGATTGAAAAGTATTCCGTTGCAACAATACATGTTGTAAGCTTCGCGATAGTTCTTCATTATCCAGAAACCATAGAGCTTTGCTACGGCATATGGTGAACGCGGATAGAACGGTGTGGTTTCCTTTTGTGGCACTTCCTGAACCTTGCCATAAAGCTCTGATGTAGAAGCCTGATATATGCGGCAAGAGTGTTCTAGACCGCATATCCTCACAGCTTCAAGCAGGCGCAACACGCCAATAGCATCCGTATCAGCAGTATACTCTGGCACATCAAACGATACTTTGACATGGCTTTGTGCCGCAAGATTGTAGATTTCCGTAGGCTTCACCTCACCTATTATCCTTATCAGTGACGACGAGTCTGTCATGTCTGCCCAGTGAAGTTCCACCAATCGTTTCTGCTTCATGTCTCTGACCCATTCATCCAAGTAAAGGTGCTCAATTCTTGCTGTGTTGAACGACGAGCTGCGGCGCAAAAGTCCATGCACCTCATAGCCTTTATCTATCAATAGTTCGGCAAGGAAGGAACCATCCTGCCCCGTAATACCTGTTATAAGAGCTATTTTGTTTTCCATGGTAATTATTTATTCTGAGAATTGTTTTATTTTCTGCTCTTCAGAGAGCTTACATATCAATAATGTGTTATTTTTCTCTGCTACTATATATCCATCGAGTCCTTGTACCACTACCCTACGTTCTTCTGTTGTGTGAACTATACAGTTTTTAGAATCTATGAGCTTTATGTTGCTGCCGATGGTAGCATTGCCGTAGAGATCTCGCTGGCTCTGCATGAGAAGTGAGCCCCAAGTACCAAGGTCGCTCCATCCGAAGTCTGCCGGGCACACGAAAATCTCTTCTGCTTTTTCCATTATGGCATAGTCCACACTTATATTTTCACACTCTGGATAATGCTCATCTATAAGTGCCTGCTCACTTGGCGTGCCAAGATTTGGCCTGATGTTGTCAAATATCTTAGCTATTGATGGCTCATATATTCTGAATGCATTGATAATTGTTGATGCACTCCATATGAAAATACCGGCATTCCAATAGAAATTGTTCTGACTGATATAATTCTTGGCTGTCTCAAGGTCAGGTTTTTCTCGGAACTGATCTACCCGAAATATTTCCTTGTTCCTCACACTGGGTTGTGACATGTCTGCCTGTATATAACCATAGCCAGTCTCCGGACGCGTGGGATGCATGCCAAGAGTTACTATAGAATCAGTCTCTGCAGTATAGCGCAGGCAATGATTTACAACTCTTTTAAATTCTGTTGTGTCTGTCACTATATGGTCACTCGGAGAAACCACGATGTTGGCTTCAGGGTCTGCATTCTTTATCCTCCAGCTAACATATGCTATGCATGGAGCTGTGTTTCTGCGGCATGGCTCTTTAAGGATGTTCCCATATGGTACCTCGGGCAATTGCTCATGCACCAAATCCGCATAATCCTTGTTAGTTAGTATCCACACATTTTCTGGTGAGCATATACCGAGAAAACGGTCATAAGTAAGCTGCAATAATGAGCGACCAACTCCCAAAACGTCAATAAACTGTTTGGGGCGCTCCTGTGTACTCATTGGCCAGAAACGGCTACCCACGCCGCCAGCCATTATCACTACATGATTCATACTATTATATATGTATCGATTATTTTCCGCAAAATTACGAAAAAACAAATGAATAAGAAAAGAAATAGTCTTTAATATTGTTTTGATATTAGTAGTTATTCATGACATGGAGTCAACCTCCATGGCGATATTGCTAAAAGAAAAGAGCTGCTCCACCGTCCCCATCTTTCTGGGGCTATTTGATTAATATTTAAACTCGTCCCTTTTTTAACGGGACACTTATGTCATTGTTTATCCTTTTAAAATTCATGTCTTTCCAATAGAGTCTATCACCATCTATGTATACATACTCGCGAGTGATTAAATACTTCTCAAAGAAATGGTTATCCAATAAAGGCAATTTAATTGTTATACTATCTGCATCAGGGGCAATATCCTCATCAAAAGACTGTAGATACATAACACCATAAGACTGTCCGTATACGGTATGGATAGCACCTCCTTTTTGGGGAAATATGGTAAATGTTATTTTCTTTGTTCCTTTGGGGATATTTACATGTCTTCTACTAATATTATTGTAATAATTCTTGTCACCCGTACTTATTGAAATATTTAAGTCGTTGAAACTATATGGAAATTGAAAAGAAACTTCTATGGAATCTGATTTGGAATCGTTTTTTGAAGAAGATATCTCCATTGTCCTATACACATCATAAAAGCTGTCTAAAGAGCTTATTTCCAAAACATGTTTGTCTACCCGCTTTATCTTGCACACAGAAAGAGTGTCATTATACCAAATTGGCATGTGATCCAAATGTTCGGTATATATAAATGCATCGCCCTTAATTTCTATCCTTGCCCCAGATTCACAAACATATGTTCCCGAATAGTCTTCCTTATAACCATAAGCGCAAATGGTCAGACATAGGCACATTGTTAAAAAATACATCTTCATACACTCATAAATCATTTGTTTGTAATGTTGTTTCGTTCTCGCAAAAATCTTGAGTATTGGTATATTGGATAATAAACAGGCGTATTCCCATTCATAATTCTTCCTACTGAATGAACATCAATGTCACTTAATTTATTACCCTTACCAGGAAAGGAACCATCATATGAATACTGCATCCTATAAGCTTCAACCTCCATATTACTAATTATTTCATATCTCTTCTCGCAATTTTTGTATTTACTCCCAATATTTAATATAACATTACAAGAAGAAAACACCAATCCTGCTGTCTTCCAGCCTCCCTCCGTCCATCACACGGACGAAGGGATTGCTGCTCTTGAAGCGGCTCTCCTTGTAGTCACCATACAGCTTGCGTCCTGCACCGTCATAGACATAGCTTACATACGAATCGATTCCGGGATGTTCCATCACCACTTTTCCGGCAAGGCTCGTGCCAATGAGGGCAAAGAGACCTTGTGTCGCTTTGCCGAGTGCAGCCGAGGCTCTCATCGTTGATGCAAATTTAAGCAATTATACGCAATCTATGAAATTTTCTTGTTCAAATCCTTCACCATGTATAATTTCGAATCCTT
>CAMVSV010000068.1 GCA_947170265.1 uncultured Prevotella sp.
GAACAAAAACAAGTAATAACAAAAACATCTTTCTACCGCTCATGATTGCAAATCCAGCTCAACTAACCCCTGCTCAAACACTCCTGCCCATAAGGACAGCGTTTCAGTTGTGTCGGATTTGCAGTTGTGACGTTGTGTCGGATTTGCAATCCGGCACCATCGAGTATGAGCATCTGTGATGCGGGAAAAAAGGTAATGACTGTGTTGTCGGATTACAAATCCTGATATTCAATGGAGCAGGATTGCAAATCCTGCTCAACTAACCCCTACTCAACTAACCCCTACTCAACTAACCACAGCTCAACTTTCCCCTGCTCAACTAACCCCGCTCAACCAAATCCCACTCAACTTTCCCCGCTCAACATCCTATCCTCTATTTTCATGCTTCCTACACATTATAAAAAAAGTTGTTGTTTTTTTCTCTATTCTCCTAATAATTCTTATCTTTGCAAAAACATGTGCATTTGACTAAAATTCACTACTATAACCAATAAATAATAAGCAATGAAAAAACATTTACAACTGATGATGCTAACGCTGTTGTGTCTCATTATGGGCGCAACGGGAGCAAAGGCAGAAAACGAGACCGAGAGCTACACCTTCACTTCCATGGACTGGAAGGCGACGGACGGCAAAGGTGTTGCTGCCAACTGGACGGCCGGTAAGAATGGTGCTGGTTTCAGTAACGGAGGTATACAGGTGACGACAAAAGCCACTGGTGCAAACGGAACCTCTCCAAAGAGTTTCACCAACATCACGAAAGTGACAGTGACCTATTGCACAAATGCGAAAAATGGAGTAGGAAAGATAGCTGTCAAGGTGGGCAATGGCACTGCCAAACAGCTTGATGTCACCACTACAGGAGGAACAACAGCCAGGACTCTTGACTTCAACTTCTCTCCCGCCGAGACGGGAGCAGTGAACATTGCGGTGACATGTACCACCAACTCCATCTACGTTATCGGGGCAGAGATCACCTATTCCGACCCGAATTATGTGGCACCGGTGACCTTCTCTCCCGAAGAAGGCACGAGGCTGACCGTGGGCGACAAGATTACCCTTACCTCTGAGGGCAACACCATCTACTACACCACCGACGGCAGCGCCGCCGCCGATGCTACGCTCAACGGTGCCAGCCCATTGGAAGTTACCATCACCGATGCCATGGCTGCCAACAAGCAGCTCACTGTGAATGCACGCGCATACAACAGCACTAAGAACAACTACAGCGATGCCACATCGGTAAGCTACAGCGTCGTTCCCGCAGGAACGGTGTTCATGGAGTCGTTCTCCGAGACCGATGGCTCCGGTGGCAATGACGGCAATTATACCGGTACCATTGGATCCAGCGATATTGAAGCCGACGAGACATGGGCTGACGGTACCTTTGGAAACTGTGGTGGTGCCGACAACTGCCTGAAATTCGGAACAGGCAGTAAAAACGGTACGTTCGAGACCGGCACTATAGCACTCAACGGCAACGGTACCCTTACCTTCAGGGCAGCAGGATGGGGCAACGGCACCAACACTCTGAAGGTGACAGCCACCGGCGGCACCATCACTGGTAACACCGACATCACCCTCACAAACGGAGAATGGAAAGACTACACCGTGAACATCACCGGTGCCGAGGGTGAGCTCGTGCTCTCCTTCAGCGGCAAGCGCGGCTTCATCGACGACATCATGGTTGTGAAGGCAGCTGACCCCTGCGACCTCATTGCCGCAGCCACGACCTCGGCAGAGACATTCTACTATGATGAATACTGGCAACGAACAGACGTAACCACAGAGGTGACCGACAACGGTTATACATTCACGCTGCCTGTAGCCACCGACGGCAGGTTTAAGTCATTATTCAATTTGCAGACCGACATTGCAACAGGCAAGAACGAGCTGTATGACTTCTCGGCAGATGTGTATGTCAACAAGCCTATAGATGTCTATTGGAGTCTGGAAGCTGCGAGTGGAGTGCTGATATCAGATGAAACGAAAAACCTTATCGCTGAAACTGTCAATAGTATAGAAGCTAAAGGCATACCCGGAAAAGACCTTCAGGACCTCCGGTTTATTCTTGATCTCGGAGGCAACGACGCCAACCTCGAGGTGTCGGTGCGCAACGTGGTGCTGAAAGCCAGGAGCTGCGTAAACAACAACGATGTCATTCCCGAGCTTGAGCTGAGTGTGGGAGACATAGAAGCAGAGCAGGCAACCCTGTTGATGAAGGGCATTGACGACAATGCCGAGGAATTCACCTACTTCGTGAGCGTGAACGGTAAAAAGGAAATAGCCGTCAAACCTGGTAACAAAGAGCCGGTGAGCTACCAGCTGACAGGTCTCATTCAAGATTCCGAGAACACAGTGGCGGTGAGGGTGAGCAACGGCGCAATGGTGTCTGACCCGCAGACCGTGACCTTCACCACGCTTCCCGTGAAGCCCTACGACTACGACAGCGACTGCAACCTGCTCAAGGACGTGACGAAGACCATTACCCTGTGGACAAACGGGATGGGGGAAAGTGAGACATTGACAGAAAACGATGGTGCGTATGACTTCACACTTCATAATGCCGGCGCCCAAGCTTATGACAACGTATTCTTCGCTTTTACCGACGAAGTGACGATGAATGCCGACACCTATTACGACTTCTCGGCAACGGTTTATGCCGACAAGGCTATCACCTTCATGGTTGACTTCGGAGAAATTCAGCAGAAGACAATGGAGATCCCTGCCAACAAGAACTATGTGGTGCGCATTGATAACTTCAAGGGCAGAGATTTAAACCAAATAGTATTGATGGCTCACTTCATCAACGCGGCTGAAACCAAAGTTCGCATCTCCAACATGGTGTTGAAGGAGCACGACTGCGTGTCTACCGAGCTTGAGGTGGAAGAGATAACTACCGACGGAGTGGCTAAGCTCACCGGAAAGTGGGATGCCGACAAGTTCAAGGCTCTCGATGCAGAGACAGGTGCCAACGTCTACGACTTCACCGACGTTAGCGACCTGCCCACAACCTTCAACAACCAGAACATGGCAAAGAACCCCAACACCATGTTCATAAGCCCCGTGCCTGGCACATTCCTGTTCAACGAGCTTGTGAAGAAGGATCAGGGTGGCTATCAGGGCTACAACATCCAGATTATCGACCACTTCAACAACACTGAAGACCACAGCGTGAACACCGCCGTGGCTCCCATCACCGTGGTGAGCCCCTTCTTCCAGAGAGTGTTCAGCGCAGCCAACGTATGGGCTACGGCAGTGTTCCCATGGATACAGGACGACATGCCTGGAAACATACAGATATATGGTCTCAGCGACGTGAAGACAGAGAACGGAGTGACCACGCTTACCTTTGAGGAGGTGGTGGCGGCAGCTCCCGAGGCCGGCAAGCCTTATCTCGTGCATGCCGATGGTGCCGACATAACCATGGCAGGCGGTGGCGACCAGACCATCACATGGGAGACCACACCAGTAGTGATGAACGGCGTGACCTTCACACCGACCTTCACCAAGATGGCACAAGCTGACAACCAGTATGCACTGTCAGGCACACCCACAGGCGAAGTTCCCAACTTCGGAAGAAACACCTCGTTTGACGTTCCCGCCTTCCGCTCAGTGATCACCAAGGATGGCAACGAGGCTAAGCTCGCCGTAATGTTTAACGATGCCACGGGCATACACAAGGCTACTGCCGAGCAGCTCAGCGCCGTGTTCAACATCTACAGCATCGACGGTAAGATAGTGAAGCGCAACGCCAGCTCAATGTTCAGCCTTGCACCGGGTGCATATATCGTGAACGGAAAAAAAGTAATTGTGAAGTGATAAAAAGATCTTAAAAGCAAATGGAAAAGAAGAAATATATAAAGCCAGGTAACAAGACGCTAAACATGTATGCTGACGAGATGATGGTTGACATCATCATCACCAGCAATCCCAATCAGGAAGCGCCCGGCGCCAAGGAGAAAGGTGTGTGGGACACCGAAGAGGAGATAAACAACAAGCACAAGACTGTATGGGACGACTGACGACCCTCGCAGAGGGATAATAGGGAAGGGCTGCCGGAACAATCACCGGCAGCCCTTCTTGCTTCTGCTGGGTCATGCTGACAGGCATCATAGGGCATATAGCCCGCAGGGTAGGCTTCTCCCCATGACATTTTAGGGTTTCCCCTTTTGCACATTATATAATTATTGTCTATCTTTGTGGCATAGAACAAGCAGAAGAATGACTAACGCATAAAAAACACTGAGCCTTATGAAGACAAAAAACTATATTCTCGCAGCTGTGATGACATCGACGATGGGCTTGAGCTCTTGCGGAGTGATGCTCGATGCCATGACAGACCCCACACCCGGAACCACGGTGATAGTGGACAACGGCTACCAGACAGGATATGATGCCAACTACAACAGATACCGCATAGGCTATGAGGAGGCAAGGAGGGAAGCACTGTTCCTCTCCGACAAGATGGCGTATGAGCTCGGACTGACAACGGCACAGTATGCCGCCGTGTATGAGATAAACCTCGACTACCTGCTCTCGGTGGACCACTACGATAACCTCTACACGTCGGCATGGAGCCGCAGGAACAGCGACCTGTTCTATGTGCTCGACGCACGACAGTTTAACCGCTACATGGGCATAGACTACTTCTATCGTCCGGTATACTGGTATGACAACAGATACACCTTCGGGGTGTATGTTCACTACAGCAACCGTAACTACTATTACAACGCGAGACCGTCGATCTACGACACATACAGGGGAGGACACAACAACGGCTCATACTACAACGGACGCTTCGGAAAACGATACGGCGAACCGCCTACGCCTAACTGGCACTCAAACAACCCGCAGCCACATCACCCCACAAACAACGGGTCGACATACGGAGGAGGAAACAGAGGCAACCATAACTCCGGCAACAACTCGCATAACCATAACTCAGGCAATAACAACAACAATACCACAAACACCACAAACCAGACAACGATAATAAACAACAACACCACGGTGATAAACAACAATACCACCACCAACAACACCACAACGGTGAAAGGCAGGGGAAACACCGTGGGAAACAACAACGGCAAGAACGACAGAAACGGAGTGACGGGAGTGGGACACCGCATTGACAAAGGTACGGTGGTTACGACAAACCCAAAGGTGAACAACGCAAGACCCACGACAACAACACCGCAGCGCCCAACAACGAATACGAGCAACAGCACTCAGCAACGCCCAACAACCACCCAGCAAGGCACTCACCAACGTCCGACTACCGCCACCCAGCAAGGCACTCACCAACGCCCTGCTACTGCCACACAAAGCACTCACCAACGTCCAACAACCACCCAGCAAGGCACTCACCAACGCCCTGCGGTACAGCGTTCTGCCACGAATGACAAGAAGGTGACACAGCAGAGAAACAACATCCCCACCCGTGTTCAGCAAGCCACCACGCGCGAGAAGACATCGTTTGACAAAAAAATGAAGAAGTAAGAGGAATTGAGTATTGAGCTGTGGTTAGTTGTAGTTAGTTGTAGTTAGTTGAGCTGTTGTTAGTTGAGCTGGATTTGCAATCCAGCTCCATTGAATATCAGGATTTGTAATCCGAGAAAAAACATCATGGTTTACCGCATCACAGATGCTCATACTCAGTGGTGGCGGATTGCAAATCCGCCACAACACCAATCCGCCACAACAACAGATAGAACAAGCTTATGGTAGCCTTAAGAACAACACGAGAGTTACAGTTTATTACGACAACAGTCATTGATTGGTTAGATGTTTTCACGCGTCCAGCCTATAAGCGTATAATTGTTGACTCCTTGCGTTATTGTCAGGAAAATAAAGGCTTGCAACTTTATGCGTGGGTTCTGATGACAAATCATATGCATCTCATAGGCAGTAGTGCAGATGACAGAACTATGGGTGACATCTTGCGAGATTTCAAGAAGTTTACCTCAAAGAAAATTATTAGCGCTATATTTGATAATCAACAAGAGAGTAGGAGAGATTTGCTGTTAGACCGATGTTGGTTTCGAGGGGTAAACGATAGAAAAATAAAAGAGTTCAAGCTTTGGCAAGACGGATACTACTCAGAAAGTATATGCTCTTACAACTTCTATCGCCAAAAACTTGACTATATACACATGAACCCAGTAAGACAGGAAATAGTGCAACGCCCCGAAGATTATATGTATAGCTCGGCAAAGAATTATTGTGGTTGCATGGGTCTGTTGAACGTTATAGTGCAACCTTAATGTTAGGATTGCATTGTTGTGGTTATTCGAGCTGTGTTTATTTGAGCTGTGTTTATTTGAGCTGTGGTTAGTTGAGCTGGATTTAGTTGAGCTGGATTTGCAATCCAGCTCCACTGAATATCAGGATTTGTAATCATGAGCGGTAGAAAGATTGCAATGTCTTAAATGTCAGATTGTTAAACAATC
>CAMVSV010000069.1 GCA_947170265.1 uncultured Prevotella sp.
TTCAATGAGCGTTCCGTTTTCAGAAATGATGACGGAACGCTTTTTTTGTGTTGCTATAATGCATTACGCCATAGTTTTGATAAGCATGATGCTAAATTGGAATATGAATATTTATGCGTTAAATATATTAAGATTTTATTCTTAAAAACAGTTAAATAGGTTTTTCACGATTATCTCCATTGTTTTTGGAACTGCTTTTTCTATGTAAACTTATTTACATTTGTAAACCTCCAGAAAGCTACTTGATAATGGGTTCTCCCTCTTTGTTGGCTTTACATGTCTAAAGTCGTGCTATATTGTTACTGATATTGTAAAGCCTTGATATTCAACATGATGTATGTCAAGATTTTTCTTAAAAAACCTCAAATTGGTGTCCTCGTACTTTGCTGGTATTGTTAAAGTTAGTACCTTTGCATCGATAAAAATATGAACATTGTGTGTTGTTTTGTCATCAATGTTCAAACGATAGTCAAACAGGTGACCAGGCGCGGTGGTAGCTCTTTCTCACGTAGGCCCGCGACGCGAACGTCTCTCTATAGTATGTTCAGTCACCATAAATTTTTTAATGATGAGAATATTTAAATTATTATTTTTACTTTTAGTAATGATTATGGCTCCAATCTCGGCGTGGGCTGATGTTGCGGGCGAAGAAGAACAATTTGACTGGACTCCTGTGGTGAATGCCATCATACAGGTAGAAAGTAAGGGAAATCCGCGTGCAGTGTGCGGTCCATATGTGGGAGTACTTCAGATATCTCCTATCTTGGTGAAAGACTGCAACAACATTCTCAAGAGCCGTGGCAGCAAGAAGCGCTACACGCTCAGCGACCGTTACAATGAGAAGAAGTCGCGCGAGATGTTTGCAATTATCCAGTCTCACTATAATCCCGGTCACAATGTGGAGAAGGCCATAAGGCTGTGGAATGGTGGAACAGGATATAGTGTTGCGAAAACCCAGAAATATTATAACAAGGTTATGCGCAACATGAAATGACGAGATGAATCTTTCTGTTAATAACGCGGTTGTTGCCTTTGGCGACAGCCGTTTTTTTTGTTTTGTACTGAAGGCTAGCCATCTTTTTCTATGTTTTTTCACAATGGTATTTGTCAATATTACTTATCTTTGCAAAATCATAACTGTGTTCTAATTATTTGTAGTGCCATGAGGAATAATCTTTATACATCGTTTCTTAGGTGTCTTGCAGCCACGGCGTTGCTGTTACTTACAGTTTCTGTCATGGCTCAGACCGTAGGCTATCGTTCTTTCCCTCATTACAACGACATGGTGGAGCGTTATGCTGCCGAGCCGGTTCCCGACAGCACTCAGATAGTGATGCTTGGCAACAGTCTTACCGAGTTTGGTGGAGACTGGAGCGAGTTGCTCTCGGCAAAGGGAATTGTAAACCGAGGCATCATTGGCGACGATGCCACAGGCATAATCCATCGTCTCAGTCAGGTGTGTAGCTATTCTCCCCGTGCCATTTTTCTTGAGTGTGGCACCAATGACCTCAGTCATGGTCTCACGTCCCGGCAGGTTGCCGACAGTCTTATCGTTCTCATTCAGGAGATACGTCGTCAGGCTCCCTCTACTCCCCTGTATGTGCAGAGTGTGTTCCCCATAAACGAGGATTTCGGCAAGTGGAAGCGCTTGCGTGGCAGGACCAACGACATACCCGCAATCAATGCCGTGGTGAAGCACTATTGCAATGAGCAGGGCGTGGTGTATATTGATGTGTTCAGTCGTTTGAAAGACCGTCGCAGCAACAAGATGTATCGTCCCTATTGTGCCGATGGCATCCATCTCACGCCCTATGGCTATAAAGTGTGGGCTGACGTGTTGCGTCCGTATATTGTGGAGTTGAAAAGGAAATAGGGTAGTGAGGAAAGCCTGCAACATAAATTGCATGTCGCTGTATTACCCTGTTTCAATATATTTTCTTACTTTTGTAGAACGAGATTAACTAAAAACAAGAATTTAAAATGAAAGCAAGGAATTTGTTGGCAGTGTTGTTGCTGTCATCGGCAGTGAGCGGCTGTCATTCGCCTTACAAGCTGGTGGGTGTTGAACGCACCCGTCTGCTCATTGACAATCGCTATGATGTATCGCCATCATCAGAGGCAGCCACCATTATTGCGCCTTACAAGGTGTCGGTAGACAGCATCATGTCGCCGGTGGTGGGTGAGGCTGCTCGTTTTCTCTATGCCGACTCGCCCGAGAGTCCGCTGTCAAACCTACTGTCAGACGTGCTGATGTGGGCAAGCAAGAGTTATGGTGAGGAGCCCGTCTTTTCGGTTTATAACATTGGTGGCATGCGTGCTGCCATTGCCAAGGGAAAGGTCACTGTGGGCGATGTGCTCGACGTGGCACCGTTTGAAAACAAGATATGTTTCCTTACGCTGAAGGGCGACAAGGTGCTGGAGCTGTTTTCTCAGATAGCACTCAATGGCGGCGAGGGCGTGAGCCGTAGTGTGCAGCTCACCATCACAAAAGATGGAAAGCTTCTTGGTGCCACCATTGACGGCAATGCCATAGACCCCGCCAGGGAATATAGGGTTGTTACCCTCGACTATGTGGCTCAGGGCAACGACGGTATGAAAGCCTTCCAGAGTGGCTACGACATTCACTCTCCTCAGGACGAGAACAACAATGTGAGATTTATCATAATGGACTATTTCCGACAGCAAATGGCTCAAGGCAGAGCCGTTGATGCCGACAAGGACGGCAGAGTGGTGGTGAAGGAATAGCCATGCACATATATTCTTTAAAAAGGAAAAAGCTATGAAACGACAACTATCAATCCTCATAATGCTGCTTGTGGTGGCTATGTCGGCACAGGCGCAGAAAAACAAGCAGCTGGTGATAATCCATTCCAACGACACCCACAGCTGCATATTCCCACTCAACCCCAACCTCGCCGACACACTCCTTGCCGGCAGGGGCGGCTATCTCCGTCGTGTGGCTATGCTTGAGCAGGAGCGACGTCAGAACCCCGGCCTGCTCTATATCGACAGTGGTGACTTCTCGCAGGGCTCACCCTATTACACCCTCTTCAAGGGCGACGTGGAGATAGAGATGATGAACCTCATGCGTTGCGATGCCTCTACCATAGGCAACCATGAGTTTGACTTCGGACTCGAAAACATGGCTCGTATTTTCCGCAAAGCCAAGTTTCCCATACTCTGTTCCAACTACGACTTCACGGGCACTCCGGTGGAAGGCACTGTGAAGAAATGGACCATAGTAAAGCGCAATGGCATCAGGATAGGACTATTTGCCCTCTGTCCCGAGATGATAGGACTGGTCGACACGGCTAAGTGTCAGGGAGTGAAATACCTCGACCCCGTGATTGTTGCCGATCATACGGCAACCTTCCTCAAGCGGGCCAAGAAATGCGACGTGGTGATATGCGTGTCCCACCTTGGCTGGGACAACCGCGGCATGAACGATCAGATAATGCTTGCCGGCACCCATGACGTAGACCTCGTGCTCGGCGGTCACTCCCACACTTACATGAAGGAACTCTACTATTCAAAGAATGCCGAAGGCAAGCTCATACCTGTGGACCAGAACGGCAAGCATGGCATTTACATAGGTCGTCTGGTGCTCGACTGCGCGAAGCAGTGACGGTGAGTCTAAGAATACCCGTAGTGAACAAATAAATAGCGAGCCGCCTGCAACAGGTCGTTGCAGGCGGCTCGCTTTTTATTTTCTATAGCTTTATTCTTTGGCGTTTCGCTATTCAAAGTAGAAGGTCAGGGCAATCATCTTGCTGTGGGCTTCCTTCACCGAATTGGTATACATTATCATGTTCTGGTCCTTTAGCTTCTTTACATGGTTCTTGTCAAGGCAGTCGGTGAGGCTGTACATGAATTTCAGCTCTGGACGAAGCTTGAAGAACGGCAGGTAGAAGTCACAGCCCACACCCACCTCCACGAAGGTGTCAAAGCGTTTGAGCTTCAGGTAGTCATCATCCTTGCCCGAGAGGTTTATCATGGGGTTGATGCCTGCCATGACATACGGTCGGTGGTTGTTGAAACGCGGTCCTGCGGCAATGAGGTCGCATGCAGCCGACACATAGGCAGTCTTCAGGTCCTGACGCTGCTCGGTGGGCTCACCGTTGGCATTGAGGTCAGTCAGGTTGCGGAACGTGATATGCCGTGTGCCGAAATACATTGCCGGTGCCACCCTGAACTGCAGGTAAGTATTGATGCGTGCCTCAGCGAGCACACCCACGGTGAAGCCGGCATCCCACCGGTCTTGGTCTGCCGACACCACTTTCTCCACCGTCTGTCCGTCGTCGCCTGTGATAAGCTGTGGACCGGCGTTCAGCAGCTCCAAGTCTTGCAGGTGCGTGCCCACGAGCACTCCGAAGTGGAATGGTCTGAGATCGGTATACGGTCTGTTTTCCACCTTCCGTTCCTGTGCCGCCACGCCTGTGGCAAGACATAGAAACGCTGTCAATATAGCGTAAGCGTGTAGTTTCATCATTATTATAACGCAGAAAACATCGTCTTATTGCATAGCCGTTGATTTTGGATTATTTTGAAAAGATAAAAATAAAATAAAAATTCCATCATCATTTGTAGGTATTCAAAAATAATTATATATCTTTGCATCATACAACAAGTAGGTATAGACCTTACGAAATCAGACTATATTATTAACAATTTAATACTTAACATTATGGCTTACGTAATTAGCGAAGATTGTATCGCATGTGGAACTTGTATTGACGAATGTCCCGTAGGAGCTATCTCCGAGGGTGACATCTATAGCATCAACCCCGAAATGTGCACAGAGTGTGGCACATGTGCTGATGTATGCCCCAACGAGGCAATCAGCCTTCCCTAATTTAAACGGTACAAAGAGATGGTGCGGCAACCCGGAAGGGCTGCCGCTTTTTTTTTACCGACATTCCATGCATGTCATGCGCATTTTTTCCCTTGTTTTTCTATTTCATTTGCCTATATTCAGCCGGTGTCATGCCTGTTTCTCGTTTGAAGAACTTTGAGAAGAACGAGGGATTGGGGAAATTCAGCGTCTCAGAAATCTGCCATACTGGATGGTCGCTATAAAGTAGTTGCAGTTTGGCCTGCTGTATGATGTATCTGTGGATCCATTGCATGGCGGTGAGTCCGCTTGCCTCGCATATGGTTGCCCCGAGATGGTTGGGAGTGAGACAGAGACGGTCTGCATAGAAGGAAATGTTGTGTTCCTTGGCAGCATGCCTGTTTAACAATGTGATGAAGCGTTGTAAGATTTCCTGTTGTCGGCTTGGTGTCTTTTGTGTATTAACCGTTGTCCTTTCATGTAAGGCGTGAAGTTCGTTCAACATGCCTGTCAGCAATGCACGTGTTGATTGCATGGAAAGGGGCTGACGATTTACAGTGTGGTAAAGAAGATGGAAATACTCGCCAGTGAGTTCCATGTCGTCATTGGTGAGTTGCAGTTCAATACACGAATTGAACGTCACGTCAGCGGGCAAATCTTTGAAAGAGACAAACTGTAGGTCGAAAGAGTCGTCCATCATCTCAACCTCAAATACGGAATCTGGCGGCACAACAAGTATCGTTCCACCTCGCCCCGTACACACGACATGCTGGAGAACCACGGCGGTGTGGCAAAATACTCTGGTGCCTACGGCCGTCTGCGCGTCAGCCGTCGCCATCTCGACGAGGGACTGTCTACCGATATTATTCCCGTTCAGAGTTTTGACCGTGACGAGAAGCTGTCGAAAGGCGAAATCGTGGAGATTGAAGTCTCTCTGGCTCCTACAGGCATGACTTTCTACTCCGGCGAGTATTTGCGGTTCATGGTCAGCAGCCAGAACATCACGGGCAACGTTCATCCAGGCGTTCCGGCTTATGTGTCAAAGGTTAACCATGGCCGTCACATCATCCATTGTGGGGGAGAATACAAGAGTTATCTGCAAATAGGAGTGATGAAATGAATTTAACCGGGCGTTATTTGTATTGTAAATGAAATAACCAATGGTGTGTGACGGCAAATCCTACACAACTAAAAGAAACTGAAATCTGAGAAGATAGGGGGCTTTTTCTCGCGAAAATTCCCGTGAAACATTTTGTGAATAAATATAAAGAAGTGTGAAATATCAAACAGTTTCTTTAACATTTGAAGACTAAGAAACGTTCAAAAAACCTCCTATGTAACTCCTTGGTAATCAAGTGTTTGGAAGGGGTGTTTTAAAAGAGCCACTTTTAGCGTGCAAAAGAGCCTCTTTTGGAAGGTAAAAGAGCCTCTTTCGCAACG
>CAMVSV010000070.1 GCA_947170265.1 uncultured Prevotella sp.
CCTTTCCGTAGAACGGCAGCATGTGGTGTTCGCACATCGAGAAGAAGTCGATGTCCTTGACAATCACCATCTGGTTGTATTTCTCGGCGAAGAGTGCGTCGGTGAGCACTTTGTGAGGGTCTTGTGTGTATCCGCGGGTGAGTATCTGCATGGCTTTTGCCACTCTCATGGGGGTTTTCAGCAGTCCTTCCCTTTCGGTGTCTTCGCCCAAGAGTGTGAGTATCTGTTTGTAGTTGTCGGCGAGTTGGTCAAGGCCTTCTCGGTATTCTGGGTCTAAGTCCATGTTGCTGTTGTCGTGATAATGGTTGTTGTATATGTTGTTGTGTTTGTTGTCGTGTGTCAGTATCGTACGATGTTTCTCACCACTATGGTTGTCTTGATGACGGTGGCTTGGTTGAAGCCCATGTTCTTTATTTGTTTCCTGAGTGCTTCGGCTTTCTTGTAGTCGGTGAAGTTTCCTACCCGGCAGTACCATCGCGGGGAGTGGAAGTGCACATATACGGGTTGTCCGGGAAATTGTGCTTTCACCTTGTTGCCGGCTTGCTCTGCGCGTCGCTTGTCTTCGCGCGTGTTGCCTCCCGATACCACCTGCACCCTGTAGCCCGAGGTCTTTCTCATGCCGTTGTATACCACGCTCTTGGGTGCCCTGCGGCTTGGGTCTACCTTCACTCTTCGTCTCACGAGCTTCGTGCGTGGGCGCTCCACGGCTATGGGTTCTCTTATCTCAGGCTTTGGAGTCACCTTTATCTCGGTAATCTTTTGCTGAACAGGGTCAATCTTCACCGGTTCTTTTATCTGCGGTGTCGGGGTGGGGTTTTTCTTTCCTGCGGCTTTTTGCAGTGCAGCCTCTTGCTTAGCAGCTTTCTTGGCTTCCTTAGCAGCTTTCTTGGCGGCTTTCTTTTCGGCTTTGAGCTGTTCCTTGGTCTTCGGCGTTTCTTTTTTCTTTCCGTAGACGAGTGCGTCTATCTCGGAGCTTTGCTTCACCGTTACCTTACCTGTGTTAGTCTGTGCTGTAGCAGCTGCTGCCATGCACAGTGCCATGGCTGTTGCCGTGAGGAAATGTTTCATTGTATGAATGGTTTTGTTATTGTCTCAATGGGATGTCAATGTCTGGCGGAGCACTATGTAAGCTCCGCCAGACATGGTTGTGGTATGGTTGTTATTTCCAAGCGTCGATGATGCCTTTGAAGTCGGCAGCCTTGAGCGATGCACCGCCGATGAGTCCACCGTCGATGTCGGCTTTGGCGAAGAGCTCGGGTGCGTTGCTTGCCTTGCAGCTTCCACCGTAGAGTATCGATGTGTTGTCGGCAACGTCCTGTCCGTATTTCTCAGCTACTATGCTGCGGATGTATGCATGAATCTCCTCAGCCTGGTCTGCTGTGGCGGTCTTGCCGGTACCGATGGCCCAGATTGGCTCATAGGCGATGATGATGTTCTTGAACTCTTCTGCTGAGAGGTTGAACACGCTTCCTTCGAGTTCAGCCTTCACCACCTCGTTCTGCTTCTCTGCTTCGCGCTCAGCGAGTGTCTCTCCGATGCAGAAGATTACCTTGAGGTTGTTCTTGAGTGCGAGGAGCACTTTCTCTTTGAGTATCTCGGGAGTCTCGTTGTAGTATTCGCGACGCTCAGAGTGACCCAGGATTACATACTGTGCTCCTGTAGACTTCACCATCTCAGCGCTCACCTCACCTGTGAAGGCACCTTTCTCCTTGTCGGCGCAGTTTTCGGCACCGAGACCAATGATGTCCTGGTTGAGGAACTGAGCCACGCTTGCCAGGTGGATGAATGGTGTGCAGATTACTACGTCGCAGTTGGGTTTCTCTGCGTTGAGTGTGTCGTTGAGTTCTTTGGCGAGTGCCAGACCGTCTTGCAGGTTCATGTTCATTTTCCAGTTGCCTGCTACAATTTTCTTTCTCATTGTGTTGTTGTTTTTTATTGGTGAAAAATTATTTTGTTTGTTGTCTGTTCCTTGCTTTTCGTCATTTAGCTTCTTCTTCAGAGTTTTCAGCTTGCTTTTCTTTTTTCCTTCTTTTCTTTCCTATCCTTATCCATCGCGACCATGCCCACGTTCTGTCGGCAAGGGTGAGTAGCACGAGCGGCAGCACAAACCATGTGAGTATTTTGGTTATCTTCGTTGCCACGGTGCTCTGCGGCAGCTTGCCTATGGCGAGCTGTGCAAGTGGCAGCTGCTTGCCGTTGGCTGTGGCATCGGCGGTGAACTCTTCGGCTTTGGGCAGATAGTTGTGGCTCCATTTCCTTATCACCTTGCCGTCTTTGAGAAGCATCAGTCCGGGATTGCTCCTTATCATGGTCTTGAGCGTAGTGCCGTCGGTGGTGCAGAAGGGGTATTCAGCCCCAGTGATGTCGGTCCAGTGGCTTATGCCTTTGGCTGTTGAGGCTGTAAGGCAGTAGAAGCCGTAGTGGTGGCTGAGGGCATACTCGTGTATGCGGTTTATGTCGCCGAAGCATATATCGTCGGCATGTTCGAGATAGGGTGCAATGAGCAGGAAGGTGTAGCTCCTGCTGCCCATGATGCTGTCGGTGATGTCGTTGCCGCTGCTTGTCTCCACTATGCTGAAGTCGTGAATGGGCGGCTCGTAGCCTTTCTCTGTCTGTATGGTCTTTGCGTCAATGAACGTCCATGTGGAGTCGGGATAGTCTTCGAGTGCAAATTCTCTTGTCTCTCCGTCTTTCTCCATGATGAACGTGGTTTTGAACTGCGGCTGCTTTGCTCCCTCGGGTATCTCCATGCCTTTGCGCAGGTCGGCTCCTATATGGTAGGGACGGAAGTCAAACAGCGGCAGGTTGTAGATACACCACAGTGCCGTGGCGAGGATAAACAGCATGGTATAGTTTGTCACTATCCACTGGTTGGTCTTAGAGATGAACCTTTTCATTCTCAGGCTCCACCTCCACACCACGATGGCGGCGGCGAGCAGCACCACATTCTTGAGCAGTGTCTGAATGTTGCTCAGGTGTATGGCATCGCCGAAGCACCCGCAGTCGTCAATGGGGTTTGCCACGGCGAGCCACAGCGTCACCGCCGTCATCACTGCCATGAACACGAGCGTCACCCGTGATGTCTGGCGCCGCCGTATGGCGAAGAGCAGCAGCATGCCTATGGTGAACTCCGTGGCAGCGAGAGCCACCGATGCCGTGAGGGTGAGCCAGTGGGGCACGGCACCCTCCAGGTGGAGCGCACCCAGATAGTCCTCTATCTTGTATTGCGTGCCGAGCGGGTCTATGGCTTTCACATATCCGGAGAATATGCACACCACGGCGAGCAGCATCCTGCACACGTTGGTGATGATGGTCTTTGCTCTGTCCACCGGCTTATTCTCCGTTGTTGTCGCCGTCTGTGCCGAGCTTTATGGCTCCGAACACAGCATAGTTTATTATGTCCATATAGTTGGCGTCGATGCCTTCAGACACGAGCGTTTCGCCACCAATGTCTTCCAGTTCCTTTATGCGCTGCAGCTTAGTGAGTATCAGGTCGGTATAGCTGCTCACGCGCATGGAGCGCCATGCCTCGTCGTAATCGTGGTTCTTCCTGAGCATCAGCTCGAGGGCTTCCACGGCATGACGGTCATAGTCGGCAAGAGCCTCCTCGGGGCTCATGTCGGTGCTGTCGGCAAAGCCACGCTCCAGTTGTATCAGTCCCACGATGCCGTAGTTTATCAGTGCGATGAATTCCGGGCGTATGCCTTCGCCCACCTTCGACACCTTCTTTATCTCCAGCGAGCGTATGCGCTTGGCTTTGATGTAAAGCTGGTCGGTGAGCGACTCCGGTCTGAGTATGCGCCATGAGGCACCATAGTCGTGGAGCTTCTTCTCAAACAGCTCCCTGCATTCCTTCATCACAGACTTGAACTGTTCGTTGGTATTATTGTTGTTTACTGTCATCCTATATATTAATGTGGTGCAAAGGTACGAATAAGCGAGCGAAAAGCAAAGGGAAAACTTGTTTTTCCTTTCTTTTCCGAGCGAAAGTACCTTCTTCAAAGGTACGAATAAGCGAGAACAATGCAAAATGAAAGCTTGCTTTTCTTTTCATTGTCGAGCGAAAGTACCTTTAAAGAAGTAGTTGTTGAGCAGGATTTGCCTTTGAGCGCCCGTTGAGCAGGATTTCTTGCTTCTGGCAAGCGACCATAGGTCGATGAGCAATCCTGCTCCCCTGAATATTAGGATTTGTAATCCTACAACGCTGTCCTTGCCTTTTTTCCGCATCACAGATGCTCATATTCAATAGTGTCGGATTGCAAATCCGACACAACTGAATAAGCGAGAGCAATGCAAAGTGAAAACACGTTTTTCCTTTCTTTTCCGAGCGAAAGTACCTTTAAAGAAGTAGTTGTTGGGCAGGATTTGCCTTTGAGCGCACGTTGAGCAGGATTTGTAATCCTGCTCCCCTGAATATTAGGATTTGCAATCCTACAACGCTATCCTTACCTTTTTTCCGCATCACAGATGCTAATATTCGATGGTGTCGGATTACTCATCGACCTATGGTCGCTTGCCTGAAGCAAGAAATCCGACACAACTGCAAATCCGACACAACGACACAACTGTAAATCCGACACAACTGATTACCTTAACGAAAATTTCTGCTTTTTCTGCTATTTGGTTTCACCGACTTTCCTCACGCTCGGC
>CAMVSV010000071.1 GCA_947170265.1 uncultured Prevotella sp.
AGTTCACTTCCTTCTGGTTTGTCAAACGAACACGGGCAACCTTACGCATTGCCGAATTAGGCTTCTTGGGAGTAGTCGTGTAGACACGAACACACACACCACGACGCTGAGGACATGCGTCCAGAGCGGGTGACTTGCTCTTGTCTTCTGCTACCTTTCTGCCTTTTCTTACCAATTGTGAAATTGTAGGCATAATCTTTAATTTTTAGTTTATATATTTATTTCGTTAATTTTCAACCATTTGCAAAAAGACCATATTATCCCCTACCCTATCAAGAGCACATAATAGGTCATTTCGGGCTGCAAAGGTACAAACTTTATTGTTTTCTACCTAATTACTAAGGATTGAAACTTTGCCAAAGTTCTACGATTTAACAATAAATAACTTTATTAAAAATTTATTTGCATTATTTTAAGAAACGCCTTCAGTTCATTTCAACTGAAGATACATGAATTTCGACTGATTTCCAAGGCAAATCTTCTTACTTGTTTTTTCTCCTCAAGAGTTGCATTGACTTTAAAAAACGGCGTGAAACATTTTGTAAACAAATGTAAACAAGTGTAAACATTACAACAATTTCTTTAACACTTAGAAGCTAAGAAAGACTCAGAAAATCACCCCTGTAATTTACTGATAATCAAACGGTTGGAAGGGGCATTTTAAAAGAGCCTCTTTTAGCGTGCAAAAGAGCCTCTTTTGGAAGGTAAAAGAGCCTCTTTCGCAGCACGAAAGTGGCTCTTTCGTTTTCTCACTGTGCGGAGAATATTTTTCGTTCACATTTGTTAACTGTTTCACGGAATTGAAAAAGCACAAAAATCCACGTCAAAAATGGTCGTTTGAGCCACCAATTTTCTCCGGTTTGCCGTTGCTCTTCCCTGAAAAAAATTCCGTTGGGCATCACATAATTCATAAAAATACTAAAAGGTTATGGTGTAATGGATTTAAATTCGTACTTTTGCAGTCTTAATTAAACCATTTTAGCTATGAAGCTTGACATATTGACAGCAATTTCGCCCGTTGACGGGCGCTACAGAGGTAAAACAGAGAGTTTGGCGGATTTCTTTTCAGAGTATGCACTTATTCGTTACCGTGTTCGCGTGGAGATAGAATATTTCATCACGCTATGCGAACTGCCATTGCCGCAGCTTGCCGGTTTCGACGCATCACTCTTTGAGCGTCTTCGCGACATCTATCGCAATTTCGACGAGACAGCTGCTGAGCGCGTGAAGGAGATCGAGAAGACTACCAACCACGACGTGAAGGCTGTGGAATACTACATCAAGGAAGAGTTTGACAAGATTGGAAAGCTCGACGAGTATAAGGAGTTCATACACTTCGGACTCACCTCGCAAGACATCAACAACACCAGTGTGCCACTGTCGGTGAAGGAAGCCCTGGAGCAGGTCTACTACCCGCAGGTGGAAGAGCTCATAGAGCAGTTGCGCACCTATGCCGAGGAATGGAAAGACGTGCCCATGCTCGCCAAGACCCACGGACAGCCAGCCTCCCCCACCCGTCTGGGCAAGGAGGTGATGGTGTATGTATATCGTCTCACCGAGCAGCTACAGGTACTGAAGGGCTGCAGGTTCACCGCGAAGTTCGGTGGTGCCACCGGCAACTTCAACGCTCACCATGTGGCATATCCACAGCACGACTGGCGCGCCTTCGGCAACCGCTTCGTGAGCGAGAAGCTCGGATTGGAGCGCGAGCAGTATACCACACAGATAAGCAACTACGACCACCTCGGCGGTGTGTTTGATGCCATACGCCGCATCAACACCATCATCATCGACCTTGACCGCGACTTCTGGATGTATATCTCAATGGAATACTTCAAACAGAAGATTAAAGCCGGAGAGGTAGGCTCGAGCGCCATGCCACACAAGGTGAACCCCATAGACTTTGAGAACTCCGAAGGTAACCTCGGAGTGGCAAACGCAGTGTTCCAGTTCCTCGCACAGAAGCTGCCCATAAGCAGACTGCAGCGCGACCTCACCGACAGCACCGTGCTGAGAAACGTGGGCGTGCCCTTCGGCCACAGCGTGATAGCCATACAGAGCACCCTCAAGGGTCTGCGCAAGCTCATCCTCAACGAGGAAGCCATAGCCCACGACCTCGACGACACATGGGCTGTGGTGGCTGAAGCCATACAGACCATTCTGCGTCGTGAGGCATATCCACACCCATACGAGGCACTGAAGGCTCTCACCCGCACCAACAAGAAGATGACAGCCGAAACCATACACGAGTTCATACAGACTCTCAACGTCAGCGACGAGGTGAAAGCCGAGCTCGCCGCCATCACTCCACATAACTACACAGGAATGTAAGGAAACGACGACAACACAATGCTATACAACCCCTCCCACTGTGGAGGGGGGGGACTTAGCAAAGTCAGATGGAGATAAACGGAAAAAGAGACACTACCGAATAGCAGCATTGCAAGAAAAACCATAAAAAACCATAAAAAAAAGAATAACGATAACAATAATTAAGAACCGACCGTGAGGTCCATGAAAAAAAAACAACTATGTCAGAAGAATTAGAAAACAAAACAAACTTGTCTGCAAACCAAGAAGGAAACAGCCGAGAGGGCTATGAATCGACAGACACATCGAGTAACTTTCAAAGAGATTACAGAGCTAACACACGTCCACAACGCCCACGAATCCACAGCACACGCGCCTACAGCAGCGACAAAGGCCGCATAGGCGACGACAGCGGATTCCGTCCCGAAGGGTTCGGAACAAGCCTGCAGGGGAGCCAACAGCGACCCAGCAACGGCTACCGTCCACGCTACAACAACCAGGATGGCGGCTATCAGCAACGTGGCGGCTATCAGCAGCGACCCAACAACGGCTACCGCCCACGTTACAACAACAACGACAACGAGCAAGGCTACCGCCCACGCTACAACAGTCAGGACAGCGAAAGCCATGAACAAGGCTACCAGCCACGACAGAACAATGGCTATCAGCAGCGCGGCGGATACCAGCAGCGACAGAACAACGGCTACCGTCCACGTTACAACGACAACGAACAAGGCTACCGCCCACGCTACAACAACAACGAGGGTGGTGAGCAAGGCTACCAGCCACGTCAGAACAACGGCTATCAGCAGCGCGGCGGATACCAGCAACGTCAAGGTGGCTACCAGCAGCGCGGCGGTTACCAGCAACGTGGAGGATATCAGCAGCGACAGGGTGGCTATCAACAGCGGCAAGGCGGCTTCCGCAAGCCAAGCAACGGCTACGACCCCAATGCAAAATATTCACTGAAGAAACGAATAGAATATAAAGAAGAGCACATTGACCCCAACGAGCCGCTCCGACTGAACAAGTTCCTTGCCAATGCGGGAGTGTGCAGCCGCCGCGAAGCCGACGAGTTCATACAGTCGGGAGCAGTGAAGGTAAACGGAGAGGTTGTAACTGAGCTCGGCACCAAGGTGCTGCGCAGCGACGAGATACTCTTCAACGACCAGCCGGTGAACATCGAGAAGAAGGTATATGTGCTGCTCAACAAGCCCAAGGACTATGTCACCACCAGCGACGACCCACAGCAGAGAAAGACCGTGATGGATCTCGTGAAGGACGTATGCCCGGAAAGGATATACCCCGTAGGACGCCTCGACCGCAACACCACCGGTGTGCTGCTGCTCACCAACGACGGCGACCTCGCTTCCAAGCTCACCCACCCCAAGTTCCTGAAGAAAAAGGTTTACCATGTGTTCCTCGACAAGAACGTCACCGCCTACGACATGCAGCAGATTGCCGAAGGCATAACCCTTGACGACGGAGAGATACATGCCGACGCCATAGAATACAGCAACGACACCGACAAGAGCCAGGTGGGCATAGAGATACACTCGGGAAAGAACCGCATAGTGCGCCGTATATTCGAAAGCCTCGGCTATCGTGTGGTGAAGCTCGACAGGGTGCTCTTTGCCGGACTCACCAAGAAGAACCTCCGCCGCGGCGACTGGCGTTTCCTCACAGAGAAAGAGGTGGAGATGCTGCGCATGGGAGCATTTGAGTAACAGACAATATATAATTGGTAATAAACAATCATGAAAAGAACAAAGATTGCAGATGCACTCCGTAGCACCGACTACGGACAGCAGATATGCGTGAAGGGATGGGTAAGGACCCACAGAAGCAGCAAGGCTGTTGACTTCATTGCACTCAACGACGGTTCAACCATAAAGAACATACAGATAGTGGTAGACCCCGCCAAGACCGACGAGGAGACACTCAAGAGCATCACCACAGGAGCATGTATCTCGGCTGAAGGCACACTCGTGGAGAGCATGGGCAAGGGACAAACCGTGGAAATACAGTGTGAGAAGCTGGAGATTTACGGACTCTGCGGCAGCGACTATCCCATGCAGAAGAAAGGACAGAGCTTTGAATACATGCGCCAGCATGCCCACATGCGACTGCGCACCAACACCTTCGGAGCCGTCATGCGCATACGCCACAACATGGC
>CAMVSV010000072.1 GCA_947170265.1 uncultured Prevotella sp.
CCCGCGACCCCCAGCTTGGAAGGCTAGTGCTCTATCAACTGAGCTATTTCCGCAATAAACGTTCTACTGAAGTGGGTGGTGATGGATTCGAACCACCGAAGGCGTAGCCAGCAGATTTACAGTCTGCCCCATTTGTCCACTCTGGTAACCACCCGATATTAAATTCTCTATGCTTAGCGCATGTTTCTTCTGTATGTAAGCATTTCAAATTTCTCGAAGCCTGTTGCCTCTGCAACTGCTTTGTTTTCTTTGCTTCGTCCTTCTTGAGCCTCTTGTCGGATTCGAACCAACGACCCCGAGATTACAAATCACGTGCTCTGGCCAACTGAGCTAAAGAGGCAATTCCTTGCAGCCGTTTTGGCCTGCGTTTTTAGGACGTGCTGTAAAACGGCTGCAAAGATACGACTTATTTTCAAACCTCCAAAACTTTTGAAGTATTTTTTTACTTATTCCTTAATTTTTCCTTGTATTTTGCCAGTTGAACCTTCATTGAATCTACGCAGAGGTCTATTCCTTCCTCAAAAGTGTCACAGGTCTTTTCTACAAAGAGAGTGTTGCCGGGAACGGTCACTGAGAGGCTTGTTTCCTTGTTCATGGCAGTAGCAGGCTTCACCACTTTGAGCTGCACCTCCACAGTATTTATATCTTCAAACGATTTCTCCAGCTTCTCTGCTTTCTTATTGATGAACGCCTGTAGTTTCTCTGTAGCATCGAAATGAATAGATTTAATCTTAATGTCCATAGTTACCTCCTGTTTTTAGTTGTTAATATTCAGGTTTACGCCCTTGGATGGGCTTCATTATATACTTTCTTAAGCTGTTCAAAGGTGGTATGCGTATATATTTCCGTCGTTGAGAGGCTTTCGTGCCCCAGCAATTTCTTCACGCTTTCCAGTCCGGCATCGTTGTTGAGCATGGCTGTGGCAAAGGTATGCCTCAGCACATGGGGCGAGCGTTTCTTCATCGTGGTGACGCGCGAGAGCTGTTTCTTCACCATTTCTCTCACCTGGTCAGCCGTCATGCGGTGTCCCTTAGCCGTCACGAAGAGGCTGTCAGAACATACTGCCGGCAATTTTGCCCGCTCAGCTATATATTTCCTGATTGCTTCTTCGAGTTCACTGCCAAACGGAATTATGCGTTGTTTGTTGCGCTTGCCCGTCACCTTTATCTCCTTGTTCACGAAGTCAACGGTAGCCACATCGAGCCCGGTGAGTTCTGACAACCGCATGCCTGTTTCATAGAACATTAATATTATGGTACGCGCGAGGACATCCTGATAGCTGTCTGTCCACATGTTCTCATCAAGGAGCCTGTCCATGTCGCTCTCTTTTACAAATGCCGGCAATGGTTTTTCCTTCTTCGGACCTACTACAATATGGACGGGGTCTCTGTCTACAAGCTTTCGCCGTAGGGCAAAACGATAAAAGGAACGCAAAGCACTCAATCTGCGGTTGATTGAAGTGGCATTGTTTCCTCTATCCATCATGCTCTCCATCCAGTCACGGATCACATCGGCATCTACCGTTGTCCAAGAGAGCTGATTATCCAAATGTGTAAAATACAGTTCAAACTCTCGCAAGTCGTCACCGTATGCACTTATCGTATGAGCTGAATAATTGCGTTCCAGCTGCAGGTAGTCCAGAAATTGCTCTATAAGCGTTGCCATGTCACTCTTTCCGTAGGTTTTCGGCAACGAATTTACGCAATTATTCTGAAACCTCCAAATTTAGCCTTTGTTTTTTAGTCTTCAGCAGCTCTGAGTTTCTGCACATAGACAGCGTGCTCCATCTTGAGTCTCTTCAGAACAGAAGGCTTGTCATACTGCTGACGTGCACGGAGTTCTTTCACCACGCCGGTCTTTTCAAACTTTCTCTTAAACTTCTTCAGAGCTCTCTCGATGTTCTCACCATCTTTTACTGGTACAATAATCATGCGTTTTTTGTTTTAATTGTTATTTGTTATACATTATATTCCTTTTTCCACTCTCCAGCCCCATTGCCGCTACACAGAAATGCTTTAAACACAGCGTTTTGCAGCATGAGCCACGAAAAGCGGTTGCAAAATTACAACCTTTTTACATTTTGAGCAAATTTTTTCAATTATTTTTATGTCACTCTGTTGTTTCCGTAGCTGAAGCATCTCTTTGTCTTTCCTCTTCCAGTCGTTTTTCCAGTTGTTCTTCAAGCCATGCCTTGCGGCTTCGCGAATTGTAGTAGATGACCATTATGAGACCTATTGAGAAAGGAAAAGCTCCTACCATACATACCACCACGCCTATCAAGAGACCTATGGTTGCCCGTCCATGCTTCGACGGATAGTAGGCATAGGGGTTGTATGGGTCAGTGACTATGGTGTCTCCGCTCAGGCTGTCAACCTCATACCAGTCGCCCGATGGCAGTCGCTTGAGCCCGGTGGTATCTATTGGTTGCACTTCTTCGGCTCTATATGGTCCATCGGGTTCGTTGAGCGTGTCCAATTCAATTATCACAGACACCAGACTAAGAAGCATTATTATCGCTCCTACGATGAGCAAGGGATATCCGGCTGCTGCTATGCATCCGCTGGGTTTGCGCGTTTTCTTTTTCATAGGTCAATGGCTTTATTCGTTCATGAGAAGTGGAACTGGCGACGACAGGTTCACTATCGGTCTTTCCACCTTATTATATATATTATAGGGAGTCTGCTCAGGGTCTATGAGTATGTTATATTCAAGATAGCTTCGCAGCGACTTCGCCATGTCGCCATAGGAAGCCACGTCAACGCCATCGGCAGCAAGGCGAGAATCCACTACGCAGTCCACGTTGCCATCACCAACGAAGAATGTAGCCTTTTGCGAGTCCACGAGCAGGAAACCGCAGAACAGCACCTTTCCTGTCGCGTCATGGTCTCTCAGGTTCAGCAGCCATGCCACCTCGCTGCTGTCCACCACAAGCTGTCCGTCGGCAGACTGCCGTATGAGAGCGCGCCTTAGCCGCCTTAATTTCTCAGATGTGGTGAGTTCGTTGTCCTTTCTTCTTTCTTCCACTACAGAGGGAAGTGATGGTCGTTGTGCTGACAGGCGTCCCATGAAGTCAATATTGCTGCGGAGCGTCAGTCCCCCACCCTGCCGCAACAGTGCAATGAGTTCATCAACATATCGTTTTGACATACAAGAGCCATTGGCAGCCACCTCGGTAACGCTGCTGCCATTGAGCGTGCTGACAATCCATCTCGCCACGTCGCCTACTCCAGCCACGGCTTTTTCCGTCACCATCACTCCGGCATCTCCAAGCTCATCTCTCACTTCCTGCAACAGGTGAGAGGCAGTCCACACCATACCGCCCCTGGCTGTAACTACAGCCACTGCCGTGAGGTCAACAATTCCTGACAGCCATTCTACTTCTTTCCATCGGGCAATGTCACAGTCCTTACCATGAGGACTGCCGTTGGTCATCACCACTGCCGCGAGATGTTCCTCTGCCATCATCGTCCTTACCGTATCAAACCGATGTGCCGCCATGACTTATTGTGTTGATTGTTTTGGTTTTCACTGTTTCTGCAAAGATAATGATTATCGATGAAAGGCCAAAGTCTTCAGTGCTTTTTCTCATGTTTCCCTATTTCAACCTTCAATCTTAGCCATATTTCAGCATCATAGCCGAGATTGACTTTCTATCGCTAATGATTTTCAAATCCGAAAAACAAAGTAAAGACTTTGCCGCATCACAGATGCTAATATTCTATGGTGTCGGATTGCAAATCCGACACAACTGAAACGCTGTCCTTATGGGCAGGAGTGTTTGAGCAGGAGTGAGTTGAGCTGGATTTGCAATCCAGCTCCCTTGAATATTAGGATTTGCAATCCGAAATACACTGTACTTACCTTTTTTCCGCATCTCAGATGCTCATACTCGATGGTGTCGGATTGCTCATCGACCTATGGTCGCTTGCTGGAAGCAAGAAATCCGACACAACTGACACAACTGCAAATTTCTGCTATTTCTACCCTTTGGTTTCACCGACTTTCCTCACGCTCGGCAATTCAAACAAGTTTGATTGC